>NZ_JAMYSV010000109.1:0-524 GCF_040322115.1 Mesorhizobium sp. M0195 | reverse complement strand
TCGGGTCATTGGACCTGCCGGGGCTGAGTGTGGAAGCTGCCGGGGAGGGGTATGATCAGGTCAAGTTCGATCTGGAGCTGAGCCTTTGCGAGCGTGGCGAGGAGATCGCCGGAACGTTTGGTTATGCCACGGCGCTGTTCGATCAGGCGACGATCGAGCGGCAGCGTGGTTATCTGCTGGCGCTGCTGCGGGCGATGGCTGCCGATGCAGGCCAGCCGGTCGGCCGCATTGACATCCTGCCGGCCGCCGAGCGCACCTATCTGCTGGAGGCGTTGAACCGGACGGCGGCGGCCTATCCGTCGCAGCGGTGCATCCACGAGCTGTTCGAGGCGCAGGTGCGAAATGCGCCGGAGGCGGTGGCGGTGGTCCATGAGGACGAGCGCCTGAGCTATGGCGAGCTCAACGCGCGGGCCAACCGGCTGGCGCATCATCTGATCGGGCTCGGGGTCAAGCCGGACCAGCCGGTGGCGATCTGCCTGGAGCGCAGCCTGGCGATGGTGGTGGGTGTCTTGGCGATCCTGAAG
>NZ_JAMYSV010000108.1:0-542 GCF_040322115.1 Mesorhizobium sp. M0195 | reverse complement strand
GAACCTCGTCTGGGTGCCAGAACCTTCGGTGCAGTTCGCTAGGGATCTTTTTCAAGAACCCCGGTTAAAGGCGTAGAAATGGCTCGGGCCAGAGCCTTGCGGTTTTCCAGAACACTCATCATCGTCACGTGGTCGCCTACAATCGGTACGGCAGTAATGGCCTCCGGACTCAAGACCCGGTCCCAGCCGCGCATAGGCGAACGTGCCTCTGGGCATAATGAACTCTTAGCTTGTCGTGCCCGAGAACTGAAGAGAGCCTCGGTGGCATAAAACTGATGTATCTCAATTGGCAGGGTTGGGACTTGGTACGCCTGCAGCGCCTCGTGAAACCGGGCGGTCCTTTCATACATCAAAACATCGTTATGGAGATTACGATCCAGAGGTATTGCCCCAATCTGCTGCCCCTTTTCAAGCAGCTGAGCGATTGAACTTTGTCCAGCAAATTTCTCCAACACTTCGAAGCTCTCATCATCTAAGGGTTCAAAAGAATCGAGCACGACGTCTCGTACCATTTGGATGGGTGATATCTTTGTCACGTTTGC
>NZ_JAMYSV010000107.1:0-546 GCF_040322115.1 Mesorhizobium sp. M0195 | reverse complement strand
GTCGTGGCGTCCGACCCGCTCGACACCGAGAAGCTCCGCCCAGATCTCGGCCAGCGCCGTCTCGATCGCGGCGCGGGGCGCCTCATAGGCCGCCCGCGCATAGGCGTCGTCGGCCGGCGCCGGCAGCGCCTTGCGGTCGAGCTTGCCGTTCGGCGTCAGCGGTAGCGCCGCCAGCCGCACGAATGCCGTTGGCACCATGTAGTCCGGCAGCCGCCCGCTCACATGTGCGCGCAAGGCGCCGGCAAGCGCGCCGCCATCGTCCTGCTCCGCTCCCGCCTCGGGCCCACACACGACATAAGCGACAAGGTGCTTGTCGCCGGCGCGGTCCTGGCGCGCCACCACCACCGCCTCACGCACCCAGGCATGCTCGCAAAGCCGCGCCGCGATCTCGCCCGGCTCGATGCGGAAGCCGCGGATCTTCACCTGGTCATCGTTGCGGCCCAGGAACTCCAGATTGCCATCCGGCAGATAACGCCCCAGGTCACCGGTCTTATACAGCCGATCGCCTTCCACAAAGGGACTGGCGATGAACCGCTCCGCCGTCAG
>NZ_JAMYSV010000106.1:0-559 GCF_040322115.1 Mesorhizobium sp. M0195 | reverse complement strand
CTGACGCTCCGGCCCGTCTTGCGCTGCCGACGGACCGGCCGCGGCCGGCCCAGCAGTCGTATGCCGGGGCCGCTGTGCCGATCGTCATCGATGCGGATCTGACGCGGGGTCTGAAGCGGCTGAGCCGGCAGCATGGCACGACGTTGTTCATGACGGTGCTGGCGGCCTGGGCGGCGGTGCTGTCGCGTCTGTCGGGGCAGGACGACCTTGTGATCGGCGTGCCGAGCGCCAATCGAGGCCGGGGCGAGATCGAAGAGTTGATCGGCTTCTTCGTCAACACCCTGGCGCTTCGGCTGGACCTGTCGGGCGAGCCGAGCGTGTCGGAGCTTCTGGAACGGACGCGGCGCACGGCCTTGGCTGCCCAGGAGCATCAGGACCTGCCGTTCGAGCAGGTCGTCGAGATCGTGCAGCCGCCACGGCATCTTGATCACACGCCGCTGTTCCAGGTGATGTTGGCCTGGCAGAACAACGCCGTCGGGTCATTGGACCTGCCGGGGCTGAGTGTGGAAGCTGCCGGGGAGGGGTATGATCAGGTCAAGTTCGATCTGGAGCTGAGCCT
>NZ_JAMYSV010000105.1:0-563 GCF_040322115.1 Mesorhizobium sp. M0195 | reverse complement strand
ATATTCGACCAGATCTACAAGCCGGCCCAGTAGCATTTAGATCAGGACGACATGACCACAGCACCCGCCAAGGCGGGGTGGCGATTCAGGCAGCCGAGCGTCATTCCGGGTTTCGGGTTGACGCTCGGCTTCTCGCTTGCCTACCTCACCCTCATCATCCTCATTCCCCTGTCCGGGCTGATCTGGCGCTCGGCGGCGCTCGGCTGGACCGACTTCTGGGCGATCGTCACCGACCGCCGCACCATTAACGCGCTTGAGATCAGCTTCGGCACCGCCTTCATTGCCGCCGCTGTCAACGTCGTCTTCGGCACGATCGTCGCGTGGGTACTGGTGCGCTACAGCTTTCCCGGCCGCCGCATCGTCGATGCCATGGTCGACCTGCCCTTCGCGCTGCCGACAGCGGTCGCCGGCATTGCGCTGACCACGCTCTACGCACCGAACGGCTGGATCGGAAGCCTTCTGACGCCGCTCGGCATCAAGGTCGCCTACACGCCGCTTGGCATCGTAATTGCGCTGATCTTCATCGGCCTGCCCTTCGTCGTACGCACCGTGCAGCCGATCAT
>NZ_JAMYSV010000104.1:0-564 GCF_040322115.1 Mesorhizobium sp. M0195 | reverse complement strand
AAGCCGTGAAGCGCATCGATGCCCTGTTCGATATCGAGCGCGCGATCAACGGCCTGTCGCCGGCCCAACGCCACGCCGTGCGCCAAGAGCGGAGCGCGCCGCTGGTCACCGAGCTCGAGCGCTGGATGATCCAGACGCGCGACAAGCTCTCGCGCGGGCACGACCTGACCAAGGCCTTCAACTACATGCTGCGCCGCTGGTCATCCTTCACCCGGTTCCTCGACGATGGGCGGATCTGCCTATCCAACAATGCAGCCGAGCGAGCCCTGCGCGGCATCGCGAAGACCGATTCATTATGCACCTCCTTTTCAAATGGCGGAAAACAGCGATTCCTGGTTGTCGTCGTGGATGCGATGCGGAGTATTGCGCGCCAAATCGGCCTTGATCCGTTCGTCTTCGAGGTCGCTGGCGCGGATCTGGTAGGGTGCGCCGCGCATGACCTGCTCGGCAGGCAAGAGGCCATCCCTGATGAACCGGCGGATTTTGACGTGCGAGACTCCAAGCCGGGCGGCCGCGTCCGACATGGTGAGCCACTCGCCATTCTTGTCGGAAGAGCGATAGCCG
>NZ_JAMYSV010000103.1:0-572 GCF_040322115.1 Mesorhizobium sp. M0195 | reverse complement strand
GATCTGACGGCGGAGCGGTTCATCGCCAGTCCCTTTGTGGAAGGCGATCGGCTGTATAAGACCGGCGATCTGGCGCGTTATCTGCCGGACGGCAATCTGGAGTTTCTGGGCCGCAACGACGACCAGGTGAAGATCCGCGGCTTCCGCATCGAGCCGGGCGAGATCGCGGCGCGGCTTTGCGAGCACGCCTGGGTGCGCGAGGCGGTGGTGGTGGCGCGCCAGGACCGGGCCGGCGACAAGCACCTTGTCGCCTATGTCGTGTGTGGACCCGAGGCAGGATCGGACGAGGACGATGGCGGCGCGCTTGCCGGCGCCTTGCGCGCGCATGTGAGCGGGCGGCTGCCGGACTACATGGTGCCGGCTGCGTTCGTGCGGCTCGCGGCGCTGCCGCTGACGCCGAACGGCAAGCTCGACCGCAAGGCACTGCCGGCGCCGGCCGACGGCGCCTATGCGCGGACGGCCTATGAGGCGCCGCAGGGCGCGGTCGAGACGGCGCTGGCACAGATCTGGGCGGAGCTTCTCGGTGTCGAGCGGGTCGGGCGCCACGACAACTTCTTCGAACTGGGCGGCCA
>NZ_JAMYSV010000102.1:0-589 GCF_040322115.1 Mesorhizobium sp. M0195 | reverse complement strand
AGCTCGCCGTCTGCGGCGAGGCGCCGTTCTATACGCTTGGGCCGCTGACGACCGACATCGCGCCGGGCTACGACCACATCACCTCCGGCATCGGCGCGGCGATGATCGGTTGGTTCGGCACCGCCATGCTCTGCTACGTCACGCCCAAGGAACATCTCGGCCTTCCCGATCGCAACGACGTCAAGACGGGCGTCATCACCTACAAGATAGCCGCGCACGCCGCTGATCTGGCGAAGGGTCATCCGGCGGCGAAACTCAGGGATGATGCCCTTTCCCGCGCGCGCTTCGAGTTCCGCTGGGAGGACCAGTTCAACCTGTCGCTCGACCCCGAAACCGCGCGGTCCTTCCACGATCAGACCTTGCCCAAAGAGGCGCACAAGCTGGCGCATTTCTGCTCGATGTGCGGGCCGAAATTCTGCTCCATGCGAATTTCCCACGACATCCGCGCCGAGGCGCAGAAGGAGGGCATGGCGGCGATGGCGGCGAAATACCGCGAGGGCGGCAATCTCTACATACCGGCTGACGAGACCGGCGCACCGGCCATGCCACAGGCGCGTGCGCCATCATGAGGGTGCTGGTCAAAGGGGCC
>NZ_JAMYSV010000101.1:0-600 GCF_040322115.1 Mesorhizobium sp. M0195 | reverse complement strand
GTGTCGCGCAATGAGCCGCTTGTGCTGTCGTTTGCGCAGCAGCGGCTATGGTTTTTGGCGCAGCTCGACGAGGGCAGCACCAACTATCATATTCCGCTGGCCTTGCGGCTGCGGGGGGTGCTCGACCGCGTCGCCTGGCAGCGCAGCCTTGACCGTCTGTTTGCACGTCATGAGGCGCTGCGCAGTGTCTTTGTCGCGCCGGAGGGCAAGCCCTGGGTTGAGGTCCTGCCGCCGGATGCGGGGCTGCCGGTGCTCGAGCACGATCTGCGGGACAGGCCGGATGCTGAGGCTGTGCTTTCGGATCTGTGCCATGAAGAGGCGCGCACGCCGTTCGATCTGTCGCGCGGGCCGCTGATCCGCGCTCGTCTGATCCGGCTGGCGGATGAGGAGCACGTCTTCCAGCTGACCCAGCATCACATCGTCTCCGACGGCTGGTCGATGGGCGTCTTGATGCGTGAACTGAGTCAGCTTTACCGGGCGTTCGAGGCTGGACAGGACGATCCTTTGCCGCCGCTTGCGATCCAATATCCGGATTATGCCGCCTGGCAACGGCAGTGGCTGTCGGGGGAACGGCTGCAGAGCCAGGCGCAGTATTGGCGC
>NZ_JAMYSV010000100.1:0-623 GCF_040322115.1 Mesorhizobium sp. M0195 | reverse complement strand
AGGAGTTTTCAACAAATGTCAGCCACTGCGGACTCGTTTAAACGAAATGCAGATATCGACTCCGTGCTCAACGACGCACGGCAGCGATTTGTCGACCGCAATCCCAAAAGCTTGGCCCGCCATATAGACGCCAAGCAGTCACTGCCTGGCGGCAACACCCGCGCCATCCTTTGGTACAATCCTTTTCCACTCACTTTGGTGTCCGGGAATGGCTGCTATGTAACAGACCTTGATGGCCATCAATATGTGGATCTCTTGTCGGAATACACTGCGGGACTCTACGGACATTCCGACCCAACGATAGCGGAAGCCATGATTGATGCCATCAAGGACGGTGTCATGCTCGGTGGGCCAAACCGATATGAGGCACAGTTAGGCGCTGCTATTGTTGACCGCTTCCCGGCGATTGAGCGCGTACGCTTTTGCAACTCCGGCACGGAAGCGAATATCATGGCTTTGACGGCCGCGCGGGCAATCACGGGCCGAACCAGGATACTGGTGTTCAGAGACAGCTATCATGGGGGCGTGATAGCCTTTGCAAACGGGGGCTCACCACTGAATTTGCCATTTCCTTTCTTGCTTGCCGACTACAACGATGAGGATGGCGTAGAAAAGATTATGCG
>NZ_JAMYSV010000099.1:0-625 GCF_040322115.1 Mesorhizobium sp. M0195 | reverse complement strand
TTCTCGCCTCAGCGCCATTTCTCTGTCCTTTCGATCCATTCTCGCGTGCGCGTTTCGGGATCGGCGTTGAGCGTGATGTCGGTCACCACGGCCGCGCTGTCCGCACCAGCCTCAAAGACACTGTCGAGCCGGTCGGGGTTGAGGCCGCCGATGGCGACCAATGGGATCGGCGCTACCCGATGCTTCCATTTGCTGATCCGCTCGAGCCCTTGCGGCGCCCATTTCATCTTCTTGAGGCTAGTGGGATAAATAGGCCCCAGGGCCACATAGTCCGGCTCGGCCGCTAGCGCCGTTTCCAGTTCGGTATGATCGTGGGTCGAAAGCCCGAGCTTCAATCCGGCGTACTTAATCGCCAGCAGGTCAGCCGCAGCCAAATCCTCTTGGCCGAGATGTACGAAGTCGCAGCCTTCCTCAATGGCGAGTCGCCAATAGTCGTTGACAATCAGTTGGCAACCATGGACCGCGCAGACGTCGTTCGCGCGGCGGATTTCCGAGCGCAGCGTGACCTCGTCCCTATCCTTGATGCGCAGCTGCACCAGCCTGACGCCGAGTGGCACTAGCCGTTCGATCCAGGCAGCGCTGTCGACGATCAGGTAGAAGGGATCGAGCTTCATGAAAAAACTGC
>NZ_JAMYSV010000098.1:0-639 GCF_040322115.1 Mesorhizobium sp. M0195 | reverse complement strand
GCAGATAACGCGCCAGATCGCCGGTCTTATACAGCCGATCGCCTTCCACAAAGGGACTGGCGATGAACCGCTCCGCCGTCAGATCAGGCCGGTTCAGGTAGCCACGCGCAACGCCGGCCCCGCCAACGTAAAGCTCACCCACCGCCCCGAACGGCACGGGCCCACCATGACCGTCCAGCAGGTACACCCGCGTGTTCGCAATCGGGCGCCCGATCGGGATGGAGGCCAGCCCCCCGACAGATTGGGCGATCTCGCAGACTGTCGCGAAGGTCGTTGTCTCGGTCGGACCGTAGCAGTGAATGAGGCGTACAGGACCTTCTTCTCTCAGCAATCTCAAAAATGAGGGAACGTCACTGACCTCGCCTCCACAGAGGAGGTACTTAAGTTGTGCTAACGTCGGAGCGATCGATGACGTATATTGGTTGAATAACGCTGTTGTTAGAAAAAGGGTTGTCACCCGTTGCTGTTCAAGTGACTTGGCAAAATTTGAAGGATTTATGACGGTCGTGGCATCCAATGCAATGATGCAGCCACCGTGTAGCAGCGGTGCCCATACTTCCAGGGTACTGATATCAAACGCGGGATTGCCCACCCACGCCACACGATCACTCGAGCTGAACTGCGCATAGCCATTGTTGA
>NZ_JAMYSV010000097.1:0-642 GCF_040322115.1 Mesorhizobium sp. M0195 | reverse complement strand
TCACCGAAGGGGAGCGAGAGAGAGAGAAGGCCGCGTGGCGCCACATAGAAGCCGCGCAGCAGCATCTCCACGTGCCAAAGCTCCAGCCAGCGTACGTCTCTTTCCTTAAGTTGCGCCGGTGTCTCAACCACGCCCTCTACAAAATGCAGATTCATCAGCGATCCTTGGCCGAGTACTGTGGCAGCAACCGCATGCCGCTCGAGAGCTGCGTTCATCTCGCTTCGCAACCAGTCGCCTGTGGCATTCACTTTTCGGCTTGCTTCTTCAGTCAGAACTTTTGTGAAGCCAGCCAATCCCGCAGCCATGCTTAGAACGTTGTTGTTGAAGGTGCCGCTATGTGACAACGAATTGGCACGTGCAGGATCAAAGCGATCCATGATCGAAGCCTTACCGCCGAAAGCGCCGAAGCTTGCGCCGCCGCCGAGATACTTTCCAAGCGTGACCATATCGGGACGGATTCCGAGTTCACCGTGCAACGCTCTATAGCCTAGACGTGACGTTTGCACCTCGTCGAAGATCAAGATGACACGGAGTTCGTCAGCCAAATCGCGGATACGCGGAAGGAATGTTGGCTTGGCGACAATGCAGCCTCCGGCTCCCAACATTGGCTCCAAGATAATCGCAGCGAGTTCATCCGCATTC
>NZ_JAMYSV010000096.1:0-642 GCF_040322115.1 Mesorhizobium sp. M0195 | reverse complement strand
ACCACCGCAAAGCCGCTCGCTCGCTACAGCGCTATCGAGGGCGCGCTCGCAAGCGGCTTCGCTACCGCCGAGCTACACCACCTGTAGGGACGCGACCCATCCACGCCTCAAGTTCGGTGACGAGACAACGGCTTTGCTGCCGGCGTCGTTGCTTCCTGAGGTCATCGGAAACAGCCCATTCAGTCCCCACTTAATCACCGTGAAGGAATCTGCGCGCCGGCGTATCACCGCTTTTATGCACATTGCACCGTACAACGCCGATCTCCTGCGTGGATGGAGGATGATTCGCGTAAACCGGCCACTTAGATGCGCTACAGTTACCAGGTGCGCTATGAGCGGTCCGATCCTCTCATTGGGTAAGCCGATGCGGGTGATTCAGAACTTTTGCAAAGGATTCGCGACTACGCCTCCTCCCAAGGCGCACCGGCCCGGCAACGAGCTCAGTCTCCTGCCGGGCCGGTCTGAGTGTCTGCGGACAGTTAGCCAGTGTCGGGGGGCTTCAACCGATCTCACTCCGCCTTAGACATGGCGGCAAGGTGCCCTCCTTAAAGCCGTTGCGTGTTGCTGCTAGGGCAGGGAACTTTGAAGATGAGAGGGTGGGGGGAAAGAATGCTGAACAATCGTCGGTCGCATGGGCTTTGG
>NZ_JAMYSV010000095.1:0-645 GCF_040322115.1 Mesorhizobium sp. M0195 | reverse complement strand
CGAAGCTCTCATCATCTAAGGGTTCAAAAGAATCGAGCACGACGTCTCGTACCATTTGGATGGGTGATATCTTTGTCACGTTTGCGGGTAGCGTAACATCGATGAGAGCGATGAACGACACAGCGTCATCGAGACTCAGCAAGCGCTGGGCGATTGCGTAAGCCAAGATTCCGCCTGATGAGTATCCAGCGAAGCGATATGGTCCCTGCGGTTGAATTTCTTTGATCGCGAGGATGACCTGATCAGCTATCGCTTCAAGGGTCAGTGGACGAACTTCATCGAAAGACGGCCATGGTAAAGCGTAGACGGGACAGTCTACGTCCATTTCCTCCACCAGACCGACGACATAGGAACAATCTCCAAAACCTGTGGGGACAAAGAAGAGCGGTGGCTGCGATCCGGTTGGTCGAATGGAAATCACTCCGCGACTCCTGGGCTGTGGCTCCAAATGAATCTTCGATGCAAGTTCCTTCAGAACAGGGGCTTGGAAGAGGTCAGCGGCGCTAAAGTCCAGCCCAAGATCTAATGCTCGACTGAGCAACTGCACCGCCAGGAGCGAATGGCCGCCCAGTTCGAAGAAGTTGTCGTGGCGCCCGACCCGCTCGACACCGAGAAGCTCCGCCCAGATCTGTGCCAGCGCCGTCT
>NZ_JAMYSV010000094.1:0-647 GCF_040322115.1 Mesorhizobium sp. M0195 | reverse complement strand
GACCTGCGAGGCCCGGCTGAGCGAAGTCCAGCGTGTGGAGCCTGTCGACGCGGTTCCGGACTTCACGGGCCTCGCCCAGAATCTCGAGGCCACCTGGAACGCGCCGAGTGTCGACATGCGCTGTCGTCAGCAACTGCTGCGCGCGCTCATCAAGGACATCGTGGCCGATGTCGATGACGATGCGCGCGACGTGATCTTGACCATCCACTGGCACGGAGGCCAGCACTCGCAGGTACGGGTTCGCAAGCCCAAATCCGGAGAGCATGGCCAGCGTACGCCTGAGGAGGCTCTGGCGATCATGCGATCCATGGCAACCCGGTGGTCGGATGCCGAAATCGCTGCCACACTCAACCGCATGGGCATGCAGACCGGTCAGGGAAAGACCTGGACCGCGCGTCGCGTCCAATCGCTGCGCACGGTGCATAAGATCAGCGGCTATCGCTCTTCCGACAAGAATGGCGAGTGGCTCACCATGTCGGATGCGGCCGCGAAGCTCGGCGTGTCGCACGTCAAAATCCGCCGGTTCATCAGGGATGGCCTCTTGCCGGCCGAGCAGGTCATGCGCGGCGCGCCCTACCAGATCCGCGCCAGCGACCTCGAAGACGAACGGATCAAGGCCGATTTGGCGCGCAATACTCCGCGTCGCA
>NZ_JAMYSV010000093.1:0-648 GCF_040322115.1 Mesorhizobium sp. M0195 | reverse complement strand
CGTGTTGCTGCTAGGGCAGGGAACTTTGAAGATGAGAGGGTGGGGGGAAAGAATGCTGAACAATCGTCGGTCGCATGGGCTTTGGGAGCGGACAGCTCCGCCGCCGCCTGCAACGGAGAGGCTGGGGGGCGACCTCGTTGCCGATGTAGCGATCGTCGGCGCCGGCTACACCGGGTTGTCCACTGCGCTGCACCTGGCCGAACGGGGCCTGGACGCTGTCGTGATCGAGGCAGCCGAGATTGGTTTTGGCGCCGCCGGGCGGAGCACCGGGTTGGTGAATGCGGGCCTCTGGGTGATGCCCTCGGCGCTCAAGGAGACGCTCGGTCCGGTCTATGGCGGACGTTTGCTTAATTTGCTGCGCGATTCCCCACGCACCGTCTTCGAGATTGTCGACAAGCACAACTTGCGGTGCGAGCTGAAGCGGGTCGGCACGATCCACTGCGGAGCCGATAAGAAGGGCGTCGCCGAGATCGTGGAGCGAGCCCGGCAGTGGCAGGCGCTCGGCGCCCCGGTGCACATCCTCGATGCCGGGGAGACCCGTGCCAAGACAGGCACCTCGGCCTTCCCCGCAGGCCTCCTCGACCTCCGTGCCGGGACGATCCAGCCGCTCGCCTATGTGCGCGGCCTCGCTGGCGCAGCGATTGCCGC
>NZ_JAMYSV010000092.1:0-654 GCF_040322115.1 Mesorhizobium sp. M0195 | reverse complement strand
CGAAGCTCTCATCATCTAAGGGTTCAAAAGAATCGAGCACGACGTCTCGTACCATTTGGATGGGTGATATCTTTGTCACGTTTGCAGGTAACGTAACATCGATCAACGCCATGAAAGAGATAGCTTCATCGAGACCCAGTAAGAGCTGGGCTTGGGCGTAAGCCAAGATCCCGCCTGATGAGTATCCAGCGAAACGATACGGACCCTGCGGCTGGATCTTTCTAATCGCCACGAGGGTCTCCGCGGCTATCGCCTCAAGAATTGGTGGACAACGGTTATTGAAGGGGGGCCATGGCAGAGCGTAGACGGGACAGTCTACGTCCATTTCCTCCACCAACCTGAGGACGTAGGAACAATCGCCAAAACCTGTGGGGACAAAGAAGAGCGGTGGCTGCGATCCGGTTGGTCGAATGGAAATCACTCCGCGACTCCTGGACTGTGGCTCCAAATGAATCTTCGATGCAAGTTCCTTCAGAACAGGGGCTTGGAAGAGGTCAGCGGCGCTAAAGTTCAGCCCAAGATCTAATGCTCGACTGAGCAACTGCACCGCCAGGAGCGAATGGCCGCCGAGCTCGAAGAAGTTGTCGTGGCGTCCGACCCGCTCGAGACCGAGAAGCTCCGCCCAGATCTGCGCCAGCGCCGTCTCGACCGCGC
>NZ_JAMYSV010000091.1:0-661 GCF_040322115.1 Mesorhizobium sp. M0195 | reverse complement strand
AGTTCCTGTTGAGCCTTTAAAAATTATGCGCAGTTCACCAGTTGGAAATCGTTCGGGAAACCGATGGTTACACGCTCCTGTCCCGGTGAGCTGCGCATAATCATCGGGTGCGCATAATCGCGCTTATGTAGAAATCTACATAAGCGCGATGATCGGCCGTTCGGCGGCAGCGGACCGCCCATCGTCGCCTACCGCTTCGAAGACAGCCGCGCCGGCGAATGTGTCGCCCGCCATCTGGACGGCTATCGCGGCAACCTGCAGGTCGACGGATACGCCGCTTATAACCGGCTGGCCCGATCCTACACCGCAACGACAGGCACGCACAATACGATTGGACGCGGCTTACGCATGGCGCTTCTCTTCTACGGGTAAACTGGGTTATAAATCGAACTGCACAAGAATCCTCAATCCGCCAATCTGTTGAGATGCGGCGCCATTTAGCGTGAAAACTTTTAGCGTCATCTGCTCACGGGCCGTCATTCAGAATCAGCGGTTTAGCTGGTGCGTGTAGGCAAGAGGGAGCGATGAACAGCCAAAAAGTCGCTAAATGCCTCCAGAAAGCCTTTCGCTTCGACGTCACCGAAGGGGAGCGAGAGAGAGAGAAGGCCGCGTGGCGCCACATAGAAGCCGCGCAGCAGCATCTCCACGTGCCAAAGCTCCA
>NZ_JAMYSV010000090.1:0-697 GCF_040322115.1 Mesorhizobium sp. M0195 | reverse complement strand
GGTACAGCCGGTCGCCCTCCACAAACGGGCTGGCGATGAACCGCTCGGCCGTCAGCTCCGGCCGGTTCAGGTAGCCACGCGCAACCCCCGCCCCGCCGATATAGAGCTCGCCCACCGCCCCGAACGGCACCGGCCCACCATGAGCGTCCAGCAGGTAGATCCGCGTGTTCGCAATCGGACGGCCAATATGCGGCACGGCGTTGTCACTGAGAAGTCGTCCCGACGTTGCCACAACGGTGACTTCCGTAGGGCCATAGTTGTTTATCAACTTGAGAGGAGACGGTATCCGGGAAGGAACACGCTGGAGACGATCACCGCCGATCAGCAAATGTCCCAATTTTGGATTTACCAGCTCGTCTTGCAATGCGGTTATAGCCAGCGGTGTGGCTAGAAAGGCGGCGTCCAGTGGTTGATCACGCCACCATTGCAACAGACGCGAGGAATCTCCTGCTGCCGCCCTGGGCGGGAGCAGCAATGTGCTACGATTGCATAATGCGGACCATAGCTCCCAGGTGCTGGCGTCAAAAGCCACTGCAGCCGTGAGTGTGCAGCAGGTTTCTGGTTGCGGACAAAACGTTTGCACATGCCATGCTGTAAGATTGACCACTCCGCGATGCTCGACCATGACGCCCTTGGGCGTCCCGGTGGAGCCCGAGGTGTAGATGATGTAGGCGAGCTGGCGGGGGGTGAGCCCCAG
>NZ_JAMYSV010000089.1:0-749 GCF_040322115.1 Mesorhizobium sp. M0195 | reverse complement strand
GGGCCTGTTGCGCAGTAACCGGGGATGTTTGGATGGGGCGGGATCGCAGGGATTTCGCTCGTCTTTGTGAGCTCCGCCCCCTTGTTTGGGGTTTCGGCGGCGGTTTCGGCCCGGGCGGCCGGGCTGCGGGCGCACCTATCCCGTGATGGCGGCCCATCGGCGCATGTTGAAGGCGATCGCCGCCAATGTCACCTGGGCGGTGGCCTTCGCCAGTCCGACATAGCGGATATTGGTCAGCTTCATGCGGTTCTTGAGCGTGGCGAAAGTGGTCTCCACCGCCGCTCGCCGTCTGGCGATCAGGCGGTTGTAATGTTTGAGCCGCGGCGGCAGCGCATGGTGCTTGTTGGGGCGGCGCGCGATGCGCACCTTCTTGCCCTCGGCCTTGAGCCGGGCGCGGCGGGCATGGGTGTCGTAGGCGGCGTCCGCCCACACCGTCTTCTCGTCGCCGCAGATCAAGTTATCGGCCATCACCGTGTCGTTGACGTTGGCTGGCGTGGTAATCACCGTGCGGATCAGGCCAGAGCCCTCATCCACCCCGACATGGGCTTTGTAGCCAAAGGTGAAGCCGCCCTTGCCCTTTCGCGCGGTGAGCCGGGCATCCGTATCCTTCGAAGTCCGCTCGTCCGTCGGGGGCAATGAAACCGCATTGATCAGCGTGGCATCCAGCATCGTTCCCCGCTTCAGGATAACACCGGCTTTCTCCAACTGCCGGTCCAGTTCGCCAAACAGCTTCTCCAGCAGCCCTTCGC
>NZ_JAMYSV010000088.1:0-794 GCF_040322115.1 Mesorhizobium sp. M0195 | reverse complement strand
CCTGTCCCGGATGGTCGCACCATACGCCGAAAATCGCTCATCTCCAGCGGGGATCGGATGGCACCGTCATGATCATACCGGTTACCAACCCGATCGAGCGCCTCAACGGCGAGATCAAGCGGCGCACCGAGGTCATCGGCATCTTCCCAAATGATGACGCCATCGTCCGCCTGGTTGGCGCGATCTTGCTCGAACAGAACGACGAATGGGCCGTGCAGCGCGCCAGATACATGACGCTCGTGTGGATGCCACAACGGCTTCCTGAGGCGGATCACGTCTCAAAACAGGCTGGTGGCCTTCGCCTCTGTCGCTTGTGCGGTCTGTTGCCTCTCGCTGGCCCTTACATCGTCGGTCGCTGTGGCGGCGATTTCGCTGGCACTCGGCGGAGCGGGTTGGCTCATCACCTGGACGGGCATTGACGTGTCGGTGCAGCTGGCAAGCCCAAGGTGGGTTGTTGGCCGCACGCTCTCTATCTACTACGCCTTGAGCGCCGGCGGTATGGCTGCGAGCAGCTGGATCTGGGGTTCTGTCGCACAGGAGTACTCTCTGACATGGGCTTTGGAAGGCGCCGCAATAGCCCTGTTGCTGGTCGCAGCTGCGGGAATAGTGTTGCCGGTGCGGCCTTGGGAAGAAACCGATCAAGAAAGTTCCGGTTTTCAACCGCCGGAACTGGCGCTCGATCTGAAACCAAGGAGACACCGTTATCTATCTAAACATCCGGCAGTGGCGCCCGCGACGGGATCAGCGCGCCGGCGGCAGATGCGCGATCTGCGCGCCGAGCTCATAGTATCCCT
>NZ_JAMYSV010000087.1:0-795 GCF_040322115.1 Mesorhizobium sp. M0195 | reverse complement strand
CTGACGCTCCGGCCCGTCTTGCGCTGCCGACGGACCGGCCGCGGCCGGCCCAGCAGTCGTATGCCGGGGCCGCTGTGCCGATCGTTATCGATGCGGATCTGACGCGGCGGCTGAAGCGGCTGAGCCGGCAGCATGGCACGACGTTGTTCATGACGGTGCTGGCGGCCTGGGCGGCGGTGCTGTCGCGCCTGTCGGGGCAGGACGACGTCGTGATCGGCGTGCCGAGCGCCAATCGCGGCCGGCGCGAGATCGAAGAGCTGATCGGCTTCTTCGTCAACACGCTGGCGCTGCGGGTCGACCTGTCGGGCGCGCCGAGCCTGGCGCAGCTTCTGGAGCGGACGCGGCGCACGGCGCTGGCCGCGCAGGAGCATCAGAACCTGCCGTTCGAGCAGGTCGTCGAGATCGCGCAGCCGCCCCGGCATCTTGATCACACGCCGTTGTTCCAGGTGATGCTGGCCTGGGAGAACAATGCGGTCGAGTCATTGGACCTGCCGGGGCTGAGTGTGGAGGCTGCCGGGGAGGGGTATGATCAGGTCAAGTTCGATCTGGAGCTGAGCCTGGGCGAGCGTGGCGATCAGATCGCCGGATCGCTGCACTATGCCACGGCGCTGTTCGACGAAGCGACGATCGAGCGGCAGCGTGGTTATCTGCTGGCGCTGCTGCGGGCGATGGTTGCCGATGCCGGGCAGCCGGTCGGCCGCATCGAGCTGCTGTCGCCCGAGGAGCGGACCTACCTTTTGGAGGAGCTGAACCGGACGGACGCGGACTATCCGTCGGATCTTTGCATCCACGAGC
>NZ_JAMYSV010000086.1:0-795 GCF_040322115.1 Mesorhizobium sp. M0195 | reverse complement strand
AACCGCCGCGCCACATAGCGGCCTAAACCTGTCACACTGGTTCGGATTTGCTCGGGAGTAACCGCGCTGAATGCTAATCGAATCCGGCAGTCTTGAGAGTTATCCAATGCAAAGAAGCTCATCGGCATAACAATGACATTGTCACACCTTGCACACTCGTCCGCGCTGTCCGCGCCAAACCGGAAAGGAAGATCAAGAGACAGGAAGAAGCCGCCAGAGGGTCGATTCCATCGAATCTGCTCCGGGAAAGGCGAAAACACACTGTCCAGCTGACGCAACATGACGTCGCGATTTGCACGATACCAATCCAGCGCGGGGCGAATCCAACCACGCAAGCTTGCTGCCTGCTCGATCAAGAGTCCCGCCACAATCGCTTGTGTAATATGGCTTGTATTGAGGGTAATGAAACTCTTGAGCTGGACCAGGTTTTCCCAAAGTGCCCGGCAAGCGCGCGCGTCTCCAAATATTGTATCGGGCAGTATCGCAGCTCCCACGCGGAGAGCTGGGCTCAAGGTCTTGGAGAATGTGGACAGGTAAATAACACTTCCTGCCTCATCCAAAGCGGCCATCGGAGGGATCTCATCACCTTCATACCGAAATAGCCGATATGGATTGTCCTCCAGAACGATAATCCGATTTCTTGCGCACACTTGAAGGATATCGCATCGTGAGGCCTTATCGAGGACGCGCCCGGTCGGATTGTCAAAATCGGGAATGAGGTATAGAGCGCGGGCCCTCCGACCATTCCGGCGCAATTGTAGGACGGCGAGTTCGACTGCCTCTGCAACGCAAGGC
>NZ_JAMYSV010000085.1:0-824 GCF_040322115.1 Mesorhizobium sp. M0195 | reverse complement strand
CGGCAGCGCAAGACGGGCCGGAGCGTCAGACAGGGTGTCGCGCCAATACTGCGCCTGGCTCTGCAGCCGTTCCCCCGACAGCCACCGCCGTTGCCAGGCGGCATAATCCGGGTACTGGATCGCCAGCGGCGGCAAAGGATCGTCCTGTCCAGCCTCGAACGCCCGGTAAAGCTGACTGAGTTCACGCACCAGCACGCCCATCGACCAGCCGTCCGAGACGATATGATGCTGGGTCAGCAGGAAGACGTGTTGCTCATCCGACATCCGGATCAGACGCCCGCGGATCAGCGGCCCGCGCGCAACATCGAACGGCGTGCGCGCCTCTTCATGGCACAGATCCAAAAGCGCAGCCTCAGCATCCGGCCTGTCCCGCAGATCGTGCTCGGCCACCGGCAGTCCCGCATCCGGCGGCAGAACCTCAACCCAGGGCTTGCCCTCCGGTGCGACAAAGACGCTGCGCAGCGCCTCATGACGCGCAAACAGACGGTCAAGGCTGCGCTGCCAGGCGCCGCGGTCGAGCACACCACGCAGCCGCAAGGCCAGTGGAATGTGATAGTTGGTGCTGCCCTCGTCCAGCTGCGCCAAAAACCATATCCGCTGCTGCGCAAACGACAGCACAAGCGGCTCATTGCGCGACACCGTCGCAATCGCCGGCAGGTCTTGCGGACCGGAGCGGCTCAACACCTCGACGATGCTTTCGGCCAGATCGGCAAGCACCGGTCTGGCGAACAGCCTCGTCAGCGGCAGTTCGACGCCAACAGCCCGCGACAGCCGGCTCGAGAGCTGCACGGCCAGCAGCGAGTGGCCACCCAGCTCGAAGAAGT
>NZ_JAMYSV010000084.1:0-891 GCF_040322115.1 Mesorhizobium sp. M0195 | reverse complement strand
GTCCCGATCCTGACTGTGATCGGCATAAGCTTCGCCTATCTGATCGGCGGGGTTGTCCTCACGGAAACGGTGTTCAACATCCCCGGTATCGGTCGTCTGGTCGTGGATGCGATCAACAATCGTGACTATCCCATCATCCAGAGCGTGCTCATCCTGACTTCGGGTCTGTACGTCCTTATCAATCTCGCGGTCGATCTTGCCTATACGCTGATCGATCCCCGCATCCGGTACTGATATGACCCTCCTCTCCGCATCGGTTGACGCCGCGCCGATCGGTCGGCTGCGACTATCTGACCTTCCGCGTCTGGCAAGGCGGCACCCGCTGGTCTTGGTCGGCGGCGGCCTGTTGGTGCTCCTGATCGTTCTGGCGCTCGCCGCCCCGCTCTACGTCGGCGATCCGGTGAACATGGATCCGTTCAAGCGCCTCCAGCCGCCGTCCGCCGAGATGTGGTTCGGGAGCGACAATCTGGGCCGGGACGTGTTTGCGCGAACGATCTTCGGCGCCCGCATCTCTCTCATGGTCGGGCTGACATCAGCGGCGTGCGCGGCTCTTGCCGGGCTTCTGATCGGTGTTGTAGCCGGCTACAGCCGCAGCTTCGACAATTTCGTCATGCGGGTCATGGATGGCTTGATGTCGATCCCGACGATTCTGCTGGCCATTGCCCTTATTTCTCTGACGGGCCCGGGGTTCGGTATCCTCATCGTCGCCATTGCGATTCCCGAGACGCCGGCGGTCGCGCGGCTGGTTCGCTCGGTGGTTCTGGGTGTTCGCGAGCGTCCCTATGTGGAGGCCGCGCTCTGCGGCGGCGCGCGCCTGCCGAAGGTGCTGTGGCGTCATATCCTGCCGAGCACCATTCCGGCGCTGATGGTCCAGGGTGCAACTGTCTGCGC
>NZ_JAMYSV010000083.1:0-893 GCF_040322115.1 Mesorhizobium sp. M0195 | reverse complement strand
CGGCAAGCTCGTCCCGCTGGACGTCAAGGCCGGCGACCGCATCCTGTTCGGCAAGTGGTCGGGCACCGAAGTCAAGCTCAATGGCGAAGACCTTCTGATCATGAAGGAAGCGGACATCATGGGCGTCATCGGCTGACACGCCGCCGCCTTTCATCCGCACCATCCAATCTGAATTTCGGGCGAAATGCCCAGGAGTAAAAAATGGCTGCCAAAGACGTAAAATTCTCCCGCGACGCTCGCGAGCGCATGCTGCGCGGCGTCAACATCCTCGCCGACGCGGTGAAGGTCACGCTCGGCCCCAAGGGCCGCAACGTCGTCATCGACAAGTCGTTCGGCGCACCGCGCATCACCAAGGACGGCGTCACCGTCGCCAAGGAAATCGAGCTTGAAGACAAGTTCGAGAACATGGGCGCGCAGATGGTTCGCGAAGTTGCTTCGAAGACCAACGACATCGCCGGCGACGGCACTACGACCGCGACCGTTCTGGCACAGTCGATCGTCCAGGAAGGCCACAAGGCGGTTGCCGCCGGTATGAACCCGATGGACCTCAAGCGCGGCATCGACCTCGCCGTCGCCGACGTCGTCGCAACGCTGATCAAGAACGCCAAGAAGATCAAGACCTCGGAAGAGGTTGCCCAGGTCGGCACCATCGCCGGCAATGGCGACGTTTCGGTCGGCTCGATGATCGCGGAAGCGATGCAGAAGGTCGGCAATGAGGGCGTCATCACGGTCGAGGAAGCCAAGACCGCCGAGACCGAGCTCGAAGTCGTCGAAGGCATGCAGTTCGACCGCGGCTATCTCTCGCCCTACTTCGTCACCAACGCCGAAAAGATGGTTGCGGATCTGGAAGACGCCTACATCCTGCTCCACGAGAAGAAGCTCTCCAACCTGCA
>NZ_JAMYSV010000082.1:0-896 GCF_040322115.1 Mesorhizobium sp. M0195 | reverse complement strand
GGATCGACACCGGATTCAATGATCGACGAGACAAAGGCGGTGAAGCCCGGAGGCGACCAGCCATCCTCCTGGAAGCGTTCCGGATGGATGAAGGACAGCCCCTTGAAAGCGTGGTCGCGCTCGACCGGGCCGTGCATGTGGACGCCGCAGCCGGTGCAGGCATGGCGCAGGATCAGCGCGCCCGGATCGACCACCTTCAGCTTGTCGCCGTTTTCGGTCACCGTCACGTCGTTTGTACCGGCAACCGCCACGACCGAGAACAGCGCGCCTTCCGGCTTCCAGCATTTGGTGCAGCCGCAGGCATGGTTGTGGGCGATCTGGCCCTTGACCTTCACCTTGACCGGGTTGCTGGTGCAGGCGCAGACCAGCGTGCCGCCGGCAAAATCGGGCTTTTCCCGTGGCAATCCATTGTCGATTTTAGGATGCAGTTTTTCCGGCATTTTTGTCTCCTCCCGTGTTGAACATGCATTTTTCGGCCGTTGGCTGGTTAGCCGGCGGCTTTCTCCTCCTCAGTAAACCACCACGCTCCTGATCGACTTGCCTTCATGCATCAGGTCAAAGCCCTTGTTGATGTCCTCGAGCTTCAGCGTGTGGGTGATCATCGGATCGATCTCGATCTTGCCGGCCATGTACCAGTCGACGATCTTCGGCACGTCGGTGCGGCCGCGCGCGCCGCCGAAGGCGGTGCCCATCCAGGTGCGGCCGGTGACCAGCTGGAACGGCCGCGTCGAGATCTCCTGGCCGGCGCCGGCAACGCCGATGACGACCGACTTGCCCCAGCCGCGATGCGACGCTTCAAGCGCCTGCCGCATGACCTTGGTGTTGCCGGTGCAGTCGAAGGTGTAGTCGGCGCCGCCGATCTGGTCGGCGCCGCGCTTGGTCATGTTGACGAGATG
>NZ_JAMYSV010000081.1:0-898 GCF_040322115.1 Mesorhizobium sp. M0195 | reverse complement strand
GGGCTGGGCGAGGTGCGCGGCGACGGCAGCGGGGTCGGCGAGGCGCGGCGGATGCTGCCGCAGGCGCTCAACGATCGGCTGCGGGAGCAGGCGCGGCGGCTGGGGGTGAGCCTGGCCAGCCTGTGCCATCTGGCTTGGGGTCAGGTGGTGGCGCGCAGCAGCGGGCGAGAGCAGGTGGTGTTCGGCACGGTGCTGTTCGGCCGCATGCATGCGGGTGCGGGCGCCGACCGGGCGCTGGGCCTGTTCATCAACACCCTGCCTGTGCGGCTTGACCTGGACGGAACCGGGGTCGCGGCGAGCGTGCGGACCACGCATGCGCGGCTTTCCGAGCTGCTGGCGCACGAGCATGCCTCGCTGGCGCTGGCGCAACGCTGCAGCGGCGTTGCGGCGCCGGCGCCGCTGTTCGGTGCGCTGTTGAACTACCGTCACAACACGCCGGCGGCCATGGCCGGCTCCGGCACGGATGATGGTCTGTCCGGGGTGGAATGGCTGGGCGGGGAGGAGCGCACCAACTATCCGCTGACCCTGTCGGTGGAGGATTATGGCGAGGCGCTCGGCCTGACGGCGCAGGTGGTGGAGCCGGTGTCTGCGGATCGGGTCTGCGGCTACATGCAGCACGTGCTCGAGCAATTGGCGGAGGCGCTGGAGCGGGCGCCCGACAGGCCGGTGCGGGAGCTGGATATCCTGCCGGCCGCCGAGCGCACCTATCTGCTGGAGGATCTGAACCGGACGGCGGCGGCCTATCCGTCGCAGCGGTGCGTCCACGAGCTGTTCGAGGCGCAGGTGCGCCAGGCGCCGGAGGCTTTGGCGGTAGTCCATGAGGACGAGCGCCTGAGCTATGGCGAGCTCAACGCGCGAGCCAACCGGCTGGCGCATCATCTGATCGGGCTCGGTGTGA
>NZ_JAMYSV010000080.1:0-906 GCF_040322115.1 Mesorhizobium sp. M0195 | reverse complement strand
AACGGCGACCCTTGCGGCCTTAGCTGCACCGGTCGCACCAATATACGTGGGATTGCAGACTAGGAGCACATCGGCAGCTTCAGGGCACAGCGCCGGGAGGCAGAGTGCGAGCGCTTCCTGGCATCCTGAGGTGATCAGTACGCGATCCGCCCTCGCGGGAACCCCCTCATCAGACCGGACCTGTTGCGCAACGAGCTCGCCGATAATGCCGGCGGTTCGTCCATACTGCAGCAAGTGCGACAATAATTGCCCGCCCCCGTGACCGCCAGCTGAATAGCGTTCATATACTACTAGTGCATTCAACAGCACCTGGGGGTCGAGCTTGTCGAAGAACCGCTCACTCGGTCTGCCAGACGCCAGCGAGACTGCCGAGGGAAACGTGCTCGAGACTTCGTTCAAAAATTTCATAACTGAACATTGCGATCTGTGATCCAACATCGAACCCTGCGTAGGACTATCGGCGAGCTGAGGACCACACCAGTCTCAGAGCGACGACATCATTGAGGCCCAAGGGCTCACGCATTTTCACGGCTTATTCGCCAGAATGATCAAGCTGATCAAAAAGCACCCATCGTTTGATTGATGAATCCATCCTGCGCGCCTGAGTGCATGTCTTCGAAGCTGAGCCGCCTCTCAAAGCGAGAGGACTCGGATCCTATGAAGTTGGCAAACTGCGTCTACGCACACCTAGAGCTGACCGGATTTTTGGTAGTCATGAGACGATTTCTCCTCAACCGCGACCCAGATACACCATGACCGTGCAAGTGCCGTGCCAAAGGAAAATCACGCCAAAACAATTAAGTGGCGCTACTAAGATGACTAGTGTCCGACATTGTCGGACATTGGACGCAAGCATCTGAGGAAGGCTCGAGTTTGTCGCGCGCGTGCGGGTTGTCGGACAGGACG
>NZ_JAMYSV010000079.1:0-924 GCF_040322115.1 Mesorhizobium sp. M0195 | reverse complement strand
GCAATTGAAGAAGTCCGTCGATCGCAGGATGTACGCATTTACAGGCCGGCCACGGCTTGAAGCTAATGGAAGCATTCACATACTCCTTCCCGAGTTTGTCCATTAGCAAATCAAAATCGTAGGCGGGTTCGAAGGCCTTGTAGAAGCCATACCTCCCAAAGAACGGTTCCCGCGGTCCGTTGAATCCAACCATTGCTGATAGCGCTGACTCCAGTCCAGCACGTGCCCGCAACCCCTGCTGCAGCGAGACTGTGTGAGCAGCCTCTTCGTACATCTGCAATTCTCCAGCAGCGTGCGCATAAGCGATTCCGAACGCGTTTCGGGTTTTTTCTTCGTCAAGCCTCAGCAACTTGGTACTGACTGCAGTTGCGCCCCAGACCGCGACCATATTGTCGCGTCCTGTCTCTATAGCGTTGGTCGTGACGCTGCGTGCAAGGCGCACGTGCAAATCGATAGCGGTCGCGACTGCGGAGAGCAATTCGCTTCCGGTAATGGAAGGGTCACGTTCGGCGAGTGCTAGCGCCGGCGGCACATCATAGGCGCTTGCGTGGCAGCCGTTGATACAGAGCTCATATGTCTCATCAAAATCAAGGGCCCTGGCCGTCGTCGCATTGACCAGGGCCGCCAAGCTGGCGGGGAGCTTCTCTCCGGAAATCCAAACCGTACATTCTGGCTTGCCGCCCGACAACGCACCCAAGTCGCGAGAGAAGTGGGCGATAGGATCATTCGATCCGCCGATCGCGCACGCTATGGTGTCAAGGATTGAGAGCTTCGCACGTTCTATCGCTTGCTCAGGTATCGCCTCCAGATTGGAATTGAGAACATGCCTAATGAGTTGCGTTGTGACATCCATTGCCATACCTCCAAGCGATCTGGATCGAGAGCCCTTAAGCGCGAGCAGGTCGATCGGCTAGCCTCGACGCT
>NZ_JAMYSV010000078.1:0-976 GCF_040322115.1 Mesorhizobium sp. M0195 | reverse complement strand
GGCCCCTTTGACCAGCACCCTCATGATGGCGCACGCGCCTGTGGCATGGCCGGTGCGCCGGTCTCGTCAGCCGGTATGTAGAGATCGCCGCCCTCGCGGTATTTCGCCGCCATCGCCGCCATGCCCTCCTTCTGCGCCTCGGCGCGGATGTCGTGGGAAATACGCATCGAGCAGAATTTCGGCCCGCACATCGAGCAGAAATGCGCCAGCTTGTGCGCCTCCTTGGGCAAGGTCTGATCGTGGAAGGACCGCGCGGTTTCGGGATCGAGCGACAGGTTGAACTGGTCCTCCCAGCGGAATTCGAAGCGCGCGCGGGAAAGGGCATCATCCCTGACTTTCGCCGCCGGATGACCTTTTGCCAGGTCGGCGGCATGGGCGGCTATCTTGTAGGTGATCACGCCGATCTTGACGTCGTTGCGATCGGGAAGGCCGAGATGCTCCTTGGGCGTGACGTAGCAGAGCATGGCGGTGCCGAACCAACCGATCATCGCCGCGCCGATGCCTGAGGTGATGTGGTCGTAGCCCGGCGCGATGTCGGTCGTCAGCGGCCCAAGCGTATAGAACGGCGCCTCGCCGCAGACGGCGAGCTGCTTGTCCATGTTCTCCTTGATCTTGTGCATCGGCACGTGGCCGGGGCCTTCGATCATTACCTGGCAATCCTTCGCCCAGGCGATCTGTGTCAGCTCGCCGAGCGTCTCCAGCTCGGCGAATTGTGCTGCGTCATTGGCGTCGGCGATCGAGCCGGGACGAAGGCCGTCGCCCAGCGAAAAGGACACGTCATAGCCGCGGCAAATGTCGCAGATCTCGGCGAAATGTTCGTAGAGGAAGCTTTCCCGGTGATGGTGCAGGCACCATTTGGCCATGATCGAGCCACCGCGCGAGACGATGCCCGTGACCCGGTCAACGGTCAGCGGGATGTAGTGCAGCCGCACGCCCGCATGGATGGTGAAATAGTCGACGCCCTGTTCGGCCTGCT
>NZ_JAMYSV010000077.1:0-979 GCF_040322115.1 Mesorhizobium sp. M0195 | reverse complement strand
GCTTTGGCGGTAGTCCATGAGGACGAGCGCCTGAGCTATGGCGAGCTCAACGCGCGAGCCAACCGGCTGGCGCATCATCTGATCGCGCTCGGGGTGAGGCCGGACCAGCCGGTGGCGATCTGCCTGGAGCGCAGCCCGGCGATGGTGGTGGGTGTCTTGGCGATCCTCAAGGCGGGCGGCGCCTATCTGCCGCTGGACCCGGCCTATCCCTGCGCGCGGCTGCGGCAGGTTGTCGAGGATGCGGCGCCGCGGCTGCTGCTGGCCGATGCGGCCGGCCGCGCCGCGCTCGGCCCCGAGGCGCTTGTCGATGTGAGCGTGGTCGATCTGGAGACGGCGACCCCGGCTTGGGCCGAACTGCCCGCTTGCGATCCCGAGCCGCGCGCCCTTGGCCTGACCTCACGCCATCTCGCTTATGTGATCTACACCTCCGGCTCAACCGGAACCCCAAAGGGCGTCATGGTCGAGCACCACAACCTGGTCAATCTTACAGCATGGCATGTGCAAACGTTCTGTCGGCAACGAGAAACCTGCTGCGCACTCACGGCCGGAGTGGCATTCGATGCCAGCATTTGGGAGCTGTGGTCTGCATTATCCAATCGTAGCGCATTGCTGCTCTCGCCAAGAGCAGCAGCAGGAGATCCCCTGCTTCTACTGCAATGGTGGTGTGATCAATCGCTGGAGACCGCCTTTTTAGTCACGCCGCTGGCTACAACCGCGTTAGAAGACAAGCAAATAAATCCCACATTGGAGTATTTGCTTATTGGCGGTGATCGTCTCCAGCGTGTGCCTTCCCGGCTACCGTCGCCTCTCAAGTTAATAAACAACTATGGCCCGACGGAAGTTACCGTCGTGGCAACCTCGGGACGGCTCTTCAGTGACAACGTTGTGCCGCATATCGGGCGTCCGATTGCGAACACGCGGTTGTATCTTCTGGACGGTCATGGCGCGCCGGTGCCGTTCGGGGCGGTGGGGGAGCTTT
>NZ_JAMYSV010000076.1:0-1091 GCF_040322115.1 Mesorhizobium sp. M0195 | reverse complement strand
CCAGTTGGAAATCGTTCGGGAAACCGATGGTTACACGCTCCTGTCCCGATGAGCTGCGCATAATCATCGGGTGCGCATAATCGCGCACATAGGTCCATAATCGGCCGGTATCGGTCTTGCCCTTGGCCAGGACCGGCACCGTCGTGTCGTCGCCGTGCAGACGCGAAGCGGCCAGCACATGGGCTTCGAGCTGCTTGAACAGCGGCATCAGCGCCGCGGCGCCGGCGCCGACCTGGTCGGCGAGCGTCGACAGGCTGAGCGGCACGCCTTCGCGGGCATAGCGTTCGGCCTGGCGGTTAAGCGGCTGATGCTGGCCGAACTTCTCGAACAGGATCATCGCCAGCAGGCCGGGACCGGCCCAGCCGCGCGGGGTGGCGTGGAAGGGCGCCGGAGCCTGGCTGATCGTCTCGCAGTCGCGGCAGGTGAACTCACATGGGCCCGTCAATGTAAAGCGGGTTCAAAAACGCATGTTCGGCACTCCCATCGATCCAGTATCCAGGCTCGAGCTCAACATCTGACTGGAGCATCCACCAGTCCAAACTCACATACGGTCGCCGCTTTTTATCGGCCGCACCAAAATCCCTCTTTCGTAGGCGGAGGCTCGGTAGGACAAAACCCTTCTTCTCGTCGGCGCGTGACGCCATATTCACCCTTCGGTTTGTCCTGTCTGGATCTGCCCGCACCACTGCGGGAGATTGAGGCGATTTTCAACAGTCAGGCCGCCTTCAGCTTTGCGCCTTCAATGACCACTCCATGAACGGCATATTTCCAGAGAGCTACAAGAAGCTTTCTTGCCAGCGCGACTATCGCGGTTTTCTTCCCGCGCCCCCCGTTTCGTTGCACGCGCTCCATGAACCATGTGCTGAGGGCCGAATTCGGCTGATGGTGTAGCCATAGCCATGCCAGCTGGATCATGACTGTCCGAAGTCGCGGGTTACCAGCCTTCCCGACACCTTGTTCATGATCTACAGAGCCACTCTGCCAAGGGGTAGGCGCCAGGCCAGCATAGGCAGCGACTTGGCGGCGATTATCGAAGCTGCGGAAGAGCCCCTCCGACCAGAGAACCGCAGCGACTTCAGCACCAATACCCT
>NZ_JAMYSV010000075.1:0-1111 GCF_040322115.1 Mesorhizobium sp. M0195 | reverse complement strand
GCGATCTGCGTCGAGCGCAGCCCGGCGATGGTGGTGGGGCTGCTGGCGATCCTGAAGGCGGGCGGCGCTTATGTGCCGATCGATCCGGCCTATCCGGGCTCACGGCTCAACCAGGTGCTCGCCGATGCCGCCCCCAAGCTGCTGCTGGCCGATGCGGCCGGACGCGCCGCCCTCGGCGCCGAGGCGCTCGCCAGCCTGACGGCGGTCGACCTCTCGGACGGCGCGCGTCCATGGGCCGACCAGGGCGCTGACGATCCCGACCCGCGCGCGCTGGGGCTCACCCCCCGCCAGCTCGCCTACATCATCTACACCTCGGGCTCCACCGGGACGCCCAAGGGCGTCATGGTCGAGCATCAAAGCACCGTGAACCTGCTGCGTTGGAGTAGCCGCGTCTACGCGCAAGCACAGACCAGCCGCATGCTGTTCTCCACTTCGATCAGCTTTGATCTGTCCGTCTACGAGTGCTTCGCTACCCTGTCACAGGGCGGCACGCTCTATCTTGTCGACAATGCGCTGGCGCTGGCGCAAACGCCTTTGGACGTCTCGCTGATCAATACAGTCCCCTCTGCGATCGCCGCTCTGCTCGCCAAGGAAGCAGTCCCCGCCGCGGCAAGCGCCATCAATTTGGCGGGCGAAGCGCTGAGCGCAGCTCTGATCGAGAGAATCTTCGAGCACAGCCGCGTCGAGAAGATCTGTAACCTATACGCCCCTTCCGAGACAACGACGTACTCGACCTGGATTTGCATGCCCAGGGGAGACACCGTCGTTGAAACGATCGGCCGTCCGATCGCCAACACGCGGATCTATCTTCTGGACGCTCATGGTCAGCCGGTGCCGTTCGGGGCGGTGGGCGAGCTCTATATCGGCGGGGCCGGCGTTGCGCGCGGTTATCTCAACCGCCCCGAGCTGACGGCGGAGCGGTTCATCGCCAGCCCGTTTGTGGAAGGCGATCGGCTGTACAAGACCGGCGATCTGGCCCGTTATCTGCCGGACGGCAATCTGGAGTTCCTCGGCCGCAATGACGACCAGGTGAAGATCCGCGGCTTCCGCATCGAGCCGGGCGAGATCGCGGCGCGGCTTTGCGAGCACGAGCTTGTCGGCGAGGCGGTGG
>NZ_JAMYSV010000074.1:0-1155 GCF_040322115.1 Mesorhizobium sp. M0195 | reverse complement strand
CCAGATGGCAAAGGCTGGCCAGGCTCACCCCCAGCCGCCGCGCCTGGGCCCGCAGCCGATCGTTGAGCGCCTGCGGCAGCATCCGATGCGCCTCGCCAACCCCGCTGCCGTCGCCATGCACTTGGCTTAGCCCGAACGGCAGCGTCGGCTCGTCGATGTCCGCCAGCTGTTCCTGGAAGAACTCCTCATGCGCCTTGGCATCGCCCCCCAGGCGCGCCTGCGCCACCAGATTGCGGAACGGCTGCGGCGCGGCAAGCTCATGCGCGCGTCTCTCCAGCACGGCCCGCACCTCGGCATGCATGATCTCCAGCGTCGTGTGATCGCCGATCAGATGGTGCAGCAGCTCCAACAGCAGCCAGCGCCCGCTGCCGGGCTCGCGCGCGATCACGACGCGCATCAAGGGCGCCCGGCCAAGGTCGATGCGGTACTGGCGCGGATCGAACCGGCGCCTGAGCTCCTCGGCGCCGGAACCGTCACACGCATCCAGCTCGACCTCGGTCACCTCCAGCGGCGCACGCCGCCACACCACCTGGGCCGGGCTCGACAGCCCCTCCCAGACAAAGGCCGTACGCAAAATGTCGTGTCGGTCCACCACCTGCTGAACCGCGCCAAGATAGCGCTCCAACAGGCCGCGCTCGGCAAACGCCATCTGCGAGACCAGCAGATACGGATCGCCCTTCGTCGCCAGCAGATGATGGAACAGGATGCCGTCCTGCAGCGGCGACAACCCATAAATGTCCTGGATGTTGCCGACGCCGCCGGGCACCGTGGCGACGATCCGGTCGATCTCCGGCTGGGCCAGCTCGATGAGCGGCAGCATCTGCGGCGTAATTGCCGTGCTGTGTTCGGTGATCAGGTTGGCAGGCACCGCCACCTCGTCATGGCTGCCAAGGCTGGCGGCCAGATCGCAAAGCACCGGCCGGGCGAACAGGGTGCGCACCTCCACCCCCAGCGACAGCCGCCGCAGCCGCTCCATCAGCTGCACCGCCAACAGCGAGTGGCCGCCAAGCTCGAAGAAGTTGTCGTGGCGTCCGACCCGCTCGAGACCGAGAAGCTCCGCCCAGATCTGCGCCAGCGCCGTCTCGACCGCGCCCTGCGGCGCTTCATAGGCGGTGCGCGCATAGGCGTCGTCGTCCGGCGCCGGCAGCGCCTGGC
>NZ_JAMYSV010000073.1:0-1173 GCF_040322115.1 Mesorhizobium sp. M0195 | reverse complement strand
ATCGAGCAGGGCAAGTCGCTGTTCGAATCGAAGGGCGAGATCGGCTCGGCCGCGTCCTACATATTGTGGTTCGCCGAAGAGGGCCGCCGCACCTATGGCGACGTCGTTCCGTCGCCCTGGGCGGACCGCCGTATCCTGGTGACCAAGGAGCCGGTCGGCGTCATCGCCGCCATTACGCCGTGGAATTTCCCATCCTCGATGTTGGCCCGCAAGCTTGGCCCGGCGCTTGCCGCCGGCTGTACCGCCGTGGTCAAGCCCGCGTCGCAGACGCCTTATTCCGGCCTTGCCTGGGGCGCGCTTGCCGAGGAAGTCGGCTTCCCCAAAGGCGTAATCAATATCCTGACCGGCGCCGCCGGTGAGATCGGCGACGAGATCTGTGCCAACCCGCTGGTCAAGAAGATCACCTTCACCGGCTCGACGGAGGTCGGCAAGATCCTGATCCAGAAGTCGTCGGTGACCGTCAAGAAAGTGTCGATGGAGCTCGGCGGCAATGCGCCGTTCATCGTCTTCGACGACGCCGACATCGAGCGGGCCGTCGCCGGCGCCATCACCGCCAAGTACCGCAATTCCGGCCAGACCTGCGTCTGCACCAACCGCTTCCTGGTGCAGGCCGGCATCTATGACCAGTTCGTCGAAAAGCTGGCTGCTGCGAGCAACGGGCTGAAGGTCGGTTCCGGCCTCGAGGAGGGTGTCCAGCAGGGACCGCTGATCGATGAGAAGGCGGTAGAGAAGGTCGAGGAGCTGATTGCCGACGCTACTGCCAAAGGCGGCAAGGTCGTCGCCGGCGGCAAGCGCCACGCGCTCGGCGGCTCGTTCTTCCAGCCGACGGTGATCGCCAATGCGACGCCGAAGATGCGCTTCATGAAGGAAGAAATCTTCGGCCCGGTAGCACCGGTATTCAAGTTCGAGACCGAGGAAGAGGCCGTAGCACTCGCCAACGACACCGAGTTCGGCCTGGCCTGCTACTTCTACACCGGCGATCTCGGCCGCGCCTTCCGGGTCATGGAAGGGCTGAAATACGGCATGGTCGGCGTCAATGAAGGGCTCATCACCACCCCTGAAGCGCCTTTCGGCGGCGTCAAGGAATCGGGCCTCGGCAAGGAAGGCGGCCATCAGGGCATCGAGGATTATCTCGACACCAAATATGTCTGCATCGGCGGACTTGGTCTCTAG
>NZ_JAMYSV010000072.1:0-1277 GCF_040322115.1 Mesorhizobium sp. M0195 | reverse complement strand
TCGACTTTGGACATGATAGTCTATCCTTCGGGTTGATCGTACGACGATGGTGCCACCTCGCCGCTCCCCCGCATAGCTTCTCATGCATCAGAGCACTCAACAGCAAAAGGTGCGGGGAAATTCGCGCTTACGCTAGACCAGCAGGCTTCTCCGATTGGGTCGGTGAGGTCAAGCTTCCCTGTCTTTTCCCGGACGGTGTCGCCCGTGGGTCACTCGCTTCTCTTCGCGGTCGGCAGCGGACTGCCGCATCGCGCGGGTCGTCGAGGCCTATCAGGCCATGCGCGGCGCCTCGTTCCTGGTCCTGTGATCTTCGCGGCCGAAATTGGGGATGTGCATCGCTTCGATACGCCGACGCAGTTGATGGCCTTTCTCGGCCTCGTCCCGGGGGAGCGCTGTACCTATCCGGTGAAGACCGCAGACGTGTATCCGGCGGCCATGAGCACCGCGGTGCTGGGGTCAAGCTTTCGATGGGGAGACGCGATGATATTCTTCGAGGAGGAGCTTGACCTCCTCGATGCTTTCATCGGTGAAGGCCAAGATTCCGTCGTCATCGTTGGCCCCGTAGACCCAGATGACGCCGTCCTCGGGCTCGAGACCGAGGGTCAGTTCCTGGATGAGCGCTTCGCTGACGCCGAGGTCCCTGGCGACACGTTCGACGGTGTAGACGTGATGCACCTTATTGCGCTGCATGATCAGGCCGCCGCTGGTTGGGTCCGCAGTTGTGCGGATCTTGGTCAGGTCGTGCCCGCGCGAGAGCTTGTCGCGCGTCTCGATCATCCAGCGCTCGAGCTCGGTGACCAGCGGCGCGCTCCGCTCCTGGCGCACGGCGTGGCGTTGGGCCGGCGACAGGCCGTTGATCGCGCGCTCGATATCGAACAGGGCATCGATGCGCTTCACGGCTTCGACCGCCAGCGGATAGACCAGGTTGGGCTTCTCGCCGTGCGCCTTCTTGCGCGCCGCCGCTTCGACATCGGCCAGCTCAAACACTTTGCGCCGGCTGTGGGCCCAGCAGCTGGCCTCCAGAACAGGCGCCGGCTGACGACCCGTCGCATAGAGATCGCCATAACCACCAAAGGCATCGGCCTGCAGAATGCCGCTCCAGCCGGCGAGATGCGCCGCGGGATGTTCGCCTCGGCGATCGCGGGAATAGTAGAACACTGCCGCCGGCGGATCGACACCGCCGAATGGTCGGTCATCACGCTTATGCAGAAATCTACATAACAGGGATTATGCGCACCCGATGATTATGCGCAGCTCATCGGGACAGTATCCAGTTT
>NZ_JAMYSV010000071.1:0-1394 GCF_040322115.1 Mesorhizobium sp. M0195 | reverse complement strand
TCACCAGTTGGAAATCGTTCGGGAAACCGATGGTTACACGCTCCTGTCCCGATGAGCTGCGCATAATCATCGGGTGCGCATAATCACGCTTATGCAGAAATCTACATAACCGCGATGACCGGCCGTTCGGCGGGCAATCGCCGCCGGCGGCACTCTACTATGCTTCGCGCGATCGGCGGCAGGAACATCCCGAGCGCCATCTTAAGACCTTTAGCGGCATTCTGCAGGCGGACGCCTATTGCGGCTACAATCCGCTCTTCAAGGCAGATCGTGGCCCCGGTCCGCTGACCCAGGCGCTGTGCTGGGCGCATGCACGTCGTAAGTTCTTCGTGCTCGCCGACATCGCCACCAACGCCAGGCGCGGCAAGGATGCCGCGCCGATCTCTCCGATCGCGCTCGAGGCGGTCAAACGCATGGACGCGCTGTTCGACATCGAGCGCGACATCAACGGTCTTGCCGCCGACGAACGCCTGCAACGACGCCAGCAGGAGAGCCGACCGATCGCAGAGGCGCTTGAGGAATGGATGCGGACCGAGCGGGCAAAATTGTCCCGGAGTTCTCCGGTTGCTGAGCCAATCGACTATGTGCTGAAGCGTTGGGACGGCTTCACGTCCTTCCTCAGCGACGGCCGGATCTGCCTCATCAACAACGCCGCCGAACGGGCGCTGCGTGGCTTTGCTTGGCTGTTTGCAGGCTCCGATCGAGGCGCCGATCGGGCAGCCTTCATGGCGACGCTGATCGCCACCGCCAAGCTCAACGACGTCGATCCGCAGGCCTGGCTGGCCGATGTCCTCGCCCGCATCGCCGACACGCCGATCACACGGCTCGAGGACTTGCTTCCCTGGAATTGGAGCCCTTTGACGATCGCAGCAGCTAAAGCTGCCTGATCTGGGCCTTCATTATTGGGCTCACATGCAAACCGGATCGTTGAGGCCGTCAGATGGGATATCGCAACTCCGCTCTTTAGCTCTTTACACTCTCAAATACGTGGCCGAGATGCTCGAAGAGGACGAAGACTTTTTGCGCGATTGCTCGATCGAGATGTTCTCGGAAGACGGTTGCCTGAGCGCTTACGCTAGATCGAGGAACTCAGCCTTGACGATTCCGGAAAACGTCAAGCCCAAATCCGTAGGCGATCGGCGAGGCGCTTACTGACAACCTCCCTGCTACGAAACTCACCTTGATCGCCGCGCCACTGCTCACGGGCCGTCACTCAGAATCAGCGGTTTAGCTGGTGCGTGTGGGCAAGAGGGAACGATGAACAGCCAAAAAGTCGCTAAATGCCTCCAGAAAGCTTTTCGCTTCGACCTCACCGAAGGGGAGCGAGAGAGAGAGAAGGCCGCGTGGCGCCACATAGAAGCCGCGCAGCAGCATCTCCACGTGCCAAAGCTCCA
>NZ_JAMYSV010000070.1:0-1514 GCF_040322115.1 Mesorhizobium sp. M0195 | reverse complement strand
CTCCACCCCCCGTCGATCACAATCTGCGCCCTTCCCTATCTTTCCCCCCCCCCCCCCCCCCCACCCCCGACACCAACGAAACCGCAAAACAATGACGGGGTCAGTTCTTCGTTTCGCCCCAGGGGTCAAATCCTCACTTCGCTTGACAACCACCATGAGGCATATATTTCCTGGGAGGAGTTCGAGAGGAATCAGCACTTGATCGCCGACAACGCCAACGGCAAGAGCTACCTTGGGCGCGGGGCGATCCGCCGCGGAGAAGCCTTGCTGCCAGGCCTATTGCGCTGCGCACGCTGCGGCCGTCGATTGCATGTCGCTTACAGCGGCAAAGGCGGAAACACCCAACGTTACGTCTGTCGCGGCACCTTCAGCGACAAGGCCGTCGACAACTGCATCCGCTTCGGCGGTATGCGGGTTGACCGGGCAGTCGTCCAGGAGGTTCTCGGTCGACTGCAGCCGCTCGGCATCGAGGCGGCGCTGGCTGCCATGGAGGTGCAAGGCCAGGAGCATAGTGACAAGCGACAGCAGGTCGAGAATGCTTGCCGGCAGGCCCGGTACGAGGCGGAGCGTGCACGCCGCCAATACAATGCGGTCGATCCCGAGAACCGGCTTGTCGCCGGCGAACTCGAGCGACGCTGGAACGAGAAGCTGACCCACCTGGGCGAGCTTGAGGAGGAGCTGGACCGCTTGGCCCCGCTGCAAGCACCAACGGTCTCCGCCGACGATCGTGCAAGGCTGATGGCTCTCGGGAAGGACCTCGCCCAGGCATGGGACAGTCCGGGCGCTTCGAACGAGACGCGCAAGAAGATCATTCGCTTGTTGGTCAAGGAGATCATTGTCGATGTCGTGGACGATAGTCTGGCGCTCATCATCCATTGGCAAGGTGGCGATCACACACGTCTCATCGTGAAGAAGAACAAGGTCGGGCAAACCCGCTGGACGATCGAAGGCGATACCCTTGATCTTGTTCGGGTACTGGCCCGCCAGATGTCGGATCTGTCCATCGCCGCCATCCTCAATCGCGCCGGCAAAAGGACAGGGAAGGACAATAGCTGGACGCGTAGTAGGGTGTGCAGTCTTCGCAACACCCATGGCATTGCGCCATACCGCGACGGCGAACGTGCGGAGCGTGGCGAAGCAACGCTCGACGAAGCCGCGGGGATTCTCCAGGTCAGCCCGTCGACAGTTCGTCGCATGGTCAACCGCGGCACGTTGGCAGCGAATCAACTATGCAAGGGGGCACCCTGGATCATTCACCTCTCGGATATCGAGAATGATGCCGTTCGGCGTGAAGCTGATGCGCGGCGATCACGGCGTCCGGCGTCTCATGATCCGCGCCAAAATGTCCTTAATTTATAAGGCGATCGACAGATGAGCAGTATATCGCACCGCCGTCGGAGCCTGCAAAGAGGGCGTTCTTGCGGTTGAGCGCGAAGACCGATTCATTATGCACCTCCTTTTCAAATGGCGGAAAACAGCGATTCCTGGTTGTCGTCGTGGATGCGATGCGGAGT
>NZ_JAMYSV010000069.1:0-1582 GCF_040322115.1 Mesorhizobium sp. M0195 | reverse complement strand
CCTTGTATGGGGATTTCGTTGTCAAGGGGCCTTCACTGATTTCGCGGTAAAGCGGTCAGGATAGCCATAACAGAACGGTTGGTCACTGCCTTGTGCATTGGTCCGCGAGCATCAAATTCGAGGGGAGCCTGCCTTTGGGCGCATCGCATTACGCCGCAACCTTGTATTCGGTGGGTCTGCAAAAGACCCGGACCATGAAGCAGTCATTGGCTTCAGCAGCAAGGCTCCGAGGCGGCGGGCCCATTCTCATGACGGCAAATAACGCCATGGTGTCCATCGGGACACCGCCACCTCGAATCGATACGCGCGGGCGTCATTACGGCGGTTGATCCGTCAGGCGCCCTGCAGTGTGTTCAGTTCATCGGGCGCAATGTGACGCCCATCGGGATTTCGCCGACGGTAACCAATCGCCAGAGCGCGATGAGTAACTTGCGTGCGAGCGCCACGATCATCGTCGTCTTGCGGGCGCCCTGTGCCGCTCGTGCCTGGAACCATTGCGTCAGTTCGCTATTCTTTTGGAATCTCAGGAAGCGCCAGGCCAATTGGATCAGCCCGCGTCGCACCCGGGCGTTGCCTGCCTTGGCCAACCCCTTTTCGCGTCGTTTAGATCCGCTCTCGTCGGGGGAGCCTGTCAGACCGGCGTAACGCGCCACCGCGCGCCGGTCTCTGAGGTTGCGGCTAAGCACCTCGTGGACCAGCATGTCGGCTGTCTCAATCCCGACACCAATCACGCGCGCCAATAGCACAACCATTGCATTATACCCCGACGCGGGCGCCTGCTCAAGCTGGGCAATTCTGGCTTTTTCAATCGTCGTGATCTGATCGCGCACCACCGCAAGCCGAGCCATGTCGCGCCGCATCTCTTCCAGCATATTCGGCGGAAGCGGCTGTCCTTCCGAAGTGCGCAGGTCCGGCAACTTCTTCGGCGCCCGGCGAAGCTCGGGCTTGAAGCCACGGATGCCGAGCCGAGCCAGCGCCCCTTTCATGCGATTGACTATCCGCGTTTTCTCGCTGACCAGGTTCTCCCGCTCGCGGCTCGGCCGCTTGGCATCCTCTTCCGCCAGTGATGGGATCGCCACCATGCGGCAGTGGCCACGCTCGCCACGCAGCCAACCCAGGAACACGCGCATCAGCATGGCCGTGTCTAGCCTGTCGGTTTTCGCCCGTCGGTGTTCACGGTTCACGGCGACGCTGGTTGAATGGATGACGTGAGCGTCTATGCCTCGCGTCTGCAGCCACCGGGCCAGCCAGAAGCCGTCTCGCCCAGCCTCGAAGGCCAGCGCGACCCGGTCTATCGGCATGCCCGCAGCCTCCGCCTCCGATCGCCAACGCGCGATCAAACCGAGCAATGCATTGGGATCGGGATCGAGTTTCTTGAGGGGGTGTCGCTGAACGCCGGGAAGCATTCCGGCCACCAGCCAGTTATTTTGACTCATTTCTACAACGACGAGCACAGTGCGAGCTTGATCCAATACAGTGATTGATCGGCTGAGATCGTCGACTTTGGACATGATAGTCTATCCTTCGGGTTGATCGTACGACGATGGTGCCACCTCGCCGCTCCCCCGCATAGCTTCTCATG
>NZ_JAMYSV010000068.1:0-1765 GCF_040322115.1 Mesorhizobium sp. M0195 | reverse complement strand
ATCTCTACATACCGGCTGACGAGACCGGCGCACCGGCCATGCCACAGGCGCGTGCGCCATCATGAGGGTGCTGGTCAAAGGGGCCGGCGTTGCCGGCCTCACCGCCGCCTTCGAGCTCGCCGCACGCGGCGCGGCGACCACCGTTGCCGAGACAAGGCCTGCCATCGAGGGCAATGCGTCGTGGTTCGCCGGTGGTATGCTCGCGCCATGGTGCGAGCGTGAAAGCGCCGAGCAGCCGGTGCTGGATCTCGGACGCGACGCCGCCGACTGGTGGGATGCGGTGCTACCGGGTCAGGTGATACGTGCCGGAACGTTGGTCGTGGCCGCGCTGCGTGATGCTGGCGAGCTCGACCGGTTCGCCAGCCGCACGTCGGGATATCGGCGGGTCGCCGAAGATGAAATTTCACTCCTGGAACCCGACCTCGCCGGCCGCTTCTGGCGCGGATTGCTCTTCCCCGATGAGGCTCATCTCGACCCGCGCCAGGCGATGGTAGCACTTCACGACAAGCTCGCGGCCATGGGCGTCGAATTCCGCTTCGGCGCCGACGCCCAGCCTGTTTCCGGTTTCGATCGTCAGATCGACTGCACTGGAATCGCAGCGGCCGATGACAGGCTGCGCGGCGTTCGCGGCGAAATGCTGATCCTGCGCACGCCTGATATCTCGCTGTCGCGCCCGGTCAGGCTGCTGCATCCGCGCTTTCCGCTGTATGCGGTGCCGCGTGCCGACACGCAGTTCATGATCGGCGCGACTATGGTTGAAAGCCAGTCCTCCGGACCGGTGACGGCGCGTTCGATGATGGAACTGCTCAGTGCCGCCTATGCCCTCCACCCGGCTTTTGGCGAGGCCGGGATCGTTGAAACAGGTGTCGGCATCCGTCCAGCCTTTCCCGACAATCTGCCGCGCGTGGAGGCACTTGGAACTGCCGTCGCGATCAATGGACTCTATCGCCATGGTTTTCTTCTCGCCCCTGCCATGGCGCGCCAGGCTGCCGACCTCGTTTTCAATCAAGACGCAACCAAGGAACTTGCTCATGAAACTGATGGTCAACGGCGAAGCGCATGAGGTTGCCGCCGCCACGCTGGCCGAACTGCTTGTCGCGCTCGACTATGAGGGCGATTGGCTGGCGACGGCGGTCAACAGCGACCTCGTGCACAAAGCCAAGCGGGCGGAATTCCAGTTGAGCGACGGCGACCGGATCGAAATCCTCTCGCCCATGCAAGGCGGTTAGACCATGTTAGAGCTTTATGGAACCGAGCTTCCGTCGCGCCTGCTTCTCGGTACCGCTCAATATCCTTCGCCGGCCATCCTTGCCGAGGCCGTCAAGGCGTCGGGAACCTCGGTGGTGACCGTCTCGCTGCGCCGCGAGATGGCAGGCGGCAGGGCTGGCGAAAAATTCTGGTCGTTGATCCGCTCGCTCGGCGTCAGAATCCTGCCCAACACTGCTGGCTGTCACTCCGTCAAGGAAGCGGTCACGACGGCGAAAATGGCGCGCGAGGTCTTCGGCACCAGCTGGATCAAGCTCGAAGTGATCGGCAATCACGACACGCTGCAGCCGGACGTGTTCGGCCTGGTCAAAGCCGCGCGCATCCTGTGCGAGGACGGTTTTGATGTATTCCCTTATACCACCGATGACCTTGTCGTCGCCGAGCGGCTGCTGGAGGCGGGCTGCAAGGTCTTGATGCCATGGTGCGCGCCGATCGGTTCGGCGCTGGGGCCGGTCAACATCACAGCGCTGCGCTCGATGCGCGGACATTTCCCTGGCGT
>NZ_JAMYSV010000067.1:0-2424 GCF_040322115.1 Mesorhizobium sp. M0195 | reverse complement strand
GCGAAGCCGATGTCCGAAATACGGGTGCCAACGGTAATGGACCTCGACCTCCTGCCCAACATGGGCAGAATGACCCCGAGATGGCAATCGGACGGATGGAGCGCTCGACCACGTTGCTGTCGATCTCAATGCGGCCATCGTCAAGGAGGCGTGAGAGGCCTTCCCAACGCGAGAGCGTGTAGCGGATCGCCTCGGCGAGCTTGGTTTTCTGGCTGATCAAGCCGAGCTTTTCGCGCAGCCAGGGTTCGAGATCGGCGATGATAGCGCGGCTCTTTTCCTGACGCATCGCACGGCGCTCCTCGGCCGATCGGCCGCGGATGCCGTCCTCGATCTTATAGAGCTCGGCGATCCGTCTCAGCGCCTCGCTGGCAATCGGCGCGGGACCGGCTGCCGCCAGTTCATAGAAGCGGCGGCGCACGTGTGCCCAACAGAAGGCGAGCGTGACACCGCTCTTTTCAGCCAGCACGCGATAGCCGCCATAGCCGTCGACCTGAAGGATTCCGGTGAAGCCAGCGAGATGGGCGATTGGACGCTCGGCCTTGCGGTCGGGCGCATAGACATAGGCGGCGCCCGGCGGATCACCGCCATTCCATGGTCGGTCATCGCGGGCATAGGCCCAGAGTTGGCCTGTCTTCGTCTTGCCGCGGCCCGGATCGAGCACCGGCGCGGTCGTCTCGTCGGCGAAGAGTTTTGGCGAGGACTTCAGCTTGCCAAGCAGCCGCTCGTGCACCGGACGCAGGTGCCAGGCCGCGCGGCCGACCCAGTCGGCGAGCGTGGACCGGTCGAGATTGATGCCCTGCCGGGCGTAGATCTGCGCCTGACGATAGAGTGGCAGGTGATCGGCATATTTTGAGACCAAGACCTGGGCGACCGTCGCCTCGGTCGGAAGGCCGCCCTCGATCAGCCGGGCGGGTGCGGGAGCTTGGATCACCACATCCTCACAGGCGCGGCAAGCATATTTGGGCCGGCACACGACGATCACACGCAGCTGCGCCGGGACGATGTCGAGCCGCTCACTCACGTCCTCACCGATCCGATGCAGGCCGTTGCGGCAGCACGGGCAGGCATGGTCCTCGATGTCGACGACCATCTCGACACGAGGAAGATTCGCCGGCAGGGCACCCCGGTTGGCCCGGCGTTTGGCAGTCTTTGCCTGTCGCTGGTCCGGAGAGGCCCCCTCGGCCTCTTCCTCGCCGGCCGCCTCGATCTGCTCGGCCTCTTCGAGCCCCAGCAGCAACTGATCCTCGGGGAGCGTCTCGGCGCGACGGCCGAAGCGGTGACGTTGCAATTCCTTGATGATCTGGATCAGGCGGGCATTCTCAACGTCGCGCGCCAGGACCATCGCCTTCAGCGCGTCCGGATCGTCGGGAAGCTGGTCAGCTGTCATCGCCATGACCGGATCAGACCATATTCGCCGACAGCCCGCGACAGCAGAATCCAGACTGATTCACTTCGTCGCGGGTCAGCCCGCCTGGGCTGGAACGCGGGTCTGGCGTGCCTCGTGGACCCGCCGCCAGTCCAGCCCTTCCAATAGCGCCGACAGTTGCGCGGCCGTCAGCCGCATCACCCCGTCCTGCACTTTCGGCCAGCGGAACTCGCCGTCCTCAAGACGCTTGGCATAAAGGCAGACGCCGGTGCCATCCCAGAAGATCAGCTTGATCCGATCCGTCCGCTTCGCCCGGAAGACGTAGACGGCGCCGCTGAACGGATCGGCGCCCATCGTCTCGCGCACCAGCGCGGCCAGCCCCTCCGCGCCCTTGCGGAAGTCTACCGGCTTCGTCGCCACCATGACCTTGACCGCACCCGTCGGGCCGATCACGCTGTTGCCTTCAGCGCGCGAATTACAGCAGCCACCGTCTTGGCATCGGCACCACGGCCAACGCGCATGGCGATGCCGTCGATCTCAAGCTCGATCACGCCGGCGTCGCGGACCGCCTTCTGCTTCCATGGTCGTCCTGGGCGCTTCGCTGTGGGTTCGGTTGTCGGCGCCGCCACAACCGCCGGCACAAAGGCAGGAGAATCTTGCTGCACCGAAGCGGCCTGTTTGCGCGCTTCCCGACGCCAGGCGAACACCTGCTGCGGCCTCAGGCCATAACGGCGGGCGACCTCGGAAATGATTGCGTTCGGCTCCAGCGTCTCCGCGATGATCCGCGCTTTGTCATCCACCGACCACTGACGCCGGCCGCCAGCACCGTTGATCACCTCGAAACGTCGAGGCTGCCGCTCCGGGTCAAGCGTAAGGTCAAGTCCAGACACAAGTCGATCTCCGATCCCATTACAGAACCGGCAACCTCACAGATCCAGACCACTCCTGAAAGGTGGTCCGGAAACACCGCTTACGGTCCTGGGATTTTTGTCACGCGAGGAGATGCAGGCGATCCTTGAGGCGCCGGATGCGCGGACATGGGCAGGTGAGCGGGATCG
>NZ_JAMYSV010000066.1:0-2486 GCF_040322115.1 Mesorhizobium sp. M0195 | reverse complement strand
TCGTCACGGCGGCCACGCTCGTGGCGATGCTGGCCAAGGCCCATGACGACGGTTCACTCGAAAAGCAGCTGACGACCCTGTCGCGGCCGAAACTGTTGATCATCGACGAGCTCGGCTATCTCCCGTTCGAAGCCAATGCCGCGCATCTGTTCTTCCAGTTGGTGTCGCGGCGTTATGAGCGAGGATCGATCCTGATCACCTCCAACCGCTCGGTGGGCGAATGGGGCAGCGTGTTTGGCGATCCCGTGGTGGCAACCGCGATCCTTGATCGCCTGCTTCACCACTCGACAGTGATCACCATCCGCGGTGACAGCTACCGGCTTCGCGAAAAGCGTCATTCCGGCCTATCGCAGAAGGCCGGAACGACGCTCGACACCAACGAAACCGCAAAACAATGAGGGGGTCAGTTCTTCGTTTCGCCCAGGGGGTCAAATCCTCAATTCGCTTGATAACATGCCCGGTTGCGCCCAGAGCGCGGATCCGTAGGTGTCGCGTCGCCCACCGGCTCCCGACTTTTGAGGAGGGAGGCCGATGAGACGTGTGATTGGAATGGACATCCACCGCACCTTTGCGGAGGTGGTGGTAGCACTCTCATCCTCTCGCACCACTCTTTGCCACGTGGTCTCCGTGCCGAACAAATATAGCATAAGGAATGTGCAGGCACGACCGCGGCCTCGGTCCGCTCAAACTGGCGCCGTGCTCGACGCCGTCAAGGCGTGGCCTGGAAACCTCGCAGCCGGCCCGTGCCGCCATCGCACCGGCCAGCCTTGACTGCGTCTTGACACGCTCGCACCGGAAATCCTGTTGGCCAGGACGAAGAAACACGGTCACCTGAGCCGACAAAGAAACGCAACAGGAATCGAAAAAGCCGAAATCAGGCTTGTCGATGTCATCCGTCGAGTGCTGCTTGGCACGATGCTCCTTCGGGAAGGTCATATAGGCGAGCACATCGGGCGCGGCGTCGCCCATGATTGTCGCCAGCTTCGGCACCTTCGGCCGGATCTGGTCGGCGACGGCGCGCCATTGCAGGCTCGCTGCTTGCGGCGTTCCCTGCGCGAGCGGTGGCGATGAAGGCCAAGACGACGCGGCGCGCGCACTTTCCAGCATGTGCCAACACATTCCTCATGAAGTGGACGCGGGGGCTGTTGAAGAAGACCTCTGCTACTGATCAATTGAGCAATCGTTGATTCGCCGGAGGATTCGGGATGCTCGGCCGGAAAGAGCGGCATCAGCTCGAACTGTTCATGACCGGGTCGCTACGACATCTTGTTCCCGATACCATGTTCTAGCCAAGGTCGACCGCGTGCTTGATCTGTCAGGGCTAAACGGCGAGGTCTCGGATCTCTATTGCAATGACAATGGTCGCCCGGGCATCGATCCCGAGGTCGCAGACCGCCGGATGCTCGCCAGGCCTGCATCGAGGCAAAGATCGCCAAGGGCGAGGTGGTTCACGTCGATGCTTCATGGATCCGGGCTGACGTGAGTTGGGACAGCCTGGCGGTGCGCCATGTCGAGGCTGTGAGGTCGGTGAACGAGGATGCTGAGGCCGCTCTCAAAAGGAGCCGCAAGACCGGGAAGTTCAAGAAGGTCTGCGTCACCGACCAGACGCCAGCATGGCAACCAATGGCAGCAATCGCCGGCTGGAGCCTGCCTACAAGTAACATGCCGTCGTTGATGATCTGCGCGGCGTGGGATGTCGCCGTGACCACGGGCGAGATCAACGAAGGGCAGATGATCGTCGAGCGGATTGATGCCACGATGAAGGCGCCGGGGCTGTCCATCAGCACCGTTACTGCCGATGCCGGCTATGTCTATGCAAAGGTTTACAGACAGGCGAGTCAACTACCAGATCCCGTAGTATCGGCGCCTGCACGAAAAATTTAGAACCGGGTTCGTTCCACGCATTGACCGGAAGGCAATTGCATGCAGAGCAACGTGACGGTGGAGGATGCCAAGTGGGTCTGTGCAGCAGTTGAGCTGCCGCGCAAGTCCGGTCTCCATTTTTGTCGCGTAACTTTTGAGGAGCGTGTCAGCAATACGAACATGGATTGTCGGAAGTCACCGACCACCGAAATTTCGTCCGGACTGTTTCGATCGTCTAGATGAAAATGAAGAAAACCACGACCAACCAAATGCATTTAACCACTATCTCGCTAAAGGCGATGCTAGATTTACGGGGCATCTAAGATGAATACCGACGTTTTTGCAGCTCATGAGTCAAACGTTCGTCGCTACGGGCGGTCGTTTCCCGCAGTCTTTACGAAGGCCCTTGGAGCGACAATCTGGGACGAGGCCGGTAAGCCATATATCGATTTCCTCGTAGGGTCCGGCGCACTCAACTACGGACACAACAACCCGAATATTATTGCACCAGCAATCGAATACCTGGTTGGCGAGAACATTCTTCTATCGCTCGACATGTATACGGTGGCAAAGCGTGAATTCATTGAAGTGTTTGTGGATTCGCTTCTGAAGCCTAGAGGCCT
>NZ_JAMYSV010000065.1:0-2491 GCF_040322115.1 Mesorhizobium sp. M0195 | reverse complement strand
GTAAGCGCTGTTCTCAGGCCACGGCCTTGAGCTCGAGCTTGTCGATGTAGGCCCAGGGCAGGAGATCGTCGATCTGGCTGTTAGGATGGCCGTTGACGATCCTGGTGAGGACATCGGCGACATAGCCGAGCGGCTCAACGCTGTTGAGCTTGCAGGTTTCGATCAGCGAGGCGATGACGGCCCAGTGTTCGGCGCCGCCGTCAGAGCCTGCGAAGAGCGCATTCTTGCGGTTTAGCGCGATCGGACGGATGGAGCGCTCGACGGTGTTGCTGTCGATCTCGATGCGGCCGTCTTCGAGGAAGCGCGAGAGGCCTTCCCAGCGTGAGAGCGTATAGCGGATTGCCTCTGCGAGCTTGGTCTTCTGACTGATCAGGCCGAGCTTCTCACGCAGCCATGGGTCGAGTGCCGCGATGATTGGAGTACTCTTTTCCTGACGCGCAGCGCGGCGCTCGTCGGCCGATCGGCCACGGATGCTGTCCTCGATTTTGTAGAGTTCAGCGATCCGTCTGAGCATCTCGCTGGCGATCGGCGCGGGACCGGCTGCCGCCAGTTCATAGAAGCGCCGGCGCACATGTGCCCAGCAGAAGGCGAGCGTCACGCCGCTCTTCTCGGCCAGCACGCGATAGCCGCCATAACCGTCGACCTGCAAGATTCCGCCAAATCCTGCGAGATGAGCGATCGGCCGCTCGGCCTTTCGGTCCGGCGCATAGACATAGGCCACGCCCGGCGGGTCGCTCCCCTCCCATGGTCGGTCATCGCGGGCATAGGCCCAGAGCTGCCCAGTCTTGGTCTTGCCGCGGCCGGGATCGAGCACCGGCGCCGTGGTCTCGTCAGCGAAGAGTTTTGGTGAGGTCTTCAGCTTGCCAAGCAGCCGCTCATGCACCGGACGCAGGTGCCAGGCGGCGCGGCCGACCCAGTCGGCGAGCGTGGAGCGATCGAGATTGATGCCTTGCCGGGCATAGATCTGCGCCTGACGATAGAGCGGCAAGTGATCGGCGTATTTGGAGACCAGCACCTGGGCGACCGTTGCCTCGGTCGGAAGACCACCCTCGATCAGCCGCGCCGGCGCGGGAGCCTGAACGACCACATCCTCACAGGCGCGGCAGGCATATTTGGGCCGGCGCACGACGATCACACGCAGCTGCGCCGGAACGATATCGAGCCGCTCGCTCACGTCCTCACCGATCCGGTGCAAGTCATTGCGGCAGCACGGGCAGGCATGGTCCTCGATGTCGACCACCATCTCCACGCGCGGCAGATGGGATGGCAGCACGCCCCGGTTCGCTCGGCGCTTTGCGACACGCGCCTGACGTTCGCCATGAGCGGTCTGTGCCTGCTCTTCGTCACCGGCGGCCTCGATCTGCTCGGCCTCTTCGAGCCCCAGCAGCAATTGATCCTCGGGGAGCGTCTCAGCACGGCGGCCGAAGCGGTGGCGCTGCAATTCCTTGATGATCTGGATCAGCCGGGCGTTCTCGACGTCGCGCGCCAGGACCATCGCCTTGAGCGCATCCGGATCGTCGGGAAGCTGGTCCGCCGTCATCGCCATGACCGGATCAGACCATATTCGCCGACAGCCCGCGACAGCGGAATCCAGGCTGATTCACTTCGTCGCGGGTCAGCCGGCCTGGGCTGGAACACGGGTCCGGCGCGCCTCATGGACGCGCCGCCAGTCGAGACCTTCGAGCAGCGCCGAGAGCTGCGCGGCCGTCAGCCGCATCATGCCGTCATGCACCTTCGGCCAGCGGAACTCCCCATCCTCCAAACGCTTGGCATAGAGGCAGACGCCAGTGCCGTCCCAGAAGATCAGCTTGATCCGGTCCGTCCGCTTGGCGCGGAAGACGTAAACCGCCCCACTGAACGGATCGGCGCCCATCGTCTCGCGCACCAGCGCCGCCAGCCCCTCCGCACCCTTGCGGAAGTCGACTGGCTTTGTCGCCACCATTACCTTGACCGCACCCGTCGGCCCGATCACGTCGTTGCCTTAAGCGCGCGGATTACCGCAGCCACCGTCTTGGTATCGGCGCCACGGCCAACGCGCATGGCGACACCGTCGATCTCAAGCTCGATCACGCCGGCGTCGCGGACCGTCTTCTGCTTCCGTAGTCGTGCTGGGCGCTGCGCCACCGGTTCCGGCAAGGACGCTGCAACCACCGCAGGAACGAACAGAGATTCTGATGCCGTCGCCTCTGCCGAGGGCTGACGCGCAGCTCGGCGCCAGGCAAACAGTTGCTGCGGGGAAAGCGCATATCGGCGAGCTACAGCACAAACCGTCTCACCAGCCTCGTAGCTCTCCGCAACGATCCGCGCCTTCTCCTCTGGAGGCCACTCGCGTCGCCGGCCGGAGCCCGTGAACACCTCGAACCGGCGCACCGGCTCCAAATCGTTCGACTTAAGCGTAAACTCTGAAATCGTCATATGTCGAAGCCCTCAAAGGCTCCGAACATCGTCCTTCACGCCGATCCCCGAAAGGTGCCGTCGGAACATCGCTTAC
>NZ_JAMYSV010000064.1:0-2715 GCF_040322115.1 Mesorhizobium sp. M0195 | reverse complement strand
CGCCGACTGATGACAAACCGCTCAGCGGCAGCGCAAGATCGTTCATGGTGGGTGTGGTCTCCGGGAAATGGTTCGGATCGGCTTAGGCAACCAAATCCTACGTCATTTCAACGGCTTGCGCCACATCCACCAACCCCCATGAATTTGGTTAGGTTGATGCGGCGTGCCGCCGCCGTGAGGCCGCGCTCGCTCAGCAGCGCGTCGAGAACGACGAGAAGATTCAGATCGAGCCCTTTGAAACGCATGTCTTAGCTATCCATAGCGTGGATGCATTTGATTGAAACAAACGATTTTACCAATTTTCCGGAATGTCGCATGGACTTGGCAGGACCTCACGTGCGCCGATCACTGCCTCTATCGCGTGGCGAGTCCCTTGAGAAGAGCCCGAAAGAGGAAATCTGTCGCGTGCGGTGGAGATTGTACTGGGAATGAGAAGCAGCGCTCCGATCATGTCGAACTCTCCGACGAATGGCGGACCGGTACAATAGTTGATCGCAACTGGTCCGGAGCTATGAAACATCTCGATTACATATGAGGTGCCGAGTGAATACGCTGACAGCACCCACCGTCGCAGCGTTTAGCTGACGTTTGACGACGGTTCCTATCCATTTACACGCAGATTCTTGATGTGCTGGCGCAAAAGCGGGAGGCCGGCGACTTTTCTTCATCATCGGGCTGACGCCGCAGAAGCCGGAACTCGTCCGGTTCCTATGGGCATTGGGCTTGGTCGGTCGCACAGGCTCTATGAGGGGCAATTTTGGCAACGCGACGCGACTCGGGTTTTGAACGACGCCGAAAACGCAAGCTGGAAAGGAACAAGATGGCAGATCAACTCGCCAACGAAATAATCGCCATTATCAAGAAGCGCGCCGCGTCGGAGGGCGGCATAGCGCCTGCCACAGGCGGCGAGATAACGGCTGCCACGGGACTGACTTCGCTCGGTATCGATTCACTGGGATTGGCGGACGTTCTCTGGGACCTGGAGCAGGCCTACGGCATCCAGATCGAGATGAATACGGCCGAGGCATGGTCGGATCTCCAGAATGTTGGGGACATGGTGGAAGCCGTGCGCAGCTTGCTCGCTAAGGGGGTGTGAATGGACAGGCGCGTCGTGATTACTGGGATTGGCGGTATTTGCGGGCTTGGGACCAACGCCGCCGCCATTTGGACAGAGATGCGAGAAGGCCGCTCCGCCATCGGCCCAATCGTCAACTCCGAGCTCCATGAATTGAGGGTCAGGATCGGTGCCGAGATCAAGGCGCTGCCGGAGCATGACATCGACGGCAAGCAACTCATCTCCATGGACCGCTTCAGCCTGCTCGCTGTGCTTGCGGCGCGCGAAGCCATGCGTCAGGCCGGACTTTCCTCCAAAGAGGGAAATAGGTATCGCTTCGGTGCGACGGTGGGCGTTGGCGGCTGCGGGTGGGATGCGATCGAGCAAACCTACCGCGCCATCCTTCTGGGCGGTAAGCGTGCCGCTCTCTTGACTGTACCCAAGGCGATGCCGGGTGCCGCTGCCGGCCAGGTCAGCATGAGTCTCGGCCTGCGCGGGCCGGTCTTCGGCGTCACGTCCGCCTGTTCCTCGGCAAACCATGCGATTGCCTGCGCGGTGGACCAGATCAGGCTCGGCCGGGCCGACGTGATGCTTGCCGGCGGCAGCGAAGCGCCGCTCATATGGGGTGTGCTGAAGGCATGGGAAGCGATCCGCGTGCTTTCGCCCGATACTTGCCGGCCATTCTCGGCCGATCGCCAGGGCCTGTCGCTTGGTGAAGGCGCCGGCATGGCGGTGCTGGAAAGCTACGAGCATGCCCTGGCTCGGGGCGCCACCATCCTTGCCGAAATTGCCGGTGCCGGCCTTTCCGCCGATGCGTCCGACATCGTCGCGCCGACTGTCGAGGGGCCGGAGGCAGCAATGCGGGCCTGCCTTGCCGATGCCAGGCTGGACGCCGAGGATGTCGACTATCTCAACGCGCACGGCACCGGCACCAAGGCCAACGACCAGATCGAGACGGCGGCGATCAAGCGCGTCTTCGGTCAGCACGCCTTCTCAATGTCCATTTCTTCTACCAAGTCCATGCACGCGCATTGCCTCGGCGCGTCCGGCGCGCTCGAGTTGATCGCCTGCGTGATGGCTATCCGCGAGAGCGTCGTGCCGCCGACTGCCAATTATCGTGAGCTGGACCCCGATTGCGATCTCGACGTCACGCCCAATGTGGCACGCGAGCGCAAGGTGCGCGTGGCACTGAGCAACTCCTTCGCCTTTGGCGGCACGAACGCGGTTCTGGCGTTCAGGCAGGTGTAGAAGCCATGAGAGATGCCTCCGGCAACATTATCTCTCGCATCCAGATGCTTGTCGGATAACTATTGTGAAGGGCGGGTCATTGACCGCCTCGGCGAATGCGGGAAGTGGCAGCGGAAGCTCGACGATCCGGGGGTATCGTCTTTGCGAAATTCTTAACTGTTGAAGCGGCTTGGACGTACCGCCGCCCCGTAAAAGGTAATCGAGGCCCTGCGGGCTCGGCTTGAGGGTCTGAAGCTGTACACGACAATGTCTGGAAGCCGCAGGGTCGGCTCTGCGCCCGTTATAGTCGCCTGAGTGCTGCCGGCCCGGCCGCGCCGCGGGCGCCCTCACGAACTCCTTGAACCTGCGGACCTTGCCTGTCTTGGCCGACGCTTCGAAGCGCGCCGTCGTGCTGGCCTCCAGATCCGCGACAT
>NZ_JAMYSV010000063.1:0-3101 GCF_040322115.1 Mesorhizobium sp. M0195 | reverse complement strand
CCGGCAGATAACGCCCCAGGTCACCGGTCTTATACAGCCGATCGCCTTCCACAAAGGGACTGGCGATGAACCGCTCCGCCGTCAGATCAGGCCGGTTCAGGTAGCCCCGCGCAACGCCCGCCCCGCCGATATAGAGCTCCCCCACCGCCCCGAACGGGACGGGCGCACCATGACCGTCCAGCAGGTACACCCGCGTGTTCGCAATCGGACGCCCGATCGGGACAACTGACCCATCAAAGTCATCGGGACAACTCCAAACCGTCGCGCAGACTGTTGCTTCGGTCGGGCCATAGGCGTTGACGATAGATGCCGAGGCCAGACTTCGGACGAGTTCAGCTTTCGGCAGTTCGCCAGCAAGAATGAGAACTTGCGATGCCAAACATCCCGGATCGCTGCTTGCCTGAAGCAAGGCTGGAGGTAATGTCGCATGGGTTATGGCTTCGCTTCGCAGGTAATCCGACGCCTGGCGGAGCTCGTCCGCAGGCAAGTGTAATGCGGCGCCTGAGCCAAACGCCATGACAAGCTCCCAAGCACTTGCATCAAAGCCGAAGGAGGCGAACTGCACAACACGGCTATTCGAACAGGCGCCAAAAAGCCCGATCTGAGCCAACCCGAGATTGACCAGACTTCCATGCTCGACCATGACGCCCTTTGGGGTTCCGGTGGAGCCTGAGGTGTAGATGACATAGGCGAGATGGCGCGCGGTCAGGCCAATGGCGCGCGGCTCGGGATCGCAGGCGGGCAATTCGGCCCAGGCTGGTGTCGCCGTCTCCAGATCGACCACGCTCACATCGGCCAGCGCCTCGGCGCCGAGCGCAGCGCGGCCGGCCGCGTCGCAAAGCAGCAGCTTGGGTGCGGCATCATCGAGAACCTGCCGCAACCGCGCGCAGGGATAGGCCGGATCGAGCGGCAGATAGGCGCCGCCGGCCTTGAGGATCGCCAGCACACCAAGCACCATCGCCGGGCTGCGCTCCAGGCAGATCGCCACCGGCTGATCCGGCTTTACACCCAAGGCGATCAGATGGTGGGCCAGCCGGTTGGCCTGGGCATTGAGCTCGCCATAGCTCAGGCGCTCGTCCTCATAGACTACCGCCACCGCATCGGGGGCCTGGCGCACCTGCGCCTCGAACAGCTCGTGGATGCACATGTCCGACGGATAGGCCGCCGCCGTCCGGTTCAACTCCTCCAACAGGTAGGTGCGCTCGTCAGCCGGCAGGATGTCCAGATCGCGCACTGGCCGGCCTGCATCGGCCAGCACACTATGCAACAATGTTTGTAAGTGCTGCGTCATGCGGTCGATCTGCTCCGGTGCCAATCGACTTGCATCAAAATGCCATCGAAAGCTCCCATCCAGAGCGCAAAGCTCGAATGTCAGCAAATCACCGGATAGGGTTGTCTCAGAACTCGCGTTCGAAGCTAGATCGCCAGCGGCAGAACAGCTATCTGCTGTAATCGTGATGCCAATCGGCCAGGGCCGGTGCGACCGTAGCGCCTCCACACCTCGCACTGTCCGGCAGCGCGCGATAAGATCCCGGGCAAAGCTAGCGTGCGCCCTCAGCTGAGCGCATTCGCCCGCCACAGCTTTGCGCATTTCCTCAAAATCATGTGCAAGATCAATGGTAACTTCCATCGGCACGACAGAGGCGATAAGCACCTCCACCGCTTTCAAACCGGCTTGCGATCTATCCGATGCAGGGGTCCATCCCAGTTGAAGCTCTGTTTCTCCCGTGATGCGGGCGAGATAGATCAGCCAAGCCGTTACCAAGTATTCCGTGCGATCATGTGGCGACAGCTTAGCCAACGCACTTGCAATGAACCACGAACTCGACTGCCATCTGTGCGGCGCCCCAGCTACGCACGACGACAGGAAAGGAAACTGCAATATTCTAAGCTGCTCAAGCCGCTGTCGCCAAAAATCCTCTGAAGGCGCCAGCAATTCATGGGCGGCAGTTATGCTCTGCGCCTGTTCATCGCTCAAAATTGGCAGGCGATCACCTTCATTCAGATTGGAATGCCTGGCGAGGTCTCGCGCGTCCAGCGCCTGACCATCGGAGCTGCCAAAGCAAACCTCAACATCCTGCGTACCCGTCGCCACCCGCCAGTGGCTGGAGTGGATTTCAAGCAGGCAACCTGCCGGAATGCCCGAGCGTCGAGGCAACACCTCCAGGCGTCTGACTGTGACAACCTCATCGCCTACGAGCGCCTTGGGCAGACACAATGGATTGGGATGATACGGGCCAAAGTCTAGGGCACGCGTCATCGCTGACAGGTCTTGCGCGGATCGATCCCATCGCAGACAGCCTGCCGCATCTGGGCGTCGACGTCTTGGAAAATAGCTTCTGTTCACCAGCGCTTGCGGATAGGCGGTAAGCTCTCCCTTCGCCAAACCAGTTAGAAGCTCGCGGAATCCCTCGACAGCGGCCTCATAACATTTGAGGTTCAGGGTCAGTGCCGTATCGGTGGGCGCAATCAGCACTTGGCGATGGACCACGACGTCACCCGTATCAACACCATCATCGATACGATGCCACGTGATGGCATACTCGCTCTCCTGGGCCAGCAGCGCCCAGGACGTCGCGTGAGTTCCTGCATATCGTGGCAGTGGACCGTCGTGGAAATTGAAAGCACCTTGTCGCGCTCGCCCAAACACGCCCGGTGGCAATATAAGCGGATTGGCAACGGAGAAAATGCAATCCACCGGCTCCGCGTTCAGAAGAGAGCAGAGCTCGTCAACACTCGCAATACACGGGATATTGGCGCGAGCCGCCCAATCCGCGAATATAGCGTCGCCACATAGCACTACGCGAATGTCGTGGCCCACCTCCATTGCCAGCTGCGCGCAGCTGATAGCAAGCGTACCATTGCCAACAAAGACGCTGGAGGAGATTGATCGCGCTGCAGGTTGTGGCCTATCCCGATCGCCTGGTTCGCAAGCGCTTGCGCGCTCCGGTGAAGAGTGAGGTGCCATCTTCATCCCTCGGCCAGTCCATCCACTAAGCTGGGCAGTTCCCTCCCCAACCGCCGCGCCACATAGCGGCCTAAACCTGTCACACTGGTTCGGATTTGCTCGGGAGTAACCGCGCTGAATGCTAATCGAATCC
>NZ_JAMYSV010000062.1:0-3107 GCF_040322115.1 Mesorhizobium sp. M0195 | reverse complement strand
GGTACAGCCGGTCGCCCTCCACAAACGGGCTGGCGATGAACCGCTCGGCCGTCAGCTCCGGCCGGTTCAGGTAGCCACGCGCAACGCCGGCCCCGCCGATGTAGAGCTCGCCCACCGCCCCGAACGGCACCGGCCCACCATGACCGTCCAGCAGATACACCCGCGTGTTCGCAATCGGACGACCAATCGGGACGTTGGCCAGCCCCTCGACAGCGTCGGATATTGCGAATGTGGCACATCCAACCGTCGCTTCTGTCGGACCATAATGATTGATCAGACGCACGTTCGGGAAATGCTCTTGCCAAAACTGCATGTCTGCCGGGATCAAGGCCTCGCCACCGACCATGAGTGCTCTGGTCGGGGCTGGTCCCTTGTAGGCTTCAAGCCGCTTGTTCAGCAGGCTTAGATGCGAAGGGGTCAGCTTGATTAGATCATAGGTCTGACCATCCTCTAAACCAGCAAGCGCATGTATTTGGGCAATGGGGTTGGCAAGACGAAGCTTGGCGCCCGCCAACAAAGGCCCGAACAAGGTCGTAACGCCAGCATCAAAGCTGAACGACAGCAGCATGGGCGAACCGTTGCCGGCTTCTTCGTAATGGCTGCGATCCGACCAATGCAAATAGTTGACCAGACTTCCATGCTCGACCATGACGCCCTTTGGGGTTCCGGTTGAGCCAGAGGTGTAGATCACATAGGCGAGATGGCGCGCGGTCAGGCCAATGGCGCGCGGCTCGGGATCGCAGGCGGGCAATTCGGCCCAGGCTGGTGTCGCCGTCTCCAGATCGACCACGCTCACATCGACAAGCGCCTCAGGGCCGAGCGCGGCGCGTCCGGCCGCATCGCAAAGCAGCAGCCGCGGCGCGGCATCCGCGAGGACCTGCCGCAGCCGCGCGCAGGGATAGGCCGGGTCCAGCGGCAGATAGGCGCCGCCCGCCTTCAGGATCGCCAAGACACCCACCACCATCGCCAGGCTGCGCTCCAGGCAGATCGCCACCGGCTGGTCCGGCTTGACCCCGAGCGCGATCAGATGATGCGCCAGCCGGTTGGCCCGCGCGTTGAGCTCGCCATAGCTCAGGCGCTCGTCCTCATGGACCAAGGCCACCGCCTCGGGCGTGCGGCGGACCTGTTGCTCGAACAGCTCGTGGATGCAAAGATCCGACGGATAGGCCGCGTCCGTCCGGTTCAGCTCCTCCAAAAGGTAGGTCCGCTCCTCGGGCGACAGCAGTTCAATCCGGCCGACCGGCAGCCCGGCATCGGCAACCACAGCGCACAACAGATTCTGCAAATGCTGCGTCATGCGGTCGATCTGCTCCGGTGCCAATCGACTTGCATCAAAGTGCCATCGAAAGCTCCCATCCAGAGCGCAAAGCTCGAATGTCAGCAAATCACCGGATAGGGTTGTCTCAGAACTCGCGTTCGAAGCTAGATCGCCAGCGGCAGAACAACTATCTGCTGTAATCGTGATGCCAAGCGGCCAGGGCCGGTGCGACCGTAGCGCCTCCACACCTCGCAATGTCGGGCAGCGCGCGATAAGATCCCGGGCAAAGCTAGCGTGCGCCCTCAGCTGAGCGAATTCGGCCGCCACCGCTTTGCGCATTTCCTCAAAATCATGTGCAAGATCAATGGTAACTTCCATCGGCACGACAGAGGCGATAAGCACCTCCACCGCTTTCAAACCGGCTTGCGATCTATCCGATGCAGGCGTCCATCCCAGTTGAAGCTCTGTTTCTCCCGCGATACGGGCGAGATAGATCAGCCAAGCCGTTACCAGGTATTCCGTGCGATCATGTGGCGCCAGTTTAGCCAAAGCACTTGGAATGAACCACGAGCTCGACTGCCATCTGTGCGGCGCTTCAGCCACGGACGCCGATAGAAAAGGAAGCTGCAATATTTTAAACTGCTCAAGCCGCTGTCGCCAAAAATCCTCTGAAGGCGCCAGCTTTTCATGGGCGGCAGTTATGCTCCGCGCCTGATCACCGCTCAAAATTGGAAGGCGATAACCTTCATCCAGATTGAAGTTCCTGGCGAGTGCTCGCGCGTCCAGCAGCTGACCATCGGGGCCGCCAAAGCAAACATCAACATCCTGCGCACCCGTCGCCACACGCCAGTGGCCGGAGTGGATTTCAAGCAGGGAACCCGCCGGAAGGCCCGAGCGTCGAGGCAACACCTCCAAGCGCCTGACTATGACAACGTCATCACCCACGAAAGCCTTGGGCAGACACAATCGATTGGGATTATACGGCCCAAAGTCTAGTGCACGGGTCATCGCTGACAAATCTCGCGCGGATCGATCCCATCGCAGACAGCCTGCCGCATCTGGGCGTCGACGTCTCGGAAAATAGCTTCTGTCGACTAGCGCCTGCGGACGAGCAGTAAGCTTTCCCTTCGCCAAGCCAGTTAAAAGCTCGCGGAAGCCCTCGACCGCGGCTTCATGACATCTGAGGTTCAAGCTCAACGCCGTGTCGGTGGGCGCAATTAACACTTGGCGCCTAACCACCAGCTCACCCGCATTAACACCATCATCGATACGATGCCACGTGATGGCATACTCGCTCTCCTGGGCCAGCAGCGCCCAGGAGGTCGCGTGAGTTCCTGCATATCGTGGCAGTGGACCGTCGTGGTAATTGAAAGCACCTTGTCGGGCTCGCCCAAACATGTCCGGTGGCAATATAAGCGGATTGGCAACGGAGAAAATGCAATCCACCGGCTCGGCCTTCAAACGAGAGCAGAGCTCGTCAACACTCGCAATACAGGGGATATTGGCGCGAGCCGCCCACTCTGCGAATATAGCGTCGCCACACAGCGCCGCGCCAATGAGGTGGCCCATCTCCATTGCCAGCTGCGCGCACCTAACTGCGAGCGTACCACGGCCAACAAACACGCTAGAGGAGATTGATTGGGCTGCAGGGCCTTGCCCAGTCCAATCGCCTGTTTCGTAAGCGCTTGCGCGCTTCGGTGAAGACTGACGTGCCATCTTCACCCCTCGGCCAGTCCATCCACTAAGCTGGGCAGTTCCCGCCCTAACCGCCGCGCCACATAGCGGCCTAAACCTGTCACACTGGTTCGGATTTGCTCGGGAGTAACCGCGCTGAATGCTAATCGAATCC
>NZ_JAMYSV010000061.1:0-3629 GCF_040322115.1 Mesorhizobium sp. M0195 | reverse complement strand
GTTGTGACATCCATTGCCATACCTCCAAGCGATCTGGATCGAGAGCCCTTAAGCGCGAGCAGGTCGATCGGCTAGCCTCGACGCTAACTGGCGAGACGCCCACGGGGTGCATTATCCAGACGCCGGAGACGGACCGCCCAGCGCTCCCGAAAGCGTTGCGAATGAATGTGCGCTTTGCATGAACCACCCTCCTGTCGACGCGGGGAACCCGCGTTCTCTCGCTGCCTAGGCACAAAAGGCGACGATTGCTGGTGGCGCTAAATCAACACCTCGATCGCCGACGCGCTGGAAACGGCGCCCTGCCTCAGGAGAGGATACTGTCACGCTACGCAGCTCCGACCCTGGTATTCCTTTCATTCCCTCTCGATCAGTTCAATGCGTGCAGATGTTCCGGTCACCGGCACATACGGCCCGACGTCCAGAATCAGCGCGGCTGCGCGCCAGCCATCCGACCGAGATGAGGTCGATACCTCGTCGCCGCAATCGCGGAAGCCGTTTCCGTGTCACGCGCCGGGAAGCCTCGGTGATCGCGCAGCGAGCAACCGTTGCCACTGCGCGGGCCAGATTTCCGACCGACATAATGCCTAGGGGGCGCCCGTGGCGTTGTCGGAGCTTCCCGCCATGTCCTGCACGCCGCTTTCTAACGCTTTTGAAGTAAGTATGGGGTTTCAACACGAAACGTGCCACGACATTTTCATTAAGCTATGATGTAGTGTTTGTGTCAGTTTAGGTTTACATCAACCCAATAAATCGGCGCGTCTGCGAGCCTGCTTGGCGGCAAGCGCACGACGGGCGCATCGCATGTTCGTGCCTGCCAGGTAGTTTGACGCGATCGGTGCGTCGGCGGCCTCGTGGGCCCCTGATAGGAGCGCAGAGCCTTGCCCCTCCTTTCCACCGTCTTGTCCTCGTTGACATCGAGGCCGAACGCCAAGCCTTGATCTCGGTGGTGTTGAAGGTCCTGTCTAAGTTCGCACCCGGCGGTCGTGGCTGTGGCCGGCCGCAGCGGTGGTCTCATCACCGCGCCCCCGGGCTGCGGGCCATAATGGGAGGGGCGAGCGCCGCTTTGCTGGTCTTAAGCGGTGAAGCCGCACCCCGCTCGCGCAGCCCAGTCAAACAGTTGTCGAAAAGATACCTCGTCGCCTCATAGCTTCGACCTTCATGATACTCCTAGTGATGGCGTAGTCTCTTGTCCGGCAAAAGGACGGGATGATTCGAGGTTTGACATCCCGGAGACTACGCCAACTCACATGCCAATCCTCCTGCGAGGGCACCCAGATTCCAGCCGCGGGTGACCAACACTGCAATAAGTCCTTCAGATATCTTCACAGAATCTTTGCGAGATCAGATCGCAGAGAATGGTAGCTTCCCCCTGGGCTGAGGCCCGGCGCGATTAACAAGTCGACGCCTGTTTACCCTGAGCCCGTAGCACAGCACACTACGGAGGTCGACGCCAATGGCAAAAAGAGCGCTCATCCTGATTGAAGGTAACAGGAGTATTGGACTGCTATACGTTAAAGCGGCCAAGCGTCTTGGCCTTCATCCAATTACCCTGTCGGCTGATCCAGCCCAGTACGACTATCTTGCGGCGGAAGGAATAGAGGCAATCCGTGTCGATACCGACAATCTCGATGCGCTGATCTGCGAATGCGTCCGGATGCGTTCAACCTACGACATTGCTGGCATTACTGGCTTTACGGGCCTCGACGAGTTGGCCTATGCGACAATTGCCAAGCTCTGCCGATCCTTCGATCTGCCAGGACCGAACCCCACATCCATTGAACGATGCTGCGACAAATTCGTGCAACGTCAGCTCCTCGCGGAGGCCGGCGTTCCAATGCCCGCTTATCGCTTAGCAGCCAATGCCGCGGACGTAGAAAGCTGTGCCGCGGAAATCAACCTCCCGGTGATTCTTAAGCCAGCCGTCGGCAGCGGCAGCAGCGGTGTCCGATTGTGCCGCAACGTCGATGAATTAGCCGAACATACGATCCATCTGTTGGGCGGGAAGCACAAATGGCGGTCTTCGCCCAGGATACTGGTCGAAGAATTCGCACAGGGGCCCTATTATTGGGCCGACATAATGGGAGATGAGGTCATTGGAATTGGCACCGCTGACTTCGGCGGTCCACCGCATTTTGTCCATCGTGAGTGCACCTATCCGGCTGTGCTGACTGACGACCAGCAGGAGCGTGTCGCCGACGTTTCGCTGAGCTGTTTGCAAGCTCTCGACCTTGGCTGGGGACCAACGAACATCGGATTCCGCTGGACGAAGCGTGGCCCAGTCGTCATCGAGGTCAATCCGCGTCTTGCAGGCGCGCCCGGTCCTCAAATGGTTAAGTTAGCTTATGGTGTCGATCTCGTCACCGAACACATTAAACTTGTGATCGGCGACGAATGGGATTTGCGCAGAAGGCGTTCGCTTATTGCGGGCGCGCGGTTCCTACTCCCTGATCGCGATGGCATCATCGACTGGATCGATGGTGACAGTCGGGCGGCTGCCGTGGAAGGTGTCGCCGAGGTCAAATTCTATGTTCAACCCAAGACACCTATCGTCAAGAAAGGCGATTACCGAGACACGATTGGTCACGTCATCGCCGGTTCGCCGAGCCGCGCCCAGACAGACGCGTTACTTCAGCATGCCGTAGCCTTGATCGATTGGTCGATCACGCCGTTTTCTGCCCTTGGCGAACAGGAACAATCAGTGGTCCCCGTACCTCCCAGAACGTGCGGAGGTGGCGTCAGGTAGAGCTGTGATTCGCCGAACATCGGCGCAATCGAGAGAAGGAGACTGACGCAGGTCAATGGGGTCCTTTGGCCGTCCGAGAGGATTCCCGATCAGCTGATTTTTGAAGTGGGATGCGGTTCACGTTGGCCAGCGCAATCCGAACGACGTGGCGTCAAGGCAGGGAGCTCGTCGAATGCTGCCTGTCTTGTAAACCAGGCTAATCCAACGCTAGTTGCAGGCTCGCCTCATTCGGTGAGGCGGCTCGCCCTGCGCTGCGTGGAGGGGTATCGAGTTCGGCCCAACTGGACGCAGGATGACCGTCGCCCCTTCGTAGGGAAGTCCTCGGAAATGACGATCGCGGCGTCGGGGGATGGCCATCATAATCGACTTCTCTCGATTGATACCGCCGGGTCTTCAGGCCGAGTCAAGGGCCGAAACAGCGAGACGGCGTATTCACCGCAACCTCCTTCGCGACCGCCGTTGAGGATCCGCATTAGGATCTAACCCGCTCCGCTTTGAATTCTGTCGTCGCCAAAGCCCAGGCATCCGAGGATCGCGCTGGACGATTTGGTAGGCGAAGTTCTCAAGGTTATGCGCACCCTTGCGGATGAGAGGAGGACAACGCTGATTGTCACGCAGGAAATGGAATTCGCGCCGGAAGTGTCCGATCGCGCGATTTTTCTCTATGGCGGCAGTGTGTGGGCAGAAAGTACGACCGCGCAAGTGTTCGTCGATCCCACATCAGATCGGTACCGCCGTTTGTAAACGGCCTTGCAAAGTAGGTACTGGCCCTTTGGGCCGCGAAAATGGTTAGAGCGCGTCCGTGTTGCTGCTAGGGCAGGGAACTTTGAAGATGAGAGGGTGGGGGGAAAGAATGCTGAACAATCGTCGGTCGCATGGGCTTTGG
>NZ_JAMYSV010000060.1:0-4092 GCF_040322115.1 Mesorhizobium sp. M0195 | reverse complement strand
GGGCGACCGCGAAGGCGCCCGGACCGCTCAGGGCCTTCTTCCTACGCATCCGTAACAAGCGCGGCCATCAGGTCGCAGCCGTGGCGGTCGCCCCGTAAGCTCGCTGTGTTGATCCTGGCATCTGCTGACAAAGGAGCAGGACTACTTCTGGGCTCGCCCGGCGCTCGTGGCGGCAAAGCAGAGGCAGCTCGCTCTCAAGGCCGGTGCGCCGGGCAACGCGGTGTCGGTCGCCGGGGTTCGGCTTACGCCTACAACGTGAAGGAGTTGCGAAACAGCGAGAAAACCGCGGCCGAGAATGCCGAGCGTGCCTACGAGTTGATGGTTCGGCATTGGCGGCCACGCGGGCCGAAGCGGCGCACGGACGCCACAAACGAGGAACGACTATAACGGCTGCGTGGCGGCACTCTCATCCTCTCGCACCACTCTTTGCCACGTGGTCGTCCGTGCCGGACAAATATAGCGTAAGGAATGTGCCGACACGACCGCCGCCTCGGTCCCGCTCCAGACTGGCGCCGCGCTCGACGCAGTCAAGGCGTGGCCTGGAAACCTCGCAGGCTTGTCGATGTCATCCGTGGTGTAGATGATCCGCCGCACGCTCTCGGGATAAGCGAAGAATTGGACGACTCGGCTCCAGTTGCGCCGCCAGCTTTGCGTGATCGCCGGATATCGCTGCCCCCAGTAGCCGGCCTCGAAGTCCTCCAGGCCTTCATGCCGGCGTCCGCGTCCTTGGCGCGGTAAATCCCGCGCAGCGCCGGCACGAGGGGCTTGCGGTCCTCCAGGACTCGAACTCCAGGGAAAGACGGATCAGGCTGCACGGTGCAGGTCTGGACGACGGTTTGGGGAAAGACGGCGTTGATCGCCTCGGGGAAGCCCTTCAGGCCGTCGACGACGGCGATCAGAATGTCGCCGACGCCGGGGCTCTTCAGCTCGTTCATGACGAGCAGAACTTGGCGCCCTCGGTCTTCTCGATCAGATGATCTCCTTCGTGCCATCGGGCACGATGCCGAGCGCAATGTTGACGGCCTTGTTCCTGACGAAGTCCTCGTCGCGGATCTTGACCCGATCGCGTCGTGCTGCACCGAGACATCGATGCGGTCTACAATGCATATAACTTACCTTGCAACGGTCAGGCTGAAGGCCAAATCAACCGCCTCAAACTCTCAAGCGAGCAATGTGCGGACGCGCTGGGACCGAACCGCTGCCCAATAATCCCGCAGGCCTGCACCGATCCTGGTCACGTACATGGCCGCATGTTGGCAGACGGCGGCCTAACACTACTTTGACAGTTCAGGTTTGAGGGCGAGTGCGAGTGCTTTCGGCACTATAGGCGGATGGTCTCGTCGAAATGACGATCGACGAGATCGTCCAAATTGCGCTCCTATCATTCATGGCGTGTGTCGCCTGCGGGACATGGCGCGGATCGGCCTGGCGCGGCCTTCCCTAAAGAAGTGGAGCATCGGCACCATCTCCACGACGGCAAGTGCAACGGCCCCCGCCTCATCAGGTGTTTTATCCCCTTCCTCAATGCCGTTGACGCCGAGGAGGGTCTGTCTCCGCCACTTCCCCACTCGCCGCGTGTGCCCCAAAAAGGCCTATGCGACATGCATGCCTGGTCAGCATTAAAAGAATGGTTCGCACACAGGCGCCGCCTCCCGTCATCAAGGACGGCTATTCGCGGCATATGGCGAGACGATCGACGCGGGAGAAGCCGCATCGCCAAGCCGTCCAGCGCAGCGCAGGTCCTTCCATATGCAGGCGAGATGGAGGTTGAGAACCCAGGCCACTCGCGCCATTCCTGCGCATCCTGCTCGGCCTAATTATCGTTACAAAGCTGGCACCGGCGAGCTTTATCCATCGATCACAATCCAGACTCTGCGCGACCAATCCCCACGAGTGATGTGGCCCAAACTTCTGCCCAGCACTGGTAACGGGCCTCAGGATTACCTCGTATTCCCAAGCCGGACCGCTGGGAGTCTATCTCAAAACCAGATGGCGGCGATACGCAAACTGAATTTGACGTAGGACGAGGCGCGACAGAACATAGATCGAATGAATGCTCGTCTGGGTATTCATCTACGAACAAGCGTGGATAAACAACGCGACTGGCAAAAGGGGAAATGACAATGGCAGTCTCTCGACGCGATCTAATCAAGGCAGGCTTGGCGGTGGGAACGGCATTATCCATGCCGTCGGTCCTGCGGGCACAGACAGCGCATCCTGCTCGGACGGTGCGTATGGTGAAGAACAGTAGCCTCACGACCTTTGATCCGGTCGTTGGGGCGAGTGACATCACCATAGACCACGCTTTGGCGATATATGATACCCTCTTAGGGATCGATTCCAACGCAATGCCGCAGCCGCAAATGGTGGAAAAGTGGGGCGTTTCCGACGATAAAAAGACCTATACGTTCGCACTCAGGGATGGTCTAGGCTGGCACGACGGCACCACCGTCACAGCGGCGGACTGCGTGGCCTCGATCCGCCGTTGGGGTCAGGTTGATTCCGGTGGCCAATTGATTATGGAGCGGGCCAAAGATATTTCGAAGATTGACGACAAGACCTTCACCATCTCCCTCAAGGAGCCGCTGCCTCTGCTGATCGACATTCTTGCTTCGGTCTCCGGGCTGATGCTATTCGTCATGCGCGAGAAGGACGCGGATATCCCAGCAACCGAGCAGGTGACTGCAAACATCGGCTCGGGGCCTTTCAAGTTCAATGAAGCTCTTGCCAAGCCAGGCGCGAGCTTCACCTACGACCGCAATGACAAGTACGTGCCACGCCGCGAGCCGGCCGACTGGTTCGCCGGCGGCAAGATTGTCAAAATCGATCGTGTCGTCTGGGACAATATCGCCGATAAGCAGACTTCCTTGGCGGCCCTCCAAGCGGGTGAGATTGATTATCTGGAATACCCGCCCGTCGATTTCTTGTCGACGATCGAGGGCGATCCGAACCTTGTTCTTGAGGTTCTGAACAAGGCGGGCTCTGACGGGATACTGCGCATGAATTGCCTGCAGAAACCGTTCAACAATGTCAAGGCGCGCCAGGCGATGCTTCACCTGATCGATCAGGAGGCGGTATTGCGTGTCCAATCTCCCGATCCAAAATACACCAGCATCGTCACTTCGATTTTTGGTAACACTACGCCTTACTCGAATGACGAGAATACAGGGTGGTTCAAGAAGGGCGGCGATCCCGAAAAGGCCAGACAACTATTTCAGGAATCCGGGTATGCCGGCGAGACGGTAGTCATCCTCCAACCGACGGACGTACCGGCGATCAGTGATGTGTCGCAGTGGCTTGCCGCCGCGCTCCGGAAGATCGGTGTCAAGGCCGAGCTCGCGCCGAGCGACTGGGGTGGGCTTTCCGCGCGCCGTCAAAAAAAGAACCCGGTGGAGGAGGGCGGCTGGAGCATCTTCATCACTGGCGACACGGAGTTTGCGCTCGGCGATCCGATGTCCGAAGTCTGCTTAAATGCAAGTGGTGATAAGGCTTGGTACGGCTGGCCGAAGAACGATGAATACGAGGCTCTGCGGGCCAAATGGCCAGATGTCGCAACGCTTGAAGAGCGCAAGGCACTGGCCCGCCAGATGCAAAGAGTATGGTGGGATTTCGTGGGAGATGTGCGTTTGGGGCAAAAAATTAATCCAGTTGCCCGCCGTAAGACGCTAACCGGGCTGATCGGCGTGCCAGTGGGGATACAACCTATGTGGAACATACAGAAGACCTGACCGAAAATGGGTGGTTACGTCATTCGCAGAATGGTCTCGGCCATCGCCGTCATGGCGATGGTCGGAATTTTTGTCTTCCTCCTTCTGAGGCTGGCGCCCGGTGACCCGGCGGCGCGCATTGCTGGCGATATGGCCACCCCAAAGATGATCGCCGGCATCCGTGAACGGATGGGCTTGAACGATCCTATGCCGGTTCAGTTCATACATTGGGTGCGGGACATGCTCGGCGGCGATTTTGGCACCTCGATATTTTCCGGACGACAGGTTCTGGAGCTCATCTCGCAGCGGCTTGAACCGACCCTATCGCTGTCGATCCTGACTATGATCCTTTCGGTGACGGTCGGGGTCTCCTTCGGCATTCTTG
>NZ_JAMYSV010000059.1:0-4093 GCF_040322115.1 Mesorhizobium sp. M0195 | reverse complement strand
CATTCGGACACCCGGAAAAGCCGGCTTCGCTCGCTGATGGTGTGCAGAAATTAAAAGCTTGTGCCGAAATGTCCATGCTCCCGTTCTCCGAGAAACAACTCGGGTTGATCGGAGACTTCATCAACCACCTCGATAAGCAGCCCACGTTGGCACCGCTCTTCGAGCTGTTGGTGGGCGGCAGGTAGTCCCGGGCGAATCTGATCACAGAGACGAGCTGAAACCGAAATAGGCAATTCTTATGAACTCGAATGTTAACGGTGCTGCCTCTCTATCTATGGCGATAGGAAGGTTTGTTAGCGGGCTAGAATTTGGCGCCCTGTCACCAACCGATCTTACTACTTTGAAATTCGGGATCATGGACTGCCTGGCCTGCGTGATTGCGGGTGCAAGGGAGCCGGTAACCCGAATGGTGCTCGACACCATAGTGCCCGAAGCCGGTGAGAATAAAAAAGCAACAGTTCTTGCCCATTCCGTTCAAAGCTCCGCGCTCGGTGCCGCGCTCGCCAACGGCGTGATGGCACACGCTTGCGATTTTGACGACGTCAGCGACCCGATGTGCGGGCACCCTACTGCGCCCGCACTCCCGGCGATTTTGGCGGCTGGTGAACTGACAGATCGTTCGGGCAGAGATGTCCTTCTCGCATATGCCGCTGCCATTGAAGTGATGACAAAGCTCGGCCGCGTTGCTGGTTACGAGCTTTATCAGTCCGGTTGGCACGCCACCGCAGCACTCGGGGTGTTTGGCGCTGCCGCTGGAGCCGCGAAGATACTCGGACTCGACGCAGAACATACAGCTACCGCCATCGGAATTGCCGCCTCCCGTGTAGCCGGTATACGTGCGAATATCGGCTCGATGGTAAAGCCGATGCATTGCGGTTTTGCAGCGAGGGACGGCCTGGAGGCGGCGCTTTTAGCTGCAGCAGGGGCCACCGCAAGTCCCAATGCGCTCGAAGGCCCAAACGGCTTTCTTAAGACGTACATATCGCAGGGCGGGCGTTCCACCGACGTCGCTTCGCTCCTCGGCAATCCGTTTGATATTCGAGAGCCAGGTATTGTCTTCAAAAAGTATCCGTCCTGCCTCGATACCCATTCGGCCATCGATGCTATTCTCGCATTGCGCAATAGCCATAATATCCAACCTGAACACGTAAGGTCCATTCGATGCGTGCTTGCCCCAGGAGTGGGTGGTGACCTGGCCTACCATGCCCCCCAAGCGCCTATAGAGGGCAAGTTCAGTATGGAGTTTTGTTCCGCGGTCGCGCTGGCGAGGGGGCGTGTATCTCTTGCCGAATTTTCCCAAGAAGTTGTCGATGACCCAGCTATCCGACGGCTGATTAACATTTCAATGCTCGACTTCGATCCTGAACTAACGAGCCGCAACCCGAGAAGCTTCTGCGCGGCCGCGCGAGTCGAAATCGCGCTTGAGGACGGAAGGATCGTACAGAAAACCGTGCATTACATGCGCGGTCATCCAGAGAACCCGATGAAGGAATGCGAGTTTGTGTCCAAATTCGAAGACTGTGCAAAGCCGATCCTGGGTTCCGCTCGCACCCTTCAAGCGCTTACGATGATTGGACAGATAGACCAACTATCCCATTTGCACCCCCTCATGTCAGCCCTCGTGATAGGATGACGATTTCAGTCGACAGCCGGACTCCGTCTCAGGTCCGTGCCGCTGACCTAGACTATACCGTGTGCGTAGTCTGATCATGCCGGTCTGCAGACTACCCGTTCCATTTAGACGGGGACCGGCTGCTAATCCTCGGCTAGCAATGTCGACGTTGTGAGCCTGGGGACGAGAAAGCGCCAATCTCCTGCGGTGGTAGAAGGAAAAATTACGCAGATAGCCAATTCGTTGAAATACCATGACTCTGCATAAAACGGCAGGCGGCAGTGTCTTAAGTAGCGGAACACAGGCAGTAAGGAGCACACCAATGTTGAGCGGCAAGAGTCTCATCCCTGAACACCGCATATCTGTTGGCGGCATCGGGACGAGCTACTACGAGACGGGGGCCGGCGGTCCGATCGTGCTTCTCCACGGGGCGGCGCCGGGGGGAATCTTGGATGCGAGGCTCAGCTGGATTTGGCAGCTGTACGGGTTATCCGATCGTTTCAGAGTGATCGCGCTTGATCAACTCCAATTCGGTGGAACTGACGATCCTACCCCCGGGAGATACATCAACCGGCTCGGTCGCGTGGACCACGTGATTGGTTTCATCGAAGCAATGGCGTTGAAGCAGATCACGCTGGTTGGCCATTCAGAAGGATCATTCGTGGCGGCGCGCGTGGCGATCGTGCGTCCCGATCTTGTTTCGAAACTTGTTCTACTCACCGCCAGCTCTGTTTCGCCGCCAATTGGACCCGAGCCCTTTGGAGACGAGCGTGACGATGCATGGCTCCGTGCCGCCACGACCTCATATGACTATACGGGGCCGATGCCTACTGAAGAGGAATATGTGCGGGGTGGCGCCTGCGCGTACGAGCAGGATCCGTATCAGGCGGAGCTAGGGGAGTATCGGCGAATAGCCTATCGGCGGCCCGGGACGCTCGGAAAATGGGAGGTCCGGAAGCACCTGAAAATAGAAGAAACCGACATGAGAAAGTATATCCTGCTGCAGCAAAAGCACATCTTTCCCGAGATTGACCGGCTTCAGGGCAAGACAATGCTTATCTGGTCCACGGACGACGCCACGGTGGCCGCCGAGCGCGGGTGGAAATTGGCGCAAATGATCAGGAATTCGGAGTTCCATCTGCTGAAAGCCGCTCACCCGATCCAGCGAGACCAGAGCGAAGCAGTAAACTGGCTCATCAGCCATCACAGCCTTACCGGAGGTGCTTCGCCGTATACGCCATATACCGGCGACTTATAAGTCGAGACATCGAGGCACCATCGCAATCTCCATCTGTTCTCAAATCGCTGATAATCCACTCCGCCCCAGTTGCTGCGGTCGACATTGCCGAAAGCTGCTCCGATTCCGATCGACGCCTGCCACACACGCGGCAACTGCAATACGGGCCTGTCGTCGCTCCGTTTCCGGCATGGCTGGATCGATCAGCCGATCGCTCATGTTCTGGTCGGAGAGGTGCAGACGACAGTCTCGCTCGGGGCTGACGTCACCCCGGAACGGAGAAAGTGTCTCACCCGAGAGGCTCAAGCTTAGCGCGGTTATGTAACGGCTCTTTGACCGGGTCGACGGCCGAGAAGTGCTTGCTCGAACAACCGAAGGTTCGTAAGCGGGCAGCTGAGGCCGTTCAGCTCTGGTAATTCCAGGGCATGAGGCCGTCGATATCGCTGTTTGGCCAGCCATTGGCGATGCGCTCGAGGGTCTGGGTGAGCCAGGCGTGCGGATCGACCTGGTTCATCTTGGCGGTGGCCAGCAGCGTGGCGATGGTGGCCCATGTCCGCCCGCCGCCGTCGCTGCCAGCGAAGAGGCTGTTCTTTCGCGTTATTGTCTGGGGCCTGATCGCACGCTCGACGGCGTTGGAGTCGAGCTCGATGCGGCCGTCGACGAGGAAGCGCTCGAGCGCGGCACGCCGGCCAAGTGCATAGCGGATCGCCTCGGCGGGCTTCGATTTGCCCGACAGCTTCGGCAGCTCCTTTTCCCACAGCTTGAAGAGCGCGACCAAGATGGCGGCGGATTTCTCCTGACGCGCCATCACCCGGGCTGCGGGGTCGTGACCGCGGACGGCCTCCTCGATGGCCCACAGCGGAGCCATATGCGCCACCGTCTGCGAGGCGATGGTGGACGAGCCCGCGGCATGCAGTTCGTAGAACTTGCGCCGCACGTGTGACCAACAGGCCGCCAGCGTCACAGCGTCATTGGCCCGATCGGGCTTGGCCAGCCGGTTATAGGCGGCATACCCGTCGACCTGCAGGATGCCGCGATAGCCGTCCAGATGGCGGGCAACACATTCGCCGGCGCGGCTGTCCTCGAAGCGGTAGGCGACGATGGGCGGTCCACTGCCGCCAAAGGGCCGATCATCCCTGTTATGTAGATTTCTGCATAACCGCGATTATGCGCACCCGATGATTATGCGCAGCTCATCGGGACAGGAGCGTGTAACCATCGGTTTCCCGAACGATTTCCAACTG
>NZ_JAMYSV010000058.1:0-4488 GCF_040322115.1 Mesorhizobium sp. M0195 | reverse complement strand
TAGGGCGACAGAACCCGCACCACCGCCATGGCGTTGCCCGTGGCCTCGACGACAACCTCATCCGTCCGTCGCAAACTGCGGCCGAACCCTTCCAGTCCCGAGCGGGTCATGTCGACCCGTCCGTGATGGCGCAGCCGGCCGTTTTCCCAAACCACCACCTCCGCAAAGGTGCGGTGGATGTCCATTCCAATCACACGTCTCATCGGCTCCCTCTCCTCAAACAGTCGGGAGCCGGCGGGCGACGCGACACCTACGGATCCGCGCTCTCGGCGCAACCGGGCAGGTCGCAGGGGCGGCCAGCTACTAACGCGAGCTCGCAGCTCATCGAATACATCGGCCTGCCCGCACTTGGCGTGCTCCCGGTGCCCCTGTCCCGGATGGTCGCACCATACGCCGAAAATCGCTCATCTCCAGCGGGGATCGGATGGCACCGTCATGATCATACCGGTTACGAATGCAATTGAGGCGTTGAACTCCAAGCTGCGCCGCGCCGTCCGCACCCGCGGACACTTCCCGAGTGACGACGCGGCGATGAAACTGCTATATCTGGTCCTGAACCATGCGGCTGAGGAATGGAAACGACCGCCGCGCGAATGGTTCGAGGCCAAGACCCAGTTCGCCGTTGTCTTCGGCGAGAGGTTCGTCAGCCAATGACGAGACCGGCCTCGCGCACAGAATTCCTGACAGTCCCCGATACCGGCGGCATCGTCTACAACCGTGCCCTCGTCGATCTTGCCCGCCACTATGGTTTCCATCCCAAGGCGTGTCGGCCTTACCGCGCCAAAACGAAAGGCAAGGTCGAGCGGCCGTTCCGCTACATTCGCGAGGACTTCTTCCTGGCCCGGTCCTTTCGCAATCTCGAAGACCTGAACGCCCAGTTGCGTCACTGGCTGGACACGGTCGCAAACCCGAGGGTTCACGCCACCACAAGGCGTGTCGTCAACGAAGCTTTCGCCGAGGAGCGATCTTCGAGGACGGCGCACTGATTGCCACCCATCCTATTCTCGAAGGCCGGCACCAGCGTCATGTCGAGCCGGGTCATCGCAACATCCACGTCCACAAGCGCCGACAAAGACTGAGGAACGACGAGGTCATTCTTCATGGCTCGGGCGACAGGGTCGCTCAGCGCCCGTTGGCCTTCTACGACGCCGTCGCCCGGGTGATGGCGAACGAGCAACGTCCATGACGAACGCGCTCGACACCACGCCATCCCCATCGACCGGATCCGCCACGACCTCGTCGGCCTGAAGATGCCGCGGGCGCTCGAAGCGCTCGATCATGTCGTGCGCCGGCTCGAGAAAGGCGAGATCGCCGCCCTCGAAGCCATGGACATCCTCCTCTCGGAAGAGTTGACCCTGCGCGAGAACAGCCGGATCAAGACGGCACTGCGCATGGGGCGCCTGGCCACGATCAAGACGCTCGCCGGCTTCGACTTCTCTTTTCCAGCCCCCGCTCGACCGCGATCGAATCTTCACGCTGGCCCAACTCGGCTTCGTCGCCCGCTGCGAGGTCGTCCACTTCCTCGGCCCGCCCGGCACAGGCAAGAGCCATCTGGCCATTGCGCTTGCCGTCGAGGCTGTGAAGGCTGGAAAGAGCGTCTATTTCTGCACGCTCGCCGAACTCATCGCCGCGCTGGCAAGGGCCGAACGCGAAGGCCGCCTGCAGGAACGCATCCGCTTCTTCTGCCGGCCTGCTCTGCTCGTTGTCGATGAGATCGGCTACTTGCCCGTCGTCCACGGTGGCGGCAATCTGTTCTTCCAACTCGTCAACGCCCGCTACGAGAAGGGCGCAATGATTCTCACCTCAAATCGCGGCTTCGCCGAATGGGGCGAGGTCTTCGGCGACCCTGTCGTCGCAACCGCACTTTCTCGATCGCCTGCTTCACCATGCGGTCGTCGTCCAGATCGAAGGATCGAGTTATCGGCTCCGCCAGCACGCCGAGCTCATGCCCGAACACTTGCGATCAAAAGCCTCCATCACGCCGCCGACATTAAATCCACCATCGCGGCCGCGCGGCCGGCCACCGAAAAATGGACACCCCTCCGCGACAGTCTAAGCGGCGAAACTGGGGAATTTTACTTCGGCACTTTTGGGGAAAATTCGAGCGGCATTGACATCTCCACCATCATCCGCATGTCCACTGCGTCGTGCCGGGCGGCGGCCTGTCGCTCGAGCCTGCCACGGCGAAGGCCGGGGACCAGCGATGGATCGCCTGCCGGCCGGGATTTTTCCTGCCCGTACGGGTTCTGTCGCGCCTGTTCAGGCGGCTATTCCTAGAGCGCCTGCAGGACGCCTTCGACGCCGGCCAGCTCCGCTTCTTCAGCGATCTCGCCAGCCTGGCCGACCCTGCCACTTTCTGCGCCCAACTGGCTGGACTGAAGCGGATCGAATGGGTCGTCTACGCCAAGCCCCCGTTCGGCGGTCCCGAACAGGTTCTCGCCTATCTGGGCCGCTACACCCATCGCGTCGCCATCGCCAACAGCCGCCTCGTGAGCCTGGACCAGGGCAAGGTCAGCTTCCGCTGGAAGGACTATCGCCATCACGACAAGTCCAAGCACAAGCTCATGACCTTAAGCGCCGACGAGTTCATCCGGCGCTTCCTGCTGCACGCTCTTCCAGACGGATTCCATCGCATCCGCCATTACGGCCTCCTCGCCATCGGCCACCGCGTCGCCAAACTCGCCCAGTGCCGTCTTCTTCTGGCGGCGCCTACGCCGCCGCCGCCGAACCCGACCGCCGACTATCGCCAGCGTTACCGCTGTCTCACAGGACGCTCCCTGGACATCTGTCCGGGCTGCGGCGGCGCCATGGCCACGCTCGGCCCGATCCCGCGCAGGGCCCCGACCTGGCCAGACACTTCATGACACGCTGCGCACCGACACGCTCGCACCGTCCATCCCGGCGTCTGCTACAGTCGCCGTCGGGCCTTTGCGCGCCGCTAGTCAAAGTCGCAGCCCGGCTGTCGCCAGCAACGCTGCACCTCAGCGTCAACGACCCAATGGCACCGCCTCCCGCGTCGCAGATGGTCCTGCATCGCGACGACGGGCGACCGCCCAAGAGCGATCGGCGAGTCCGCTCCGGCGCCTCGGACACACTGTCGAGCCCTAAATCCCCATGGCCCCGCCCGCCATCCCGCGGTTCAGTTCAATCAGGCTTCAATGTAGTCGCGACCCGTGCGTGCCCGCCCAATCGCGCCCGCGACTACACAGAACCCTCCAGATTCATGGCTGTCTTTTGGAGACAGCCATGGGTGTTCTCGACCGTCTGATTCTTCGCGACGACCAGTGGGAGCGCATGTCGGCCCACATCATCGGTGACCAGCGGACACGGGGTTCGTCGGGCCGCGACAACCGGATGTTTGTGGAAGCGGTGTTGTGGATCGTGCGCACGGGCTCGCCCTGGCGTGATCTGCCCGATGCGTTCGGGGACTGGAACAGCGTCTTCCGCCGTTCAGCCGGTGGAGCCGCAAGGGTGTCTGGTGGCGCATCTTCGCCGCGATGTCGGACGATCCCGACTTTGAGTATCTGATCGTCGATTCGACCATCATCCGCGCCCACCAGCACGCTTCGGGGGCCAAAAAGGGGGGTCTGAAGATCAGGCCCTTGGCCGTTCGCGCGGTGGCCTGAGCACCAAGATCCACATGGCCGTCCGAGGTCTTGGGTGCCCGGTTCGCTTCACCCTGACGGCCGGCCAACGCGGTGACTGCCCGCAAGCTTACACCTTGATCGAGGGATTGCCCGCAAAGGTCGTCATGGCCGACGCCGCCTACGACGCCGATTCTCTGCGCCGGGAGATCGCAGACAAGGGCGCCATCGCGGTCATTCCCAACAATCCGTCGAGGGCGCGCAAATACCCGATCGACAAGCACCTCTATGCCCAGCGTCACCTGATCGAATGCTGCTTCTCAAGGCTCAAGCAGTTCAGACGCGTCGCGACACGATTCGAGAAAACAGCCCGAAACTACCTGGCCATCGTAACCATCGCAGCAACCGTCCTATGGATCAGATAAGTGTCCACACGACCTAGGGGGCTGTCGCACTGCTGTTGGGCCCGCTCAGAACAAGACATGCAAACGCTGAGCACTCGCAGATGCCGGGGCAGCCCGACGAAATCATTGGGTGAACGCTGCGCTTTTGGACATGCCCCTGCAGCGAGGTCGCGTATCTTCAGAGTTTAGCATTAGCGTGCCGGAACGAACAGCCGGGTGTCAGCTGGCGTTTGCAATCTTCCACACCTCAGTAATCAGGGTTGCGCGTGAAATTGTAAAAAAAACGCTGGTTTCCTGCATTGAAACAGGGATGATTTCCGCAAAGCGCATCCTGATCGGTCCTACATCTTAAAACAGCGCTTACGAGTTCGGCCCTGTCGTCAGATGATGTCGGCACGAGGTCCTCTCGGCTAGAAGCGTCGAGGCTAGCCGATCGACCTGCTCGCGCTTAAGGGCTCTCGATCCAGATCGCTTGGAGGTATGGCAATGGATGTCACAAC
>NZ_JAMYSV010000057.1:0-5244 GCF_040322115.1 Mesorhizobium sp. M0195 | reverse complement strand
CATCCTGCACCAGAGCGACGGCCAACCAGTTCCGGCTATTCCTGCATGCCGGTGCTTACTGGTTGATGTGGGGCTTGCGGGCCGCAATGCCGAAGCGTTCCAGCTTTGCCGTCGCCCAATTCGACACGCTGCGTCTGCGCCTCATCAAGATCGCCGCGCGGGTGGTCGAGATGAAGACCCAGATCCGCTTGCATCTGCCGACATCCTGCCCCGACCAGCGCATCCTGCGCATCGTGCTCGACCGCATCCCGCGGCTCGTGACGTAGCCGACGGGGCGCTGACGCCTCGAAACGAACCCGCCGACCGCAACCCGCAAACCCCCGCCTGCCATCACGACGGATCAATCCCGGCGCCGATGAAGCTCGTCAAAAGGCACCGCATCGCTAACCAGATGACCCATCAGGCCGCCGAAAGCCGATCGCTGTGCATAAAACGGGCTAATTGGCAGCCCAGGCTGCTTTGGGCGCCTTGACCCGTGGCAATGGTAGTAAGATTCCCGTCGGTCAAGACGGCGAGCCGGACCAACTCCCCGATTTCCTTGGCAAGCCGGTCGACGATCGGCCGACACAAGTCAGTGATCGCGATGCTTGCAGAAGCGAAAACCTATCGCGGACAATTTCAGCGTAAGCCGATAAAGTTCCGATCGCTCGTTTTGTTCCACCCAACCAAGCCCGCGAAGGGTCGCGAGAACCCGGTGTGTACCACTTCTTTGTCGATGAAGCTTGTCCGCAATTTCGCTAGCGACACCTTCCAACCTTGTCAAACAACCTGTGGTTCGGCATATGGCAAGCCAGCCTGCCTTCTTGCCGATGGGCGGGCCAAGCCCCACATTCGCTGCTGGAATAAAGAGTCGCTAGTGGCTTTCGTAATCCGCCGGATCCAAGAAGGCGTAGGCGCCAATCTTCGCGCGATGCTCAACAAAAGTTTACAAAGCCTTTGCTTTACAGGAACAGGCCTCCGCCGCATTTCTCCTCTAGTCGGACACGGCTTCTACACTCGAACAGGTCAGCGGCGTCTTTGATACTCCTGATGCGTCTGTTTGACCCAGGCAGGCGCCGCTGCTTGGGATGAGCTGTGGTGATGGTCATAGTTTTCATTGTCGCGTAGCTGTCGTACGAGCCTCGGCGCAAGAGATTTGTCCAATTTGGGTATCGGAGAGCAATGGCTATGTATCTGAAAAAATTCAGCCTTCATGAGCGGGTTGCCGTGGTCACCGGAGGAGGCCGGAACATTGGACTTGCTTGCGCGCAGGCGCTCGCTGAAGCGAGGGCGAAGATCGTGATTGCGGACATTGATGAAGGTGTGGCAAGAGATGGTCTCGATCAACTCGCTCGCCTCGGTTATGAGGCCGACTTTATTCGAATGAATGTTGCCGATCCGCGTGATGTTGCTTCTGCAGCTGGGAAGATTGTCGCCCAGCATGGTAAGGTCGACATTTTGGTCTGCAACGCAGGTATCGGACGAAGCGGGGTCCCCTCGGAAGACGTTGAAGACGAGCGATGGCTAGAGGTTATGGATGTCAATCTAAACGGAGTGTTTTGGTCCTGTCGCGCATTCGGCCGCTATATGCTGAAACAGGGCAAAGGTACTATCGTCAATGTTGGATCGATGTCAGGTGTCATAGTGAACAAGCCACAGCCGCAGGCCTACTATAATGCGTCTAAGGCAGCGGTTCACCACCTGACCAAGTGTTTGGCGGTAGAGTGGGCGCGCAGAGGCATTCGAGTGAATGCTGTCGCTCCCACCTATATCGACACAGGCGAGAACCGATATGGTCGTTGGGACGACCAACTTTTTCCTGTTTGGATGGATCAGACTCCGATGGCCCGGCAAGGACGTTGTGATGAAATCGCCTCTGTAGTTCATTTCCTCGCTTGCGATGCCTCAAGTCTGATGACGGGGAGCATTGTGTTGGCCGATGGCGGCTATGCCTGCTGATGGAGTTACCGGCTGAATCAGTAGATGAAGCTCCCAAGACCCCGCGCAGGTCACTTCTAATTCCCCGTGTAAACGGTTGCCGGAAACGGTGCAGCCGAAACGAGACAATCACCGCCCGCCTCGGCGAAAGCCAGTGGGTGATCGGCTTCGCGGTCAGCGGTGATCCGGCTCGCGCCTGTCGCGCAAACTCGCGATGCCGGTAAGCGACGACGGCTGGTTCTCCGCGCAGCCTGGTTCCAGCCGCGGCAGCAGCCCCGGGTGGTCGGCATCGATGACTGGGCTTGGCGCAAGGGGCAGCGCCTCGGAACTATCATCTACGATCTGGAGTGCGACCGCGCCCTTGGTCTTTTGCCCGATCGAATGTCAACACTGTCGTATGGCTGAGCGTTCATCCGGGACTCGAAGTCATCGCTCGCGGCCGGCGTTTATGCCGCCGGCGCCGGTCGCGGTGCTCCCGATGCACGCAGGTCGCCGACCGCTGGGATCTCTCCAGAATCTGCGTCTGGCCCCTCGGCCATCGCAAAACGGTCAGTGTCGCCGAGAAGGCTACGGAGGCCCAGATGAGTGGCGATGACGACGCCACTGAAGGCGTCCCCAAAGCTTTATGGCCTACGCCGGGCGCGCCGCAGGCACCGCAGTGAACTCTCTGATGAAAGCCGCGACAGATCACTCCCGACCGGCATGGAACACCCTGTGTCCAGCTTTAATTTTTGAGGCTGTGATCTTGACGACCCCGCGATGCTGTTGAGGGTAGTAGAGCGCGTTCTTGCGCCACCCCCTCCAGACCTTGCGGTAGACGACCTAACGCAGGTGAACGCCAAACTCAGGTTCTTGCTGCAGACCATCGGAACACAACGCCTCGCCTTTTGTCAGAGGCGTGGGTCACGGGACAGACGCCGGCCTCGGCGGCAAGTTGAGCCTCCTGGAAGCGCTCGCCCACGTCGACGAGCTCATCGAGGATCTGGGCGGCGCAATGCGGCCTACGCGCGGGAAGGACATGCAATCTTGCCGTCGGGCATTGGGCGACGGCGTGCTCGATGGGCGATGCGCCGGCGAGCTCACCCTTCGTTTCGGCCGTGTCTGATTGCAGACATCTATGTTGGAAACCGGATACCCTAAGGCGTAACTATACCGTCGGCGCGGCGCGAAACACATGCTTTTTCCCTTTTTGCACGCACAACTTCTCCGGTGGCACGCCGATTGCAAGATACGGTGAAACAACCCGGGGGCCTGACGAGCTGTTGCGCTAGCGCAGTCAAATGCGAGCCAATGAACGTGACAGCGGGCAAACATCAAAGGAGCATCTCATGCGGGTAGCCGTCGTGTGGAACTATGATCATACGGGCGTGATCAACCGGTTCGGTCAGCCTAGTCCGGAGTTCGACGACCGCGAGGCGGTAGAGAGCGTGGTGACGGCACTGCAAGAGGGCGGCCACGAGACGCTCCTGTGCGAGGGCGATAAAGGACTCTTCGCTACGCTAGAACAGTTCATGCCATCCGATCCGCAGGCCCGCCCCTCCGGAATCGTCTTCAACATGGCGAACGGAATTCAGGGCGAGTGCCCTGACACCCACGTTCCGGCTATGCTTGAGATGGCCGGCATTCCCTACACCGGACCGAGCCCGCTCGGGCATGGGCTAGCGCTCGACAAAGTCATCACAAAGAGGCTAATCCGCGACCGCGGCGTGCCAACGCCGAACTTTCGCGTGATGCGTACGGGCACCGAGAGTACCGGCGATCTGCGTTTCCCAGTGATAGTGAAGCCGTCTCAACAATACATAAGCCTCGGATTGCAGCTCGTGCATGAGCCTGCTCAGTTGAGGCAGGCCGTCGAATTGACCGTTTCGCAGTATACTCAGGATGCGCTTGTGGAAGAATACATCGACGGCCGAGAAATCACCGTTGCGCTACTCGGAAACGAAGAGTGCGAGGTATTGCCTCTTGTGGAGCTGGATTTCGGCGACCGCGAGACGCGTCTCTTTACGAAGGGCAGGGCGGCCCCGGCGCTGCCGCGGATCTGTCCGGCGCAAATGGGGAGCCGGCTCGAGACGGTGCTACGCGATATCTCGGTTGCGACCTTCCGTGCGTGCAAGTGCCGGGACTATGCCCGAGTCGACCTGCGGATCGACCACGCTGGCCAACCGTTTGTCCTCGAGATCAACCCCAACCCAGGGCTCCGTCCGACTGGCTTATATTCCCTAGCCGCGACGACCGCCGGATACAGTTACTCGAGCTTGGTCAATCGCATCCTGGGTATAGCTCACACGCGGTATTTCGGAGTCGGCATCCCCTAGTCTCTCATGTTCCCTGTCAAGGTTGAAGGCAAGAAGCCACGACCACCGGCGGCTTCTTGCCGGCGGCGCTGAGGCGGCGATAGCGGGCGCAGAGCCGGACCTGCCCCTTCCAGGCAATATCGCGGACAGCCTTGGGCAACCCCTCGATCCGCGCCCTCAGGGCTTCGCTGACCCTGGCAGGATAGCGGTAAGTCCATGCCGCTTCGATCAGGGCGCGGCGGGCGCGTCGATTGCCGGCGAGCGTAAGGCTCGACCGGCGAACCGTGTCGCCGGTCGAGCGCTCCGTACGCCTCCGGCGAGGGCCGCCTCGCGCGAGCATGGAACGGTAGCGAGGCTGCGCTCTTAAGGTTGTCCTTTCGAGCGTAGTTAGCAGCACAGCATGAGCCATGTGACGTTATTGACCGGGCCTGAGCGTCGTCGTCGTTGGCGTGAAGAGGATCAGTGCCGGATCCTGGCCGCGGCATTCGCGCCCGGGGCCACAGTGGCGGCGGTAGCGCGTCAGTACGATGTCGCGACCAGCCTGATCTATAAGTGGCGGCGCACGATGAGAACCCGCGAGACGGGCTTTGCCGAAGTTGTCGTGGTTCCCGATAAGCCTTTCGCCGCTTCGGTGCCGGCGGCGCCACCAGCGGTGATCGAGCTGGAGATCGCCGGCAAGGTGCGGCTGCGGATTCCGCTGACCACGCCGCCGACACTGGCGGCGGCGATGGTGAAGGCGCTGGGCGTTTCATGATCCCGGTTCCGAGTCAGGTGCGTATCTGGTTGGCAGTCGGCCAGACCGATATGCGTCGCGGAATGCAGGGTCTCGCTCTGCAGGTTCAGGAGACGTTGGGCCGGGATCCGCATGCCGGCGATCTTTATGTCTTCCGCGGCCGCAGCGGCAACCTGGTCAAGATTATCTGGCATGATGGGCTCGGCATGTCGCTATATGCAAAACGGCTCGAGAAGGGCCGGTTTCTATGGCCGTCGCCGGCGGACGGCACGGTTTCCATATCACCGGCGCAGCTCGCCT
>NZ_JAMYSV010000056.1:0-6859 GCF_040322115.1 Mesorhizobium sp. M0195 | reverse complement strand
AAATGCTATCGTCGATCACCGAGATCAGGACCTGGCGCGCACTGCCGAGTTCGCGGAAGCGCGCGAATATCAGGCGAATGGTCTCGTGCCGGCGCATGTCGGGATCGAACGCGAGACCGTAATCGCGGTGCCAGACATAGCCGAAGGGCACGGAGATGCGCAGTTCCCCGCGCTGTGCCTTGGCGCGGGCGGCGTCGTACTGCGGGCACGTAGCACGCCGAGCTCGAACTCGCTGATGCTGCCCTTCATACCGAGCAGCTGACGGTCGTTCGGCAATCCCGGATCGTACGATCTATCATGTTGATACCCTTATTCGGTAGCAGGTTGGTTAAAGTCGAGGTGTTGCCGCACGCCGGATTTGAGCTCTTGTATTGCTGCGATTGTTGCCGCGGCATCTGGAAACAGAACGCGTTTGTGAGTGGCGTTTTGGTGGATACTGATCACGCCATTGCGGATTCGATGCCGGATCCAGGAGCGAGAAACGTCCGCTGCCATCGCTAGTTCAGACACCTTTAGCCAGCCGGGAATGTGGTGAGAGCGGGCTGGTGTAGACTGCCTCAATACGCGATGGCGTTGTCGGACGATCTGGACTGTGCGCACAGGAACGTAGCTGCGGCGCGGTGAGCGGAAGCCTTCCTTAGTCAGTGTGGCCGCTATTTCCGTGTCGTTGAGCCCTTGATGAGCCAGCTCGAGCAGCCGGACCTCCATCTCGGCGCCGCGAGACAGGGCGCTCAAGGCATGAACTCTCGGCTCGACCTCGCGTTCGGTGACTTCACCGCCTCGCCAAACGATGCGGATCGTAATCCGATCTCGGACCACCCGTTGCAGGATCACTTTGTCGATCAGGCTGCGTAGCAAGGCTTTCTTGCGTCCCCACTCTATGTCAGGTCTCTGCCAAAATTCGGGAAGTTGCGAACCGGCAGCGATAAAATCATTCTGTTCTGCTGACGTCAGATCGTCCGATTGACTTTGCATCGCGCGACGGCGCTCAAGTGCATCCTCCGCTTGACGAAGCTCACGCAGAGCCCCCTCCCAACGGCGCTCCAACTCGGCCGCAATCAGGCGATTGTCAGGGTCAACCCGATTGTATTGCCGTTCTGCGAGCAGCGCTTGATAACGCAGCCGTTTGATCTGCTGCGCTTCAGCGAGCTCAAAAGCCTCGTCTGCCTGCTGACGAGCATCTTTGGCGTGCATCAACTCGGCCAACTCAGCCGGACTGGCCGCCGCGAAGAGGGCCTCAACGACGCGGGCGTCGATGGGATCGGCTGGCAAATGCTGGCATAAGGCTCCGCCCTGGCTGCGTGCCAGGAAGTTGCAGACGTAACGGTTGCCGTTCTTGTATTCAACGCCCATTTTATGGCCGCATCGCCCGCACCAGACAATGCCTTGCAACACCGCCGCGCCATCACGCGGCGCACCGCGTGTCTGGTTTCGTCGGTATTCAGCGTGATTGTCGCTCAGCATGTTTTAGGTCGGCGGCCAATTCCGATAGACGAGGTGCGGATAGACCTGTTCCGCGAAGCGGCCATCCCGCTGAATTAGCGCTTCCTCAACCGCCTCCATAGCGCCAATACAGGTCGAGCAAAGCGGGTCGTCGAACACCCAGTAGCCGCCATCGACCATATGTTTTCTCGACACATCATAGCTGTAACTCACTGCGCTATAGATATCGCAATCGACATGATTAAGGCGGACTGAGCCAACCGTCTTTAATGTGTCTTCAGCGGTCTCCTCGAACAGCCCCCGGATCAAATGGAGGTTATCAATTTTCTCTTTCTTAATAAGCCCGAGTAATTCTTCGTAGCCGGGATCCTTGAAATCGTTCTCTCTATGGGCGTCGCGTTGCGGGTCCGTTGCCGGCATTCCCTCGAAAGTGTCGAACGCATATACATTCACGCCGGGATGAAGCTCCCGACAAACGGCCGCCATGAAGAGCGCACTTCCCCCGCGATACACCCCAAATTCGGTGATATGGCCGAAAGCTAGTTCGTCGAAGCCAAAGCGTAAGATCAAGTAGAGATTCATTCGCTTCTGCTCAGGCAGGATCGTAAGCTCCTGCGCCAATTCTGTGGCCTTGTTGTAGAGCTTATCCTGACGCAATTGCCGGACCAGATCGCCGAACTGAAGACCAGATCCTCGCTGATACCCTGCGCGAAGGCTCCGGCCCCTTGATCTCGCTGGCGCCTCACTGAATTCAGGCATAACTATTGTCATCGATTTCCTCGTCAAATATGACGTTTGTGTCTTCAAAGATGGTCATCTTTGCCCTACAGTCTTCTTGCCATGCTGCCACTCTAGTGCCCCTCCGCAGGTGTCTTTGGCAATCAGGCCGCCCGCGGCTATGGCCAAAACTCTGTGCCCACGAATAGATTAGCAGGAGAGCGCGAGAGAGTTCATAAATTTACTGTAACATTTTTTCTACCCAAGAGTCCCCTCTGATTGGGGATCGCGGTGGGGCGTCGGAGGGCAAGCAGAAGGTCGGCCGAGAAGAATCCCGTTACGAGCCGCAGGCTACTGTCGCCTAATCGGCTCAAGGAAGGGGCAGGGCAAAGTGGGGGGATGGCGAACACCCGGCCGAGGTAGGTGCGAGAGCGTTTGAGCTCGCTACACGTCCGGCGAAACTGCGTGTTTCGGTAAATCCCGGACACTGGGTGGTCTCCGGTTTCGTCTTAGAATCACTGTCCGGAATCCCTGGAATAGGCAAGCCAATCTCTATACTTCGACTTGCGACCGCGAGCGATGTCCTCATAAGCGCCCCACAAACGGTTGGTGATCGGTCCCGGCGCGGTTTGCTTGAGCTTGATGCCGTCGATACTGCGGATTGGGCGAACCTCCTGGAAACTGTTGCAAAGGAACGCTTCCTCAGCGATGGCCGTTTCAGCGCGGTCAATCTCTCGCACTTCGACGGGTAAGCCAAGCTCCTCACCTGCGATTTTGAGAAAGGTATCCCGCGTAATACTGTCGAGAATACCGGTGGAAGCGGGCGGCGTAACCAGTGCGCCCCGACGGACCATCATGAAGCAAGAATTCGTAGATTCCGATACCAAGCCTCGGGAGTTGAGGAGCAGTGCCTCATCATAACCGTGTCGCTTGGCATCCATGAGGGCAAACCGCCCATTATGATAGTTGGCGCCTGCTTTTATGCGCGGCGGCATGGAAGCATCATCAATACGCCGCCAGCTACTGATCCCAATGTTGACCGTCCCTCCTGCAAGTGTCCCTGCACCGCGGGGAGTTGCGGTGCAGACAAGTACAAGCGGACCGCTGACGTCATAAAGCCCTTCGCCCCTCACTATGATAGACAAACGAATGTGAGCATCTCCTTCGATACTGTTGGCTTTGAGCACCTGCCAAACTGAATATTCTAATTCCTCATCTGAGTACTGCTGCGGAAGGCGCATCAGGTCCATGGATTCATGCAGCCGCTCAAGATGCTCGCGAAGACGAAAGAGGTATTGGCGGTCGCCATAGTAGCAACAAATGCCCTCGAAGACATTGGCGCCGTATTTGGCGCCCGTAGACGCCACGTGAATGGTAGCGTCCTCCCATGGAGTAATGTTGCCATCCATAAAAATTTTGGTTTTGCCCGAGGTCATGATTTTCTCCTATCGAAAGTACTAGGCAAATCGGGGCGCGGATTTTCACTCGCAGTGACTCCTTGGTGGCGAGGTGCTCTCCGTGTGGTGCATTCGCAAGCACCGCAGCCAGTGTTGAAATTACCTCTTGTGAGATTTGTGAGATGCCGCCAATCCGTCACGTCTTTTTACGTTTTCGATGCTCCACACGCTTGAGGCTGTCACATTCGCGGATCAGAGAGAGATTGTCGGTATCGACACGGATTGCCTCAACGTTTCCACTCAATGTAGTCGTACTGGCCACGATAAGCCGAAATGAAGGGACACGCCGGCCGCTTGGACGTATGGCAGACCGTTACAATCAGAAATGAGCGCTCTTCTTGCCATTCGCTTAGATCGCATCAGTTGCTTCAGCATTGTCTGGGATCAACTTACCACGGCCGGCGATTTGCGATCGCGAATATAATGTAAACTTTTGAAGATTTATGGCAGAGCACCTTCAAGAGCTCTGGTGGTTACGTGGTGGCAACCCAGAAAGACCCTAGCTGGCTGATCAAAAAGGCTCGAGATACCCGTTTTGAATCTGATTTGTGCTCGGTCTGATTCTGATACGTTCCGTGAACAAAACGGTTTTTCAACAACCTGCTAGGCTAGACCGTAAGCGCGATTTTCCCTGCACGTTGACGCCGGCGCTTTCGACGGATGGCCTTCGAATTGGGAACGGTATCTGGTCTGATCAGACTGCTGTTGCTTTGGCGAAGTTGAAGGGCAGCAGATCGTAGATATCAGCGTCCTCGTTGCGTTGAGGCAATTCGGTGAGGACGTGGCGCAGCCACGCTAACGGCTCGACGCCACAGGCGCGGCAGGTCAACATCAGGCTGTAGATGACGGCGCTGGCCCTGGCTCCGTCGACGGTATCGCTGAACAGCCAACTTTTCCGGCCAGTGGCAAAGATTCTGATGTCACGCTCGAGAAGATTGTTGTCGATCGGCATGCTGCCGTCCTCGGTGTAACGAGTCAGATATCCCCATTGGTTCAGGGTGTAGGAGACGGCGTCGCCGAGCTTGCTGTCCGGCAAGACTTTTGGGGCGATGTCGTCGAGCCATGCCTTGAGAGCCTGCAGGATCGGGACACTATGTTGCTGGCGGAAGCGGCGAATGCAGTGATCTCGCGTTTCGCCGTCATCGGAGATTTCGTTCCGCGCCTGCCTTTCAACCCGATAGAGCTGTTCGAAGAACCGGAGTGCCTGTTCCGGCGGCCCGCCACCCTTCTTCCTCGCCTTTAGGGCATCGACGAAGCGCCGCCTCGAATGAGCCATGCAGCCAAGATGCGTTGCCCCTTCCAGCGTGCGCCAGGCGGAATAACCGTCACTCATCACGATGCCGCGGTAATCGCCCAAGAAGGTCTGCGGGTGTATCTGGCCGCGACCCGGCTGATAATCGAGCAGCACGATCGGCTCGTCACTGTCGTGGCCGCTCCGGTATGCCCACATGTACGAGGTGCTGGTGGCCTCTCTGTCCATTTCCTTCAGCACCTGGACCGTGGTCTCGTCGCCATGGATGAGGGGCTGCGATCTGAGCCGCAGCTTCAGCACGTCATAGATGCGGGCGAGATGCTTTTCGCTCGAGCCGATCACCCAGTGACCCAGAGCGCCACGGCTGACAGGAACGCCCGCGCGCTCGAAGGCCTGCGCCAGGCGGTAGAGCGGTGTGCCGTCGACGTATTTGTGAACGAGCGCGAAGGCCAGCGTCGAAGCCGTGGCGATGCTGCCCGGCAAGGGTTGCGCGGGCATCGGCGCGGTCACGACCGGCGTGTTGATGCCGGTACGGTCGCAATGACGGCAAGCATATTTGAACCGCACATTCTGCAGGACCTTCGCCTTCACCTCGATATGAAGTTGCTCGGTAACGGCCTCGCCCATGCGATGCATCTGGTGACGGCAGCAAGGACAAGCCCTCTGATCGTCGGGAAGGTCATACTCGACGCGCTCGCGCGGCAGGTTTTCCGGCAAGGCCTTGCGGCCGCGCTTCTTTCCCGTCGCCCCTTCGCTCGCCGGCAAGCCCGTGTCCGGCAGGACAACGACGCCGCCATCTTCGTTGTCGGCGGCGTCCTCATCCGCGGCCTGTTCGGCTTCATTGAAGAGGCGGTCAATGTGCTTTTCACTGCGCGGCGCAAAACGATGCAGTCGTGCAAGCGCCAGCTCTTCCTCGAGTTTGACGACGCGTTCGGTGAGTTGACGGTTCTGCGCCTGCAGCGCAGCAATACGCGCCATCAACGCTTCAACAGTCGGTTCGCCGGGTCGATTCATCAGATTCTTGAATCGAAAGCATGCCGCCGCGTCAACCGCTCAATTCGAGAGCCCTCAACCCGCAACCTGATATTGCCGCACCGGATGGCGGACCATCGCATCGATGTCGATGCCGTCGAGGATCCAGTGCAATTGCTCGGTCGTAAGCGTGACCACCGCTGCCTCCCGGCGCGGCCACCGGAACTTGTCCTCGGTCAGCCGCTTCAGGACCAGCACAAAGCCCGACCGATCGAAGAACAGGAGCTTCATCCGGTCGCGACGGCGATTGCAGAACGCAAAAACCGCCGGAGCAAACGGATCGAGCGCCATCGTCTCTTGGACCAGAACCGCAAGGCTGTTGATGCCGGCCCGGAAGTCGATTGGCTCGCGGTGCAGGTAGACTTTCAGGTCAGCGCCCAGTCTGAACATGACCCAGTGCTCCGATGGTCGCCGTCAACGCATCCACATCACCGCATTCCAGCGTCAACTTCACGCCGTTCGGCAGCGACGCGCTCACCTTGGCTGGAGAGGAAAAAGGCGCTGTCCTTTTCGATGCCGACCTACGTGCCCCATCGCAAGTCCCCGGCAAATCCACCGCAGCCATGCTGCTCTGTCGCAGCAAGGCCCGATCGGAAGTGCTTTCAATCTGAACCGGGATGAACGCCGATGGTGGGGGCTGTGGGAGGGACTGGGTCTCCGCCCGCTTCTTTATCCACTTCCGAAGAAGGTTCGCATTGACCCCATGTTCGAGCGCAAGCTTCGATACCGACACGCCAGGCTCAAGACAGGCCGAGACAAGACGGTCCTTCGATGCCGGGTCGTATCGGCGTCGCCCGTCCCGACCGACAAGCCTCACCCGCAGTTTCTGCTCATCTTCTTCCATCACAAGGTGTCCACCTATTTTGGTGGACACCTTGTATGGGGATTTCGTTGTCAAGGGGCCTTCACTGATTTCGCGGTAAAGCGGTCAGGATAGCCATAACAGAACGGTTGGTCA
>NZ_JAMYSV010000055.1:0-6999 GCF_040322115.1 Mesorhizobium sp. M0195 | reverse complement strand
GGGCGTTGACGAGTTGGAAGAACAGATTGCCGCCACCGTGGACGACGGGCAAGTAGCCGATCTCATCGACAACGAGCAGAGCAGGATACGCAGTGCCGTCTTGATCCGGCTGTTCTCGCGGAGGGTCAACTCTTCCGAGAGGAGGATGTCCATGGCTTCGAGGGCGGCGATCTCGCGTTGCTCGAGCCGGCGCGCGATATGATCGAGCGCCTCGAGCGCCCGCGCCATCTTCAGGCCGACGAGGTCGTGGCGGATTCGATCGATCGTGGATGGCGTGGTATCGAGCGCGTTCGTCGTGGACGCTGCTCCTTCGCCATCACCCGGGCGACGGCATCGTAGAAGGCCAACGGGCCGCTGAGCGACCCTGCCGCCCGAGCCATGAAGAACGATCTCGTCGTTTCTCAGTCTTTGTCGGCGCTAGTCGACCTGCGCCTGCTCGCCGGGCGGGGGTCTCGAAGCGAACCTCGTAGCCCCGCTCCGCCGCGGCAGGACGGACGTCGCGCAGGAATCCGTGACGGTCGTGTAGCCGCCGCCATAGCCGAGGTCCTTCAGTAAGCCGGCTGCCGGTGAGTCCGGGATATCGCGTGACGCGTTCGCGAAGATAGGCCGTGAAAGGCTCGATCACCGCCTGACGCGGCTTGCGCGGTCCGTTAGGCCGGAGCCTCGAGCCCGCGTTCGATGTATTTGCGCACCGTCTTGCGGTCGATCCCGCTCTCCCTGGCGATCGCCGACACCGACGGCCCTGCCGATGCAAATCCAGTATCATCATCATCTCCCCGATCTTGATCACCGAAATCCCTCTCCCGACCATCAGGAGAAGCATCAACGATCACGCGCCGCCGGTCTCCCGGAGCGCGCTCCGGAAGACCGGCGACAGCGCTAAACTGGGGAAGATTCAAACGGCACTTCTGGGGAGTATTGAGCCGGCATCGACACCGGGTCCAGCTTCTTCAGCGGCTGGCGTTCGAGACCGGGAACCTGTCCGGCCACCAGCCAGCTCGATTCACTCATTTCGACAACGACCGCAACGCTGCTATTCTGCTCATACGAGACCAGCAAATGGCTCAAATTGTTAACCTGGGTCATGGGGCACCTCTGTCGCTTCTATCGAACGGCGATGGTGCCATACCGCTGCCGCTCGCCCCATAGCTTCTCCAGATTGCAGCCCTCAGCAATTATCTCCGCCCGGAGCGATCGACCCGCCAGCCGCCTAACATGCCCGCCTTGTTCATCTCGGCGGCCACCCCATTCTCGGCGGCCTGCCGACCACGCCTCCACGACCTTCGGCACGGGTTCGCCATCCGCACTCTTCTTAGCGCTGGCTCTCCGCCACGACCCTGTTCACACCATCACTGCGAGACACGACCAGCTCTTCACCGAGGAAGCCGCAAGCGCAGGCGCGCCACCAATCGCGCCATAGCGTACCGAGCTGCTCGCTTGACGACCGTTAGCTCATATAGACTACATTTTAAGCCATGATCATGGAAATCGCCACTGCCAAATATTATGCTAAATTAACATTTAGCAACATCTATTAAAATATCGACCTAACTTAACATCTTTTAACAATTACTTTACTTGCTCTACTTGATGAGGCACCATATCTCGGACGCGGATGGGGCCTGAGCGATGCCCTAAACGATGTTGTCACCTGGTGCGTAGGAGCCTTCGCACGGACGAACAGCCATTGCCCCGCGATACGGCAAACGAAAGTTTCTGCCGCGCCATTGCACTGCCCACGAGGACTGTGCCGCATCCGATCTGCGGCTAAATGGAGAATGGTCATGAAAATCCCCTCTCAACAATCCGCGCTGGACCAAACCGCACGAAAGAAGACTTCCTATGCAGTCGACACGGATTTCGATTATTTAGCCCAGAGCTATCGTGATCGTGCCGGGACCTACGATCTCGATGTCAGCCGTCAGGGATACTACGCGCCGATCGTCGTGGCGGAACTGGCGGCCGCCATCCAGACGGCCTATTTGGCGAAGGAGCGAGCCGTCATCAAGATCCTCGACGCTGGCTGCGGAACGGGCCTCGTCGGGCTGCAGCTGAAACGCTTGGGCTTCCAGTTGATCGACGGGTTCGACCTCTTCCAGGAGATGGCCGAAAAAGCCCGGAAAACCCGTATCTACCGCCATGTCCGAGGCGATGTCGACCTTAACGGTCCACTCTCCGGTTACTCCAACGCCAGCTATGACATCACGGTCTGCAGTGGCGTCTTCGCGCACAGGCATGCCCGACCGGATGGTCTGCGCGAACTGGCTCGCGTCACGCGCCCGAACGGATTCGTCATCGCTAGCACCCGCAAGAGTTATGCGGAAGTCACGAACTTTGACGGCGAGGTGCGTCGTCTGCAGGATGCGGGCGTCCTTATGCCGGCACATTGTCTAAAGGATGCCAGATACTACGAGGGGGACGCGCATTATTGGGTTTTCCAGGTGCCTGATAAAGCGAGCGCGCCAACATGAGCTGTATCTTCCCCGGCTCGCGGTGCATGGCGAAGCTCCGCGCACGAAGAACGGGCCTGCGCTCGCGGGACATGGGGCTGAGGCCGTGCGCGATGCGATCGCGCGTACCATCATCACCTTGCCCGAAGAACTGCGCCGTTCGCTGACTTGGGATCTGGGGGCCGAAATGGCCCAGCATGATCGTCTCACGATCGACGCTGGTGTCCAGGTCTACTTCTGCGATCCGCAAAGCCCGTGGCAACGCGGCACAAACGAGAAGACGAACGGGCTGCTACGTCAGTACTTCCCGAAAGGCACCGACGTGAACATCCATAGCGCCGAGGAACTCGCCGCCGTGGCAGCGCCCCTCAATGCCCGGCCGAGAAAGACCGGGGTTGGAAAACGCCGGCAGAGGCGCTTGACGAGTTGCTGCCATGAGTGAACACAATCGGTGTTGCGACGACCCCTTGAATCCGCCCTCGCGGGCCCGGTCTCAATGATGCCACAAGAGCCGAGCGTGGCCTCCTTCCTGGGCCTTGAGGATTCGGGTCGGCGCTTATAACGCGCAGGAGACCGGAGACGCGTGCGATAGGGACCGCGCTCCCGTAGCTCACATGCGCAACGAATGTCTCCCCCGGGCGATGGGACAATCGGTCGAGATAGCCGGTGATCGGGATTTCGGTTGCGCGCATGTTTTGCTGCCTGCAGCTATGTTGTACGGGCTGTCGCTCGGGCTACTTCAAGGATTCAATGCGTCATTGTTGTCATCGCACCGAGCTGGGCCTCACCCTGATGACACCAACGTCGTTCTCCATAGCGATCTCGGTCCCAAACGGCTCCGAGAGCTTCTGTAGACGCTCTAAAATGGTCTTCGCTTGCTCCTGATTTGCTAGCTGCGGGACGCCGCGATTGGCAAACCTCTTCGAGCTTCCGAGTTCGATCGGGTATAACCGCAGTTCGACAAGCTGGTCCTGCTCGAATCGGCTGGCGGCGATGACGCTTTCCCAAAAAACAGGATTTGAATAGCCTGCCATCTCGGCGACTTTCACCTCGGCATCCGTGTCAATCCGAGGGTCCTTGCCGTAGTCTCCAAACATGTCGGCACCCGCCGGGGTCCCCAAGTCGTCCATGAAGAAGTTTCCGAGGCTATAAAAGATCGGGCGGCCCTTGAAGATTTCGATGCCCCTCAGTTGATGAGGCCCATGGCCAATGTATGCGTCTGCCCCAGCATCGATCAGTCTGCGCGCAAAAGAGCGTTCATAATCCGGCGGCTCGTCGCTCCAGTTCCCCGGCTCGTGACCGTGGTTCGTAACAATGCAAAAATCGGAGAACTGCTTGCCCCGACGGACGTTTCGCAAAATGTCTGCGACGTCGCGCGCATCTGGTTCGAAGCTGTAGCCGAAATCGTCCCCTGTTTTGTATGTTATTCTGTCGATGACGACCTTATTCGGATCTTCGGCGGCCGGGAAGTCGGTGGGCAAAGCAGCGCTTATTAGCCTCAGATTCTTGAGCATATCGGCTGGAACGACGATGCTTTTCGCCAAACGAAGAGCGTTTAGTCCCGGTCTGCCTGGCGCTTCGCCAGCGGGATCGCCCGCACGAGCCATCCGCGCGAATGTTGCAGCAAACGACACCAACGCCACGCGACCGCGTGCGGTTTCTAAGAAGCGAGCTGCGCCGGCTTGTGCGAGATTCTCGCCCGTACCTGCATGGACGATATCGCTCGCGTCGAGCACCCAGCTTGTCTCGCGCATGCCTTCAAGGCCCCAGTCAAGCGTATGGTTGTTCGCCCGGCCAACGATGTTGAATCCCATCGCCTTTAAATCGGGTCCGACCTCCGGTAAGCTGAGGTGATAAGCCCCGCCGTACTCAGCCTGCGGGTAACCACTGAACGATCGGATATCGAAGGCGTTGACTTCCAGGTTGCCAAAAGTGACGTCAGCATTGCGAAGGATCTTTACGACGTCGCTGAAGCCAGAATCCTGGGATTTGGTGACTGCCCGCGAGACGATGAGGTCGCCGACTGCTACCATCGTGAAGCCCTCTACAACGTTTGTTGCAAGCGAACCCACCAAATCATAGTCGCCCACCCCTTCGGGCGGATGACCATCGTTCTCCTTTATCATAGATTTCTCCTATTCTCGCTTCTTCCTGCCCTACTCGGCATGATGTTCAGTGCTCGGAGCAGGGGTGCCAAAGTCCCGTGGCTATGCATTGAGCGACGAATTAACCGTCGCAGCCAACTCAGTAGTCACGCCGGCGGCCGGAGCGCGCACGTGACAGGCCACGACGCGCCCGTCATCCAGCGGTACCAGAGGCGGCACGTCGATGCGGCACCGCTCGACGGCGAGCGGGCAGCGCGGATGGAACGCGCATCCGCTCGGCGGATTGATGGGACTTGGCACCTCGCCCTGGACGGGTGCCTCTAGCCGAACCCGCGTCGGATCCGGCACAGGAGCCGCCGCGATCAGCGCCTCGGTGTAGGGATGGACCGGCTTGGCAAAGATCGCCTCGCATTGCGCGAGTTCCAGGATCCGCCCCAGATACATGACCGCCACGCGATGTCCGATATGCTCCACGACGCCAAGATCATGCGAGATGAAGACGAGGGCGATGCCCATCTGCTGCTGCAGATCCAAAAGCAGATTGAGGATCTGTGCCTGCACGGAGACGTCGAGGGCAGACACCGCTTCGTCGGCGATGATTAGAGAAGGGTTGAGCGACAGGGCGCGTGCAATGCCGAGCCGCTGGCGCTGGCCGCCCGACAACTCGGACGGAAGCCTGTGCATCATTTCGGGCGACATTCCGACCTTCTGGAGAAGGTAAGCAGCAAGCGTGTCGCGCTGCTTCCGGCTGAGACGCTCAAAGTTTTCGACGGGTTCGGTGATGATTTGCCCGGCAGTAAGGCGCGGGTTGAGCGACGAGTAAGGATCCTGGAAGACCATTTGCATCCGACGGCGCCAGGCGTGAAGGGCGTCCTTCTTGAGGCCAGCAATATCGATTCCGTCGATCAGCACACGCCCATTCGTTGGCTCCGTAAGCCGCATCAGCAGCCGCGCGACCGTGGACTTGCCGCAGCCGGATTCACCGACGATACAGAGTGTCTCACCGGCCTCAACGGAAAAGGATACATCCTCCACCGCCCGGATCACCGGAATGGTCTTCTTCAGGAATCCCGCACCGAGCGGATAATGCTTGGTCAGATTCTCGACTTTCAGCAAAGGACCACTCATGCGCCCATCACCTCTTCGGCGCGCCAGCAAGCCGCGGCGTGGCCCGACCAGACATCACGCAGGATGGGTGTCTTCTCGCGGCATATATCGATCGCGAACGGGCAGCGAGGCGCAAAGCTGCAGCCGACAATGGGCTCGCGCAGGCTTGGGACAATGCCGGGAATTTCTGGAAGGCGACGCTGACGGCCGCGCCGCGGATCAGGGACCGATCGCATGAGGCCCTGGGTGTAGGGATGCGCCGGTCGCGCGAACAAATCCATGACGCTCGCCTGTTCTACGATCCGGCCAGCATACATCACGATCACGCGTTGGCATGTCTCGGCGACAACGCCCAGATCATGCGTGATGAACATGACGGCCGTTCCCGTGCGCTCTTTCAGATCGACGATGAGCCGCAGGATCTGCGCCTGGATAGTAACGTCAAGCGCAGTCGTCGGCTCATCGGCAATCAAAAGTTCCGGCGAGCAAGCAAGAGCCATGGCGATCATGGCGCGCTGGCGCATGCCGCCCGACATTTCGTGAGGATAGTTGTTCACGCGATGCTCGGGGTCCGCGATGCGGACGAGACGGAGCATCTCTTCGGCCTTTGCCATGGCCACGGGGCGGGAAGCTTTTGAATGGATTTGCACCGCCTCGGCGATCTGGTGGCCGACCGTATAGACCGGGTTCAGGCTCGTCATGGGCTCCTGGAAGATCATGGCGATCTGGTCGCCGCGAATCTTTCGCATCTCCCGATCCGACAGTTCAAGCAGGTCGCGTCCGTGAAAGCGGACCTCGCCGCCGACGCTCCTGGCGTTCAGCTTCGGCAGCAGGCGAAGGATGGAAAGGGCGGTGACGCTCTTCCCGCATCCGGATTCGCCGACGACCCCAAGCGTCTCGCCTTTCTTTACCTGGAAACTGACCCCGCCCAGGGCGCGGGTGATACTGTCTTCGCCGTAAAAGTGCGTTTCGAGGTTTCGAACGTCGAGAAGCACGTCGTTCCCAGCGGTTTGATGCATTTGCATGTCAGCGCCTCCGCTTCGCGCGAGGATCGAACATATCGCGCAAACCATCCCCGAGCAGGTTGACCGCAAGCACCGTCACGGCAAGGCAGATACCGGGGGCGAAGACCGTCATTGGGGCGATAGAAAGATATATGCGAGAGCTTGAGATCATGTTGCCCCAGCTCGGAATTTCGGGCGGCACGCCCACGCCGAGGAAGCTCAGTCCCGCCTCCGTCAGGATCGCGCTCGCGCAGACAGTTGCACCCTGGACCATCAGCGCCGGAATGGTGCTCGGCAGGATATGACGCCACAGCACCTTCGGCAGGCGCGCGC
>NZ_JAMYSV010000054.1:0-7010 GCF_040322115.1 Mesorhizobium sp. M0195 | reverse complement strand
CGGCCACCATCTCACTGATCTGCCGAAGAAAACTGGATACTGTCCCGATGAGCTGCGCATAATCATCGGGTGCGCATAATCCCTGACATAGGTCCAGATGCGGCCCGTATCGGTCTTGCCCTTCGCCAGAATCCGCACGGTGGTGTCGTCGCCATGAAGTCGCTCGGCGGCAAGCACTTGCGTCTCGATCAGCGCATGCACCGGCTTCAGCGCCGCGATACAGGCTCCGACCTGATCGGCCAGTGTGGATAGGCTGAGGTCGATGCCCTCGCGGGCATAGCGCTCGCTTTGCCGGTTCAGCGGCTGGTGCTGGGCGAACTTCTCGAACAGGATCATCGCCAAAAGGTTCGGCCCGGCAAAGCCGCGCGGCGTCACGTGGAAGGGCGCCCGCGGCTGGGTGATCTTCTCGCATTCACGGCAGGTGAACTTCTCACGCACCGTCTGGATCACCTTCCACTGGCGCGGGATCAGCGCCGGCGCCGCTCGACCGACGTGATCACTTCGATCTGATGCTTCGTCACAGGGCTACTCCTAGTGCTTGCACTAGGACTTGCACCCTTCAGCCTACCTCAGCAAGGCGGCCGTCACCGAGGGGAAACCCAATATCCCCCGTGCGGCGGGTTGGGCTTAGGGCTACGAGACCAGTCTTTTGAGACGGCATTTTGCCATGCCGGACATCGGTTCCCCGACTTGGATCTTCCAGACTCTGATCAGACCCTGAAACAGACTCTGATCAGACCCTGAAAGATTTCTGCAAAAGGTTACGAGATCGTCGAGGTCAGGTGTTTTTCCTGATCGCCCCTTCGATGACGACACCAGAGGTCGCATACTTCCACAACGCGACCAGCAGCTTGCGCGCCAATGCGACGATGGTCGAGTTCGCCATTGCGCTGGACTCGTTCGCTAAACCATCGGGCTAGCGCGGAGTTCGGTTGATGCCGCAGCCTCGGATTTCGTCACCTTCATGGAGGCTCGCGGCGCCGAGACGATCACCACGGCGCTGGCAATGAAGTGGGTGACGTGTCCATCCGCCTGACCGATGTGCGCTGCTTCACAAGCACCTCGCTCATTTCGATCCCATGACGGAAGTGCCACCTCAAGACGCTGTGCCGCCGGCGCGGCGGGCCAAGCCCTACATTTATACCGATGCCGATATTGAGGCGCTTCTGGCGGCGGCACTGTCGCCGGCCAACGCCCTCCGTCGCTGGACATATCATTGCCTGTTCGGATTGATTGTGTTGAAGAAGTCGATGTTCTGATCGGGGCGACTTTCGGACCTTTGAGCTGAATGTCGGCGCTCGGCCCTCAGACCGGCATCGGCTCTGGCACCCCGGCGCTCCTCGATGCATTCTTCCTGAGCCGTCCGCGCTCGCGGCCTAGAAGCTTCAACCATCTTATCGGCGTCGTCGGCCGGCTGTTCGAGTGGATGGTCGAGCATGACTGTATTGATATCGCTCTCCTGTCACGATGAAGCCGCGCCGCAGAGGTAATCCGACACCGCCTTGCACCCTGGACTGCGGACCGCTTAACAACTCATCGATCGCGCCGCCGAGCTCCCGGATCAGAGCAACGCCCCACTTCGCGGTCGCGTCTATGCCACCATCTTCAGCCTGCTATTCGGGCTTGGTCTGCGCGTAAGCGAGGTTGCGCGCCTGCGCTGGCGGGATGTCGATCAGGATCGCAATATCATGACGATCCGGGAGACGAAGTTTTACAAGTCGAGGCTCATTCCTATGGGGCCGCACCTGGCGCAGCGCCTCTATGCCTTCATGGCATTGCGATCAAAGCACCTGGTTGCGGTGGCTGCCGGCAAACCGTTGTTCTCTTTCCTGCGAGGTCGGCCCGTGAACCCGGGTACGATCAGTATCGTTATTCCGCACACTGGCCGATCAACTGGACATAGCGATCCCGCCAGGAGGAACCCCGGCTCACGTGCATGATCTACGGCACAGCTTTGCCGTCGGGCGACTTCTGCGATGGTATCGCGACGGTAGCAACCCCAGCGACAAGCTGGTCAGGCTGTCGACTTTCATGGGGCACATCGATCCCGCCTCCACCGCAGTCTACCTCACCATTACCGCCGATCTATTGGAAGCCGCCGGTCAGCGCTTCGAGCGCTTTGCGGCGCCGCTATCGCGTGGAGGTCGGCCATGAGGACCGCCGGCAGTCTCATCTACCACTTTTTGAACACCATCTCAAAGCCGAGAAAGGTCTGGCGCCGACCTCGATCCGGAGCTATCGCGATGGGATCCGACTGTTCCTTCTCTTCCTGGCCACGAAGAACCGACGCCCCATAAGCGAGCTCGAGTTGACCGATCTCACCGCCGACAATGTGCGGGCCTTTCTCGCCCATCTTGAAGCCGAGCGCGGCAACAACATCCGATCACGGAACCACCGGCTCGCAATGTTGCATGGTTTCTTTGCTTATGCCGCGGGCCAGGAACCAATGGTGCTGCAGGAGGCCGAACGCGTCGCCGCCATCCCGAGGAAGCGTACGCAGCCAGCGGCCACTTATTACATCGAGCGCGACGAAGTCGAACGACTCTTCGACGGACTGCAACGCGACGGGAAGTTGGTCACCCTTGACAAGGCGCTGCTCATGTTCATGCACAATACTGGCGCTCGCGCGACAGAAGTCATCGGACTGACCGTCAATCAGTTGGCTTGACCTCCTCTCCGCGGGTGAACCTGCACGGCAAGGGCGACAAATGGCCGACCTCCCCACTTGGCCCGAGACCGCCCGCCTGCTTGGTAAGATGCTGCGTGACCGACGCCAGCCAGTCGCGCCGGAACGTTCGGTCTTCCTCAGTAAAGTCGGCAAACCGCTGACGCGATTCGGCCTGTACAAGCTCGTCCGGTGTCATGGTTCGAACATTCGCTTCGGTGTTTCTCCGCATGTCTGGAGACACACAACGGCCGTCCATTTACTCGAATCCGGTGTCAACGTGAATGTCATAAGAGGTTGCTTGGCCACGTCAGCCTGGATACGACCAACCGATATGCCGAGATCAAAATCAAGATGAAGCAGGAGGCGCTTGAGGCTTGTCAGCTGCCTCAACTTCTTCGGTGGGACCGCCCGAAGACCAGTCTGGCAAAGCGAGCCAAAACTTCTCGAATGGCTCGCCGGACTCTGACCGTTATGTGCCCGCCGTCATCGAGAACCGTTGGAGAAACGGACTGCAGGGCACATAGCCGCGCGGGACACAAAACTGCGATCACGTGCCCGGCACGTAATCGCTGACCCCGAAGTTCGGTACGCCGCCCAAGAGGTTCGTGTGCACGCCGATCCAGTCGGACAGGCTCTCGCTCGGGCACGCCTCGGCGTAAATGTAGTTCGAGGCGCCCATCGCTACGACTAACAACTTCATGGGATGCTTCGCCGGTGACGGGATCGAAGACGTCGATGGTGTCGCCGGCGAAATCGACAAACACCTTCTCGCCGCCCAGATGCGTCTGGCGCATCGTCGGGCGCGCGCGCCCTTTCCAGGCCTCGAAGGTCAGGTCGCGGTTTTGCTCCACGCTTCCTTTTGACAACACCTCGCGGTAGTGCCCTTGCGCTTTGCTATGCCTTCACCTCCATCAGGTTGGCTAGGGGAACTTTCACCCCAAAGCGGTTGAACATGCTGGGCACACAACTAAACCGCTGCCTCGGTAGTGGGAGCGGGTCTGGCCTGAGGAGGCTCCCGCCTGAGAAGATTTGGTGTTGAGCCAACCTTCCAGACAGGAGAACCCCAGATGACCCAGATCCGCCTCTGGATCACCGGATGATTGAAGATCTGACGATCCGCAAATTGTCGCCGGAGACCCAGCGATCCTACGTGCACCACGTGGCGAAGTTCAGTCGGTTCTTTTGGCCGATCGCCGGATAAGCTGGGCTACGAAGAGGTGCGCGCTTATCTGGTGTTCCCACGGAACATTCACTCGTACTCGTACAATGGCAGGGAGCCGGCACCCGTCTACCACGAACCGTACCGCGCCCTGTGAATGATGATAAAGGTGGATGCCCTGCCACCACATACCAGCTTGAAGGACGCCTTGACACTCATGCAGCAGCGGCCGAGGAACCTGTACCGGCGTCCACTTATTGGCCGCGTGAATAGATTAATTCGAAAATCTCTCTTTTCAGGTGGGTGCAAAGTGTTATCGTTCAATTGAGGGATAAAAATATGAGGAAAGCCTGATGCATCAACGGCAAGCCAAGAAGAGGAGCCAATGTGTGAGCAGGGTACCCCGTTCGCCGAATCTAGTTCCCTGGAGAGGTACGCACCACAAGTAGCCCCGGCGAGGTGGAGGTGCAGGATCAAAGATAAAACGGCGCGGACACACGCGGGTCAATGGTGAATTGCTTCGATTGATAAATGGCGATCCGCGACTCGGAGGCCCGGTATAAGGTGGAGAGCTGCGATTGGTCCAGTGTGATGGCGTTGCCTCACCAGGATCCAATTCGCGCCTCCCTGGACCTAATCTACAACCGCCTGGTCGAGCAGGATACAGACCAGTCTTACCATCCTCATCTAACCGAATCCTGGGAAACCAACCCGGACGGCATGAACTGGACCAATCGATAGCAAAGATGCAGGTCCGAACGACTAGCTAAAAAGGGGAATCGGGAAATGACAATTTCAAGGCGTGAGCTTATCAAAGCGGGTTTGGCTGCTGGGGCGGCTGTATCGGTCCCAACCGTCCTGCGGGCGCAAACAGCGATGTCAACAGTGCGAATGGTAATGGGGGACGTCCAAGTCTTCGATCCGATGTTTACGACAAGCAGTTATACCCATAATTTTGCTATGGCAATCTACGACACGCTTTTTGCGCTGGATGAGAACCTTGTGCCACAACCACAAATGGTTGGCAATTGGAGTCTGTCTGACGACAAGAAGACCTACACGTTCGAGCTGCGCGATGGTTTGGGCTGGCACGACGGGACGCCGGTTACCGCGGCGGACTGCGTCGCGTCCATCCGCCGTTGGGCTGAGGGTGATCCCGCCGGACAAATGCTCGTGGAGCGGGCCGCAGATATCTCGGCCAATGGGGGCAAGTCCTTCACGATCACGCTCAAGGAACCTTTCGATTTGGTGGTCGATCTGCTGGCGTCGGCGTCGGGGCGATGCCTGTACGTTATGCGCGAACAGGACGCGAAACGTCCGGTAACCGAGCAAGTGACAGCGAATATCGGCTCGGGGCCGTTCAAGTTCAATGCCCAGCTGACGAAGCCCGGCTCGAATGTCACTTTTGACCGCAACGAGCAGTACGTGCCTCGCGCGGAGCCGGCCAGCGGATATGCCGGCGGCAAGGTCGTGAAGGTCGATCGCATGATCTGGGATAACATCTCGGATCCTCAGACCGCTGTAGGCGCCTTGCAGGCAGGCGAGGTGGACCTCGTGCTAGAGCCCTCCGGCGACCTGTTCACTATCATCGCGAGTGATCCAGAACTTGTGCTCGATGCCCTGACTACGTCGGGTAAGGACTACTACATCCGTATGAATTGCCTGCAGAAGCCGTTCGACAACGTCAAGGCGCGCCAGGCGCTGCTGGTTTTGGTAGATCAGGAAGCGTTTCTTAAGCTTCTTTCTCCAGATCCTAAATTAGGTGACGTTGTCACGTCGATTTTCGGAAATACAACGGCCTATTCAAATGTTGAAAATACAGGATGGTCCAAGAAGGGTGGCGATCTGGAGAAGGCTAAGCAACTCTTCCAGGAGGCGGGATACGGCGGCGAAAAGGTCCTCATCCTTACTCCCACCGATTGGAGTGACGGTTTCAATGCCTCGCAGCTACTTGCGAATGTATTGCAGAAGATTGGGGTAAACGCAGAACTCGCCAGTATGACGTGGAGCGAGTTGGCCTCGCGCCGTGGTAAAATGGTACCAGTGGATGAGGGTGGCTGGAGTATCTTCATTTCGGCCAACGACGACTTCAGCTTTGGCAGTCCGCTCACCTCGGAACTTTTCCTCGCGAATGGCGAAAAGGCCTGGTATGGCTGGCCGAAGAGCGACGAATTCGAGGCTCTTCGAGCCAAGTGGGCCGATGTCGAAGGGATGGAAGGGCGCAAGGAACTGGCCCGCGAGATGCAACGGGTTTGGTGGAATTCCGTTGTAGGATTCGTATTCCTGTGCCAGACAAAGGCGCCCTCTGCGCGCCGCAAGTGGCTTGCGGACTTGATCCACACACCGTCGATCTTTCGCCCGATGTGGAATATGCAGAAGCTCCCGGCATAATGGCTGGGTACATCCTTCGTAGACTTGTTTCGACCATCGCCGTCATGGCGATGGTCGGGGTCTTCGTCTTCCTGCTTCTCAGGCTAGCGCCTGGGGATCCGGCGACGATCATCGCCGGAAGGTCGGCAACTGCAGAGATGATCGCGGGGATCCGCGAGCAACTGGGATTGAACGATCCGCTGCCGGTGCAGTTCATCCATTGGGTAAGCGACATGCTCGGTGGCGATTTCGGCATCTCGATCTTTTCCGGACGACCGGTTCTCGAGCTCATGTCGCAGCGGCTTGAACCGACCCTATCGCTGTCGATCCTGACTATGATCCTTTCGGTGACGGTCGGGGTCTCCTTCGGCATTCTTGCCGCGTGGCGAACTGGCGGCCTCGTCGACCGCCTCCTCGCGGTCTTTTCAGCGTTTGGTTATTCCGTCCCGGTCTTTGTTATCGGCTTTGTCCTCATATACTTCTTCGCCATCCGGACACACTGGCTGCCGGTCCAGGGATATGCGCCGATTAACGGTGGCCTCGGGCCTTGGTTCGCGCGCCTGATCATGCCGACCGTGGCTTTGGGGCTCGGCTACATTGCATTCATCGCCCGCGTTACGCGGGCGAGCATGCTTGAGGTCCTAGCGGAAGACTATATGCGAACGGCCGCCGCCAAGGGCGCTTCGTCCTATGCCATGCTTTTTCACCATGCCTTGAAGAATGCCGGAGTCCCGATCCTGACTGTGATCGGCATAAGCTTCGCCTATCTGATCGGCGGGGTTGTCCTCACGGAAACGGTGTTCAACATCCCCG
>NZ_JAMYSV010000053.1:0-7911 GCF_040322115.1 Mesorhizobium sp. M0195 | reverse complement strand
GAAATCCTGTGGGCCGGGACGAAGAAACAGGCTCACCTGAGCCGAACAAAGAAACGCAACAGGAATCGAAAAAGTCGAAATCAGGCTTGTCGATGTCATCCGTCGAGTGCAGCTTGGCGCGCTGCTCCTTGGGGAAAGTCATGTAGGCAAGCACGTCGGGCTCGGCGTCGTCCATGATTGTTTGCGTGCTTGCGGCCTCGGGCGTTTCCTGGGCGAAGGCGGCGGCGATGAAAGCGGAGACGACGCGGCGCCGCTCTTGCCGGCATGGGCCAGCACGTTCCTCATGAAGTGGAGGCGGGGGCTATTGAAGAAGTCCTTCCCCGCTGATTCAATTGATCAATCGTTGATTCGGTGGAGGATTCGCGATGCTGGGTCGGAAAGAACGAGATCAACTCGAACTGTTCATGAACGGCTCGCTGTGACAGCTCATCCCTGATGATCATATCCTGGCCAAGGTCGATCGTGTGCTTGATCTGTCGTGGCTGCGCGGCGAGGTGGCGGATCTCTATTGCGACGACAACGGTCGCCCGGGAATAGATCCTGAGGTTGCGGTCCGTCTAATGCTTGCGGGTCTCCTGCTTGGGAACGTCCACGACCGCCGGCTGATGCGCGAGGCCCAGGTCAACATCGCCATCCGGTGGTTCGTCGGCTATGGTCTGCATGAAGCACTTCCCGATCATTCTTCCCTGACACGCATCCGCCACCGCTGGGGCGAAGAGCGGTTTCGTCGGATCTTTCAGCGCACGGTGCAGGCCTGTATCGACGCCAAGATCGCCAAGGGCGAGATCGTCCATGTCGATGCTTCGCTGATCCGGGCCGATGTGAGCTGGGACAGCCTGGCGGTTCGTCACATGGAGGCGGTGAGTGCGGCGAACGAGGATGCAGAGGCGAGGAAGAGCCGCAAAACCGGCAAGTTCAAGAAGGTCTGCGTCACCGACCCGGATGCCACCATGGCGACAAACGCCCGCAATCGCCCGCTTGAGCCGGCTTACAAGCAGCATGCTGTTGTCGATGATCTGCGCGGCGTGGTTCTCGATGTCGTGGTGACTACCGGCGAGATCAGCGAGGGGCAGATGATCGTGGAGCGGATCGATGCCGCTGAGAGGACGACGGGCTTGGCCGTGCGAACCGTCACTGCCGATGCCGGCTATGCCTATGCGAAGGTGTTCGCCGCTTTCGAGCACCGCGGCATTGACGCGTTGATCCCCGCCAAGGCGGAGCCGATCCGCAGCCCGGTTCCGCTGCGTCGTTTCCGCTACGATGCCAAGCACGACATCCTGAAGTGCCTTCGAGGCAAGGTCCTGCACCCCAAGCGGCCCTTGAAGTATGGGCGCTTCTTTTACTCGCGCGCCAGAGATTGCTCAGGCTGCGACCTTGCCTCTATCTGCCTATCCAAAGGGCGCGCCAACAAGGCGGTTGTTGTGGGGAATGACTATCCGGCATTGCTAAGAGCTCGCAGACGTCGCGAGCGATGGTCGGAAGAGGATAAACAGCTCTATCAACGCCATCGGTGGCGCTCGGAAGGCTCCTTGCCCGGGCGGTTCGGCGGGGCCTAACGAACATGACGATCCAGGCCTACCTCACGGCCGCGGCGGTGAACCTCAAACGGCTGGCGGCCGCTTTGTTGGCCCATTTGCTCGGATTGGTGCTGCTGGCGCTCCGTATGGTGCCGATCGAGGAATCCTGAGACAGAATTCCCGCAGTTCTCACAGCAAGGGCCTCGTTAACTCGCACCATGCATGGGGAAGCCGACTTTCTCAACAGCCCCACGCGGCACCTCTGCCATGTCGCGCACAGCACCTTGGTGACGGCCGCCTTGATGCCTTCATGGGCATCGGAGACGACGAGCTTGACGCCGCGCAGGCCGCGGCGGGTCAGCTTGCGCAGGAACTCCGTCCAGATCGGCTCGGCCTCAGACGTGCCGACCTCCATGCCCAGCACCTTGCGCCGGCCGTCCGCGTTGACGCCGACAGCGATGATGACGGCGACCGAGACGATGCGGCCGCCGCGGCGCACCTTCAGGTAGCTGGCGTCGATCCCCAGATATGGCCAGTCGCCCTCGATGGGTCTTTCAAGGAACGCTTTGACCTTGCCGTCGATCTCTTCGCACAGCCGGCTGACCTGGCTTTTGGAGATGCCGCTCATGCCCATGGCCTTGACCAGGTCGTCGACCGAGCGGGTCGAGATGCCTTGCACATAGGCTTCCTGGATGACGGCGGTCAGCGCCTTCTCGGCCATGCGGCGCGGTTCTAGGAAACCGGGGAAATAGGAGCCCTTCCTGAGCTTGGGGATGCGCAGCTCGACGGTGCCGGCGCGCGTCTCCCAGTCGCGCTCGCGATAGCCGTTGCTCTGGGCCGTGCGCAACGGGTTCTTCTCCCCATAGCCGGCGCCGGTGGCGGCGCCCACCTCCAGCTCCATCAGCCGCTCGGCGGCAAAGCCAATCATCTCGCGCAAGATATCGGCATCGGGGTCTTCTCCACGAGCGTGCGCAGGTTCATCATGTGGTCGGTCATCGATGGTTCCTTCGAATCAGGTTGGTGTCAGCAACCCGACCTTACCGGCGAACTGTCGATGACCACCGCAAAGCCGCTCGCTCGCTACAGCGCTATCGAGGGCGCGCTCGCAAGCGGCTTCGCTACCGCCGAGCTACACCACCTGTGCGGCGCGGCCGCGATACACGCCGGGCACATCCGTGCCCGGTGTTGTGCCGCAGCGCCCCAACAACGGCACGAGCCAACGCTCCAAATCAGCTTGCCAGTGTCCATCCATGGCCGGCGCCTCCCAAAAACCCGACCTCCAATAGGCACTGAAGACTCCTCTTGGGAATTTCAAAATGCCCGTCTCGCTAACAATCTGACAAAGTACGGCGATAGTCACCTACGTGTGTTGGTAGGTATCACGAGGCAGAGGACAAGCTATTTCAAAACTGGTAGATGTGATCGAGATTCGACTTGACGATTTTTTGAGTAAGGAGATTTTTTAGATCATCAAGTAGCATTGTAGTACTCAGTTTTGTGGGTGCCGATATGAGGAAGACACATCTTGTTGCAGATTACGATGCTTTTGCGTATATCTGAACAGTAAATCACTCTTTTGGATCAAAAACGAGAAATAAATTTGGGACCGCGCAGAATATCTCCGATTATGCTTGGGCAATCAAATTTATCGAAGGAGGACTTCAAAGTTGATGTGTGGCGACATAGAGCTGTTGACCGCCTAGAGCGTACGGGTAAGCGGTTGCAGGTCTTGGCGAAAGCTCTCGACATCTAACCGCCACCGGTCATGACGCGGGCTCACGGTTAAGCCGAGGCCTTTGCCAGGCCATCCGTGCAATCCGCGACACCTACGTCAGCAGTGGTGCGCGTCGAGAAGATTTCCAGAGAGGACTTCGATGTCTGGCACAGAAGTGATCAAGAATTTTATAGATGGGGAGTGGAGGGATTCTTCGTCAGGCGGACGGATCGAGGTCGATGACCCTTCGACCGCGAAAACGATTGCCGTCGTAGCAGAGGCAGGGCCCGAAGAAATCGAACTCGCCGTTGCTGCCGCTCACCGCGTTTTTCGCGATCGCGTTCTTATAGACATGCACCCCTACGACCGTGGGCGGATGCTGTTTCGCGTGGCGGATGCGCTCGAGGCGCGCAGCGAAGAGATCGCGATCATCAACTGCATCGAGACGGGCAAGGCGTTGGACCTCGCCCGTGGCGAAGTGCGGACCGCCGTCAGATACTTGCGGTACTATGGTGGCTTAGCCGACAAGCTTGAAGGTCGCTCGATCCCACGCGGGGCCAATCTGGTCGACTACACTGTCAGAAGTCCGTTCGGTGTGTCCGTCCAGATTGTTCCGTGGAACGGTCCACTGGAACTGACAGCCCGTTCGCTGGCCTGCGCCATCGCAACCGGCAATTCAGTGGTGGTGAAGTCGCCAGAGCTGGCTCCCTTGTCCGGAATTGAGATCGCACGTGCCTGCGAGACCGCGGGGCTGCCTGCCGGAGCTGTGAACGTGCTCACCGGTTACGGCGAAACGGCAGGCCAGGCGCTAATCGACCATCCCGATGTGCGCCACATCGTCTTTACCGGGTCCACGGCTACCGGGCGAACGGTGCTCAAGGCCGCAGCGGAGCGCATCGTACCGTGCATCATGGAACTGGGCGGCAAGTCAGCTGCGGTGGTGTATTCCGATGCCGATCTCGATGCCGTCGTGGAAGCGGTGCGCGTTGGAACCTATCTTAATGCCGGGCAGAACTGCAACAACCTAACAAGACTACTTGTTGAGCGTTCAATCGCAGACGAACTGTTGGAGAGAGTAAAAGTCTGCGTCGAAGGACTTTCGATTGGTCCGGGGCGAGAGAACTGTGACATCACTCCCTTGATCTCCCAAAAGCAGCGCCAAGCGGTCGAGAAAGCTTGTCACACTGCTCTTTCGCAGGGTGCACGGGTGGTGATCGGCGGAACTGCACTTTCCGAGCGGAGCGGCTATTTCATGACGGCGACGGTGTTCGCCGATGTGGCGCGAGACAGTAATCTGTTCCAGAAAGAAGTCTTCGGTCCTGTTCTTGCCGTTACCGTTTTCGACGACCCAGTGATGGGGATCGATCTCGCCAACGACACCGATCAGGGCTTGGCAGCGGGCGTGTTCACCCGGGATATCGATCGGGCTCTTTGGAGCGCTGATCGCCTTTGGGCTGGCCAAGTGTACGTGAATGGATGGTACGTCGGCGGCGTAGAAACGCCGTTCGGTGGAGTAAAGCATTCTGGCTACGGAAGGGAGAAGGGTCAGGAAGCACTTGATGGCTACGTTCAGACGAGAAATATCGGCATCCGGATCTCACAACCAGCATCAAGGTAAAGGAGCACAGCATGAATATATCGGTCAGATCGGTATTACTCGTCTCCCATCCGCCATCGGGAGTGCGCATTTCGCAAAAACCGGGCAAGGATTCCGCTAAGTCGCGGACAGTTGCTTCACTAAGTGCCGGACAGTTTGACGACGATGGTCCCCGGGTGCCTTGTTGCGTTCATGCGTGATTGATTTCCCCGTTTTTGGCTCCGGTCAAAAGGGGCGCAGCTTGTGCTTGCGCATGCTGTCGCCCTCAAAGCTGATGCGGTGAGCTTTGCGACGATCCTGTCGAGAATGGCGTGGGCGACCGTGGGGTCAGGTCATGCCATCTGGCCACCGGGACTTGGGCCGTGATCAGGGTCCATTTTCGCCGATAGTGTTCCTCGATGATTTTGAACAGGTGGAAGCGCTGCTGGTCTGTGAGGCTGTGGGTCCCGAAGTCGTCGAGAAGAGCAATTGGACGCGGGTGAGCTTGTCGATAAGGCGGGGAAAGCGGCCATCGAGGCGGGCGAGCGCCAGGTCCTCGAACAGGCGTGCACGCGCGCATAGAGCACGGAATGATCTAGCCTTGCCGCCTGGCGGCCGAAGGCGCAGCCAACCACGAGTTGCCGGTGCCGGTCTGTCCAGTGATGATCAGGTTGTCATGCGCCTTCAGCCATTCGCCCTGGGCGAGCCGCCGCGAACTGTTCGAGGAGATCGAGCGGGCGGCCTTGAGGCCGCTGCCGGGGGCCCCGTTCGAATATGCGGAATGGAAGACGGCCAAGGTCCATCCCGACTACCATGTCGAGGTCGACAAGACCTTCTACTCGGTGCCGCATCGGCTGATCGGCCGCACCGTCCAGATGCGGCTCACCCACCGGGTCGTCGAGATGTTCCATGATGACCAGCGCGTCGCCAGCCATGTCCGCCGCTCGCAGCGTTCCGGCCATGTCACCGTCAACGAACACGTGCCCAAGGCGCACCAGCGCACGCCAACACCACACCGGCCAGCCTGATCAGCCGGGCGGCAAGGATCGGCCCCAACGACGCCATTCTGGTCGAGCGCATGATGCGCGATAGGCCACATCCGGAACAGGGCTACCTCGCGGCCATGGGCATCCTGTCGCTGTCGCCGCGCTATGGGCGGGAGCGCACCGAGGCGGCCTGCGAGCGGGCGCTGCTGATCAACGCGATCATCTACGCCTCCGTCACCGCCATCCTCAATTCCGGCCTCGACCGGGCCAGCTCCGCAGAGCCGGCAAAGCCGACACCGCCGCACGCCAACATCCGCGGCTCTACCTATTACCAGTGAAGAAAGGAAGAAAGATTTCGCGCTTCAGCTCCCGGGCGACCCGCGCCCAATCCGGCTCGCTCAGATCCTGCGGCGGACGGCCCATTCGGTGAAACAGACGCTGTTCCAGCGCCGCACGTCGCCAAAGCCCGCAGGCGGGGGCCACCACATAGCCCCGCCTCCCGCGCCCGCAGTAAATAGGTCGAAACCTCGAAACCGAGGTCTTGCCGATCTTCAGTCGCTCTGCGACCTCGCACACCGAAGACCCTGTTCATGGGTCAGGCGCAGGATCGTCCGGATATCCCGCACGCTCGTTCGTCTCGCTTGCTTCCGTCTTGGTATGGGCTCTCTCGGTTCGATGATGAGAGAGCCAAATGCCAGAACGGCGCAGCCGAGCACCGACCGTCAAATCCACCCCGGAAACTGTCGAATTAGCGGAATCACTGTCCGGGGAGTTAGTGAAAACGCTGTGCGGGACTTACCGGAAAAGGTGTCCGGGACTTGCTGAAACACGCAATCGGGAGGTCTTGCGGAGATTTGGCCCTGTCGACGGTTGATCATAAGTGTCGAGTTTGCACAGGGCAAGATCGCGCTGGCATGTCGCCGAAACGTTCAAAAACGCCAGGAATCGGCATCGCGATTTGTGATAATTGTGGCAAGCTCTGGCTGCAGGCGCATGAGCCCTGGCCGGACCGCTCCGAGACACATCCGAGGGAGTCTTTTATGCCAGTAGTCAAAGGTCCGCAGGTATTCCTCTCTCGTAATAATCTGCGCAGGCTCGCTGCGGTGAAGCGAAGATCGCTGAGCTGATGCGCCGCGGTTGTCATCACCAACGAAGCAGACATCACTTGCCTCACGAGGGCCGTTCGCTCACCTGTATGACACGCGCGATGTCGTCATCCTGGCCTCGCGGGAAGAAGTGCAACTTGACTGCCGACTTGGCTTGAAAAGTTCAGGCGCTGTGATGGCATCACGGTCGTTGGCAATCTCGCCGAGGTATTCCACCCAAGTGTCCGCTCTCTGCCACAGCGATCGAAATCCGCTCCTGTGAATATCCAAACGGACAACTCTGCTATGTTCCATATGCTCGCCTCTTATCCATGAGGCTGTGCGTCGGCCAGCCGGCTTAACCCTCGTACCGTTGAATATCAGATGACGGTCCACCCTGTGGCCCAGCAATCATAGGGATGAGCAGCTCGAATAGCGGTGCCAACGTGGGCTGCTTATCGAGGTCGTTGATGAAGTCTCCGATCAACCCGAGTTGTTTCTCGGAAAACGGGAGCATGGACATTTCGGCACAAGCTTTTAATTTCTGCACACCATCAGCGAGCGAAGCCGGCTTTTCCGGGTGTCCGAATGCCTTGTCGACTCGAATGAAATGTTCGGCTCCGCCTTTTAGCCTCACTTTGACCGTCACCGGCGAACTGGAATAGAGGCCGTGCGTGCGTTCGATCTCTGGATCAACTTCAATTTTAGTGAGCGCCATGATCCGGCGAACGGCCTGATCCCCAAGCGCATCAGGAAGGAAATCGCGAATTACAACTTCGCCGCGCTGGGCCGCGACAGCTGTGGCGTACGGCAGGCTAAAACGCGCTACGACCGGATCCTTCGGATCCCATTTTTGATCGCGTGGCTGGACCACAAAATCCTCAGCCAGCCGATTCAATCCCAGCTCGATTGACACAATATCCTCGCCAGGGAATTTGTACCTCTGCCGCAATTGAAGAAGTCCGTCGATCGCAGGATGTACGCATTTACAGGCCGGCCACGGCTTGAAGCTAATGGAAGCATTCACATACTC
>NZ_JAMYSV010000052.1:0-7989 GCF_040322115.1 Mesorhizobium sp. M0195 | reverse complement strand
TTCTTCTATCGCTCGACATGTATACGGTGGCAAAGCGTGAATTCATTGAAGTGTTTGTGGATTCGCTTCTGAAGCCTAGAGGCCTTTCCTACAAAATACAGTTTCCTGGGCCGACCGGCACAAACGCTAACGAAGCGGCACTGGCCCTGGCGCGAAAATATACCGGCCGCTCGAGCATCATGGCCTTCACGAATGCGTTCCACGGCATGTCGCTCGGCTCTCTGGCGGTGTCGGGTTCGGCGTCGACCAGAGAGTTGGGCGGCGTTGCTCGCCATGATGTGATTCGTGTCCCCTATGACGGCTATCCGAACCAAGAGTTCGATTCCGCGGGCTACATAGACTTCGTATTGGGCGACCCAGGGAGCGGCATAGAAAAGCCCGCCGCAATCATCCTGGAGACCATCCAGGCAGAAGGCGGCATGAACGCCGCATCCGCAGCTTGGCTAACGGAAATTCAGCGGATTTGCCGTAAGCACGGCGTGGTTTTGATCGTCGACGACATTCAGGCAGGTTCGGGACGAACGGGCGATTTCTTCTCGTTCGAGTTCGCGAAAATCGAACCCGACATCGTGTGCCTGTCGAAGTCCCTAAGCGGTTCAGGTAGTCCGTTCTCGATTGTTCTCATTCGCCCCGAAATAGACATATGGAAACCCGGAGAACATAGCGGGACTTTCAGAGGCAACAATCTCGCCTTCGTGACTGCAGGAGCGATGTGCAAAATGTGGTCCGACGGACAGTTTACTAAAGGCGTTGAGCGGACAGCTGCCAAACTGCAAAGACACCTGGACAGCCTTGTTGCGAAATTTCCCAAGTGCATCGAACAAAAGCGCGGCCGCGGTCTGATGGCCGGCCTCAAGTGCCGTTCGCAGGCCTTTGTCGGCCGTGTGCACGATGTCGCGTTCGAAAATGGCCTGCTGATCGAATCTTCAGGACCAAATCGCGACGTCATCAAAGTCCTCCCGCCGATAACCATCACCGATGACGAACTCGATCATGGCATCGCCATCCTTGATCACGCACTAAAGGAGCAAGCCAATGAAGACTAATCAAGTATCCCAAGCCCCAGCCACCTCGCCTGTTGCGATCAGAGAACGAACCGGCTCGATCAGCACTGCGGACATCATCTCAGTCCTGAAAGGTGAGATCACCGCTCTGCACATCAGGCAAGCTTTCAGCACCGAAATAGCCGAGGAGATCACCGCGAACTTCAGTGGCAGTCCCGGTCTCAAGGAGCGTAAGGATGGCGTTCCCGGACAATATGTCGGCGCATCCCACTACAGGAAGGATGCAGCCACCTATTTCGCAGAGGCGGAAACTGCGCGACCGTACGTCGACGCGCTTTTTGAGAATCTGGTTGATCCGGTCCGAGCATTGTTCGACGCGTTGAAGCGCGACCTTCGCAAACAGGGCATTGAATTGCGGCTGGCCCGTTCGGAGCACGGTCAGGCTAATGTTTGTCGCGCTCTCAGTTGGTCTGGCAGCGGCACGTTCTCCTTGGACCCCCACGACGACGTCGCTCAAGTGTTATGTGCTGGGAACGATTACGAGCTTTCTGCGGTGGCGCACAACACCGTCGCAGCACTCAACTTCTATCCCAGCATGCCCGAGGAAGGTGGCAATCTGCGGCTCTGGAGCCACAAGCCGACAGTCACGGACCGAAAGTCGCAAGGTGTGGAGACTACGGGCTATCCCTATTCGGCAGCCTATCTCGAGGGCGTTCCTTGTCGCGACTTCCAGCTCAGGGCGGGGGATATCGGCCTGATCGATGGCGGTTTCGTTCACGGGGTCACCGGTCAATCGGGCAACGGAAAGCGTCGCCTGGTGCTGAACAGCTTTTTCGGGTTTGCTCGCCCGGATCTTGTTCTCTGGTGGACCTGAAGTTGGACGTCGTAACGACCGACCGGCTCCCGCCGACAGGTGTCACATCGGTCGAACGCGAGGGGGAGGCCCCTTTAGTCACAGCCGCCCTCGGACTGTTTCAGACCGACACTATCATGAAGCCCTTGGCGTTTCAGGTGCTGCCGGTCTACGACACGATTTACCAATTACCTGTCCGCGCTACCCGGCGCTCCACCGTTCCCGGTGCCGAGCCGAACACGCATCGCGAGGTGATGTTAAGCAAGGCAGAAGCAACGCGACAGGTGATCTAGCGGACGTATACTTCTTCCTACATCGATCGGGCATTTACCTGCGTCAGTATGCAGTGCACCGCGGCTCGACTTGGACCGTTTCCGAAATGGACCGAAGATTAGTGCTCCCACCGCTCCGACAGATGCAGGTTCAAGAAAACTCCTGGCAAAACCGATGTTAAAATCGCCGAATCGCAAGAGTACGTACCTTTCTCCGTAACAGAAGGATCGTGGCTTAGGCATGACATTTCTTTGTGAGAGATTTTCGGACCGATCTTTTACAATTCGATAATTCCAGATTGAAGCGCTTTTATTGCCGCAGTTGTTCTACTGACAGTATCCATCTTTCTCATAACATTTTTTATGTGGAAGTTAACTGTGTTTACAGATATACCTATAATCTGCCCTATTTCCCACGACGACTTCCCTTTCGCCGTCCATAGGATGCACTCCTGTTCTCTTGGAGAAAGGGTAGGTATCTCCTCGATGCCGCTAATCCGCCGGTGTTCCATCGTCTCTGCTCCACAGCCATTTGCACAGGAGGGTGTCACTGGCGCGCAAAACTGCCGGGGTTGTAAGGCTTCGGCTCTGCGCGCCGTCCTGGGCAGCTCTGCATCGCCTCAGCTCTACCATCTCATTGCGGTTGGCGAGGTTATTTCAACTTAAAGTTATGTTTCGCCATCATCATGCGAGTGCAACATAGAGGAAACAAAGTCTGTATTCTTCAATCACCGTAGCGTTCGATCAATAATCAACAGTGATGTTGAAAGTGTTTTTGCGACCGCATCGTTTAATTCGGCGCGACAAAGAAGTTGAAACCCAGAGACCTCACATCGGCCTGTCAAGGTAAGGCATATGCGATTAATTTAGGCCTGAGGCAAATCCGAGGACCTGCGGGCTCTGCGGCACGCCTCATCCTCCGAGGATGGGATGGTCATCACATTCGAGGCAGACCCCGATGGTGCTGGAGGATGCCAACAGTGCAGGGATATCCCTGGCGCTGAGCAGGCAAGTTATCCCGCGATCACCCTCTTGAGACTGGGGATCGCCTCGACGAGCGTGACGACATTGCCGGCGCAAACGACCGAAGGCGTGTGCGCCCCCCGCGCAGGAGATCCGCTCCGGGATCGTCGCCTTTCCGAGCGCGCCGGCCGCAATGCCTAGGGAAGAGGTAATCAGGGGCTCATCGACGGGGTGTGGCGGGTTCGTCTTCCTGCAAAGGCGCGCGCACAAAACTCTAACCATACGGTCCCGTTTTTCACTTCAATTTGCGCGGTCGGCGGCAATTCGAACGAGTTCCGGCCGATTTTCGGAGTATGTTAAGCAGGCCTTCGTAGATCATTTATATAAAACTCTTTTAGACTAGCATTACATTCTGTGTACCAATGGTAAATTTTTCCTGCAAAAGATTTAACAGCGACGAACGAGATGTAACAATAGCTCTACATATTATTAATTTATCCCGTATTGCCATTGCCGGCAATTCGATAGATATATTCGTGCATGGTGAAACTATATCCAGCCGAGATACACCGCGGACAAGGACGCCGACTTCTAAGCTTTCCAGCGCCCCACAAGGGCCAAAGCACCAACGGAGAAGCGAATATGACCACGCTACCACAAATTTCACTGGCGAAACTGGCAGCCGATGCAACGCAACGTGAAGAGCAACGGCGCTTGCAAATGGCCTGCGAGGAGTACGGATTCTTCTACCTTGTCGAGCACGGCATCCCGAAGGAACAGATCGCACAAACCATCGAGGCTTCCCGGCGGTTTTTCGCGTTGCCAGAGGCGATCAAGGAACGCTATGGTCACGCCTCTCAAGGCATGTATCCTACTATCGCCCGTGGATACAGTCCGTTGCACGGCGAAATACTCCATCCCGAGGCCGGCCGCGATCCAAAGGAATTGTTCGATCTCGGAATTGAGAACGAAGGCGACCGGCGTCCGTTTGCTGGAATCACGCGCTTTCCGGATGAGGCCTTGGCTCCTGGTTTCGCCCGAAGCCTGCTTGCTTTGCAGGCTACCGTGCTCAGCGGAGTTGTCCCGCTGCTTGGAACCGCGCTTGCCGACCTGATCGGTATGGAACAGGGCTGGTTCCGAAGCCATTTCAGCCCGCCGACACTCTTGCAACGCGTGATCCGGTATCCAGCTCGCGGCGGCACGTGTGCCAAGCACACCGACGGTGGCTTCTTCACGCTGTTGCTGCAGGAGGAACTCCCCACCCGGTCCTTGCAAGTGTGGTTCCGCGAGCGTTGGATGCCAGTGCCGAGCCTGCCCGACAGTCTCGTTGTCAATTTGGGCGACATGCTTCAGGCCTTGAGCGACGACCGCTTCAAGAGTACGCCGCATCAGGTCGCCCACAGTGGACTGAGTGACCGAATTTCGCTTCCCTTCTTTATCTATCCCGATATCGACGCTCGCCTGACTTCGCCGCAAGGGCGGCACACCTTCAGTGTTGCGGAAATGATGCTGCGCAACTTCGAGTCAGTCGAAACAGGGCATGGCGCCGGACGCGCACGAGACTTGCAGTAAGTGTTCGGTTTTCTCAAGCGCGCGCAAACTATGGCAACGACCCGGCGCCCCCTCGGTGTGGTACGGCGGAAGAACACTCCTACAATCTAGACCGTCCCGCCGTCCACCGTCGCCCACATTGCGCAACGGCTATGCGCCTCGGCATAAAGCGCGCTGATGCTGTCATATTATTTGAGTTGTGGCCGCACCAGATCCAGCGGTGCTTTTCAGGCGAGTCTACCGCGCCATCGCTGCGCTGAGGCGATGAATCCGGATTTGGGAAGCGAAGCGACCAATCCGGGATGGAACGAGGAGTACTTCTCCAGGCCGCGACGGGCCCCGCACAAATGAGCGTATTCGCGGACCCTGCGGTCGTAGTTCGCAGATCCGAGCGAATTCCGGGGTTAGGTTTTGTCTTTGGAATTTAGTCCGCGACCGCCAGGGACATCGGCACCAACGGCATCATCTCTCAGCCACGTCCATCCGCCGTTTTCCTTGCAGCGCTAGGCCCTCCTGACCAGGTTGGTCTGCCTCAAGGCCGACAAAACGCATTTCGACACTTAATGGCGACTAATCTGATCCTGACAAAACCTTTAAGGACAGGAGAATGCTTATGTACGTGAGCCGTGATCTAAACTATGCATTGCAAGCAACGCTGAATTGGATCAGCGATCTGGCGTGGAGACTTCGCTGGCATGATCGCGAGCGGGTTTTCCAAGCCCTGATTGCGACGCTGCATGCCCTGCGCGACTGTCTGGACCGCGACGAGGCTGTGTACATGGGCGCGCAGCTGCCAGCCTTACTGCGCGGCTTTTACTACGAGGGTTGGCATCCCGGCCGCCGCGCGATAGCCAGAAACCGCAATTCGTTTCTCGACCGGATCCACGGCAGCGTCCACTGCGACCCGGCGGTGGATCCGGAAGAGGTTGCCCGCTCGGTCCTAGGTCAATTGGCCGACCGTTTATCTGCAGCAGAGATAGAAGAGGCCAAGGCCGCCACTCCAAGAGTGCTGCATGACCTTTGGCCAGCCTGAGACACACGTCTGCCCCATGGGCGTATACACGAAGCCACCGCTTGGGGAGCATTTCGACCAGGAAGCCAATTTTGCTATGCTTCCTGAAGCTGCAACAAAAGCAATCTTGGCAACGCTTGAATACCTGGCGTAGGCAACGCTCTGATATCGTAGAAAGAGTCTGCTGCGAACCAGCATTGCTTCAATAATCGCCAGGTGTCCATGGCGCCTGGTTCGCTAGGCTAAGGCTAGTGAGTTTGGCGATTTCGAAAGGTTCTGGGCGGTGGCCGGGAGGTGGAACTCGTCGCGGGGACCGCTCGGTCCTCGTACATCCCGCCATACTCCACCCTATACGCTACGACACCCACTGCGTTCATTCAGTATCGCGTCAGATATCTTTTCGGCGACCATAATTGTTGGGATATTCGTATTTGCTCTAGGGCAGAATGGCATCACCGACGCATCGGCGACTCTTAAGCCCGATACTCGGTGAACGCGCCCGGATGGATCCGTAACACTAGTCGGATCCAGAGCGGCTCCCATCCGGCAAGTTGAAGTCGGATGGAAGTTTCCAAAGACATTCTGGCGTACAAAGCGGTCAAGAAACTCTTCGCTATCGAGGAGGTCTGATATACTATGACCATCGGTGATCGTATATCTTATTAGCCTTCGACGCAACCACGAGGAACTATCCATAAGTGTGGCGACAATGTAGGTGAGCCCGAAATTTAGGCGATTGTATTTGCTGATCCGCTTTGCTCGCCCAGTCCAAGTAGAAGGAAATGGGTCAAGCGCGACCGCCACCAGCGCCTTGTGCTCAAGCAGCTGTGCTACTAACCGAAACGCCTCCTTCAATCGCTCAGCATCGCGTTTGTCGCTCAACATATTGAAATTCACCCCCGGCTCAGTAGCATGAGAAGAATTCTTGAGCGAAACCGTTCCTGTCGAGTAGGCGCGGTTGACCCAGAAAGCCAAGGTGCCAAGGCGCTTGCCGACCGGATGCCACGCAGACTTGGCGAGGGCCGAGATAGCCATGTCGGTTGAAGGGCAGCCCTCGTAACCTGACGAGTAACGAGCATGCATCTGAATATAGCCGGTCGCGTTAGGCGCCATACGATCGTCCGGCCTCAAATATGCTGAGATAGCCACCCCCGGGTGCTCTTGCAGATTTTTTCCGACGCCGTTTATATCTGCGACAACTGGAATGCCGAGTTTTAACAGCTGCTCAGCTGGGCCGATCCCGGATCGCATCAGCAAGGCCGGCGAATGAATGGCCCCGGCACATAGGACAACCGTTGACGCGCGATAGGAGTGCCGGCCGGTCTTACTTTCGGTCTTCACACCAGTTATGTGACGGCCTGCACAGGTTAACCGTGTGACCGTCGTCTCAGACAAGATTGTAAGGTTGGGCCGAGCTCGGATGGTCTCCGACAAATAAGCCATCGCAGCTGAGACGCGACGACGGTTGCGGTTCGTCAATGGAACAACTGAGTGACCATCGCCAAATTCGCCGTTAAAGTCTGGTCGGAACGGTATACCTCTGTCTTCATAAGCCATCGATACAGCACGAATAAAGCCAGACCATTCTGCTTTGGACACGCGTCTAATTGGCAGCGGACCGTCGTTGCCATGAAATTCATTGCTAAAATCAAGATCGCACTCAAGTCGGCGGAGGTATGGCAAGACACCTTCCCAATCCCAGCCCGTCGCACCGCTAGACGCCCATTCGTCATAGTCCGCAGGGCCTCCCCGATTAGCTACTTGAGCATTGATGCTAGAGCCCCCGCCCATTACCCGGGCTTGCTCATAGCGTGTACGCCTGCTTAGATCCTGCACCATGGTCGCGTTGAGTGACGGCCACTGATAACGAGGATTGTAGTAAGCCCTCGTAGGGTCGCCATCGAGGATATCATCTGGGATGGCATCTGGGGAAAAGTCAGGACCGGCCTCAATGAGCAGGACGCGACTTCCACTGGCCGATAGCCTGTTCGCCATGACGCATCCGGAGGAGCCGCCACCTACAATTATATAGTCGAATAACAAAGACGATCTCGCTTCCATCTGTATGCCCTGCACTACGGTAGCCGGTGTTCATAGGTACTTCAGCAAAGTGACTCCTGGTAACGCAGGAAATCCACACTAAACGTTAGTAGTTGGCGAGCGGTAGAGATCACCAAGCTTGAGCGATGATCGCCAAACCATGTTCACCTCTCGCGCCTTCACGCGCACCATGGGTCCACACGTATGGTCAGTCGCCCTCGATGGGTCTTTCAAGGAACGCTTTGACCTTGCCGTCGATCTCTTCGCACAGCCGGCTGACCTGGCTTTTGGAGA
>NZ_JAMYSV010000051.1:0-8077 GCF_040322115.1 Mesorhizobium sp. M0195 | reverse complement strand
AGTGTCCGACATTGTCGGACATTGGACGCAAGCATCTGAGGAAGGCTCGAGTTTGTCGCGCGCGTGCGGGTTGTCGGACAGGACGATGCCAGGATCAGGCCAGAAAGCTCTAAAGGTGATACCGTGGCGATCCGGGCGGTGGAGGTACGCTGATCGAAGTCCTCGCCGATTGCTCAACCCGCGCCCACGGCGTAACAGGTCGGGGATCGCCGCTGAATGAAAGTTCAGTGGCAGCTCACCGTGCCTGGCGCAGATCAGGTGACGCTTTCCTTTCGTCCAGTTGGAATGCCACCTTCGATCAGTCTTGCGGGACCCTGGTAGGCCGGCGGGCGCGCCTGAAGTCGGATCGCGAAACCCGGGGGGCCACACCTCTTTGATCAGTATTTTCCAGCCTGCTCAAGTTGCTCGAAAAGCTCTTGTACGTTGTCTTCAAGAAATGCTTCCTCTCCGTTCCGATGGATGAGTTCAAAACTTATCCCCGTATTAGCGCATCGAGAAGAGAATGCTTGTGTTAGGCCAGGTCCTTCAATAATAGTCGTGTCGAACGACAATCCCCGCGCTCTAAGCGTATTGACCGCCGCCGACACATCGTCGACAGATAATGCAACATGAGCTAGACCAACCCCGTAGTTTTGGACAAGTTGAGACACCTGCGACTCTGGCTCTGTGCCTTGGCAAAGCACAAAGCACATGTCGTTCCGAACCATGTCCGCACACACCATCCCAGTCTTCTTACCTTTTATATGCAATCGCCGCCTAAGCTTAAACCCAAGGACATCTTGAAACAGGTCGATAGCGTCGTCTAGTTTATGAACCGCCAAAGCTATGTGATCAATGCCATGAAATCGAGGATTATGATGGCCATTTGCTTCGATAGATTCTTTCAGAGAGCCATCCGACGGCGAACCCACGGGATAAGTCATTTTTTGAGTCCTTCTGTTTAGGTGGACGCAGCCAATTTAACGATCGAGCCATAAGCTGTTAACAGCCTGATTACACATGAGTAGCCTCGCAGACCGGAATGGTCCGTTTTTGTGTGGTCATGGACAATTTCTGCTCAGTGTGAGCGCGTTTGTCGATGACAAGCATGTAACATGCCAAGCGGAAAAATCATTTCGGAGCAACAGAATGGGGGCAGAACAAGAGCAGTGCGAAATCTCGTACGCTAACGGGGAACAGAGCGTGAACTATGCCATAGTGCGGAAACCGGCGCATACGATCCCTGTGGACTCATGGCTCGCCGGGTTGGGGTCGGTAGCCTTAGGGTTCGAAAGCCTTCGGGCATCTGATGCTCGGTGTCCCAGGTGTAGATGCCTGTCAGGTTGATATGTTCCCAACTCAGCGCGAGATATGCTTCAACAGCTATCTGGAATGTTTCGCCCCCCTCGTTTCAACTGTGTGGCCCGCGCGGTCGAGATAGACCGTGTTCCAGTGTACGATCGCGCTGACGACGAGGTTGAGTCCGGATGCGCGGAACGCCTGGCTCTCGAACGAACGATCGCGATTTCGCCTCGCTCATGGAAGAACACGGCGCGCTTGAGCTTGTGTGCTGCTTCGCCCTTGTTGAGGCCGGCTTGGCAGCGTGCCGGGCTTGAGTACCATTCAATCATGAATATGGATCGCTCGATCCTGCACAGTTCCCGCAGCGCCCTTGCGAGTTGGCTCTCACCTTGTGTGGTTCATCGGCTGTTAGCGGCAAGATCGCTAATGGGCGGGCATGCGAACGAAATCAAAATGGTCGCCCGGCCCAGGGGTCAAAGTTCTGGGCGTCGAGCTCACTGATGATGACAGTTGGGTTGTTTCCGCTGCCGGACCAGCGATCGGCATTTGCCCCGATTGCGGACGGCGAAGCCGAAATCGGCATGGGTGGTCCAGCCGCAGCCTTCAGGACCTTCCGGTCCAGGGTAAGGCTGTGACGGTGAGGCTCCTGCTGAGCCGCTGGCGATGCGCACATGAGAAATGTGAATGACAAACGTTCACCGACCGACTGCCGACGGTTGCTTCCCCTTATGCGCGCCGGACGACAAGGGTCGTGGAGATTGTCGGCCTGCTCGGCCATAGCACGGGCGGCCGTCCTGGCGAGCGCCTCATGCAACGGCTCGGCATGCCGGTCAGCGACGACACCATCCTGCGGCAACTGAAGCGTGATGCCGCGGTTGCTCACTGCGCCTCCGAGATCCGGGTGGTTGGCATCGATGACTGGAGCTGGCGACGCGCGACACGATACGGGACCATCATGGTCGATCTCGAGCGTCGCTCGGTTGTCGACATTCTGGACGACCCCAGCGTCGATAATGCAGCCAGGTGGCTGCGGAACCATCCCTTCTCGCAGAGCAATTCGGATTGGCCCCTTCGGACTTCGGACGCGAGTTCCGCACCGGAAGCGAACGGTTCCGGATCACGGCATCGATCCAAAGCGGCCACGCTACTCGATCTCCGCTGAGCGAATTCCCGACCGCAGAGGATTCAAATTTGCCCCCGAAAATGTCGCCATGCTCCTCCAACCCGAGGAGAGCAAGCCGTGAAGTTCTCCGATTGTTCCGCAAGTTGGCCAAAATCGCATATGTGGAACGGCCCGCTTGGCAAGATATTTCCTCATGTATTTCCCAAATATGGACGGTGCAGTCATATGTCCGGCCTGTTTTCTGGCAGCCACGGTCACGATGAGATCCGCGGAGCAAATCGCCTAATCAGCTTCTCGCGCTGTAACGCGCCTGCGATTTTGCGGTCTGATTTGCTTCGGGATGTCGTCCCGTTGGGTCATCACAATTGGCACCTTGCCTGCCTCTCCGACCGACTGGCCAGAAAGCTCTAAAACCTAAGCTTGGGCGATCATCTTCGCTCCTCTATAGTTATCGCCGTGAACGAGAAGAGCCCAGATGATGCGCGCGATCTTGTTTGCGAGAGCGACCGCGACAACCTTGAACGGGCGGCGCAATATCATCGCCGCTATCCATGGTGATGCCTGGAGGCCACGACGGGCGAGCTTGAGGACCGACGTTGCTCCAGCGACAAGCAGCGTGCGCAATTGCTGGTTTCCGCGCTTTGAGATCGAACCGATCCGTTCTTTTCCTCCGCTGGAATGTGCGCGTGGTGTCAACCCAATCCAGGCAGCAAAGTCCCGACCGGTTTTAAAGCCGGCAGGATCAGGGACTACTGCCCGGACGGTCGCCGCAATGATCGGACCCACGCCGGGGATCGCCGTCAAGCGTCGGGCGTTGTCATCTTTTCTTATAGCCTCAAGGATTTTTCGATCGAGCCTTTCAATGCGTGCCGTCACGGTCTCGATTTGCTCAACGAGCTCTTCCAAAGCCATTCGCGCTGCACCCGGCAATCTCAGGTCACTGTCGTCGCGTACTATGGCGGCAAGGCGGACGATTCCGACCAGACCGGTCGCCCTGACAATGCCCAGTTCGGCAAGATGAGCTCTCAGGGCATTGATTGTTTGAGTGCGCTGGCGGATAAGCAAATCTCGCGCTTTGAGCACCATTCCGGCAGCCTGCTCGTCCTGTGTTTTTACCGGAACATAGCGCATGGTCGGCCGCGTGACTGCCTCGCAGATAGCTTCAGCGTCTGCAGCATCGGTTTTGTTGCGTTTGAGGTAGGCCTTCACGTGCGCGGGTGGCATCATCCGAACCGTATGACCCAGGGCCTGAATTTCCCGAGCCCAATAATGCGCGCTGCCACAAGCTTCCATACCCACGAGGCAAGGCTGCAACTTGCGAAAGAAGTCCAGAACCTGCGACCGACGCAGTGTACGGCGTACAATCACGGGTCCTTCTTCGGCTATGCCATGAACTTGAAAAACGGATTTGGCCAGATCAAGCCCGACTGTGGTAATCTTCTCCATGGAGCGGTCCTTCCTTTTTGTGGCGTTTCAACACGACCACGTTAGGCATTCGATGCCGTTTGAGAAGGGCCGTTCCACCTCATCAGCTTCGGGCCGAGTAGGCCTTGTCTGGGAGGAGGACGCGTGGCTGGCCCAGCCCGGCCCGCGGAAGCCTATATCGTTCCCGAAACACAGCTTCGCGAACATCGCGAGCAGTCCGAAAGACTGATCGCGATCGCCCGTAGCGGCCTGGAAACGCTTTTCAAGCAGGTGGCGGGCCAGAACTATGTATTGTATTGCTCCTGGCAAACGCAAAGGGCGTAACCGTCGACTTCCTCGGCGATCCGCTCTTCATGGACAATTGCGCTCGGCGGGGCTCTATCTCGGCTCCGAGTGGTCGGAAAGCCGCACCGGAACATGCGGCGTCGGCTCCTGCATCAGCACCGGCGAGGCGATGACCATCCATCAGACTGGCCATTTCGATACGACCCATACGCCGCTCTCCTGCACTGCCGCGCCGATCTTCGACACCAATGGCGGATTGGCTGCCGTGCTGGACATTTCCCTGCTTCGCTCCCCGCAACCGAAGGTCAGCCAGAACCTGGCGCTGCATCTGGTGACGGCCTCCGCGCGAAGCATCGAGCTTGCCAATCTGATGGCGCAGACGCACTCCGATTGGGTGCTGCGCTTTTCCCGTCCCGTGCGCCGCAACACCCGGATCGAGGCGTTGGCGGCGATGCATTTGGCCGCGTATGTCGAGACACAACGATGCACCCCTGCTCTCGGCGACCAGGTCCTCGGCTGTCTTCAGCTGGCGAACACCGTCCCATACGATGCCTACATGAACCAGCCGGCTTTCTCCTCGGACACAAACTCTTCCCCTTGGCGCCGTTGCCCGCACCGGCCAGCACAAAAGCCCCGCTGATAGTCGGATGACCCGCAAACGGCACCTCCAGCGTCGGCGTGAAGATACGCACCTGAGCCGTGTGGTGCGCATCGGCCGGCTGCAAGACAAAGCTCGTCTCGGAGGAGTTGAACTCCGGTGCAACCGCCTGCATCTGATCAGTTGTCAAGTTGTCCGAACCGAGCACCACTGCTAGCGGATTGCCGCCGAACCGCGTTCGCGTGAAAACATCAACGATTTGATAGGTCAGCAACAAGGGCCTCTCCCACAGCCTTTGTGTGGTACGAGCGGCATTGGCTTAAGCCAGTCAAATCAGACATTTCGCCGACAAAGCAGGCCCAGCCGTCGAACGCGCACCATTTCAACACGAACTCAAATACTGGGAAGCTCGCGGTTATGGCCCTGCCTCGCTTCAGCGAGGTCGGCCCAACAGGGCAGGTTCGAGATGAGCCCGCCAGCAACGCTCGAGATCAAACGTTAGTGCGTGTCACGCTCACTGGCGCGCGTTCAGGCCAAAGCCCAGGGGTGATCGCGTCTGTTCATCGGCTAACAGCTCATCACGACGTCACCTCGGAGGACGAGAAAAGACTGTTGAGCGGGTACGAGCTGCCTCGGTCGTTCGTTCGATCGAAAGCACTGTGTGCGGAGGAAGTTCGCCATCATGCAGCGCGAGAAGATGTTCGTCTGCTTCCTTATCCGCGGCCGTGAGCCGATGGTTCAGACGCAGAAAGTCCATCCAGGTGGGCGTGCGGAATGTCTCTGTCCAAACCGAAGGCGTTTGAAGGTTTCGTTGGAGCGTCCAGTTTCGTGCGCCGGCACGGCTAAGAGCGTGCCGCTTTGTGCGCATGCAGCCGAGAAAGGCGTCGATATTCTTCTCGGATATGAAATAGTCGACCTTGGCAACGATCGGGCCACTCCTTGGCTTCAGATCGAGTGCCAGCTCGGGTGCGGGAAAATCCGAACTTTCCTGATCCGTTTCTTCCCATGGACGTATCGGCAACAGTATCCCCGCTGCTGCAACCAGCAACAGAGCCCCCGCGGCACCCTCCAAAGCCCAGGTCAAGGAGTAGTTCTGCGCGACGGACCCCCAGATCCAGCTGCCGGCGGCCATACCGCCAGCGCTCAAGGCGTAGTAGATCGAGAGCGTGCGGCCGACTACCCACCTTGGGCTTGCCAACTGCACCGACACGTCAATGCCCGTCCAGGTGATCAGCCAACCCGCGCCCCCGAGCGCCATAAAAATTGCTGCCACAGCGACCGACGAGGTCAGTGCCAGTGAAAGGCAACATGCTGCGCAAGCGACAGAGGCGAACGCCACCAGCCTGTTTTGAGACGTGATCCGCCTCAGGAAGCCGTTGCTCATGCCCGCGATGAAAGCGCCTATGCCGAAGCCGGCCAACAGAATACCGTAGACGATCGGCCCGCTTGCCAGCTTGTCCCGGACGACGAGAGGCAGCAGCGCGAGGATGGAGATGCTTGCCAAGCCGAAAAGGGCTGCACGGGCGATCGCCGACCTGATCTCCAGGGAGATCACCGTGAAGCGCACTCCGTCATGAATCGCCATCGTCATTCTCTCACGAGGGAGAGGCGAAGAGCGAACTTGCCATTTGGTGCGCCATATTGCGCTTAGAGGCGCCACATCACTCAGCGCGGCCAAAGCGAAAGCGGCCAGCGGTCCAAAGAAGGCCAGGATCACGCCCCCCAAAGCCGGACCAACGCTGCGCACAATGTTGTATCCGACAGACATAAGTGTCACAGCAGCCGGAATGTCGCGCTTGTGGAGGATATCGCCCACGGACGCATGCCAGGCCGGATCAGTTAACGCGAAGCCGCAGCCAGCCAGGAAACCCAATCCGAGTATCAGCCAAGGATGGACAAATCCCAGACCCACTGAAACCATCAGCGTCGTTGATGCCAATGCTATCAAGCAGTGCCCCGCAAACATCACCCATCGGCGGCTGAAGTTGTCGGCGATGGCTCCCGCGAGGATTGACAGGAAGAATACCGGTAATGTGGATGCGGCCTGCACGAGCGCGACCAACAGATCCGAAGCCGAAATGGTGACCATGAGCCAACTGATGGCGACTGTTTGCACGAGCCATCCCAGGCTGGATATCTGTGTAGATATCCAGATCGAACGAAATACCTGGTTCCGAAGCGGGGCGAGCGTCGTTGGAACGGACGGATGAGGATTTTCGTGCTGCACGTTTTTTTACCTTCGAGGAGCCGATTGTTTAACACGGCTGCCACTATTGCCTTTTAGTCTTTACGATGTTGAGCAATGCGTCAGTACTTTCAGGCATGACCGAGCACTCGCTTCCGCATGCTCTAAGTTCACCCTTGGGCCCGACATATCGGTTTAAGATGACGCGCTCAATCCCGAGTTCTTAGCAGAGATCGGGGTCGGAAGTGTCGCATTGAGCCACATAGCAGACTGCGCGGGGCGAATATCCGTCTTGGCGAGCGCGAATTTCCTGCCTCCTTTGCGGCCGCGCGCCCCGGCTGCGGCGTGTCCGGCCAACCTCGCCAGTTGAAGTAGGTCGTCTGGCTGATTCCCGCCCGCCGACAGATCTCCGCGACAGGAATCCCGTCTGCTCCCTACTTCAAAATAAACGCCTTCTGCGCGTCCGAAAACTTCGATGCCTTCTCCGCTCCTCCCCGCCAAGGGACGCTACCGCGGAAAGCTCCACTTTCGAACAGTCCAGTTTTCAGGGGTCAGAGCAGCATGATCTGCTTCCTGATGCGCGCCGACCCGGAGGATATCCGCGCGGCGCTCTTCGCCGAAAAGTCACTGGGCGAACTGCCGTTCAGGCCCTTCCCCTCCGGCCACACCAGGCAGGCGCCGCTGGCGGAGATGTCTTGAGCCGGAGGGGACGAGCTACTGGCAGCAAAGATGCAGAAAGAGCTTTCTCCTGACATAAAGAGGCCTGCTGCTTCCGCGCCGATTCCAAATCTTTTGCTCCTCGGCCGTCCCTATTCCGTCTTGACTAGTACGAACCTACTACCTATCTCACGGTCGCGTTAGCACTCGCCACAGGCGAGTGCTAACCACGCTCCGGCAACGGAGAACCGTTCAACAGCACCAGGGACATCCAAAAATGGCAAAGTCGAATTTCCGGCCGCTGCATGACCGCGTGGTCGTTCGCCGCGTCGAGTCCGAAGCGAAGACCGCCGGCGGGATCATCATCCCAGATACCGCCAAGGAAAAGCCGCAGCAAGGCGAGATCATCGCCATCGGTTCCGGCGCCCGTGACGAGGTCGGCAAGCTCGTCCCGCTGGACGTCAAGGCCGGCGACCGCATCCTGTTCGGCAAGTGGTCGGGCACCGAAGTCAAGCTCAATGGC
>NZ_JAMYSV010000050.1:0-8683 GCF_040322115.1 Mesorhizobium sp. M0195 | reverse complement strand
GTTGATCTCCGTTCAAAGAGTAAAAGGAATGGACGTCAGTGAATGAATTTTTGCTAAGGAAACAGTCGATAACGATGCGCATTGAATTGAATTTGAGCGGTTTTGATGCGCTCGTCGTGCCAGATATTCAAGAGAAATTGCGTATGATTGGGTATTATTTTTACAAGTATGCAATTGTAGTTACAAATATAATTATCTCAGAAATGACGGCATTCAACATTTCTGTACAAATCATCGCCGTCATCTCCGCTAGTTGTGGGCGGGGCCGTCACAAAGGCTTCTATTGCATATGACGTGCCATTCTGACGACCCAGCTGCGGCTCGAAGCTCAAGTGTGCCGGCGGACCTTGGTTCGCGCTTCCTTGCTTTTTTGCTTGCGGATCAACCCAAGCACGAACGGCAAACGTTTCGGCTATGGTTCGTCTGTTCGCTTCGCGACAGTTTCGTTCAATGGCGACAGCTTTGTTTGCTGTGAGCCCCGACGTTGAGACATCATGCGGCGGCACCGCTCGGTGCGACGCCGTCATTTTGGCGAACGCGATGGTCGATAATCACGCGCTGAACGCGCAGCCTTCCCGACAGTTGCGCTCGCGGTTCCAAGTTGCTGCGCGACGCGGAGCAACCATGGTTCACCGTCGGCTTCGCGATGCCTTTTCGGCACGGAGTTCGGCGGCAGTTCGAGTCGATAAGATCGTGTCAAAGGGAGTGGTGTAGCTGACGGCTTGGTCGCCGCGCTCTCCGGCATGGGACCGGGCTGATCAGCGTGCCACGGCTGGCAGGCTGATCAGCGGATCATCGCTCATTTGGCTGATGGTTTCCAGCGTCATGCTTGTCGCCAGCTTCGGCACCTTCGGCCGGATCTGGTCGGCGACGGCGCGCCATTGCGTGCTTGCGGCCTCGGGCGTTTCCTGGGCGAAGGCGGTGGCGATGAAGCGGAGACGACGCGGCGCCCGCTCTTGCCGGCATGGGCCAGCACGTTCCTCATAAAGTGGACGCGGCACCTCTGCCATGTCGCGCACAGCACCTTGGTGACGGCCGCCTTGATGCCTTCATGGGCATCGGAGACGACGAGCTTGACGCCGCGCAGGCCGCGGCGGGTCAGCTTGCGCAAGAACTCCGTCCAGATCGGCTCGGCCTCAGACGTGCCGACCTCCATGCCCAGCACCTCGCGCCGGCCGTCCGCGGTGACGCCGACAGCGATGATGACGGCGACCGAGACGATGCGGCCGCCGCGGCGCACCTTCAGGTAGGTGGCGTCGATCCACAGATATGGCCAGTCGCCCTCGATGGGTCTTTCAAGGAACGCTTTGACCTTGCCGTCGATCTCTTCGCACAGCCGGCTGACCTGGCTTTTGGAGATGCCGCTCATGCCCATGGTCTTGACCAGGTCGTCGACCGAGCGGGTCGAGATGCCTTGCACATAGGCTTCCTGGATGACGGCGGTCAGCGCCTTCTCGGCCATGCGGCGCGGTTCTAGGAAACCGGGGAAATAGGAGCCCTTCCTGAGCTTGGGGATGCGCAGCTCGACGGTGCCGGCCCGCGTCTCCCAGTCGCGCTCGCGATAGCCGTTGCGCTGGGCCGTGCGCAACGGGTTCTTCTCGCCATAGGCGGCGCCGGTGGCGGCGCCAACCTCCAGCTCCATCAGCCGCTCGGCGGCAAAGCCAATCATCTCGCGCAAGATATCGGCTTCCGGGTCTTCTCCACGAGCGCGCGCAGGTTCATCATGTCGTCGGTCATCGATGGTTCCTTCGAATCAGGTTGGTGTCAGCAACCCGACCTTACCGGCGAACTGTCGATGACCACCGCAAAGCCGCTCGCTCGCTACAGCGCTATCGAGGGCGCGCTCGCGAGCGGCTTCGCTACCGCCGAGCTACACCACCTGTAGGGAGTACGTCATGCCAAGCTGATGATTGCTTGTGGGTGCAAGTCCCATCCGGCCAAAGCCGTAGCGGGCAAGCCGGGACCGAGTCTTGCGGGCGTCGCGGCAACGCGGGGTCTGAAGTGTAGACAGGAGCCATGCGGGGTGCGGGAATGAGCCTCGAAAGGTGGATGTTCGCGGAGGCCGAGTGTGTTCCCTAGTCACGAAGGCAATATGAGCATCGTGGTTACGCGAGGCGATGCCGCTCCGTCGGGGTCGATGGCCGGATCACGCATGGAAGGTAATCATCGGAACATGAGAGGCCCGACCGGGTCCGCTGGATTGGTCTCCAGCGGGGGACAGCAGCAAGGTACTGCCAGAGCTGCCGTTCGAGCTGAGGTCGGGAGTCGGACTGGTTCATAGTACCGGTGAAGCCGTCGAAGGAAACGAGGCGAGTGGAGGGAAGGGACCAGCCTGAGGGGAGCCTGCGCGAGGAGGCCAAGGTCCGGACACAGAGGATCTCTGCGAACGGGTCCACACCGATCGCTACCGGCCACAGCCGGTGCGGCGGGTCTACATTCCCAAAGCCGATGGCGGTAAACGGCCTCTCGGGGTGCCGGCGCTGGAAGACAAGATCGTCCAAAGCGCGGTGGCCGAGGTGCTGAGTGCTGTCTACGAGGTCGACTTCCTGGGATTCTCCTATGGCTTCCGGCCGGGGCGGAGCCCCCACATGGCGCTTGATGCCCTGCATACAGCGATCATGAGCCAGCGTGTGAACTGGGTGCTCGATGCCGACATTCGCAGCTTCTTCGACTCGGTCGACCACGAGTGGCTGCTGCGAATGGTGGCGCACAGGATCGCTGATCCTCGTATCCTACGGCTCATTGGGCTGTGGTTGCGGGCTGGCGTCCTTGAGAGCGGCGAGAAGCAAGAGACGGACAGGGGTACCCCGCAAGGGGCGGGCATCAGTCCGCTCCTCGCCAATATCTTCCTGCACTACATCCTCGATCTCTGGGTCCACCAATGGCGTCGTCGCCATGCACACGGTCGCGTTGTGATCGTGCGTTACGCTGACGACTTCGTCATGGGCTTTGAGAAGAAGGCCGATGCAGAGGAGATGCTGTTGGCCCTCAAGGCGCGGCTGGCCGGCTTTGGCCTGACACTCCACGAGGACAAGACGCGGTTGATCGAGTTTGGGCGGTTCGCGGCCCTCTCACGACAGCGGCGTGGCGAGCGGCGACCCGAGACCTTCGCCTTTCTGGGCTTCACCCACTACTGCGGGCGGACCCGGGATGGCCGGTTCATCGTGAAGCACAAGACGGAAGGGAAACGCCTGACGCGCAAGCTGACGGCGCTGCGCCAGGATGCCTGGCGGCTCATGCACGCGCCAATGGCTGCGCAGCACAGGTGGTTCGCCGCCGTTCTGCGTGGACACTACGGCTACTACGGCAGGCCGCACAACTATCCAGCGCTCAACGGATTCCATCGGCAAATGCGCCGGATATGGCTACGGTGTCTGAGACGGCGCAGCCAGAAAAGCCGGCGCATGGCCTGGTCGGAGTTCGAGACCCTGACGGCGCGCTTCCCCCTGCCAACTCCGCGCATCACTCGAACTTGGGCGCAGGCACGGATATGACGCGGGTTACCCTCGGGAAGAGCCGGGTGCGGGAAATCCGCCCGCCCGGATCTGTGAGGGCAAAAGCCGAATGGCTGAGCTACTCGACCGCGACCAGGACTGGACTGACTCCTCTGGTTCCAACCTTGTCCTGCTTACTCCACCGAACGACATTGTGAGCGTCGCCTCTCTGATCGGCCTCCGTACGCTGCCATGAATTGCATGGTACAAAGACATACGAGTTTTGGTTTCGTCCTCTCGGGCGCGCCCGACAGGATGAAACTGGGAACTTTTTATACCATTGCAATTGCTACGTAATGTGGCCTAGACAAAAGCTGGGCTAATCAGCTAGGTATGATGTCGTTAGCGTGGTTGGGCCACCAGCAGGTCGACGCCAAGATCGACACGCGCAATTTCCCGCGCTACGAGAATGTCAGTGACTGCGCGCTCTTCCTCGGGCGGTCTGGCTGCGCCGTCTAGAATCTGAATGCGTCTTGCGCCGACCCGTTCAGCAATGAGCTGTTCGGCTTGCCGCATTGATGGCGAAGCAAGCTCAAGTACGTTTTCGCGCATCTCACGCGCCGCTTCGCGGACTTCCGCAAAACGCTTCTCGGCGAACTGCTCCTTAAAGAGCGCAGCGAGATCATCAAATGTTTGAACTTTGGTGGGCTTGGGTTTCGAGCAAAAATATCCAGTTGCCAGTCCAGGTTTATAGGCAAGGCTGTGCGCTTTGTCGTCTGGCAAGGGCCCAATTTCCCCTGGTGAGAGGAAAATGGACTGCCGTGCTACGGTTGCTCCATTATAAGAGCGGTCGAAATCGCTGATGTTTGCAATACAAGGAGCCGCATAGAAGACGTTTGACGGATAGCGCGCCTCAAGCCGAAGAAGCAGTTCATGCTGACGCGACACATCCCTGCGCATCATCGCAATCCGAAAAAATGGTATCGACAAACCGGGACAATGTCCGCTCGCAATCTCAAAGGCAGTTCCTCGCTTCATCAGCTCCGGAAGCTTGTACTGGAAAAACAGCGGAACCCCTGGGAAATTGATGCGGATGTCAAAGCCAGAATGCCCTTCCTGTAAGAGGTTTGGAAAGACCGGCGCGCCTACAGGTGCGGCTGACGATGACCGGATAAGGTTTTCGGTGAAGGCATACCCAAATGAGAACTCCGTGTAGCCCACCTTCATTCAATTCTGCTTTCGTGCTGAAGTTTATCCGGGGCTCTTTGTCTGCAGCCGAGCAGACCCTATAACAGAAAAAACTATGTATACTTGCAATAGTCTGAGCTTATCGATTCCTCGGATAGATATTTCAAAAGCTCACCCACTCTTCTGGCTGCTAGAATGGGAATGGGAAGCTTCCGTTCGAGAAAGGCATGTTCCGGATCGGGCTCGAAGGTGAAGGCCAGTTCGTGTCCGCGCCGAACGATATTGCGTATGCGGCCGTGCCGACCACGCGCGCGTGCGGGCCTCCCGCCCCGACTTCGTACATCAACAGCGCCGGGATTTCCTCCAGCCGGCGCAATGTTTCAGGGCGCGCGAGGTCGATAGCCTCGGCCTCGGCGCCGCTATATTCCTTGAACCGGTCAATGGTTGACGTGAACGGCGGCGTTTCCCACCACTCGCCGTGGCCCGAGACAAGCAAGTTAAACATGGCACACCACCGACCTCACGCCGCCTTCTCCATAGACCACTTCACCCGTTCGGCGAGAAAGGCGGCGAACGTTTTCACATTCATATTGCCGCTCGCCTCCTCCAGCCCTGCGAGGTAGGCCTTCCGGTCATCGACTCTGACGACTGTCCAGGGGTAACCGCCTGAAGCCAGCATCGCGTTCATGAGGAACCGCGCCATTCGTCCGTTGCCGTCCGGATAGGGGTGCACATAGCCCACAAGCCAATGCCCCAGCACGGCACGCACGGAGGCCTCCTTCTCCGCCTCCAGCAGGTCGAACAGCTCATTCATACCATCGGCCACCGCTTCGGTACGCGGCGGCACGTGCTGCGAGCCGCGCAGGTACACAGGGTGATTGCGATATCCCGCAAGCGCGCTGGCTTTGAGGATGCCGGCGGTCACTGACGGCGCGAACAGCTCTCGGTACCACTCCCGGTGAGTGTCCCGCGTCAACGCGCCGGCTGGCTGGCCGTTGATGATCGCGGCAACAGAGTCTTTGACCTTCTGGAATGCGAGGTAGTAGCCACGCGCGGCAAGCGCATCCCGGTTCTTGCGGTCCTCTTCATCAATCTCCGGATTCCAGCTCCTCTCGCGCACCCGGTCGATGAGTTCCGGGGTGACGCTGTACCCTTCTATCGACAGCGAATGGTAGGCGTCGCTTTCGTAGATATCCTCGACGAACTTCATATAGGCGTCTTTGTCGGACGGCAGTCCGGGTGCCTTCGGGAATATCTCGATGATGGCTTCGCGCTGCGATTGCCAGATCGCGCGCAGGCGGGCGACCAACGGCGGTACGCCCGCCGCAATGGTTGTCACTCCAATTTGTCCCGCGAACGGATCGGATTCGCGCACGTCATAGCCGGCGGCTTTGAAGGCGGCCACGATTTCATCGGCAAAGGAGTCGCGTCCTACGCGACGGAAGGCCCCCGCAAGCCGTCCCGCCACGGCGGAATGGCCGCCATCAAGCAGCAGGGCCAGAACGGTTGATACGTCGCGCACCGACGCCATGGCGATCTGCATCTCGATAGGGGCGCGCTGGAAGAACGCTTCCGGCACCCGGGTAAGGGCGGCCTCGACAGTGAACACGCGCTGGCCGTTTTTCTCTGTCAGTTCGGCCGGCATCTCCTTGACCTTGAGGTCATAGAGCGAAGTGCCGAACAGCAGGTCGATTTTGTTATTCGTGCCTTTGGGGGTATTCACCACCACCTGAGGCGGAATAGTGGGCGCTTCCGCGTGCAGAAGCAGCGACTGCTCCGGTGACAGGAACCAGTCCTTGCCGAACCGGTCATTGCAGTAAAGGGAGCAGAACTCCCAGAAGCTCGCGTACCAGGAGGTGGTGTCTTGCTGCTGTGCCTGCGGGCCGGTCGACATGAGCCAGCCTTTGATAACATCGCGCAGGAACCCGTTCTGCAGCAGCCGCTCCCGGTGGAGGCGGGTCAGCTCATCTGACTTGAATATGCGCCGCCCACCCTCCTGCAGCTCTTTGAGGACGGCCAGTGATTCAGCGAGTTTTTCATGGGGCTTGGCCATGGCCGTGCCTTTGCAAGTTTTTAGAGCTGTGCGATTACAAGTATATAGTGCTGATAGGCGACAAGTCAATGATGCTGTGGGGTTGCAAGTTTTTTAAGTTGTGCGATAACAAGTTTTTTATGCGATAATCGGGACCCAGTGAAATCACACTTTTGATCGTTTCCATAGCTCGTCTGCGCGAAGGATCGTTACCCGGATGGGCCGAGACCCAGCTCCCCCGCAGGCCCCGAGGAACGCCGCCAGCGTACAGAAGCGGCCCAAGATTGATGCGGGTGCTAGAGTGTGAAAGATGTCCCTGAAAGGTAATCAGTGTCATGGCAACAGCGGGCACTACGCTAGATTCGAAATGGATCAGCTTGAGTGGGTGATACAAGCGCTGTCCATGCCGTCAATTCGCGGATCGAGTGGTGAGTAGCGTGCATGCGCCAGAGGAATGGAACAGCATGCTGAGCGCGGTGTATCCAGTAGTAAAAGAAGTCGCCGGCAATCGCGACTAAGACCCCTGAAATGACGGCGAATCCAGTGTTAATGACTGCGTTGTCAGAGTGAAGAAACGCACCGAAATTGATCGTTACGAGCGGCTTTATTCCTAACCAGCCCAAGCTCGCAGCGTAGAGATGCCAGATAAATGTACCCCATCCGAGCCAATATCCAATACCGCACGCCACGAACATTTGAGGCAAAACTGTATCGAAAAGCCGGAAAGGTTAGCTCCAGCGCCGCGCAAACGGTAGCGAAGATCACAACCAGCTCAAGCGATGTTAGGTAGTACTGGACCATCTGATTAACGTCGAGAATCTGCATTTGTTTGCTCCTTCCTTCGCGCGGCCCTTGTCTCGCCCAGCAAATGGGCTCGCGTTGACAAGGCTAACCGAAGTACGATCCAAACGGTGAGCATTCTGCCGGCACCGCTATGCGGGCATCCTGGTAGATTGATAAAATTAGTTGTTTGGATATGACCCATCTGGGTCCCAAATGGTGGAGGAGTCCAGCAGATGAGGTGGCTTGCGCGAGGCGACCAACTATGCACCAGTGTGCGCGCCGGCGGCTACGATAACGTTGCTTCGAGTTGTGAGCTGTCTACTAAAATTTACTCGCTCTTATTTTTTGATGTTTTGTGGCTATGATCGGCGCAAACTAGATTTAGTCAGGTGTGCACAGTCGCCGACGCCAAGATCCCCTTGGTGATAATCGCCGCCAACGGAATTCTTGCTCGCGCAATATGATCCTAGATTCCACGCGATTGGCGGTGCCTCGCTCCCGCTGCTAATCGTCTGCTGAACCGAAGATCATTCACCCATCGACGAAACCAGAGCCACAAAAGCGGTCAGGATCAGATGCTTTTGTCATAAGCACCGGCCAGCGAACATGACCCTCCGTTGGCTGAAATCGTCGGCGATAAAATGGGGCCGCCTATCGCGAGCCCGATTCTCATATGGGGTGTTTCCAAATCTTTTCGAACACCAGAAGCTTGGCCTGGCGCACAGCTTTCTCAATCGATCCCCCGATCGCCAGATACGCGGCTATCGCGCTGGCCAGGGCACAGCCGGTGCCGCGCATCGTTCTTGCCAGCCGACGATTATCGAGGCGCACGGGTTCTTGGTTGGGACAAACGAGAACATCCGTTGAGCGAGGTCCTGAGGCATGGCCGCCTTTGATCAGCAGGGCCTGAACCCCGGCGGCGAGCAGTTGTTGTCCTTGTTGAAGCGCGCCGACCTCATCCACCGCCAGCTCTGAGCTGGCAAGAAGCGCCAGTTCGATGAGATTGGGTGTGACGATTCGGCAAAGTGGCATCAGATCCTGCTTCATCATGGGGATAGCGCTTGCTTCAAGAAGCGCTCGGCCTGACGTGGAAGCCAGCACCGGATCGAGGACTGCCGGTATCCGCGGATTTTCGCGCAGCACGCCGGCAACGCCAGCCACGATCTCAGCGGTTGCGAGCATGCCGATCTTGATGGCCGTCACATTGTTGGCCTGCAGCGCAGCGCGCATCTGATCGGCCACGAGA
>NZ_JAMYSV010000049.1:0-9543 GCF_040322115.1 Mesorhizobium sp. M0195 | reverse complement strand
ACCTGTTTATTGGGGGGCCTTGCCTCTTTTTTAAACACAACAACACCACCCGTCTACTCCTATCACACCCCCCCCGGCACCCGGGGCGCCCCCCCGGGCCGGGGGCCGGCTCCCCACCGGCAAAAGGAGGTTGCAATGAGCCGCTATACTATCACTGTCACTGGCACCGTCATCGGAAAGGGCCACTCCGATCCAGACGCTGTCATCGGCTACGACCTACCGCTTCGGACCTACTTCCTGCAAGCGTTCCCGCACGAAGAAACCGACGAGCCCCGTCTTTGGCTTGGCACCCGCGATCGCGCGTTCGAAGCGCTTGACGATCTTCGCCATGCAGCCATCGCACACGGCTACGACTTCATGCCGTTGTCGCCCAAACTGGCGGCAAAGCTGGTCGGCGACAAAGCGGCAGCCAGCGGGCGTCCGGTGCGAGACACAATCTTCGGCCAGATGCTGAAACACCTCAACCAATCCAAGTAGGCAAACATCTCAGGGCCCGCGACGGAACACTCCGTCGCGGGCCCTTTTTTGCACGTTGCAAAAGAGCCACGAACATCACCCGTCACGGCATGCGAGAGCGACTCAAAACCGCCGATTATTCCTTCGGCAGTTTGTGCTTATGAATGCGGATATAATCCTGCACAGCCTTTCGCAGCAGTTCGGTCATGCTGTGGCCGTTGCTGATCGCCAGCAGCTTGAAATGGCGCTGCTCCGCAGCCGTCAGGTAATAGCCGCAGCGGATCATCTCCTCGTCGCGAATCTTCTTGCCGGCTATCGGATCCTTTTTCTGACCCTGCCGCAGCAGCTTGCGAAAGTCAGGGCTTGCACCCGATGCCGGCTCGGGCGTCTGCGACATCGCCGATCCGACATTCGGCTCCAGCTTCTGCGCCTCGATCTTCGGCGATGAAATGAACATGCTCGGCAGTGCCGGCGGCTGCGTGGAAATCGCCTTCATCATGCGGGCTTTCTTGTCGTCACCGGGTTTCGGTGCGGTTTCTTCACTCATTCCGCGTTCCTTGTGGCTTCGATGAAGGTTTGCAGAAGGTCGTCGAAGACCCCTTCGCTCTCGGCAATCGCCTTCGCATCAGGCACCCCATGGCTGTAAAGGGTCTGCCCGGTCTGAAGGTCGCGGTAGGCAACACGATTGTGCAGGACATGTTCTGCAATGGGCGTGCCATTGGCCTGGATGATGGCGCGCAGTTCGGTCAGGGCTCGCGCCCTGCTATCGATGATGGTCTGCTTGGTCAGCACGAATATCGCAGGCAGCGGTCTACCCCGGCTCTCGACCGCCAGCGGGATGTAGTGGTCGGTGATCTGGATGGCGGCGGTCACATCATCAAGCGCAAAATAGATCGGCACGACGACAATATCGGCGGCGAAGAGCCCGGCCATCAGGTTATCGTTTGTGGTGCCTTCCGTATCGATCAAGACGACCGAGCGCTCACCGTTGTGAGTGGCTGCTGCGCGAAGGATTTCCTGCGGCGTCATCGCGCTCACCATCGTGAGCCTGTCAGGACGATTGCCAGCCTCGCCCAGCATCTGGAACCAGCGGTTCATGTTCTGCCGCCGGTCTCCGTCGATAAGAGTGACCGAATAGCCCCGATGCAGTGCGACGGATGCGAGGGCGCGCAGCATCGTCGATTTGCCAGTGCCGCCCTTGGGGATCGCAGCGGAGATGATCATGGGGGCCTCGTTCCGGCGTTGTCTCCTTGTTTCCATGTTAACATGGAAACAAGTCAACATGGAACAATATCACGGTAGAGACATGGTGACATAGTCAACGGGGAAGACTGGTTTGGCAACCCCATCGACTGCGCATTTCCGACTACGCATTTCCGACTACGCATCAGTCCTCAACGCTGGAAACACATCGCGACCGGCCCGCTGCGGTTGACAACTGGGCTGGTGAGAAAGGAACGTCGGCTTTGTCCTTTCCCAGGCGCGCACCAATAAGAGCTCGTTCACGGTGCGGTTTTTGCGCAGCTGCTATCTGCAGCGAAGGAATAGGTCCGGTGGCCATCATAGACACACTACATCAAGTCACGATTTGGCAGGATAGCCTATTTTGTGATACACACAAAATAGGCGGCGCGGCCCTGTCGGGCCTTAGCGCCCGCAAGCGGGCTTGAGAGATGGATGCAGGCGCCCAGAAAGCAGCGGTACAGAACGCGTCACGGCGCTACGGCGAGGTGACGCACATCCGATTTTCGGCTGACGAGCTGGCCAACCTTAAAGCCATTGCGGAGCGGGACGGCGTTACCGTCAGCGAGGTCGTGCGGCGTCTTGTGCGGGCAGAGGCCGGGTATCTGCCTATCGCGTCAGAGGCGTTGCGGCCGGCGATCGTGGACATGACCGATCAGCTGCGGCGCGTCGGCGTCAATTTCAATCAGGCCGTGCGCGCGATAAATGACGGCCGTGTTGCCCACGATGAGGATCTTGAACAGGCGCTGGTCGCCGTGGGCAACCTGGTGCGGCAGTTTCGCGAGGAACTGAAGGCGATGACTGGCGGGTCACGCAAGGCGAGGGTGGCCAGGCCATGAGCGGTCGTCTTGCTGGCTACGCGGCCGAAATCGAACGCTATCTTCGAGGCGAGTCCGGCGTGAAGCGTGAGGAGCTGGACGACGACAAGTCCGTCACGGGCGCCCGACGCGAGGTCGGTGAATTCCAGGCGATGAAGAGCTATGAGCGGACCGGTGGCGGCGGACGCCTCGGGCAAGGAGGCGGCTCGACGGCAGGTGGCGGCAGGAGCGCCCATCGTTCGTCGCCGGGAGGATTGGGGGCGGCGGGGAGCTCCATGTCCAGCAGGGCACCGAAGTCCACTGCTGCTGCGAGTTCGCCCAAGGCCGCTAGCGCGCCGATCATGATCTATGGCGTCACGCTCGCCGGTTTCCGGCCGGAAGAGGAGGAGGAAGACTGGAAGCGGCGCGGCGGCGGTGGTCGTGGTGCTGTTCGTCCGAGCGGTACGGCACGAGCGGCGCGGACGGGCTATCAGGCGCGGGCCGTGGCGGCACGGGCAGGCTATGCGGCGGGCGCGCAGCCTGCCGTGTTCAAGGTCATGCCCAATCCGCCATCGACCAAGGAAGCTGCCGCCCGGCTGCTCAATTACATCGGGAAGCGCGAGGACGAAAAAGGCGAGAAACACGACATCGAGATTTTCGACGAGGACGGGCAGGTGCTTGCGACAGGTGCCGCAAGAAAGGCGTTCCTGGAATCGTTTTGCGAGACGTTCGAACCGCCCCTGGAAAACACCAATTTTATCGAGGTTCGCTTCGATCTCGCTAGCGATGTGACCGATGCCGCCTTGAGCGAGGCGCTGAGCAAGGCCTTCGGGGCAAAACCGTTCATCTATGCGCAGGATGGACAGACGGTGGAGGTTTACGCGCATACCGATGAGCGGGCCGGACCGCTTGCCAAGGTGCTCGCCGGCGGTCGGGAAAAAAATTCGCGCAGCAAGGCGCTCGACAAGATCGAAGCGCGCCTGTCTGAAGCCATGGGCGAGGCGGGGGTGGTCGCCAAGGCAGAGGTAACGGCGGCCGTGAGCCGTGAACCCAAAGCGAAATATTTCCTGCAGAAGTTCATCCGCACCCACAGCCACATCCGCCACGCAAATGGCGAGCCTGTGCCTGCTGTGAAAAGCTCCACCAAGGCGGCGGCTTCGATCTATGAACAATGGCGCCCGCAGTTTTCGGGGCGTGAGCGCCGCAATGCCTATCACCTGCTTTTCTCGGCAAGAGCCGGCACCGATGCCAACGCCGTGATGGCCGCGGCGCGCGGCGTGCTCGAGGAGCGAGCGCCAGGATACAAGTTCGTCCTGGCGCATCACAAGGACACCAAGCACGTCCATATCCACGCGATGGTGCAGGCACGGTCAGCCGACGGCGAGCGCCTGAAATTCTACAAGCCTGATCTCGCAGCCTGGCGCGAGACTTTTGCGGAAAAAGCACGCGAGAACGGCATTGCGATGGTGGCGACGCGGCGCATGGATCATGCGATGACGCGGCCATTCACGAAGGAGCATGCCGGAGCCTACAGCCGTGCACAGAGCGATCCGCGCTATCAGGTCAGCGCCAGGACAATCGAGAGAGTGGAGGCCAAGCGGCAACGCCGTTTCGATATGCAATCGCTTATCGTGAACGGCGATGCAATCGCTGCCGCATGGCAAAAGACTGTGACGACGATGCGGACCGCGGGCATAGTCGGACAGGCTCTCACGGCAGCGGAGTCGATCGGCAACAATTTTCTGCGGTTCCGTGGCGATGGGACAGGGGAAGGGCAGCCAGGTCCTGGCGCGGGTCGCGGAGCTGATCAATCGGGGCAGAAGTCTTTTCTGTCCCATCCCGGTATGAGAGAATTGAATGCACTGATAGGAGATTTGGACATGGCGCAGACCCCCTTGGAAATGCGGCGTCAGATGGCCCGCGTCAATCAGGCTCTCGACAACATGCGCGAGACGCTGCCGCCGGCGCATCAAGGTCAGTTCGAACAGTATCGTGAAGAGGTGAACGACAAGATGCACGACCGTCTCGCGCGGCTGCAATTCGAGCGGCAGCAGCAGCGTCGTGGTGGTGGCGGTGGCGAGCCTATCCCCGAGCGCGAGCCGCGAGGGCGAGACCTTCCAACTCGGGACGATCCCCGCGAGCCGGAGCAGCCGCGCACCGGCACCGAGCAGGAGAAGGTGGCAGCCAAGCAGAAGGACGCCAACAAACAGAAGGCACGGCAGTCGGAAGAGCAGGACCGCAAGACCCAGCGCTCAAATGATAAGGATTACGAGCGCTGAGCCGAGCTCACTGCCGCCTGCGGCTAAAGAGACCGAGAGTGTTAGTGACCTCATGTGCCGAGGCCCATTTGGCGCCTACGAGGTTCAGGATGATGGCCACGCAGATCTCACGCCGCGCATGATCTTGAAATCTGCTTCGTGCCGCATTGCTGGATGGACTGAAGCTAAGGCTGTGACAGGCTGGTTTTCAGGTCGGTCCAGGTAACCGCAGCGCCATTGGATCGATCGGTGACGGGCTCAAAGCCCGGTCGTAAGTTTGCTGATGGGTTAGTTTAGCACTACTTTGGCAGATTTTGGCGGGCGAGCACTTTCAGGATTCCCAAGAGGCGTCTTCGGTGATTCATAGGAGGTCGGCTTTTGGAGGGGCCGGCCATGGATGGGAACTGGCAAGCTGATCTGGCGCGCTGGCTTGCGCCGTTTGTCGCGGCGCTAGGGCACAAGACGCGGGCGCGGATGTGTCCTCTCTATGTCGCGGGTTTGATTGGTCCAGGAGACCGCAAGAGCGTTCAGCCGATGGCGGCGCGCGCTGGCGAGGTCGGCTACGATCAGCTTCATCATTTCGTCGCTGCCGGAGTTTGGGACAGTGCTCCACTCGAGGCTGCCCTGCTGAAGAAGGCAGATGGCCTGGTTGGCGATGAGGCGGGTTTTCTTGTCATCGATGATATGGCGTTGCCCAAGAAGGGACGTCACTCGGTTGGCGTCGCGCCACAATATGCCTCGTCGCTCGGAAAGACTGCCAATTGTCAGTCGCTGGTCTCGGTAACCTTGGCGTCGCGCGAGGTGCCGGTGATGGTGGGCCTGCGGCTATTCCTGCCCGAGAGCTGGACAGATGATCCTGAACGTATGGCGCGGGCTCGTGTGCCGAAGGATAGACAGACTGCTCTGACAAAGCCGGAGATTGCAATCGAGGAGGTCGACCGCGTCATCGCCTCCGGTGCGCGTTTTGACTGTGTGCTTGCCGATTCAGGGTACGGCTCCAGCGGACCCTTCCGTCAGGCTTTGAGTGAGCGCGGTCTGCTGTGGGCAGTGGGTCTGTCGCGACGCCAGAACGTCTATCCCGCCGACGTTGCCCTGATCTTCCCCGTCGCGAAGGCCGGAAAGCCCCGCAAATACCACATCCCTGATCAGCCCCCGGTCTCGGCTGAAACGTTGTTGGCCGAAGGGAAATGGCAAAAGGTCAGCTGGCGGCGGGGCACCAAAGGTCGGCTGACCTGTCTCTTCGCGGCCCGTCGTGTCCGTGTTGCGGATGGCCATAAGCACCGGATGCTCGATAACCGTATGCAATGCATGCTTGGCGACGAGGTTTGGCTCGTCGGCGAGCGGCGGTCGACCGGGGAGCAAAAATACTATGTGTCGAACCTGCCGGCCGATGCCACCATCAAGACGCTCGCTGCCACGATCAAGGCCAGGTGGATCTGTGAACAGGCCCACCAGCAGCTCAAGGAAGAGCTTGGGCTCGACCACTTCGAAGGTAGATCCTGGACGGGATTACATCGACATGCGTTGATGACGATGATCGCCTACGCCTTCCTTCAATCCCGCCGCCTCAAAGCAGCGGGACGGAAAAAAAAGAGTCTCGGGACCGCCACCACAGCCAAGCATGCCGGCCATCAGGCAAGCGATCCTCGACATCTTCGCACGACCTCCACCCCGACGATGTCCTCGCTGTGACATGCTCCTTGCGAATATCCCAGAGCCTAAAGTGCCAAAGTAGTGTTAGGGTGCGGACTCATAACCGTCGGTCGACTGCGCTGGCGGCTCTGGTTGCCGTTAGTCGCGGGCGCTGAGCGGGGCTCGATAGGATCAACCGAACCTGCGATACTCAAGGCAATCTGTTGGAGTGATGATGCGCATCGTAACCCGTCTCACTGATCGGCTTAAACTGCAGCATCCGATCATCAGCGCGCCGATGGCATTCGCATCGGGCGGGGAACTCGCAGGTGCGGTCAGTACAGCCGGAGGGCTTGGGCTTATCGGCGGCGGCTATGGCGACGCTGATTGGCTGACGCGAGAGTTCGAGCGATCTGGCAACCGACCTGTCGGCTGCGGCTTCATAACTTGGTCACTCGCCAGGAACCCGCGCCTACTCGATAAGGCCTTGGAGCGGCGACCAAGTGCGATTTTCCTATCCTTTGGCGACCCGGCGCCTTTTTCGCCGGCGATACGGGCCGCCGGGGTCCCCTTGATCTGCCAGGTCCAGAGCCTCGACGACGCGCGCCGCGCTCTTGATGCCGGAGCCGACATCGTCGTCGCCCAAGGCGCGGAAGCCGGCGGTCACGGTGAGAAGCGAGCGACATTCACATTTGTTCCGGAGGTCGCGAACTTGGTACGGCGACGGGCGCCGGACACGCTCATCTGCGCGGCCGGTGGCATCGCCGATGGTCGTGGGCTTGCAGCGGCGCTGATGCTTGGCGCTGATGGCGTCGTGATGGGATCACGTTTCTGGGCCTCGTTGGAGGCTCTCGTTCATCCAAATCTGCACCAGGCTGCCCTTGCCGCGACCGGAGACGACACGGTTCGAACCTCGGTGATGGACCTAGCGCGCCGCCTGGATTGGCCATCGCGGTTTTCACTGCGCGTTCGGAAGAATGCTTTTACGGAAGCCTGGCACGGCAATGAGGCCCATCTCCTTGCCGACATTGACGCGCAGTCCGCTGCCTACCGGGAAGCGTGGGCAAGCGGCGATCCCACAATAGCCGCGATCATGATTGGTGAGGCCGCCGGCCTCATCCACGACATCGAGCCGGCGAGTGACATACTCCTTCGCACCGTTTCTGAAGCGATCACCCTGCTTCAGGGCGCAAGTTCGCTTCTGTTTGTCGAGGACAACTGTCACAGCCAGTAACTGACCGTAGCGGCTAGGCAGACGGCAGCGAGGAAGTTCGTGGCCGATCGATCGTATCTGGTGGCGATGCGGCGCAAATCCTTGAGCCGTCCGAACATGCGCTCGATGGCGTTGCGATCACGGTAGAGGAACGGGGAGAAGCAGTTCTTCCAGCGCCGGTTGGCTTCGGCGGAATGTTCGGCATCGCCGCTTTAGCCTAGACCTGTGGCGAATGGCATTGGTATCATAGTCCTTGTCGGCGTGCAGGATCGGGCTCTTGGGCATCTGCTCCAGAAGCAAATCTCCGGCGCTGCAATCGGCGACCTGGCCACCGGTCAAGAGGAAAGCGATCGGGCGGCACAGGCCATCGGTCAGGGCGTGGATCTTCGTGGTTCGCCCACCGCGCGACCGGCCGATCGCCTGATTTTGCTCCCCCCTGTGCCGCCAGAAGCGCAGCGATGCGCCTTCACGGCCGAAGAGGTCGATCAGGACCTCAGCCGGAGGACCGCCAGCCGAGGCCAGGGCGTGGAAGATGTCGACCCAAACGCCTTTGGCAGCCCATCGGACAAAGCGATTGTAGAGCGTCTTTCTCGGCCCGTAGACTTGCGGGGCATCGACCCAGCGGCCGCCGGACTTGAGGACATGGACGATGCCGCCAATCGCTCGGCGGTCATACTCTTGGCTTGCCGCGCGTGTCGGTTGGCAGCAGCGCCTGCGGCCGCGAAACCTGCTCCCTCCGTCAGCCAGAAATAACCGCGATTCATCTGTGGCCTCCCTTTGGAGACCGTGACTCATAAAACCACCGTCAGTGGAATCCCTTTATGGGTCCGGATCCTAGCCTGAAAAATTCATGGGGGTTGGTGGATGTGGCGCAAGCCGTTGAAAAACGTAGGATTTGGTTGCTTAAGCCGATCCGAACCATTTCCCGGAGACCACACCCACCATGAACGATCTTGCGCTGCCGCTGAGCGGTTTGTCATCAGTCGGCGGCAAGTCCGTCGTCGCCCGTTTCGACGGCGGCATGCTGTCGTCCAACAGCGGCGTTCTGGCCTTGGCCGAGGTGGAAAAGCGGTTGCGGCTGGCCGAGCGTCTGGCGCGTTGCATCGACGATCCGCGCTGCCCGGACCAGGTCGTCCACAGCCTGGCGGACATGATCGGCTTTCGCATGAAGATGATCGCCGCCGGCTACGAGGACGGCAACGACGCCAACCGGCTGCGCCGCGATCCGGTCTTCAAGATGGCCCAGGATGCGCTGCCGTCGGGTCGGGATCTGGCGTCGCAATCGACGCTGTGCCGGCTGGAGAACCTACCCGGCGTGCGGGAGCTGGTCGCGATGGGACGGGCGATGGTCGATCTCTATTGCGCCTCGTTCCGGCAGGTGCCGAAGCGGATCGTACTCGACATTGACGACACCTTCGACGCTGTGCACGGAGGCCAACAGCTTCGCCTGTTCAATGCCCACCATGACGAGTACGGCTTCCAGCCGATCGTCGTGTTCGATGGTGCGGGACGGTTCGTCAGCGCGATCCTGCGACCGGCCAAGCGGCCGAGTGGGGCTGAGATCCGCCCCCACCTGCGCCGTCTGGTGCGGGCGATCCGGATCAACTGGCCGAACATTCGAATCCTGCTCCGCGGCGATAGCCATTATTGCAACCCGCAGGTCATCGACTGGTGCCGCGCCAACGACGTCGACTTCATCTTTGGCCTCGCGCCCACCACGAGCCTGCGCAAGCATGTCGCGGATCTGGAGGCCAGCACGACGGCGCGCTTCGAAGCGTCGGCCAAGACAGGCAAGGTCCGCAGGTTCAAGGAGTTCGTTGACGGCGCCGCTAGTTGGAGCCGCGTCGAGCGCATCATCGCGCGGGTCGAGGTCGGCGCCCAAGGTGGCGATATCCGCTTCGTCGTCACCAACCTTGCCGGTGGGAAGGCCAAGGCGCTCTACGAG
>NZ_JAMYSV010000048.1:0-9668 GCF_040322115.1 Mesorhizobium sp. M0195 | reverse complement strand
ACCATCGATTGTCTCGGATCCGCTTGCCGGGCGGGTGAACACGCGTGACAACACGCCGGCAGTCGTCCACGTCGACCTCGTGCCCGGCAACCAGATTGAGATCACCATCGCAGCAAAAGGGGGCGGGTCCGAAAACAAGGCGCGTTTCACCACCCTGAATCCCAGCGCGTCCGTTGCCGACTGGGTAGTCGACACCGTTTCGACGCTGGGCAGCGGATGGTGTCCGCCCGGCCTGATCTCGGTCGGCATCGGTGGCAGTGCCGAAAAGGCAATGCTGCTGGCCAAGGAGGTCATGAACGAGCCGATTGACATGTCGGAACTGATCGCCAGGGGGCCATCAAATGCGGAGGAGGCACTGCGGGTTGAGCTTTACGAACGAATTAATGCGCTTGGTATCGGTGCTCAGGGCCTAGGCGGCCTGACGACAGTCGTTGATGTCAAGGTTGCAACATATCCTACCCACGCGGCGTCCAAGCCTGTAGCGCTCATTCCGCAATGCGCCGCCAACCGGCACCTGAAGTTTACCTTGGACGGCTCTGGACCCATCAGGCTTGAGCCGCCTGACCTTTCCGAATGGCCGCAGATCGATCGAGAGGATTTGCACACAAACGGCGTCCGCCGGGTCAATCTGAATGCGGTCACAAAGGAAGAGACGGCATCGTGGCGCTGCGGGGAAACGCTTCTTTTGTCCGGGAAGATGCTGACGGCCCGTGACGCCGCCCACCAGCGAATGGTCGATTTGATCGATGCCGGCAAGCCGCTCCCGGTCGATTTGCGGGGACGCGTGATCTACTACGTCGGACCCGTCCGCGCAGTGAGGGATGAGGTCGTCGGGCCGGCTGGCCCAACAACCTCCAGCCGCATGGACAGTTTTACTGAAAAGATGCTGGCCGAGACCGGGCTATATGCAATGGTTGGCAAAGCGGAGAGGGGCCCGGCCACAATCGAGTCGATTGTGAGACACAGAACGCCCTATCTCATCGCAGTGGGTGGTGCTGCGTACCTGATTTCAAAATCGATCAAGGCGGCGCGGGTCGTTGCCTTTGAAGACCTGGGCATGGAAGCCATTTATGAATTCGAGGTGCAGGACATGCCGGTGATCATGGCTGTCGATGTTGAGGGAAACTCCATTCACAATTCCGGGCCTCTTGAGTGGCGCAAGCGCATGGCGGCCGACAGCATCGCCCGCAGCATCGGCGTTTGAGTCTTCCCGTTAGGCAATCCCTCCGGCCTCGCTTACCCATAGACTCGGAAGGGCAGTGAGAGCTGTGCTTTTTTTGGGGCAAGCTGTGCACGTAAAGCATATTCAGCCCGGCAAGGCCATGAAGTCGAAACTCAACACAGTTCGCCTGGACGCTTGGGACCTTCGGATCCTCTCGGAGCTTCAGGCAGACGGTCGGATATCCAAAAGCGAGCTTGCCAAACGCGTTCATCTGTCGGCGTCGGCTTGCTCCGAGCGGCTCCGCATACTCGAAACAATAGGGATTATTGAAGGCTATTACGCTCGGCTGAGTCCATCCCTCACCGGGGGCGTTATTTTCGTGATGGTGGAGGTGGTGCTGGATCGTCACCGCCTCGAAGACCAACGACACTTTGAGACCGCGATTCAGGGCATCCCCGAAGTTTTGGACTGCTGGGCTATCGGAGGCCGGGTCGATTACCTGATGCGCGTTGCAGCTCCCTCTATGGCGGCTTATCAGGTATTCATGGAGGGATTGCTGCAGGCAGGCCTCGGGATCGATCAATATTATAGCCTTGTCGTGACGAAATCCGTAAAATCCAATTCGCCGATACCTTTGTCCGCAGTAAGAGAGCAATGAGTTCCGGAGCCCGTGTTTTCCAGCTGAGATTGGATCAAGTTCGGTGAATTCGTCGGCCGCGCTCGCGCACTGCCGTGGAACGCCAGGTGTGTCCGGCGTACAATCACCTGATCTAGTGTTCTCCGCCGGGCGTAGACGGGAGAGCGGCAATGAGCCTGACCAATCAGGGAACCAAGCAAGTCCAGGAAAGGGATCGGAGCTTCGTCTTCCATCCGTCACGCATTTGGCAAACACAGCCGCGGCGAGACGCCGGAGGCGGAAGGCGTCTACATATGGGATATTGAAGGCCGAAAGAGCCTTGGTGGTTTCGGACTTTACTGCGTCAACATGGGATGTGGATGCACGGAGATCGCTGACGCCATTGGCGAGCCAGCGCATGAGCTGCCGTTTGCATGTCTATGCTAGCACAGGCACGGCCGTTGCCCGTTTGGCGGAGACCGTGGGATTTCGGACGGAACATGCAAAGGGTTAATTTGGCCTGTCCGGTTCCGACGCCAATGAGACCAATATTTGGTACTACAACAACGTTCTCGGTCGCCCCGAAAAGAAGAAGATCGCCGAGCGAGCCCTGCGCGGCATCGCTCTCGGAAGAAAGTCCTGGCTGTTCTGCGGTTCCGATCGCGGCGGACAGCGCGGCGCCATTCTCTACAGCCTGATCGTCAGCACCAAGATGAACGATATCGACCCGCAGGCCTGGCTCGCCGACGTCCTCGCCCGACTGCCCGCCTATCCGGCCCATCGGATCGATGATTTGCTGCCGTGGAATTGGAGATCCGCAAAACTGCGGACCCAACCAGCTGCGGCCTGATCATGCAGCGCAATAAGGTGCATCACGTCTACACGGTCGAACGTGTCGCCAGGGACCTCGGCGTCAGCGAAGCGCTCATCCAGAAACTGACCCTCGGTCTCGAGCCCGAGGACGGCGCCATCTGGGTGTACGGCGCCAATGATGACGACGGGATCTTGGCCTTCACCGATGAAGGCATCGCGTAGGTCAAACTCCTCCTCGAAGAATATCATCGCGTCTCCCCATCGAAAGCTTGACGCCAGCACCGCGGTGCTGGGGTGCTCATGGCCACCGGATACGCAAGTCTGCTGTTTTCACCGGATGCGTACCCCCTGACCCGCATTTCCGGCTGCGATGCAGATTTGGCCGGCCAGCTTCGGCAAGCAGGGTCTCGATCCAGCGATCAAGCACGCTTGGACCGTCGTCGGGCGACAAACTGGCAGCAGGCCAGTCATGTACTCCCGTACTTCGGTCAGCGTTGGTTGCAGACGGAACGGTAAGGGCAGGGGTTGGCAGCTAACGTTACCCACGCGTATTGGTAGGTATGACGATCTTGAGAACGAGCTATGTTCGCTTTCGGAGAACAACTTGTGAAATGGACCTCTAGAATGTTGTCCTTAGAAGACGCGCCTTGCCGATTCCCTGCGATGTGTTCCTTAGCGCAAGGAGGTGTCCGTTCTCCCGGGCAATGGGACGCGTAGTGGCTAAAAGTGTACTTGGATTTGGCCGAGGCCTCAATAGTAGCTCCGCGGAGGAGGAGGTTTGCGGCGAGAAGAGCGAGCCCCGTAGGCGAACAGCCGGCGTCGGCTTCTTTAAAGCCAGCATTGCTGGTGAACCACGGCCGGAAGCTTAACGATCACCCCCTCATGGAAATGCTCCAAGCTCAACATTAAGAAGGTAGACGATGGTCGATAGGGTGTATGATCGCAGCAATGCTCTGTATGTCAAGAAAGTTCCCGGAAAAGGTCGTGGTTTATTTGCCAATATCCCATTCAAGGCTGGAGATCTAATCGAACGCGCTCCAACATGGGTATTCAATGAGCAGGAAGCGTGGCATATAGATCGTACTGGAATACTTGAGTATTACTTTGTTCGTTTCGACAAGCGTATCAAAATCGACCCTATAGCTCGGTATGTTGTTTTTGGTCTTGCATCGTTGGTGAACCACTCTTTGAGACCTAATGCACAAACGGTTTGGACTGATGAAGAATCCGGCGCGTGGGCCAGCATTGTGGCAATTAAGGACATAAAAGTTGGCGAAGAGATAACGCAAAGATATAATAACATCCAAGATTATCCTGAGACGATCAATTTCGTTGAATGATATTGAATATTATTAACGGGAATGTGGCGATATTTAAGTGACCCGTTCCGCGAATTTTATCATCTCATTGCAACAACCGTATTACTCCGGTAAATGAAATAAGTGAAAGCGCGTAAATTTCCCTCTTGGCAAAAAAAGAGTGAGATGCAAGCATTCGTTACGAAACAAGACGTTTAAACAAAAATGCAGGATTACGAACATGAATGACGTTTTTGCCTATGACGAGAGTGTGGCTTCCACATATGAACAATTTACCAACTTATTAGGTAAAGTCTCGGAGGCAGACGAAACTGCTGCCTTTCTTGAGCGATTTTCCAGAGGAGGGGATGCTCTTGAGCTCGGTATTGGCAATGGGCGCGTGGCGGTGCCGTTGAGCGAGCGCGGGGTCAAGGTCGAAGGGATCGACAATTCGGACAGCATGTTAAAACTTCTCGCCAAGCGTACCGATCTGATCAAAGCCTGGAAGGGGGACATTGCCGATTTCAGCTCGGAGCAACGCTACGATCTGGTCTACTGTGTTTATGGCACATTCACCCTGCTCTCCAGGCGCGAAGAGCAAATAGCATGCCTTCGATCGGCTGCGGAGGCACTAAAAGAGAATGGGGTTGTAATAATCGAGGTGCGTGTTCCATCCTTGGATGGTTTTGTCAGCGGCCAGAAAACTACTACAACGTTCGTCGATCATGAGAATACATTGGTCAATGCGGTGCTCCACGACCCGATAAACCAGCACTTGATTTCAACAATCCTCTGGTTTTCTGGCGCATCGGTCAGACGTTTACCACAACGCGTTCGGTACGTTTATCACCAGGAGCTCGACACCATGGCCGAGTGCGTTGGGCTGGGACTAGCGGAGCGTTTCGGAGATTGGGCGGGGGGTGCGTTCACCAATGAGTCCAAAGGTCATATCTCAGTTTACCGCCGAACCAGCTTGTAGTCGGTGACCTTGGGCCGCCGGTTGGCCGAACGCTGCATGAAGAGGTATAGGTCGATGTTGGGCCGCTACTTGCCGTCGCGCGAGCAAGACCGCCCTGATCGTAACCGCCCGCCCTCGGCATCCTTGCGCATGCTCGGCATACTTCGCGCGACGCACATGTCGACGGGAAGGAACACCGCCGACGGCAACAGGAGACCCTTCCTCCTCAGTTCAGCCCGCCAGGTATAAATCTGCTGCCGCGTCACATCGTGCCACTGCGCAACCTCAGTTACCGTCGCCCCGTCGACACCGACCGACATGACGATGTCGAGCTTCTTCTCATCACCCCACCGCCGACGCCGTTCCTCACCAATAATCTCGATACGCATCGCAAACCTCGCCCCAGACACGTCGCAAACGACGTCGTAAACACGTGTCATAGGTCATCATGGACTGCACCCCCTGGGTGAGACAGTAATCAGTAACAGTTCTCCTTGTTGTGAATTGCGTTTGGTGTCTTTTGCCGTAGTTGCATGAGACTGGTCTCGTATGCGTCCGGCGAGAGATAGTCGAGGGCAGAGTGCAGGCGCTGCCTGTTGTAGACCACCTCGATGAACTCGCCGATCCTTGTCATGCATCGTCTATGTCGCGATAGGCTTGGCCATCCACCTCCTCTTCCTTCAGGGTCCTCATGAATCTTTCGGTCTTGGCATTGTCATAAGGATTGCCGATGCGGCTCATGCTCGGCTGGATGTCGTGGTTCCCTCGCGGGACACTGCCCTCGGCACTACGCAGCTTGAGATCCAGCTCCTTAATCCGCTCGACCAACTGGACGGGCACCGGCAGCAACGAGGTGATCGCTTCGCCAAGACCAGGGATGTGGGACGCTTCTTTGATGCGTGCGATGAAGGCCTTTCCCTGCCACACGCCCGGCCTTATAGCCGAAGGTGGCGCACAACCCACCGATCATGATGTCGAGCCGGACGCGGGCCTCCTCCAGATGGCCGCGAGTGGTGATTATGCTGCGTACACGGTGCGCGCCCGGCGATTTGCCATGAACCTCTTTGTACAAGCCCGTTCTCGCCAGTTGCGCGAGCCCTGCAGCATCGTGGGGATCGGTTAGATGCGGCCTGCGAGCTTAGATACGCAGGATACGTTGGTGGATGCCCAACCGCTCCAACTGGTAATTCAAGCCCGCACCCGCTCGCCCTTGGCGTCGTACATCGGTTTGAGCGAGACTTCTGCGGCAAAGCGCTCGCCGGCGATCTCAATCTCATAAGAGGAGGAGAGCAGTGCTGCCTCGCATTCGTACTTGCACGGTACATAGCCAAGGCCAACGGCTCCGCCGAGCGTGTGCCCGTAGTCCCCGGAAGTGATTGTTCCGGCGATCCGACCGTCTCGGAAAACGACTTCGTTCTTATGAAGCAGAGGGGCGGGGTCTTTAAGGCGGAACTGAACCAGCCGACGGTCGAGTCCCGCCTCAAGTTTTCTCAGCACCGCATCGCGGCCAATAAATCCAGGCTTTGCCGTCCTGACAGCGAGGCCCAGTCCCGCTTCGAGCACATGGTCCCCGCTGCCAACATCATCGGGGAGGTGGCGATATGCCTTCTCGATGCGGCACGAGCTGATGGCATGAAGGCCGCACAGCTTGAGTCCCACATCTGCGCCCGCCGCCTCGATTACTTCGAAGACATGAGCGGTTTGGTCAGTCGAAATGTAGATCTCCCAGCCCAGCTCGCCGACATAGGTAACTCTGTGGGCTCGCGCCAGACCCATGCCGATTTCAATCTCCTGGCAGGTGCCGTAAGGATTGTTTTCGTTGGAGAAGTCATTCGGACTTACTCTGCTGAGCAGTTCGCGCGAATTCGGTCCCATCACTGCCAGGACGCTTTCCGACGCCGACATATCGGTGATAACGACGAACTCGTCGCCTAGATGCCGCCTCAGCCAAGAAAGGTTGGGTCGCACCGTGAAGGCCGACACGACCAGCAGGAAAGCAGTCTCCGTGAGACGACTCACGGTGAGATCGCTCTCGATCCCGCCCCGCTCGTTCAGCATTTGCGTATAAACGATCCGGCCAACCGGCACGTCGACATCGTTGGAGCAAAGCCGCTGGAGAAAGCTGGTAGCGTCTCGGCCTTCCACTCGGATTTTTCCGAATGAAGTCAAGTCAAAAACAGCTACGCGTTCACGAACCGCAACATGCTCGTCGCGCTGATTATCAAACCAGTTTTGGCGGTGCCAGGAGTATCGATATTCGCGCTCCTGGCCCTCCCTAGCAAACCAGTTGGCCCGCTCCCAGCCCACCATCTCACCGAAGACCGCCCGGCGTGCTTTGAGATGTTCATGAATTGGCGAGCGTCGAATGCCGCGCGCTGTTGTCATCTGACGAGCGGGGAAGTGGTCGGCAAAGGAAAGTCCCACTACCTCCGAAACCCGCTCCTTCAAGCGCGAACAGTTCTTCTGAAACGGCTCCATCCGACGGATGTCCACGCCTGACAAATCGAAGGGCGGCTCGTCGTCGTTTATCCACTGCGCCAGCGCTAAGCCCGCACCTCCTGAGGCAGCTATGCCTGTACTGTTGTAACCACATGCTACCCAATAGCCCCTAACATCAGGAGCTTCACCCAAGTGATATTGGTCATCCGGAGTGAAGCTTTCTGGCCCGTTGAAGAAGGTACGAATACCGGCTGTGGCCAGCATCGGAATTCGCTTTAGAGCCTTCTCCATAATAGGCTCGAAATGCGCAAAGTCCTCGGGCAACTGATCGAAGCAGAAATCTTCCGGGATGCCGTCCATGCCCCACGGTTTCGCCTTCGGTTCCACCGCCCCGAAAAGAATTTTTCCTGCATCTTCCTTGTAGTACGTATGTTCATCAAGGACCCGTAGGACCGGCAGCCGAGTTAGTCCGTCTATTGGTTCTGTAACCATGTAGAAATGTTCGCACGCATGCAATGGAACCGCGACGTCGCTTCTAGCTCCGAATTCCCGTGCCCACATGCCAGCACAGTTTACGACGCATTCCGTCTCAATCACCCCTCGCTGGCCCTCCTTCTCCCATGTTACGCTCGATACCCGACCGTTCTTTGCCTGAACACCGGCTACCTTCACTCCTTCAAAGATTGAGGCGCCGCGCTGACGTGCGCCTTTGGCCAGCGCCATCGCGACGTTGGCTGGATCACATTGTCCATCATTAGGGAAATGAAGCGCAGCAGTGACATCAGACACATCGACATGAGGGTACATTTCCTCGAGCTCTCGCACAGAGACCTTTCGCGCCTCCACGTCGTGGGCGGCTGCGAGAGAGAGTTGCCTGTATAGCTCGTGCTTGCGCTCCTGGGTAAGTGCGATAGACAATGAGCCGACGCGGCGAAGTCCGGTTGCAATACCCGTCTCGCCTTCCAGGTTCGAGTAGAGTTGCATTGAGTACTTGGTCAGTTTTGTCATATCGCTAGACCCGCGAAGCTCGCTGAGTAATCCAGCGGCGTGCCAGGTCGTGCCGCACGTAAGTTGCTTACGCTCGAGCAGGATCACGTCCGTCCATCCGAGCTTCACCAAGTGATATGCGACAGAGCACCCCGACACCCCGCCTCCGATTATGACAGCTCGCGCTTTGGAGGGCAGTGACTTCATTTCGGATACCTCAATAACCTCGTTAAATTCTGGCGCGACTCTCATGGTAAGCTCCTGTTCAGTGTCTTTTTCGGCATCCTTTCGGCAGAGCCCGCCGAGCGCGCCCTCCAGAGTTCCGGATAATCCGCGAGCGTGGCAAGGCCACGTAGCCACCGCAGACCGCGATCCGCGCCTCGTAGCCTCGGAAGAGCGCCCGGCCAGAGCCGACTGGCGGGCCGGCGGGCGACGCTGTCCATCCTTCTTTGTAGCAAGTTTGGCGCCAGTCTGACCCTTGTACGTTCGGCGCCAGGACCAAGATACTCTTGGTCGGCCTGTATCGGATGTCGGCGCGGAAAGGCGACCGCCACTGCCTGTGGACGTGAATGATAGCGCCGGCGGGCCGACTCGCCTGTGTCCTGCTCCGAGCCAGTGGTGATCGAGGATGAAGGCCAACTTCCCCCCGCGTCGTTGTCGATGATGACGGCGCGCGCTTAGTCGGGTGCGAGCGCCATCGCAACTACATTCTTTCCGATCCAAGTGAGACTTTCTTCGGCGAAGGAGTAGAAGGGAATGCCGTGGAATTTGCGTTCAGTGCTCACGAACTTGCCTGTTCTGTCTAGCCATAACCAAGCTCGGGATGGTGAAGGTGGCGGCGTTACTCGATGCCGATTGGCAAGCAAGCGCACAGTCTTGCGTCGGCTCGGCAAAGCTCAGTGTTCGCGGGGGCGATCGCATGTTCGGCGAGCGTGATCATGGGATGAGTCTGTGCGGCTCGGCAGTGCGTCGGCAGATAGGACAGCAGGTGTCGTGCCAACTGAGAAAATTGCTTCAGAACAATGAGTTCACTTTGATCGGACTGTGTCTCATGTCCGACATGGTCGGAGATCCGACAACGAGTGCAGCCGTAAGCGCCTGATCCATTCTCATGTTCGAACTCGCAGGAACACCCTGCAAACTCAAGCCGTAAAGCTCACAGCGAACTCGGGGCAACATTGTCGCTCCAAAGACGCTTCACGTACCCCCTCAAATGGCCATTGTGAGGACGATCTGAATGACGAAGACCGTCTGCGCGTGCGGATCTACATCCAACGCCAGCGGAAAGAGATGGGGGCACCGGTTGGCCGCGCCCTTCAGTATATCTCGTACTACCATCCTCCAGATTATATCCGGTCTCTTTCGCAGGCATATGCGCGCGAACAGAGCCCGTCG
>NZ_JAMYSV010000047.1:0-10666 GCF_040322115.1 Mesorhizobium sp. M0195 | reverse complement strand
GGGCCTCGGCAAGGAAGGCGGCCATCAGGGCATCGAGGATTATCTCGACACCAAATATGTCTGCATCGGCGGACTTGGTCTCTAGTGGGCCGGCTTTTGCCAGCGCCTCTTAATAAGCCGAGCTGAAAGAGGGCGACTGCTTCTCAATCGTTGGCTGCGTTCAAAAAGGTTGGCTAAGAACGCCACGCTCCATTCTCGATGGCAGACCAGAAGTGTGAAGGCTGTTCGCTGTCTATGAAACCATCGCGGTATTCGTCGAGGCGGAAGGCGGGTCCCCGGCCACAATTCCACAGCCAATACGTGACCGGTTGTCCATTCCACAAGCAGGCCAGCGTCGCTGGCACAATTTGATTATGAGCAGTGGCTCGGAAGTAAATCGGGTGAAGAATGAGCTCGAGTCGTCATAGGAGGTGCGTTCTCCTGGATTGACGTTCCGACTGGTCACTCAGATCTCTCTTGGACCATCGCAGATCTGGCCGCCGTTGTCAGTCAGTCCATGAACTGCAGCAAACTTTGGGATTTTACGATAGATAGTCCGCTTGCGGAACAAAGCGGCCGTCAGACTCGGGAGGTTTCGGCTATCGCCCAACGACAAACGCCGAAAACTCGAAGGTATTCACATAATAGCGGAATGCGGCCTCCGCCTTTGCCGGCGTGGAGGTGACCTATTCGGTTTCGGGCGAAGAGGCTTCAATCGCCAGCACATCCAGCCCCTCAATCTCCTGCATCATCTTTCCGGCGATACCCTGCAAGTCACCATACATGCCGACGGTCGCCTCGATCACCACTTGGATCTGCGCCTCGCGCTTGACCCACAGGCGTGTTGTGGCCTTGCGTTCCTTGGCGAGATCCTCCTGCATATCGGAGAATTTCTCCACGATCGCCTCAACGCGGTGGCGGAACCGCGGACCGGTCAGATAGCCGTAGACCTGCTCCATTTTGGTGGCCTGGCCGTCCTGGGCGAGACGGGAGTTCGCCAGCTCAATCAGGGATTGCCGAAGCATGATAGCGATCGGGATCGCACATTTGGGATGGGCGACATAGACTCCGTCCACAAGATCGAAGGTTTCCACGCCGGGAGGCAACGCTTCCGAGACCATCAGCGCGATATCCGCTTTCGCGGCTCGTTGATCTCCTCTGAGCTTACCTAGCCAGCCTTGGCTCCAGTTCTTGGTGCGTTTCGATTCCCACAAAATGGCGCCGCATGGCTGGCCGGCCGGCCCGACCACGCGGTGCAGGACATCTCCGCCGAACTCACCCTTGGCAACCGGTTCGATGCTGTCCATCGGGAATCGGCTGGCTATGAGAGACTCCAGCTCAAGCTCGAGGACCTCGCTCTGCAGCTGCTGAGAACCCTGTTCCGCACGGCGCTTCAGCTCCTCAATCTGACGCTGCATGCCGGCGATCTGCTCTTCTTTTTCCGCGACCTTCATTTTGAGGCCGTCTTCGGCTTCGGACCTCGCCTTTACGCGAACGGCGTCCAATCCTTCCTGGATCTTCCTTTCGATGATCAGCGCCATCTCCCGCTTTTCGTCGTCGAGCGCACGCTGCTTTTTCAGGAATTCCGCCTGTTGCTGCTGGGCCTCGGCGAGCTTTTCGTCGCGCGCCTTCAACGTCGCTTCCAGCTCGGCAAGCTTGTTATCCCTGTCCTCCAGGTCTACCGAAAGCAGTAATTTTGCCTTGCGCGCTTCCTCTACCGCGATTGCGGCACGCTCAAGCTTGATTCGCTCAGCCACCTGGTTGCCGATGTCCTCTTTGGCGGCGTCGATGGCGGCCCGCTCGCGTTTAAGCTCCTCCTCCCGATCTGCCATTGACGCGTTGCTCTGCGCCAAGCGCCGTTCATACTCCTCGCGGGTGGCGGCAATCAGCGGCGCCGCAAGCGACTCGTTGAGCTTGATGTCTGTTTTGCAGCTCGGGCAGCTGATCGTCGGTTCATTGAGAATCCTGGGCTGGACAGTCATTGGCGGGCTGACTCTCTGAGGGCTGATGTAGTCCCAGACTATATATTATCGACCGCTTTTGGAAAAGAACAGATAGGGAACTCTAGTGTTATCCCCAGCGTGCGGACGGAACGGCAATTTCGTCGTCGAATTGAGCAGTCTGCATCGGCTCGAGCCAAACATCCTACGATCGGGGCAAGTTCGATCGCCATGAAGCCAGGGATGGCCTCAGCAAAGGTTCAAAGCCGGATTCTCCCGGATCGCCTTCGAGCCGCGGTTCGACGCGACGGGCCAGACGGTTCACTTCGCCCGCAAACGGAACGGTGAATTAACCGTCTTCTACGAATGACTGTTTCTCTTTTGCGACCTGATCGGCATTCCGCGGGAACGTGACCCGAGAATGAAATCAAACACCGCTTGAGGCTGAGTCGCCTGCAAGGCTGCCGGAATCCTTGCTGCGGCTTCGGCCTGTTCGGCAAGTACTGTGAGTGACATGCCGAGCGCACGCTCGATGGCGCGATCCGGCGCGTTCATCAACCGACGAAGGAGCGCCGCGGCGCGTCCAGCATGACGCACCGCCGCCGCATGCTTGCCCTCGCGGATCTTCACGCCGGCCGCCGATAACAGGATCAATCCCTTGAAGAGCATCCGAAGCGGAGCGCCTCGATCTGCAACCTGCCAAAGACCTTCCCAAGCCTCATGGGCTTCCCAGTAATAACCAGAGGTCGATACCCCAGAGGAACATGTCCGAGTCAAGTGACGCCTCTTCAGCAATCTGAATTGCTTCCCAGTGATAGCTGTGTCCTGCAGGGTCGCGCACAGGATGCGGCTGCCGGCCGGGAAGATACGCATAGGACGGAAAGCTCTTTTCCGGTAGCCAGCGCGGGCGCAACGTCGAACCAGTAGCCATCAAAGACGAATAGTGTCACTTGGCAATTAATTACGATAGAGGCGATTTGGCCGCGACGGGCGGACCCGCAGGCCGGTCGCCCCTCGTCCGGTACTGCGGACCCCACTTGCGGGTTGTCTCCAGGCAGTCTCATGCGCCTGCGCGTCTGCCGTCCAGCGCAGCTTGAAAAGATGCTCCCAACCGAGCGGCGTCAGACGGCCGGCCTTGTGACTACAGCGCCGACGCACAGCACGGCCGTACCGCGCGGCAACTTCGAGCGGCGAGCTTCCGCTAACGCCCACATTTCTCCGCTATTGCGGCGATGCATTCCTCGAGACGCTCCAGGCGGAATTTCGCAATACGAAGTTCATTCCCGGCTTCGAAACGTCGATGGCGTCCCTGAGGTGTGGTCGCCATGAGGTTGCGCTCCAGTTCGGCAATGTGCGCACGCACCTGTCGGGCATCGTCCTGACGCAATGCCTTGATCCACCCACGCCCGCGCATCAGTCTTCCTGCCAGCACCCCGAAAGTCATGCGGAGTTATGCCACCGAGATCCTAATTTGCGGCAAGCCGAAACACTCGAAATTTAACTTCCGCTAATGCGAAGGAGACGAAACAGTCCGGCAAGATAGTCAAGGAAGCGGACACGATTATCCGAGGCGGCTATCGTCAAGCCAATAAGGCCGAGCCCGAACCGGAAACCGACCGGATATGTGCCCGGAGCGCGTCACGACGCGAAACATCGACCGGGGGATGCGGACGAGACATCCGTGTCCGGTCGAATCCCTTCAAGAGAAAACGCTCGATGCGAAGGTGGCTCAAGCGGTCGCCTTTCGCGGTTGGCTGAACGTATTGTCAGGGCGGGGCAGACCGAAATGGTCTCTTAGCGTTGCCCCATCATAGTCGTGCCGGAAAAGTCCGCGCCTGCGCAAGATCGACACCACCTCCTCGGCGAACACGTCGAACCCGCCTTGCAAATAGGGCGGCATGACATTGAAGCCGTCCGCGGCACCGTTGTCGAACCATTCCTGGATGTTGTCGGCAATCTGTTCGGGCGTCCCGGCCTGGACCCAATGCCCGCGCGCGCCGGCGAGACGGTGGAGCAACTGGCGGATGGTCGGATTCTCTCGCTCGATGATATCGAGCACGACAAGGAAGCGGCTGCTGGCACCGCGCTCGCCCTCGACACTGATGAGCTCGCGCGGAAATGGCCCATCCAGATCGTAGCTGGAAAGGTCGGCGTCCACGATGCGGCGTAGCTGATCCAGAGAATATTCCGGCTGCGTCAGCTCGTTGAACTCGTCATGCAGTGCGCGGGCTTCAGCCTCGGTTGAACCGATGAAGGGACTGATGCCGGGCAACACCTTGACGTGGTCGGGGTTGCGGCCAACCGACTTCACGCGCGCCTTGATGTCGGCATAAAATTCCCGCGCGTTGCCGAGTGTCTGATGTGCTGTGAATATCGCCTCGGCATAGCGGCTTGCGAACGACCGTCCGTCTTGCGACGAACCCGCCTGGACATAGACCGGCCGCCCCTGCGGCGAGCGCGGAAGCGTGAGCGGTCCCTTCACCCGATGATATTTGCCGATGTGGTTGATTGGGTGAATCTTGTCGGTGTCGGCAAAAATTCCGGACTGCCTGTCCGCGACGAGCGCGTCGTCGTCCCAACTGTCCCAGAGCTTCGTCACCACATCGACGAATTCGCCGGCGCGCTCGTAACGGTCGGCATGGGTTGGATGTCGGTCAAAACCGAAGTTCAACGCTGCCGACGCGTCGCCCGTGGTGACGATGTTCCAACCGGCACGCCCGCCGCTCAGATGATCGACAGAAGCAAACAGCCGGGCCAGGTTGTAGGGTTCGTTGTAGGTGGTCGAGGCGGTCGCGATGAAGCCTATTCTTTCAGTCACCGCGGCGAGCGCCGAAATCCATGTCAGCGGCTCCAGCCTGAAGCGGCTTGCGTAGCGGATGTTGTCGGCGAGTGCTGGCCCATCAGCAAAGAACAGCGCGTCGAACTTGCTCGCCTCGGCCTTTTTCGCCAGTTCCTGATAGTAGGCGATGTCCAGCACTCTCTCCGGGGCGGAATCCTTGTAGCGCCAGCCGGCTTCGTGATGGCCGCCGGGATAAATGAAAAGGTTGAGGTTCAACTGTCGTTTTTCGGCAGGCATACGTTGGTCTCCTGGGTATTGACTGGGCGAGAAGCCTTGAGGGCCTCAGACGGGCAGAGCCGGCGCTGTGTCGACGCCGAGATGACGCAGAAGTTCGGAGCGGATCTCGCCGAACCGGCGATCGCCATGATTGCGGGGTTTGGTGACATTGACAGCGATGTCGGCGGCGATCGCGCCGCTGTCGAGTACCAAGACTCGGTCCGCCAGCATCACGGCTTCATCGACATCATGGGTGACCAGCAGGACGGCCGGCTGGTGACGAGCACACAGCTGGCGCAGCAGATCGTGCATGCGCAGGCGGGTCAAGGCGTCGAGCGCGCCGAACGGCTCATCGGCCAGCAGCAGTTCAGGGTCTCGAACAAGCGAGCGCGCCAATGCCACCCGCTGCTGCTCGCCTCCAGAGAGTTCGACCGGCCAGGCGGTCTCGCGGCCGCTCAGGCCAACCTCTTCGAGAGCTGCGCGTCCGCGTTCTGCGGCGTCCGGCAGGCCGAGGCCAAGAACGACATTCTCCAGCACTCGTTTCCATGGCAACAGCCGCGCATCCTGAAACACCACCGACTTCTTATCGGGTGTTTCCAGTCGGCCGGACCCCGAGACTTTGTCATCGAGATCGGCGAGCGCGCGCAACAATGTACTCTTGCCCGACCCGCTGCGGCCGAGAAGGGCGACGAACTCTCCCTTCTCGATGCCGAGACTGAGGCCGTCGAGGATGGTTCGCGGCCCGAACCTTCTCACAAGGCTCTCGACGTGCACCACGGGCGCGCCACTCAATCCGCCAAAGTGCGACGCCATGACAGGGACCTTTCCTGGAAGAAGCGGACGATGCCGTCGCAGGCGAGACCGAGCAACGCGTAGACGGCAAGACCGACGATGACGATGTCAGTCTGGCCATAGTTGCGTGCAAGATCGATCATGTAGCCGATGCCGCTCGTGGCATTGACCTGTTCGACGACGACCAGCGACAGCCAGGCATAGGTCACTGCGAAACGCAGGCCGAGGAAAAAGCCTGGAAGGGCGCCTGGCAGGATGACCTGGCGGATGAATTCGCCGTAGCCCATTCGCAAGGTCTGGGCCAGTTCAACATATCGGTTGTCTATGCCGCGCAAGCTGCTGTGGGTCTGGACATAGATCGGGATCAGTACGGCCAAGGCGATAGTCGTCACCTTCATGCCCTCGCCAATGCCGAACCAGAGCATCAGCAGCGGGATCAGAGCCAGCGTCGGTATGGCTCGCTTGATCTGAACGGGGCCGTCAATGATCGCCTCGCCCAACCGGGACAACCCTGAAATGAGAGCAAGCACGGTCCCGATCAGGATGCCGAACACCAGACCCTGCGCTGCCCGCCAGGCAGACGTCACGAAATGATCCTGGAGCTTCCCTGTGGCGATGAGATCGATGGCAGTGGCGACAACCGACCAAGGCGCCGGCAGCGTTCGTGGATCGATAAAACCGGCGACGCTGCCGATGGACCAGATCACGAGAAGCAGTGCGGGCCCGATCATCGCGCCAAACGGGATCGCCCGTCCGAGGGCGAGGCGGCGCCTCGTTCCCGCCTTGCGAGCCTGTTCAGCGGGCGCAATCAACCCCCTTTCGTAAGGGATAGGGCGTGCAACTGCGGCGGTATGTGAGATTGCGTTCATCTGCGTCGTCTCCAGTGCTGGGAAGCAGGTCGTCAGGACGCGTTCAGCGCATTTGCGGCGATCGTCTCGAAGCGCCTGTCGAAAAGATCCTCGGCCTGGATACGAGGCTTGTTCAGCTCTTTGGCCAGGAGATCGATCGTCGCTTGCTGGCGCACGATCACATCGTTCCAGTCGGATGGAATGTCAAACCGTCCGTCGGCTTCGACGAGATACTGGCCATCTTCGCTGTTGAGGCCCTGGGTGGCGACGTAGTAGCCCTCGATCCACTCTTTCGGGTGCTGCTCTACCCATCGGGCCGCAAGTGCCCAGTAGCGCACATATTCGCCGAGAGCGGCAGCCTTGGCCGGGTCGTCGAGCACGGCCTGCGGGGCGTAAAGATGGTCTGGATCATTACGCAAGCCGTGCGGGATGGTGGTGGCGCCGTCCGCCCCATACTGGCGCAGATAGCGCTTGACGAGGACGCCCCAGATCGGCGCGACATCGACTTGCTTGCTAGCAAGTGCCACCGGATACGCATCGCCTTTGCTGGGCAGTTCGATGAGATTTACATCCTCCTTGTTCAGGCCGACGGCCTGCAGGACCCTCAGCACCAGCGCGCCTTGCGCCTGACCAGGGCTGAAGGCGATCCGTTTGCCGCGCAAATCCGCGAGCGTCTTGACCTCGACGCCCGGCGCAATGCCGAGTTGATAAATCGGGTGTGAAACCGGATCCCTGCGGAACTTCGCAGCAATGATCTTGACCTTGAGCCCAGTCCAGGTCGCGTGGATGGGCGGAATGTCGGCGACCGATCCGACGTCCAATGCATCGGCGCGAAAAGCTTCGATTGTCTGCGGACCGCCGCTGATGTTGGCCCATTCAACCTTGAAGGGTAGCTGGTCGATCAGACCCGAGAGTTCCAGTGCCCTTTGCGTCTCCGGATCGCCGAAAAGAAGCACAGTGCCCTCCGGGATTTTGGTCGGCAGTTTACCCGTGTCCGGACTGCCCGCCTCGGCCCTGAAAGCGGAGGAAGACGCGACCAAGGTTACCGCCAAAGCGGCGACCAATGCACCAAACTTCCTTCTCGAAAACTTCACAGCCAACATCATCGTCTCTCTCTCCAATTGATAAGGCCCAAGCTCATCTGATTATGTTGATCAATTTCGTAGACTATAAAGTACCGGATGCTGTTCTTTGCCGCCGGAAGGAAAAGCTGTTCGCCTGCAATGCTCATTTTGGGCACACGTCGTTCACAAAGCTTCGGACTGCGAAGCAGCACCTCGGCGAGGAACATCCCCACCAAAGCTCATCCAGAAGCTTCATGCCTGGACCGTATCGAGCCGATGCCTGGGGGCTGTTGACGACAGAGCTGGCACCGGCGCGCCGACCGGACCCGAGCTTGCAGATCGTGACGGGCGTGAACGCATTGCCGCATAGGACCGCGCACGCTGGTATCACATTGACAGTTCAACTGTGATCATTAGGCGGTCGAGATAAAAATGGCGCCTGTACGACTAGGACACAAATAATGCGGCAGAATCTGACCCGTCGGTGGGGCAGGTTCTTCTGTTCGTCAGTAACGATCGGATAGGGGATCGATTGCACCGACCAGCCAGAGCCGCCAACGCTTGTGCCTCGGAGAGGGGCTGGAGGGAGTTCGTCAGGCCGGTCTGGTGAGAACGCGATCAGCTTCATCGGCGACCGGCGTCTCGCGCATGAAGCTTCACCGCGGACGTTGGTGGAAACGGGAGAGGAGACAGGTCTGACCGAAAAAAACCCGTCGGACGAATCCGACGGGCACTGGAGAGGCAGATTCGGAAGCTCAGGCGGCGAGAACGGCCTTCGGCTCGACCAGTTCGTAACCGAGCGCTTCGGCCACCGCGCGATTCGTTATCTTGCCCTTGTGGACGTTAAGCCCGTTGCGCAGATGGTGGTCGTCTACCAGCGCCTTGAGGCCCTTGTCGGCGAGCTGCAGGCCATAGTGCAGCGTCGCATTGTTGAGCGCGTGGGCCGAGGTGACCGGCACCGCACCCGGCATGTTGGCGACGCAATAATGGATGATGCCGTCGACTTCATAGGTCGGCTCGGCATGGGTGGTGGCGTGCGAGGTCTCGAAACAGCCGCCCTGGTCGATGGCGACGTCGACCAGCACGGCGCCTTTCTTCATGCCCGACAGCATTTCGCGCGTCACCAGCTTGGGCGCTGCTGCCCCCGGGATCAGCACGGCGCCGACGACTATGTCAGCCGAAAAACATTCTTCCTCCAGCGCCTCGACGGTCGAGTAGCGGGTGTGAACGCGGCCGCTAAAGATGTCGTCGAGCTGACGCAGGCGCGGGATCGAGCGGTCGATAATAGTGACGTCGGCGCCGAGGCCGGCCGCCATCCGTGCGGCATGCAGGCCGACGACGCCGCCGCCAAGCACGGTGACCTTGCCGGGCAGCACGCCGGGCACGCCGCCAAGCAGCACGCCGCGGCCGCCATTGGCCTTCTGCAGCGCCGTTGCCCCCGCCTGGATCGACAGGCGTCCGGCGACTTCAGACATGGGCGCCAGCAGCGGCAGGCCGCCACGATCGTCGGTCACGGTCTCGTAGGCGATTGCGGTCACGCCGGAGGCCAGCAGGCCCTTGGTCTGCTCCGGATCCGGGGCAAGATGCAGATAGGTATAGAGGATCTGGCCGTCGCGGAGCTGAACCCATTCGTTGGGCTGCGGCTCCTTGACCTTCACGATCATGTCGGACTTGGCAAACACGTCGGCTGCCGTCTTGGCGATCGTGGCGCCGGCGGCGCGATACGCGTTGTCATCGGCGCCGATGCCTGCACCGGCGCCGGTCTCGACCAGCACCTCGTGGCCATGAGCGACATATTCACGGACCGAACCCGGTGTCAGGCCGACGCGGTATTCATGGTTCTTGATTTCCCGGGGGCAACCGACGCGCATCTTTTTCTCCTGATCCCGCCCTTTTGGGCTCACTCCCTGTCTAGTGTAGTGAACCATGAATCGTTGCGCAGGTGTTTGCGAATGCGCTTGCGCGGGATCGCGCGTTCGATAATCGTTGCGAGAAATCGCAGGATTTTCGCACGAGTCACGAAAAAGGCCGCTGGACAGGATCGATATCGCCATTCTCGAGGCTTTGCAGAAGGATGGCGGACATCTTGCGATGCGCGGACATAGCGTGGATATCGTGATTGTGGGGCCGCGATTGGATTGATCGAGGCAAAGTCAATTTCGTCCGGCTGCATTCTTTTGGAGCCTCTTGAAAGCAAACAGCTTGCCTTCACGCACGCTGTCTTCAAGTGATCTCGCGTTCGCCAGATGCGCTGCAATCGCGCTGGCCAGCATGCAGCCCGTCCCGCGTATCGATACGGCAAGGCGCGGCATGTCAAAGCGGATTGGTCCTTGATCCAAGCGCAACAGAATATCGGTCGATCGGGGTCCCGCCGCGTGGCCGCCCTTGATCAGCAGGGCCTGTGCGCCGACTGCCAGCAATTTCCGTCCCTGTCTCACCGCATCGCTCTCGTTCGCCGCCGGTTCAGCGCCAACAAGGAGCGCCAGCTCGAAAAGATTGGGTGTGACGAGACGGCAAAACGGCATCAGATCACGTTTCATAGCGCCGATGGCGTCCGTTTCGAGTAGCGCTCGACCTGAAGTGGAGACCAGCACCGGGTCGAGCACTGCCGGCACCTGCGGATTTTCGCGCAGCACGGCGGCAACGCCAGCCATGATCTCAGCGGTTGCGAGCATGCCGATCTTGATGGCCGTCACATTGTTGGCCTGCAGCGCAGCGCGCATCTGATCGGCCACGAGATCGGGCTGAGAAGGATGGACTGCCATGACGGTTTCGTGCGTTTGCACCGTCAGCGCGGTGACAGCCAGGCAGGTGCGCACACCAAGGGAGGAGATCGTCTCGATATCGCGCGCAATTCCAGCCCCACCGCTGGAGTCCGATCCACTGACAAGGAGCACATGCGCTTCTCGCCTCAGCGCCATTTCTCTGTCCTTTCGATCCATTCTCGCGTGCGCGTTTCGGGATCGGCGTTGAGCGTGATGTCGGTCA
>NZ_JAMYSV010000046.1:0-12966 GCF_040322115.1 Mesorhizobium sp. M0195 | reverse complement strand
TCGACTTTGGACATGATAGTCTATCCTTCGGGTTGATCGTACGACGATGGTGCCACCTCGCCGCTCCCCCGCATAGCTTCTCATGGCTTCCCACCCCAACTCTCGCTCCGGCAGTGACCCACGCGCCGCCGTTCTCGACGATCGTGCTCTCGTCCAGGGCTATCTGGCGCAGCATCTCAAGCTCTCGGCAGGTGCCCTGAGCGCGGCGCGACATTTTCTGAAGTGGGCAAGTGCCCACGATATCGCCTACAAGGATCTCGATGCGGCCGCGGTTGATCGTTTCGCGCGGCATCGCTGTCGTTGCAGGCGCTATAGATCCCGCCAGTTGCGTGATCCGGTCTACATCACCGACGTTCGCCGGTTTCTTCGGTATCTGGAGGATGCCGGGATTGTGGCCGTTCCGACCGGTGTCGAACGACTGGACAAATACCTGCCAGAGTTCGCTGCCGGGCTTAGAGCCGCTGGCTACAGCAAGGTGACCTATGCTGGCCGGTTAAGTCAGGCTCGGCATTTCGCCGAGTGGATCTTGCAGGCGCGTATTCCCGCGAATGAGATCACCGACGTCACCATTGAACGGTTTGCTCTGCACGATTGCCGGTGCGGCATCCGAACCAAGCGCGGCCGACGGGTAGCTGGCTCGGGAACCAGGGATCGCCGCCGCGGTGCTCGCCACTTCATCAGTTTCCTGCGTGACCAAGGTGTGATCGATCCCTCTGCGTTGCCCAATACTCTGGACATCGATCCGCGACTGGACGGGTTCACTCGATGGCTGCGCCGCGAACGTGGGACAACTGAGGAGACGATCCGGCGCTATCGACAAGAAGCCGGACGCTGGATCGATATTCTCGGCAAGGACCCGGCTCACTATGATGCAGCGACAATCCGCTCGATCGTTCTGGATCAGGGTCCGGAACGAACGCGTTCTTCGATCCGTATGACAGTGACCGTGCTGCGTGCGCTTCTGCGCTTCACCGTCAGTCAGGGTCTTTGCGCCCCACATCTGCTGCACGCAGTGCCCCCCGCGGTGCGACGAAGGCTATCGAGCGTTCCGCACGTCATGCCGGCTGCAATGATTGAAGATATCATTGCGTCCTCTGGCACGACGACATCGGTCGATATCCGAGACCGCGCCATCCTCCTCCTGCTCGCGCGAATGGCGCTGCGGGCGGGAGACGTGTGGCAGCTACGTCTTTCCGATATCGACTGGCGGGCCGGCCGACTACGGTTGCACAGCAAAAGTCGTCGCGGGACGATGCTGCCGCTGCCCCAGGATGCGGGCGATGCACTTCTCGCCTACATCGAGGATGCACGGCCCGTCGCCCCGACGGAACGGGTATTTCTGCGAGCACAGGCGCCGTTTACGCCGTTGCGTTCTTCGGCCGAGATCGCCGGCATCGTCGCCCGCATCCTGAAGCGTGGTGGATTTTCCCATCTGCCGACAGGATCCCATGTGTTCCGTCACTCACTGGCGTCCGCCTGGCTGCGCGGCGGCGCCGATCTTGATCAGATCGGCATCGCCCTCCGGCACGCCTCTCCGGACACGACGGCGATCTACGCGAAGGTGGATGTATCGATGCTGGCAGCCGTTGCCCAGGCCTGGCCGGGAGCAGCGTCATGATCCAACAACACGTCGATCGCTATATCCAGTTGCACCGCGCTCTCGGCAAGAAGTTCGAGGCCCAGGAACGGGTACTGAGCCAGTTCGCTACCCTCGCCAGCGAGCGAGACGCCACCATCATAACCGCCGAGTGGGTCCGTGAAGCGGGTACGCCTAACGCCGCCCGTATCCGTTTTGGCCGCGCACGCGCCTTTGCCGAGTTTCTGCACGGCGAAGACCCACGGCATGAAGTGCCAACTGCCGGGCTGATGGGGCGCGGCAGACGGCGGCGACCAACTCCGTACATTTTGATGCCCGAGCAGATCGCAGGCATCATGGCGGAGGCCCTGAACGTACCGGGCCTGGCTCCTATCAGCCCGCTTACGTATCACCATTTGTTCGGGCTGCTTGCCTCGACAGGGCTCCGCATCTCGGAAGCGCTTTCCCTCCGCTTCGATGATCTGACGGATGACGGCCTCATGGTTCGCAGCGGTAAATTCGGCAAAAGCCGCCTCGTTCCATTGCACGCTTCGACCCGGGCCGCGCTTCAACGCTACCTTGCTGCCCGACGTGAGTTTGGTGGCGCAAGCGACGAACTCTTTGTGCTGGGTCACGGTCATGCACCAACCAAGACCAGAGCTCATGTGGTCTTCGTCCGGATTGTCAGGCAGCTTGGGTACCGCAACCCCAAGGGGCCGGGTCCCCGTCTGCACGATCTGCGCCACACCTTCGCAGTGCGGTCTCTGGAAGCCTGCGGGAATGATCCGCAAGCCATTCTGCGGCACATGCGTGCACTGAGCACCTATCTCGGCCATGCCGAGGTTGCCAACACCTACTGGGATCTCGAGGCGACACCTGTGCTGTTACGCACCATCGCTTCCGCAACCGAGGGCGCTTTTGTCGGAGGTGCAGCATGACGCCGCTCGCTCCTGACCTGTCGGCATTCCTGCAGAACCACCTGCCGCACGAACGTGGTGCAAGCCCGCATACAATCGCCAGCTACGCGCATGCATTCACGCTCTTGCTGCGTTTTGCCGCCACGCGTCTTAAACGACAGCCCTCCGCCCTTATGATCGAGGATCTCGACGTCGGGCTGGTGAGAGCATTTCTGGAGCATGTGGAGGAAGGGCGGGACAATACCGCCCGTTCTCGCAATGCACGGCTCTCGGCGATCAAGGCGTTTTTTCGCTTCGTCGAACATCGGCAACCGGCCTGCCTCGAACAGGCCATGATGATCCGCGCGCTGCCGGTCAAACGAACGGACACCCGGCTCATTGACTACCTGACACGGGAAGAGATCCGAGCGCTGCTTGCGGCGCCCGATATTCGCACGCGAGGTGGCCTACGTGACCGCGCGATGCTTCATTTGGCCTATGCGGCTGGTCTTCGGGCATCCGAACTGTTGGCGATGCGGATGGATGACTTTCCCGACAGGTCGCTTTCCAGCGTTCGCGTCCTCGGCAAGGGGCGTCGCGAACGTATCCTGCCGCTCTGGAAAGAAACGCAGGCCGCATTGCGTGCATGGCTGGCCGTTCGACCAGGTGGCCAGGGTCCAGAACTATTCCTGAGCCGGGATGGAAAGCGGATGAGCCGCGATGGTTTCGCGTACAGGCTCCAACTGCACGTCGCCAAAGCCGGCAAAATGGTGTCTTCGATTATCGGTAAAAGCGTCACGCCGCATGTCCTTCGACATAGCTGCGCCATGCACACACTCCAGGCAACCGGAGACGTTCGCAAGGTGGCGCTGTGGCTCGGCCATGCCAGCATCCAGACTACCGAGATGTATCTGCGCGCCGATCCGACCGAGAAGCTCGCGCTTCTCGACGCGCATCGTGCCCCGTTGATCAAACCCGGCAAGTTCCGGGAACCCTCGGACAAACTGATGCAGATCTTAGCCGTCGCCACACAGCGTTCCTGACCGCTCGGCAAATTGGCGTCCCGCGTTCTGCGGGACGCTATTCCATCACATAGCCGAGCGCCCGATAGCCTGTTCGTCGCTTGGCGGCCATCCTGGCAAGGACCGGAACCGAACTGTCCACGTAGTCGACCACAAGCACGTCCTTTTTTTCGTCATGCCGTCGGTGCAACCTGCCCACATATTGCGCCAAGGTGCCTTTCCAGGCGATTGGCATTGTCAGGAACAGGGTATCAAGCCGGGCATCATCGAAGCCTTCGCCGATATAGCGCCCTGTCGCGAGGATCAGCCGTTCCTCATCGTCGGCAACGGTCAATGCGGCCTGCGCGGCCTTTCGCTCTTTGGTGGACATGCCGCCACGGAGCACGACGATGTTCTTGGCGAACCCCGAGAATCGCTGCTGAAGATACTCGAGATGATCCTTCCGCTCGGTCAGCACGATCGGCGAACGTTTGGCCTCAAGCGATTTCAGCACATCATCGAAGATCAGATCGTTTCGGGGCCTATCTTCCGCAAGAGCGGCATAGATCGCCGGCATGGACGGGCGCTCGGCCATGGCGAGGACCTCCGGCAATCGGAAACTCGTGTGGCGCTCACGAGCACGATGGCGTAGGCCGCTTTCGGCGGCCTGAGATTTGGCGCTTACCTGATGGCGCACCGGGCCGCATTGCATGAAGATGATCGGATGATGTCCATCCTTTCGGGCGACGGTAGCCGACAAACCGGTGACATAGCGCGCCTTCGACCTGCGTGCGACAAGCTCAAAGCTCATGGCCGACAGGTGATGGCATTCATCGACAACGAGGTGACCGTAATCGGCAACGACGTCGTCAACTTCGCCTTTGCGAACCAGACTCTGAATCAGCGCCACGTCGACCAAGCCGGTAGGTTTGCGCTTTCCGGCACCGATGGTGCCGATCTGCTTTGGATCGATCTGCAAAAACGACCCAAGCCGTTCGATCCACTGGCTGAGCAATTCCCGGCGGTGGACCAACACAAGCGTATTGCGGGCACGATGTGCGATCAGCGCCGAGGCGACAACCGTCTTGCCGAATGCGGTCGTGGCGGCGAGTACGCCGGTATCGTGCGCGATCAGGGCATCGAATGCCTGTGATTGCTGCTGGCGAAGTTCGCCTTGGAAGCGCACCGTCTCCGGTAAGGTCTTTCCGTCTTCACGCAAATCCACCAGATCGACGGTTGCATCGTGTTCGGCCAGGAACCCGACCAACTCGTCGAAGCACCCGCGCGGCAGAGCGACGTGCCGGGGATGCAACTCGGCGCACGACACAATCCGCGGCTTTCCGAATGTCGGCAGCCGTATCGCCTGCGCGCGATAGAACTCCGGGTTCTGGAACGCGGCCAGCCGCACCAACTGAGCGATCATGGCTGGAGGCAGCCCTGATCTGTCGATATAGATCTGGTCCGCGACCGTCACCTTGATCATCTGCGAGATAGGCACATCAAGACGATGCGGCGAACTGCGGCGTGACGGAGACATCTTCCAAGGTTCATCCGCCTGCTCGTCATCCACCGGCATGCGCACGCCAAGCACCCGTCCCGAAAGCTCGGCCGCTTCGACTAGGTCGGTCACCGCCGTCCCCGATATTCTCGGCAGAGAAGACAAATAGGCCCACTGATCGTCATATGGCCGCATATCCGCATCCACAAAGACGCTGTTGCCAGCCTTGCGCGCAGTATTCTGGAGGGGCAAGGCGATCAGGTTGCCAAAGCCACCAAGCGGCATGGTATCCTGGTTCGGAAACAGCCGGTCATACGAGGCGAAGCCGATTTCCGGCCTCCTTTCCATCGTTTCCGTGATCAGGACCGATCCGAGCTGGCGCGCCAAACGGGCGGAGATCAACTCGGAGAAGAAGATCCAGATATGCCCTCCGTTACCCGATCTCGACCGCTCCAGGCCTGCGGGTACTCCCTTCATCCGGCAGGTTTCGAGCAGCGCACTCGCATCCTCGGCCCAGGATGCCTTGTCAAAATCCGCCGCCAGGAACCAGCATGTATCTCCAGGCAGCAACGGATAGACACCGGCGATAAAATCCGTGCCCCGGCCATCGCCGCCCCGCAGGTGTTTTTCCATGATACTTTCATCAGGCGGGATGAACGCCTGATGCAGGCATTCGCCGCATTTGACCTTCGGCTTGCCGCAGATGCCCTTCACCCATTCATTGGCACAAGCAGGTGAGTATCCTGATCGACCAGTCTTTCTGTTTTCCCATCGCACTGGAAAAACGTCAGGTCGACCGGTGAACAGGTTTCGGAACAGATGGACCTTTTCATGCGACGGTGAGCCATTCGTGACGGGGGCGTTCTCGAAGGAAGGCTGTTTCACAGCTGGCGCGTGCTCTGCGGCAAGGCGAGCCTCCAGTGCCGCCATCTCGCGCTGAAGCTGCTGCCGTTCGGCAGCCAGATCGGCCAGACGCGCTCGAACCCGCGCCAACTCCGCCTTTATGTCGCTCTTTTCTTCCACCTGTGATTTCCACCCAACTCTCTCCGCTCCATCCAGCATAAAGCGCGAAAGGGATCGGCGTAAGCAGATCCCGCCCGCTCTTCGGCTTGGCCGCCGAGCGGAGAGTTGGAGGCGGGCTCATGGGGGATGTCCTTCTGCTGTTGAGAGCAGAGGCATCATGATTATGCCAAGTGGAGATGAGTAAATGAAAAAGCAGATCAAAGACTTGACCCGCCGTGCTCTGCATAACGCGGACGCGGCATATTATGTCGGTGGATACTTGACGCACTCCTTCCCGACCCAGCTGTTCGAAGAATATTCGGACGCCGAAGGCAATGTCTATTCGCGGCCGTCCCATGACGCGGACGGCAATCCCGTCCAGTGCCGGGAAGCGGTTCGCCGGCGTGACGAGATGATCGAGCGGCTTGCCTCGCTGCCGCCGGTCGGCTCCGCACTCGACCAGATCATCCACCATTTCGGTACCGACACGGTCGCCGAGGTGACCGGCCGCTCGCGCCGCATCGTCAGGAAGATCGGCCGCGACGGCATCGACCGGCTCTCTGTCGAGAACCGTGCCGCCTTGGCCAATCTCGCCGAGACCCAGAGTTTTATGGACGACGAAAAGCGCGTGCTGATCTTTTCGGATGCCGGCGGCACCGGCCGCTCCTATCACGCCGATCTCGGGGTCAGGAACCAGAGGCTGCGCAAGCACTATCTGCTCGAAGCCGGCTGGCGCGCCGACAACGCCATCCAGGGTTTGGGACGGACCCACCGTACAAATCAGAAGCAACCGCCGCTGTTCCGGCCCATGGCCGCCAATGTGAAGGCCGGCAAGCGCTTCCTGTCGACGATCGCCAGGCGGCTCGACACGCTGGGCGCGATCACGCGCGGCCAGCGCCAGACTGGCGGCGCAGGGCTGTTCCGTGCCGAGGACAATCTCGAAAGCCCCTACGCGCGGGCCGCACTTTGCCAATTCTACATGCTGCTGCATCAGGGCAGGATCGAAGGCTGCTCGCTCATCACCTTCGAGACCGTGACCGGCCTGTCGCTGACGACTGACGAGGGCGGGCTGCGCGACGAACTGCCGCCAATCACGACCTGGCTCAATCGCCTGCTGGCGTTGCGCATCGAAACCCAGAATCTGCTGTTCGAGGTGTTCGAGCAACTGATGGCGGGAAAAATAGAAGGCGCCATTGCCGCCGGCTCCTATGACAAAGGTCTGGAGACCATCACGGCGGAAAGCATCGTCGTCACCGATCGCCGCACCGTCTACTCGCACCCGGTCTCGGGCGCGCAGTCACATGTCCTGACCGTCGCGCGCAAGGACCGTATGCGGCCGCTCGGCCTGGTTGATGCGCTGGCGATCGCCCGGACCGAGCCGCAAGCGATTCTGTTGGTCAACACGCGGTCGAGCCGTGCGGCGATCCGACTGCCGACGGCGAGCGTGATGCTCGACGACGGCGCGATAGAGCACCGCGTGCGCTTGCTGCGGCCGACGGACGAGGTGCGCTTCGGTCTCGACGCTCTTGCTGAAACCAACTGGCAGCCGACCGATCGAAAACTGTTCTGCGAGCTGTGGCAGGCAGAAGTCACCGCCGTCCCGGAGTTCACCACCAGCACCTTTCACATCGTGACGGGTTTGCTGCTGCCGATCTGGCGGCGGCTGCCGGACCATGATTGTCAGGTTTACCGGATCCAGACCGATGCCGGAGAACGCATCATCGGCCGTCACATCGCGCCGACGCTTGTCGCGACCATGTTCCGCAATCTCGGTCTCGACGATGTCCCCAAGCTCGCGCCGGGAGATGCCTGGACCGAGCTCGTGGAAGGCAGAGTCGGACTGCAACTCGCCGATGGCCTGATTCTGCGCCGCAGCCGCGTCATGAACGACTACCGTGTCGAATTGATCGGCTTCACCGACGCGATGGTCCCCCGGCTGAAGGCGCTGGGGCTGATCTCCGAGATCATCTCCTGGAAGCTGCGGCTGTTCATCCCGACGACCGCGCAAGGGTCCGGCATCCTCGCCGCGCTCCTCGACCGCCATACGCTGGTTGGGGTCACCGACCGTACGGCAGCGGCTTGAGGGGAGGCGATCATGACCGGCTCGGCCTCCGAGCTGGCACGCCGCCTTGGCGATCATGCCGAGGCGGTGTGCCGAGAATATCTCTCCAACGGCCATCGCTACGGCAATTACTGGATGGTCGGCGATGTCCGCAACACGACCGGCCGCTCCATGCATGTTCGGCTCAAGACCACTACCAAGGGCCCTGCGGGTAAGTGGGTCGATGAGGCGACCTCCGAATTTGGCGATCTGCTCGATGTCATCCGCGAAAGCTGTTGTCTGGTCGACTTCCGCGAAGTCGCGGATGAAGCACGCCGCTTCCTCTCCATGCCGCTGCCACCGCCCCAGCTCCCTGGCGCGCAGCGCCAGCCAGCCGCGAAACGCGGCTCCCCTGAGGCCGCGCGTCGTCTGTTCGCCATGTCGCAGCCGATCGCCGGCACGTTGGCCGAACGATACCTTGCCGGTCGCGGCATTCTGCTCTCCACGCGTGAGCGTGCCCTGCGTTTCCATCCCGGCTGCTACTACAGGGATCTCGTTACGGGCGAGACGCAGACCCTGCCTGCGCTCATTGCCGCTGTCACCAGCCTCGACAGGCAGATCACCGGCCTGCAGCGCACCTGGCTTGATCCTTCGGGTCAGGGCAAGGCGCAACTCGCGGATCCACGCCGCTCGCTTGGTCACCTGCTGGGCAACGGCATCTGGCTCGGCCTTGAACCCGGTGCGCCCGTCCCGGTCATGGCCGCCGGCGAGGGGTTCGAGACGATGGCTTCGCTTAAGGTGGTGATGCCGGCGCTGACGGTTGCCGCCGCCACCTCGGCCAATCACCTCGCTGGCCTGACCTTGCCGCCTGGCTGCCGTCGCCTCTACATCGCAGCCGATGCCGACGCCGCCGGCCGGCACGGCATCGAGCGTCTCAGCCAGCGCGCAGGCGAGTCAGGGATCCTCGCCCTGGTGTTGCGGCCCCAGCTCGGCGATTTTAACGACGATCTGCGCCATCTCGGCCCCGGCCGTCTCGCGGCATGGCTCAGCGATCAGCTCGTCCCCGAGGATGCCTGTCTCTTCCTGTCGCCCGGATGAGCGACCCGAGCCGGGAGGCGGGCAGGGGCGGCGTCAGCGGAAGCCTTGCAAGGCATGGCGGCGGTCCGCCGGAGAGGCCACGCCCGCGGCCTGCCCGAGAGGCGACCCCTGCCACCCCCCGGTCACGGCCGCAACGGCTGCGCCGTCCTCCGCTCGCGCTCCGGCCTTCGGTGCGGCCGCGCCCGGGGCGCGGCCGGGATGCGCTGTCAGGCCGCGAAGGGCGCGGCCACAACCGACCGAGACACGCCATGACCTACGAGCTTCCTTTCGACGACGGCTATGAGCCCTACCACGCCTCCTCGCCGACCGATCGCGTCATCCTCGAACTGCAGATGTACGGCCATCGCCCGCATCAGGACGAACCTGATCCTCGGCCACTTCCCGACGACGAGGTGATCCGGGCTGGCCTTGCCGGAATCGTCGAGACCTTCGCCGGCATGCTCGGCGACACCAGGCTCGAACCCGATCTCGACGACCTGCTCTGGTCCTTCGCAAACGTCTTCCACCGTGCCGCCGAGCGCGTCGCCCGCAACCTCGACCGCAATGAGGAGGCGCAGCGTTCGAGCCAGCAGGAACAGGACGGTTCCGAGGTAAAGTCGGTCGAGCTGGAACGGCTGACCGCGGAAGGCGTCACCTATATCGAGCGCCGCAACGTGCTCGAAATCATGCGCGACGAGGCGGCCGACCTATACGAGGCGCAGACCGGATCGGCCTGGCGGCCGCGCACCGGCTCCAAGGTTAGCCACCAGGCGATGACCGCGGCGGTGATCGACAGCCGCGACTTCCTCGCCGCCCGCCGACACGCCGAAACCGAGGTGCTGGTGCCTGCCGGGACCAAGATCGCCTTCGCCGGCGGCCTCGACTGCAACGATCACGACCGGATCTGGGATGCGCTCGACAAGGCCCGCGAGAAGCATCCCGACATGGTCCTGCTCCACGGGGGCAGCCCGCGCGGGGCCGAGCGCATCGCCGCCTGCTGGGCGGAAAACCGCAAGGTCACGCAGATCGCCTTCAAGCCGGATTGGAACCGGCACGCCAAGGCCGCACCGTTCCGCCGCAACGACCAGCTGCTGTCGGTGGTGCCCTACGGCCTGATCGTCTTTCCCGGCTCCGGCATCACCGAGAACCTCGCCGACAAGGCGCGTCGGCTCGGCATCCCCGTCTGGCGGTTCGCGGAGGACGGCGCGTGAGCGCCGTTTTCTTGCAAATCCAGAAAATCTGGATAATATGGAGACTGATCAAGGAGTCCAGCCATGCGCCAGTTCACGACGGGGGATCTCAACAAGCAGGTAGGCGACGTCACCGACGTTGCCAGCCGCGAACCCGTTATTCTCACCAAGCACCGGAAACCCCGGTTCGTGCTGATGAGTTACGAGCACTACGAACGGATGCGCATCGGCGGCGATTCCCGCCGCGCATACCATGTCTCCGAGATGCCGGAGGAACACGCGGAACTCTTCGACGCCGAGATCGACCGGTTGGCGCGCGGGGAAGGATACGATGATGAGCGGTAGATTTCTGCCTGGTCAGGTGATCTCCTACCCGTATCTTTGGGCATGGCAACACGAGCGCGGCGAAACGGAAGGCCGCAAGAGCCGGCCGACCTGCGTGGTCATCGCTGTCCGCGGCGCAAGAGATGGCCTGACCCATCTCGCGCTCCTGGCGATAACCACCCAGCCACCGACCAGCGATCAGGTCGGTTTGGAAGTCTCCGCTATCGAGTGCCGCCGCGCCGGTCTGACCGATCTCAAACGCTGCTGGATCGTGGTTGACGAATACAACTACGATATTGCCGAACGCTCCTGGTACATCGAATCCGACGGTAAGCCCCTCGGTCGTTTCAGCAAGGCGTTCATGATGAAGATCGCAGGCGCCTTTATCGAAGCGCGCAGCGAGGGCCGCCGCGTCAGCCGTCTGGATTGACGTTCTCTTTTCGCGGCCATGCGCTCGATCCAGGACGTGAGCCTCTGGCTGGCCGACAAAGACCACTAGCTCCAAGCGCGAAGCGCCACTAGCCAGATGCGCGTAGCGCCTCCGGCAGCGGCAGGGTCCGGGCGCGCCGGCCTGCGGCCGGCCGGGCTCTCGTCGCGGCGTCCCGCCGCTTCCCGAGCCGGCTTTGCCGTCTCGGCCTTCGGGTGACGATCCCTCTCGCAGGGGCGAGGGAGAGGGCGGCCGGCGCGGGGCGGGGGGCGCTAGAGAGAAGGGAAAGTCACGATGTCGATGATATTCATAGGTGGATCACGCGAGATATTCGAGCTGCCGGAACCTGCCATCGCTCGCATCGGCGCGATCGTCGCTGCCGAGCACGGCGTGCTGATTGGCGACGCGTCTGGGGCCGATGCCGAGGCGCAGGGCCTGCTCGCTGGCTACGGCTACGAACATGTCGGGGTCTTCCATGCGGGCAAGGAACCTCGCAACAATCTGGGCGACTGGGCTGCCTACCATGTCCCGTCTCCTGAAGGCGCTCACGGGTATTGGTTCCACGCTGCCAAAGACCGGGAGATGGCGCGGCGCGCCGACTTTGGCATGATGATCTGGGATGGCGCATCACCCGGGACGGCCGTCAACGTGCTTCGGCTCGCCATCGCGAACAAGCCGTGCGTCATTTACGATCTGGCCAGGGGCAGCATGGCGACGACGTACAATGTGGAAGACTGGTGCGCCATGCTCCGCCATGTCGGTCCGGACATTCGCCGCCAAGCCGAAGCCCGCATGACGCCGGACGAGCGTCGGGCGTTGCCAAGATGATGTACGGGCGGTCCCCCTGACAGCCCGGCGGGTTCAATCAGATATGTTGATCCGGCTCCTCGCCGCCTAATCCACTTGTATGTGCGGACGGAGCCGGCCCCTTTCGAAACCGGTCCACGCGCAGAGCCGCGGGGCGTTGTGCGGATGATCATCTTGACGCTTCTCGCCTTTGAAGCGGGTGCAGGCGTGCCGAACAACATGCTGGCTTGCCGGATCATCCAACCTGACTGCGCGGTATCATCCCCCGAGGGGCGTGAAGGCCGCTGCCAGCCGGCCCCGATCTCGAAACCGCTCTGCCGCAATACCGAACATGCCAAGCGGTTCACGCGCCGGGCTGCTGTTCGATGGGTTGGCGATGTCGACGACATGACCCGAGAGGCTGCAGCATGTTCCAGCGATCCGGCAGCGTAGAGTCGGCCAAGCGATGGCGGCCTGAGTTCTTCTCCTTCGCTCGCATCCGGGGCCATTCCCGTTTCATGTCGCCTTTGTAGACGACCGCCTGCTTTGTGCGGTCAACCCCCGTTGGGGGTACACTCGGCGAAAATTCTGGAAAATTCGATTTCTGTTTTTGTCCGCGGACAGGCGAAGGGCCTGCCCGCTATTTTTCGGCAAATAGAATTTTCCAGAATTTTCGCCGAGATGACCGCAGCAGGACGGCCCTCTCCTTTGGCGCCATCGGGAATGGTCCCGATGCAACCGAAGGAGAACTACCATGGCCACCACGATCGCAAACCTCACCACCAAGTCCGACGGCTCGATGGAAGGCGTCTTTGCCACGCTCCGGGTCAATGCCCCGATCACCCTCATCCCGAACACCAACAAGTCGCGCGAGGACGCGCCGGACTACCGGATCGTCAACAAGCGCACGGGCTTCGAGATCGGAGCCGGCTGGCACCGCACCTCCCAACGTTCGGGCGAGGAGTACCTCTCGGTCAAGCTGGAAGCCCCCGAGATCGGCGTGATCTTCGGCAATCTCGCTCCCGCCCCGGGTGGCGAGGAAAACAAGAAGGTCATCCTCTGGAACAACCCCCAGTGACATCGGCGGCCGGCCCCGCAAGCGGGCCGCGAAACCCCCCCCCAAAAAAAAAAAAAAAAAACGCAAAAAA
>NZ_JAMYSV010000045.1:0-13490 GCF_040322115.1 Mesorhizobium sp. M0195 | reverse complement strand
GCTGCCGTGCGTCGTTGAGCACGGAGTCGATATCTGCATTTCGTTTAAACGAGTCCGCAGTGGCTGACATTTGTTGAAAACTCCTACCCAGAAAAGTTGCAATTAAGATTACAAGTGGCCGACGGGGCGGACGACGTATTCGTTCTGGGCCGGCGATGATGTCCGGCGCGATGCCTATACCTGGGAGGCGAGACATGTTGATCCTTACGATAGCCAGGCCGCGGCGACGTCTTGATAAATCTCAACTGCCTTCAGCACGTTGTCGACGGAAACGGATTCGTCTGGCTGCCCACTCAGGCCGAGATCGCCGGGGCCGATGATGGCAAAGGGAACGGACAGCCCCTCCAGCAAGATAGCGCCGTCGCTATAGTAAGACACACCCTTGATCTCCGGCTTGCGCATCCGGTGACGTGTGCAGACGTCACTGCATAGCTTGACGAAGCTTTCGTCTGGCAGACTTTCCACCGCGGGCTTAAAGTCAAGGATTCTAATGACGACATCCTCTGGTGCGATATTTTCCACGCGCGTTACAACTGCAAGGTGATCGACACCCGGAGGCAGTCGGATATCAATGTCAACGGCACAGCGGTCTGGAGTGAGGTTAATGGCAGAGCCTCCCTCGATCCGACCAACACGAATGGTCGGGCCGTCCAGAAGCGGATGCGGCGGGCAGTCCAATTCTAGAGAGTAGAGGCGGGTGAGGAACGAGTGGATCGCATCGATCGCGTTGATCCCAGGTTCGCCGGAGACGTGACCCAACCTACCCATGGCAGTAGCCCGCAGCCACAAAGCCGCCTTTTCAACGATAATGATATCGAGATCACTAGGCTCCCCGCAAAGAAAAGCGCCGATCTCCTCCTTTATACCCTGCTCGGCAAATCGGCGAGCACCAAGTAGATTTGAGCTTTCTCCTGCAGTAAATGCCAGGATCAGATCACCCTTCAGCGTTTCACGCTTATCCGCCAAGTTCCCTGCAGCTGCGATCATTGCTGCAAGGGCGCTCTTCATGTCGGTTGAGCCACGCCCGTATAGCCGGCCTTGCGCGATTTCGCCAGAGAACGGTGGCAGTCGCCATGGGGCGGTACCGACAGGCACGGTGTCCATGTGGGACGAAAAGAGCAACGCGGGCTTTTCACCCGTTCCGCGAATTCTACTTAGGACATTTGCCCGACCAGGAAGGAATTCATCCAGTTCGGCCTCTATGCCGAGGGCGAGTAGTTCCGCGTGAACGAGTTTGGCGACCTCGATTTCATTACCCGGCGGATCGCAGCTGTCGATGGTCACGATCTGCTGTAGAAATCGAATGGGATCGAAATGCAATCTACTGAAGTGCGTCTCTTGTGCGGTTTCAATTGCCATCGGATATCCTTCATTTTGGGCAGAGAATGGCGGCAAACATTATGAAAGCCATACTCGCAATGACCCAGCGGTGCTGCGCCAGCTGACTCGTTCCCTGCTTTGTCCCGAATGCATAGTGACGGAATATCATCCGTGAAAGGGTGGTCATCGCGCGCCAGTGTCATTTTGGCATCCGCCATACGGCGGGGTAGGCTCACAGTGGCCGGGCGGATAAGCTTGCGTGAGATACAAAGAGACGTCCGATCTCATCGATAGCCGGACTGCGAATCATCGAGAAATGGTCACCATTGACATACAGGATCTCAACGTTGGGGTTTTCTTTTACACCGGTACCTGCTTGGATCGCGCGTAAGTTCTGCAAGAAGATCTCGTCGGTTATGCCGGTGACATTGTCCTGCCTAGGTAGGACCAGCGTCACGTGATAGTGGATTGGCGCGTAGATTTGAGCTGAAGCAGCGATGCGGCAATTCTTCTCGAATACCCGCTTCAATTCGCCGATCACGACGCCCTCTGCCTTAGAGGAGGGGGAGTCTGGCGCTGTTGGCTTACACCGGCTCATGTGCAGAAGTTGGTTGAAATCGTCATCGTCCATACGCGCGGTATGATGCGGGGACAATGATGGCGCCAAAAGGCCATCCATGGCGATAATCCGCTCGATCTCTCGGCCGCGACGTCCCAATTCCACAGCCAGGGAATATACGAGCATAGCTCCGAATGAGTGGCCTACTAGCCTCAGCGGACCGTTCGGTTGGTGTTGCTCGACTTCATCGGCCATCTGGCGGACAGCCGCCACAATGTTGTCAGAAGTGCCGTCCTCGGGCGCGCCCAGACCGATCACATCCATGCTGGACTTGACTGAGTGGCGCAGTCCGGCCTCTCCCCCAACATGGCCGAAAATCCCTTCCACGAAAAAGATTTTCGGTCGGGGTTGCTCGGCCGTTGCGGGAGCAGCAAGCGCGGCCGACAGAAAAGGGAATTTACCGCTGCTCATCGCTGCGAACTGGCGCTCGATCTCCTGGAGACTGGCACCGTCAGAAAGCAAGCTCAGTGGTATACGGGTATGGCTTAATTCTTCGAGTGCCAACCGAAGCTCGACCAACTGGAAGGAGTCAACACCGTTGTCGGACAAGGAACCGTTTATATCTAGCGACGCCTTATCTACGCCCAGGACCTCCGCCGCCGTCGACAGAACTGGCCTGTCCTCAGGTTCGGCTAAATTATCAATTCCATGCGCTAGGTTGCTGGGGATAAGTCCGACATCCCGCATCGCGCAGATCGGCCTTTGCTTGGCGTCGCGAAGGACGGCCTCGTGGCGTTTGCCATCAACCCGGGCCGAGATAGTTCCAGCATAGGCGAAACTTGCCGCGTCACGTACGCTGACCGAACCTATGCTGGCCGGGAGAAAGGCCGTTTCCTGCCCCGGAACCGCAAGCGCAAAGCTCGCCGCCTGCAACATCGCATTCAGGGCGGTGGTTAGTCCGGTCAATCCGGTGGCGCTGGAGAGCGCACAGAGCCGAGCATGAACCGCCTTTTTGGTACGCCTACTACTCTCAATCCGCTTGTACTGTGGACCATATTCCAGCCCCTGCCGGACAAATTGTGCATAGAGGCTTTCAGAGGCATCGGTCTTACCGCGTTGCCCCATATCCGAAGGTTCAGCTTCATCAGGCCAACTTGCGATAGAGTCTACCACAACGGCCAAAGCATGCCGCGTCCAAGTCTCTTCTTTCCCTATCGTCTGAGAATAAAGCGCAACCCTTGGCCGATCGCCACCTTCGACCTGAATGCCAATCCGACATCTGCTTTCGGCCGTGTTCAAAACGATAGGCGCTTCAAAAACCACATCATTCAGCTGATTCTCAGTGGCGTGGCCTAGGTCGGAAAGGAAATCGAAAATCATCGCCAGCATTCCAGCTCCGGGAACTACATAGGCGTCGTTCACCCGATGCTGCTCAAACCAAGCGGCTTCCTGCGGAGATATCTCGAAGGTGGTGGTCTTGCGGATGGTCCCTTTGCCGAGAGGTGGCAGCGAGGCCGCGTGTTGTCTGGGGACCTGCATGCGAAACGCAGTGCTGCCGATTTCACTCTGGATGAACCGGTAAGTCGGCATCGGGACGAGCAAACCACGTTCGGTTTTGTTAAGCTTATGCCAGGGCAGAGCATAGCCCGCCGCAAACAAATCAGCGATTTTCTCCGCTACTGGATTGTCGGGACGACCGATCCCCGCCACCACACCGAATTCAGCTCGGACATTGCGCTCTGCAATTGTGCGAGTAAAGGCGCTCAGCGCCTGTCCAAGGCCGATCTCAAGGAAAATTGGCGCCTCAATCCGGTCCAACACACGCTCCACCCCTGCTATAAAATCAACGCAAGATCGCATTTGCGTAGCCCAGTAGTCTCGCGTGAATGGCTCACCTGTATGCGCGGAACAGGTGGGGAAAATCGGAATAAAAGGAGTCTTGGGCGCGAGAATGGGACCTCTAACGCGCAAAGCTTGCGACGCTGGCGCCATAATCGCGGTGTGAAAGGCATTGGCAACTTTGAGCCGGTGGTGCCTTAGCCTATTTTCTGCACAATAATTCGCGAGGACCTCAAATGCAGCCTCTCGGCCCGCCACAACCGTCCGATCAGGACAATTCTTGCAAGCAACTTCGACACCAAACTTCTGTAGCGGAGTCTGCAATGACTCAGCATCGGCGTCCACTTGACACATGAAGCCCTTCTCAGGCACCTGTTCCATTTCCACCGAGCGTGCGACGATCAGATCGAGTGCCTCGTCCTGAGCAAGCACGCCGGCAGACACTGCGGCAGCGATTTCGCCGACGCTATGCCCAACAAGCCCGGCTGGTCGAATTCCACATGACAGCCACAAAGCGCTCAGCGACAGTTCAACAGCAAAAACGAGCGCCTGATCATGGATCGTATTTGATCGATCACAGACGAAACCATTATTGCCCACTTTCGGGAGAAACGCGCCAATCTTTTCGGCAAAGAGCCTTTGGCCCAGGCGGGACCGAAAGCCGTCGAGAATCTCGTTGAAACGGTCCCGAAATACCTCGATGCCGTTCAGATGCCCGATGATATTCCAGTTCAGCTGCATTCCCTGCCCCGGAAAGATCCAGACGAGATTCGACGAACTTTGCCCATCGGGAAGCTGCTTCATCGGTTCGCCGGAGTGGACACTGCAGCTGTCCTCATTTCTAGAAATTATGCCTCGGCATGGACTGAAATGATGTCGGCCACGCGACAAGGTTTCGACCAAGTCGGGCTTATTGCAGTTGATCCCTTGCAAGAGAAACTGTTTTAGTGCAGCCGCATTGGCCTTAAAGGCTGGGGCCGATTTCGCCGACAGTGGAAGGATCGTGCCGATTGCCTGTGTCATGTCAATGGCTCCCTCGATCGTCCGCCATGTACACCTTGCAAAATGATGTGCGCATTTGTACCCCCCATCCCAAATGCACTTACGCCACCGAACAGCGAGTTCGAGAGACCGAGCGGCACCGGGCGGCTGGACACTTGGATGGTGTCATCGGGCGGTAGCCGCGGGTTTAGTTGGCGGAAATGGCAGGTGCCCGGAAAGACCGCGTGATATAAACTTAGGCAGGATTTGATGAATCCAGCGACCCCGGCTGCTTCGTCGAGATGCCCTATGTTGCCTTTGATGGAGCCAACCAAGCACGGCGCATCCCGTTTGGCTTTCTTCAGACTCTGCCTAATGGAACTCCATTCGATGGCGTCTCCAACGACTGTACCGGTACCGTGTGCCTCGACAAAACGAAGCGAATCGGCACCCAAGCCTGCGTTGCGCAAAGCCTGCGTGATTACATCAGCCTGCCCCTGGGGGCTTGGTGCGGCAAAGTTCATCCTGCGGCTGCCGTCATGGTTGACTGCGCTACCGGCGATGTTTGCATAAACTGTGTTGCCATAACGGATAGCATCGCTGCTCCTTTTCAATACAACGAGACCGCCACCGTTTCCAAACACGGTTCCGTCGGCTTCAGCATCGAAGGGGCGACAAAGACCTTTCAGGCTGCGGACCGATCCTTCGACATAGTCGTACCCTGTCGGCTGAGGCCAGATCACCGAAATGCCACCGGCCAGTGCGATATCGCATTCATCGTTCAGCAGTGCTTGCCGGGCATAGTGAATTGCCGCCAACGACGTCGCGCACGCCGCCTGAATCGTGACGCTCGGTCCCGTGAGGCCAAGGCGATAAGAAACCGTGGATGTCAGGTAGTTTCGGTCGTTGCCGAGCCGTTGCTGTAGCGTGTTGTCCTCGCGAAAACAGGCATCGGTCCTGCTTTTGCGCAAGGGCTCGAGTTCATTCATTAAATACGTACTGAGCCCGGCACCCGCGAACAGTCCAATGCGGGTATCGGCCCCGTAGCCGGCATCACCGGAATGTTCAAGCGCTGACCAGCATAATTCGAGAAAAATCCGTATCTGCGGATCGGTCCTGTAAGCTTCAGCCGGAGAGAGCCCAAAGAATTCGTAGTCAAATGAATCCACGTTTTCGAGCCGTCCGAAGCTTGGAACAAAGTATCTGGAACCTTCTTTTTTCGCCTCCTCGGTTGCGCCGTCGTCGTCGTTCGTGATCAGGCAACGCCCACCCGCAAGATTCTGCCACAGGGCCTCCGTTGTTAGGGCCCCGGGGAACCGACCGGCCATGCCGACGACGCTGACGTGGTCGTTTCGCCCCTCGAATCGCACGGGAGCGGGGGCATCGAACTTGACTGGACTCTTGGTTCTCTCAAGGTGTTTCTCCAGCGTGGCAACGGTGGGAAAGCGATAAAAATCGGCTACCGTCAAATCCGGAAAGGTGCCGGAAAGCTCCATTTCAAGCGACATGAGCTCAAGAGAATCGAAACCGATTTCGCTGAAACGGCTAGACGCTGTGAACCTCGCGTCGGGCACTAGCTTGCGGATGGCTGCCGCCACCTTCATGTCATCGGGTGCTGATTCCTGGTCTAGGACGGACAAGGATGTCTCTCCAACACCTATCTCAGCAGCGAGGCGTTCGAGTGACGGGTAATTTATCTTGCCGTTCTTCAGACGTGGCATCTCGGCTAACTTCGACACCCGGCAACGGAACTGACGTCCGAGTTTGCCTACGACGTAATCGACCAGATCGTCCGACTGCGGCTCCGGAAATTTAGGTTCGCATGTGAAAAAGACGCGAGGCTCCTGTCCAAACGCCGTTGCATGCGGAGCAATTGCAGCAGCATCTAGAATGCCTTCGCGCTGACGAAGGACCAATTCTATCGCCTCCAATGAAATCCGGTTGCCACGCAGTTTGACTATCCGATCGCTGCGTCCCACCAAATGAATATTGCCGTCGTCATCCACAAACCCAACATCACCCAATACTGTCGGCGCTGAGAACCCTTGCCCCGAGTCGATCGGGAACTGGACCGCCAGGTTGCCAGCCACGCCCGCCGGAAGTGGTTCGTTCCGGCAGCCTAATATAGAAACCTTTGTTCCTGCGATCGGCCGGCCAACATGGGGCCGGTCTGGCCAAGCATCGGATGCCCCTCCGAGGACATGGGCGGTTATGTCCTGGGTTTCTGACATGCCATAATGGTTGACGAGGGTCGCGCCTGTCTTAGCGAACCAGCGCCGAACATTGTCACTGATCTCTAATGTCGCGCCGGCAACAATGACCATTCGCAATTCCCGGCAAGGCAGGTTCTGTTCCAATGCTGCGTTGACCGCTCCTTCCAGCAGCACCGTTGGGAGGTAGATTCTGTCCAACGCCATTTCGTTCACGAACGACGCGAGCGCGCCTGGGCTCGACCTTAAATTCGCCCCCGCGAAGACGAGGGTGCGCCCTCCAGCCAGCGTCGCATAGGTTTCGTGATATGCTATATCGTGCACAAGCGACGACAGCTGAGCCATGCGGTGTGCCTCGGGCAGCCTGTCGAGATGCCATTTCACCAGTTGGTCCAATTGTGCAGCCGGAAACCGGATAACCTTTGGTTCTCCTGTGGATCCTGAAGTCATGACTGCATAGGCGTCAAACTTTGGGGATGGGACCCGCTCTCGTGACCCGACCAGAAGGCGAAAACCTGCAACCGGCGTGTCGCAAGGAGCGAACCCCTCCGGCCGATCGAAATCCTGAAACGCCTCCTCGGTCACCAGGATCGCCTCCGCACCTGTCCTTTCCAATTGCTTTAGGTGCAAATGGCTGTCGTTTTCATCCAGCCGAAGAAAACACCCGCCTGCCATATTCACCCCGACAAGAGCCGTGATTTCCTTAGCCTCGCGCGGACCCGCATAAGCGACCGTCGGATTGCCCCCACCGATCTCTCTCTGAATATGGCTGGCCAATTGATCCGCAATGCGGATTAGTGACAGGTAGGAATAGCTGTCGCGTTGACCTTGTATCGCCTCACGCTCTGGGTTGCCATCGGCTTGCTGGCGCAATGCGGCCAGAAAAAATGGCGTCATAGTTTCGTTAGTTCCGGTGAGGTCAACCAGGTCCTTCGGACGGGCTGCAATGGGCTGTTTTGGTAGCAGGTAGGCTTTCATGCGGCCTGCCAGATAATCGAGCGAACTCTGGTTCATCAGGCCATTGGCAGCCTCTAGCCGGCAAATCAGCCGTCCGGAAGCGTCATGCCAATGATTGGCGACCATCAGGTACGGTGTGGCGGATGGCGCCGGCTCGAAGACTCGTGCGATCGATGGGCTGGAGAAGCCGAAAATCCGACGCCGCACCAAGACAACATCGAACAGATTGTCAGCCTGGCCCAATTCCGCAAAACCGGGCGAGGCAGCAATTTCCTGGTACGGAACGCGCCCGATGCGGGTTGAGAGTTCCACCTGCGCCAGCGCCCATTGCGGCACTTGGCCGAAACTGGTCCCAAAACAGCGGCCTTCAATCAATGGCGGTATCAGTGCCAATCCTGGACTTCCGAAATAGCCGAATTCCGAACAGCTATCGGGAACGCAATCCTGAGGAATAGCGACGATAATCTGCTCGTTATTCAACAGATTTGCGGTCGCGAATTGCAATGCGGCCAAAAGACCCGCCTCAGTTTCGTCACGGCCCCAACTTTGCTCATCTGGTGCAATGACAAACTCACTCAAAGTCGGTTGCGGAGTGCCAGTGTAGTGGAACCTACCGCGCAGATCGCCCAGATCGATGACGTCATCAGCGAGGCGCGACACCGCTTCCCAATCGACTTTCGTTGACGGCTCTGCCAAAGGGACTCCGACCAGGGTGCCGTGGCCCCTCTCGATCTTGGTTTGGCCCGAAAGGCTTTGCAGGAATAACAGTAATGATCGATCACCATCGCAGATGATGTGATGAAACAGACAGAAAAGATAGCTATTGCCTTCACACTGTACAAGTTGTACTCGCCAAGGAAAGCGAGCTATTAGTCCAGAAGGCTGTCTTATAAACTCCAGATACAGGGCAGTAAGTTTCTTTACCGATGCGCAGGCTCTCTCTGGGAGAACAACCTCTTTTAGGAAGTCAGCTCCTACTTGGCGGAGCCAAACATAACGCCCGTCACGGCGGACAAGCCTCGTATTTAGGAAGAGGTGCTGCGGTATAATAGGCATCAGCGCTTCATGCAGCTGCCGGGTCGACAATCGGGTTGTCATTTCTATTGCGCAGCATATGTTGAGATCCTTGCGCCGCGGATCAAGCCCGTCCAGAAAGCACATCCGCTCCTGCGATGAATTCAACGCAAATTCTGCAACTTCGTGTTTCACCTTGCCGCCTCCAATCACGCTGCACATGACCCGCTGCCTTTCGGCGGGGCAGCTACAATCAGCTCGCAAAGAGATCGAGCAAAACTGATGCCAATTGCGTTGATCTGGCGGAAGGGGGGCTTTACGCGGTTTTTTCAGTAAGTTAGCGCAAGCACCAGGGGAGATTGTGCAATATGTATTGTGTCGACGATCCGACAAGCCGATAGCACGTGTCGCACACCGCTTGACCCTGTGCGTGGAAGCAATTCGTCACGTAACTGCCGGATCAGCGACAGCACATCCGTGGGAAGCGCGCGCCGCTTTGACCCGCGCCAGTGGTTCCATCAGGAGTCTAGCCGAAGCCAGGCTTGACACTCATCGCCCCATACAGGTTCCATCAGGAGTCTAGCCGAAGCCAGGCTTGACACTCATCGCCCCATACAGGTGTAGCTCTGCGGTAGCGCAGCCGCTCGCGAGCGCGCGCTCAACAGCGTCGTAAATGCTATGAGGGAGCGGCGAGGGTATGGTATCCTTTGGCGTTGCGCCTGGGGCTGCTCAACAAGGGTGGTGCCGCGCGGCAGCTTGCAGGACGAAGCGACGCGGCTCGCGCAGCGAATTGCGGCCAATGCGCCTCTCTCGGTTCTTAAGGTGAAGGAGACTTCACTAAGAAGCTGGGGCATGCCCCCTTTCGCGGGATTGCGGCTGAATGTTGGTCCCGATCCCTATTCGAGCGAAGATCGCCCAGAGGGAGCTTTGGCTTTCCTGGATAAACGAGCGCCCCGCTTTGGCGGCCGCTGAGCCGGATTAATTAACTCGCCTGACATGATGCCGACCCTAACCAAATCAGGGTGCGGGCGAGTTGGAAAGCGTAGCTCTGTGCCTGGGAAAGATCGGACATTTGGAAGCTTCATCTTTGAAGCGGGCATTCCCGCCTGATGGCTCCGACAGTGTCCAGCGACCGGGCGCAATCACTGCGTACGGAGACGAAGCGGCGGCAGCTTGGCCAACTCACCACGCCAGCGGGACATGATCGTATCCGGTTGAAGACATTTCCGTTCGGATCCCGACATACTGAGGCGCAAGTATTCGGCCGTTGCGGCTCGGAACATATGGCTTTGCCCTTCTTGCTCGCACAATCTCTTAGGTGGGCACGCCAATTGCATAGGGGACACGGGTGAAGGATCCATTTTGACTATAGCGGTCCCCGTTCGAGGAGGTACATGTGCGAGTAGGCATCGTTTGGAACCATGATTATACGGGTGTTATCAACCGTTTCGGTCAGTCCCGTCCGGAGGTCGACGACCTAAAGGCGGTCGAAAGTGTGGTGGCGGCATTGCAAGAGGGCGGCCACGAGACGCTGCTGTGCGAAGGTGATAAGGGACTGCTCGCTACGCTCGAGCGGTTCATGCCAACCGATCCGCAAGCCCGTCCCTCGGGAATCGTTCTAAATATGGCGTACGGAATTCAGGGCGAGTGCCGTCTCACCCACGTTCCGGCCATGCTCGAAATGGCGGGCATCCCGTACACCGGATCAAGCCCAATCGGGCACGGGCTGGCGCTCGACAAGGTCATCACTAAGCGGCTTATCCGCGATTGTGGGGTACCGACGCCGAACTTTCGCATGATGCATAGCGGCACTGAAAGTACCTGCGACCTGATATTCCCATTAATAGTGAAGCCGCGTCACGAATACAACAGCTTCGGAGTGCAACTCGTGCATAATCCCGCTCAGTTGAAGCAGGCCGTAGAAGTGATCGTCACTCAATATGCGCAGGATGCGCTCGTGGAAGAATACATCGAGGGGCGAGAAATCACCATCGCACTGCTTGGAAACGAAGATCTCGAGGTGTTGCCTCTGGTGGAACGCGACTTCGGCGATCGCGAAACGCATTTTGCCACATGGGAAGAGACGCCGCACAGGATTTGCCCGACACGAATCGACAGCAAGGTTGCGACGAAGGTGCGAGGCATTTCAGTTGCGACCTTCCGTGCATGCCAGTGTCGGGACTATGCCCGCGTGGACATCCGGATCGACCGCTCCGGCCAGCCCTTTGTCCTAGAGATCAACTCCATGCCGGTACTCGGTAAGGGCTCCCTTTATACTCAGGCCGGGATGGTCGCCGGATACAGCCTCTCAAGCTTGGTCAACCGCATCCTCGATGTTGCTCACACACGGTGTTTCGGAATCGGCATGCCGAAGAACGCGCGCGGAGAACAGGGCAGTCGCTCTGCAGTTTATGCGGTCTCCCATTGATCAGAACCCTTTTGCCGGTGCCGTCACCTTAACTTGGCATGAAGCGGCGGAGGTTCGATGGCCGTTTTCACGCAGGCGTCGGCATGGCAATCCGAGTCCACGTTCCATGGAGGCCGTTCGAGCTCGCGATGTTGCCCAGCCGCCGCACTCGACCTGTATGGGCCGAACGCGGCCACTGCTGCAGCTCATTGCGCCCTGACGGACCGCTCCGATGGTCGCGATCGCGACTACCGCTTTTGGTCTGAAGTTTTCTCGAAGCTGACCGACGGGAAATCTCTAGGCACTCAGTTCGCAAGTTAGTTAGCGGCATCAAGAAGCCGCGGACCGGCTATCGCCCTCGAGGACGTTACGCTCGGAATGCCACCACCTGGCCCAATCATGCGCGACCTGATGGTGACGGTCGGCGAACTTCTATTGCTTTGGGGCTTTCTTGAAAGGACGACACGCAAGTGCCTTGCTGTGATCCATACGGCCGAGGGCAAGCCACGGGCGAAAGCCCCAGTGCTTGCCCAATGGCGTCACGCGGAAGCTGGTCGCGGTGACCCAAGGCTGGCGCAGCTGTTCCCGGAGATTGTGGCCACCCTTCGAAACTGTTTTGTTTAGCGCACGGCTTGTCGTCGGCCTCCGCAAACGCATGGCGTGGCGAGGAAGCGGTGGTCGTCTGCGTGACGCTGACGGAAGTCGGCGGCGCTTCACCATAGCCGAAATGCAGAAAGCAAAAGACCACCTGGATCCGGGCGCCGGGAAGCTTGCCGAGGAGGCCTAGCTCGCGAACGGCCACGTACCCGGCGTCCTGTCCGGCAAGCAGCCTCTGGATGCTTCTCCGGACGGTTATATCACTTTGGGGGGCAAGGATGAGGCAGCCGACTACGTCGAGGAAAACGGTCCTGCCTGGCACGCCACGCCCAGCGCAATCGCGTGGCTGGCCGAGATTACCCGAAAGCTGAACCACGACGACAACGGCGTAACTGACCGCCCGGAACCGATGGGTGTGTCCTAATTTGGGTACCCGGCCTGAACACCCCCCATGAACACGTCGCAACCGGAAAGGTCTGTATATTTTGGCCTCAATCTTCGTTAATGAAGAGAGCATCGCGCCGGCAAACCCAAAATGAACAGTTTGCATGATTCGCATCCGAATACCCCCGCACATCCACCACTGACCAGAACCTCCGCGCAGATCGTCGCGCTCAAGGCCGCCGGCTGCGAGGTCATTCGCGAGGAGCAGAAGAGCGGCTGTACCCTGGAAGGCCGTCCGCAACTTAACACCATTCTCGACTTCATTACTTCATTCATGCTGGCGAGACGCTTGTCGTCACCCGGATCGACCGCTAGCCAGATCGCTGCGTGACCTGCAGGTGATCGTGGACAAGCTCAAGACGAAGGGCGCGCATCTCTCCGCGACAGAACAAGCTGTCGATACGTCGACCGCCGCCGGCAAGTCCTTCTTTGACATGCTTGGTGTCTTTGGCGAGTTCGAGACCAATCTGCGGCGCGAGCGCCAGGCGGGAGGGAATCGCTCCCGTCAAGAAGCGCGGCACATACAAGGCCCGGCCGCCGAAAATCGACCGCGACGCGATCCAGCAAAGGCTTGAACAGGGTCAGGGCCGAACACAAATCGCCCGTGATCTCGGCGTCTCACGCGGTACTGTCTATCAGGTGAGGAAGGGCAAATGACGAAGGGCAGGCTCATAACCCGTCTGACGCCAGCGACATGCGAAGAGATCCAGACCTGCATGCTCGAGGTCTGCCAGAAGATCGCTGAGGACCAAGGCCTGGTCATCGAGGGCGCCGGATGGCGCGGCACGGATACCGGCTTCTCCTTCGAGCCCGTGTTCCGCGTCAGCATTCCCGCTTCCGACGGCACCGCATTCAATCTCCAAAAAGACAGGTTCGAGTTCTTGGCAGAGCACTTCGGATTGGCCCCTTTGAACTTCGGACGCGAGTTCCGCACCGGAAGCGAACGGTTCCGGATCACTGGCATCGGTCCAAAGCGGCCACGCTACCGATCTCCGCAGAGCGAATTCCCGACCGCAGAGGCTTCAAATTTGCCGCCCAAAAACATCGCAATGCTGCTCCAAGCCAAGGAGAACAAGCGTAAGCGCTGTTCTCAGGCCACGGCCTTGAGCTCGAGCTTGTCGATGTAGGCCCAGGGCAGGAGATCGTCGATCTGGCTGTTAGG
>NZ_JAMYSV010000044.1:0-14471 GCF_040322115.1 Mesorhizobium sp. M0195 | reverse complement strand
GCGCGCGCCTGCCGAAGGTGCTGTGGCGTCATATCCTGCCGAGCACCATTCCGGCGCTGATGGTCCAGGGTGCAACTGTCTGCGCCAGTGCGATCCTGACGGAGGCGGGGCTGAGTTTCCTCGGCGTGGGCGTGCCGCCCGAGATTCCGAGCTGGGGCAACATGATCGCCAGTTCGCGCCTGTATCTCGCCATCGCCCCGTTGACGATCTTCGCCCCGGGCATCTGTCTTGCCGTCACGGTCCTTGCTGTCAACCTGCTCGGGGACGGCCTTCGCGACCTGTTCGACCCCCGCGCCAAGCGCAGGCGCTAGCGTGCAGATGCATCAAACTGTAGGGAACGATGTGCTTCTCGATGTTCGAGGCCTTGAGACGCACTTTTACGGCGAAGACAGCGTTACCCGCGCGCTCAGCGGCATCAGCTTCCAGGTGAAGAAAGGCGAGACACTCGGCGTCGTCGGCGAGTCGGGATGCGGGAAGAGCGTCACTGCTCTCTCCATCCTTCGCCTGCTGCCGAAGCTGTCCGCCAGGACGGTCGGCGGCGAGATCCGTTTTCGTGGACGCGACCTCCTCGACCTGTCTGATCGGGAGATGCGAAAGATCCGCGGCGACCAGATTGCCATGATCTTCCAGGAGCCGATGACGAGCCTGAACCCGGTCTATACGATCGGCCACCAGATCGCCGAAGCAGTTCAGATCCACACCAAGGCCTCGCGGTCCGTTGCCATGGCGAAGGCCGAGGAGATGCTGCGTCTCGTCCGCATCGCTGACCCGGAGCGTCGCGTTAACAACTATCCGCACGAAATGTCCGGCGGGATGCGCCAGCGCGCCATGATCGCCATGGCTCTTGCCTGCTCGCCGGAACTGTTGATCGCCGACGAGCCGACGACTGCGCTCGATGTCACAATCCAGGCGCAGATCCTGCGGCTCATCGTCGACCTGAAAGAGCGCATGGGAACGGCCGTCATGTTCATCACGCATGATCTGGGCGTTGTCGCCGAGACATGCCAACGCGTGATCGTGATGTATGCTGGCCGGATCGTTGAGCAGGCGAACGTGATAGATCTTTTTGCGCGTCCGGCGCATCCCTACACTCAGGGCCTCATGCGATCGGTGCCTGATCCGCGGCGCGGCCGTCAGCGCCGCCTTCCAGAAATCTCCGGCATTGTCCCAAGCCTGCGCGAGCCCATTGTCGGGTGCAGCTTTGCACCTCGCTGCACGTTCGCTACCGACATATGCCGCGAAAAGACGCCCGTCCTGCGTGATGTCGGGTCGGGCCACGCCGCAGCTTGCTGGCGCGCCGAAGAGGTGATGGGCGCATGAATGGTCCTCTGCTGAAAGTCGACAATCTGACCAAGCACTATCCGCTCGGTGCGGGATTCCTGAAGAAGACCATCCCCGTGATCCGGGCGGTGCAGGATGTATCCTTCACCGTTGAGGCGGGCGAGACGCTTTGCATCGTCGGTGAATCCGGCTGCGGCAAGTCGACTGTCGCGCGGCTCCTGATGCGGCTGGTAGAGCCGACGGGCGGCCGCGTGCTAATCGACGGGACCGATATTGCGGGCCTCAAGAAGGACGCGCTTCACGCTTGGCGCCGTCGGATGCAGATGGTCTTCCAGGATCCTTACTCGTCGCTGAACCCGCGCCTTACCGCCGGGCAAATCATCACCGAACCCGTCGAAAACTTTGAGCGTCTCAGCCGGAAGCAGCGCAACGCACTGGCTGCGGACCTTCTCCGAAAAGTCGGAATGTCGCCTGAGATGATGCACAGGCTCCCATCCGAATTGTCGGGCGGTCAGCGCCAGCGGCTCGGAATTGCACGCGCCCTGTCGCTTAACCCCTCTCTCATCATCGCCGACGAGGCGGTGTCAGCCCTTGACGTCTCCGTGCAGGCACAGATTCTGAATCTGCTTCTGGATCTCCAGCAGCAGATTGGCATCGCCCTCGTCTTCATCTCGCATGACCTCGGCGTCGTGGAGCATATCGCGCATCGCGTCGCCGTCATGTATCTTGGGCGGATCGTGGAGCTCGCCCCGTCTGAGGCGCTCTTCGCCAAGCCGGTCCATCCCTACACCGAGGCGCTGATCGCGGCGGCTCCTGTGCCGGATCCGACGCGGGTTCGGCTAGAGGCGCCCGTCGAAGGCGAGGTGCCAAGCCCGATCAATCCGCCGACTGGGTGCGCGTTCCACCCGCGCTGTCCACTCGCGGTCGAACGTTGCCGCACAGCCGTGCCGCCTTTGGTGCCGATGCCAGACGGGCGCGTCGTGGCCTGTCATGTGCGCGCTCCGGCTATCCAAACTCAGCCTCAAGATCCCGTCTTCGCTTAGCGAAAGACAGAGGTCTGGCTATGAGAACAAACCCATATGAGGGAAAGGTAAGATGCGGCTCATTCGCGCTGGGCGGGGGCGGAAGCCGAATAGATCGAAGACGACATCGTGGACAAGATCTTCGGCGTTGCGGCGAATATCGCCTACGGCATTGTTCCGAGCTCACGATCCCGAGTGGCGATCTAAGAGAAGGTCGGTGACATCGACGCGAAGGCAGCATGATTCGGGTGGAGCCCGGCAAGGACTGCACCAGCCCGCTGTCAGCGCGTTCAGCGGGCGTAAGGGCGGCTGCGGAAAGGTCGAAGGAGAATCAATGATAGATGGGAAAACAATGCATGAGACTGCTTGAATATGCCACCTACGACGCCACCGGCCTCGCGCAACTGGTAAACAGACGCGAGATCAGCGCCATCGAACTTGTCCAATTGGCGCGTGAGGCTCACGACCGCATCAACCCCACCATCAACGCCGTGGTCGAGTTCTATGACGACGCTGAGTCTGTGCCTGGTTCGGACACGGGACCATTTTCCGGTGTGCCGTTCCTGCGCAAGGACATGGGGACTTACGAGGCCGGCCGACTTCAAGAGTTCGGAAGTCGGCTCTTCGTAGGCAATAGGCCGACTGTGGACTGCTATTTCATTCAACGCGCCCGCGCGGCAGGGCTGCGTGTGTTGGGTCGCAGTACCACGCCCGAACTGGGGATCGGGAGTAGCGAGTCCGCGTTGTGCGGGGTCACCCGCAACCCGTGGAATCTTGACCGAACAACCGGGGGCTCGACGGCGGGCTCTGCGGCCGCTGTCGCTGCAGGGATGGTCCCGATCGCCAGCGGCGGCGACGGTGGTGGCTCGATTCGTATACCCGCATCGTTCTGTGGCCTTGTTGGACTGAACCCATCGCGCGGCCGCATTTCTACCGGCCCAAACGAACAGGACAGAGCCTTTGGTCTGAGCAAAAACTTCGTTATGTGCCGCACCGTTCGCGACATGGCAGCGGCTCTGGATGTCTTTTCCGGCCCGCATCCTGGCGATCCGTTTATCATTGTCCAGCCTGATCGCCGCTATGTAAGTGAATTATCCCAGCCGACCGGCGTTTTGCGGATCGGCGTTGCGATGACGCCGTGGGGTGCGGTTGATATCGAGCCTGACGTCATGCAGGCAGTCGACTCTACGGCTCGCCTTTTAGAAGAAATGGGACACACCGTAATTGATATCGATGCACCTTTTGAGGTGGAGGACCTCTGCAAGATATGGTTCGGCTTAACGAGCCTGAGCAGTGGTTCGCTCGAAATTTCAGCTCAGGCCATGGGCCGCAGTCTCAACGCGGAGACCGTGGAGCCAGTTACTCTTAAGCTTAATGAGTATGGCAAGAATTTACCGCTATCCTATTCTCGGGAGGTTCATGAGGCTCTCCGGATAATGAGGTTGCAAGTAGGCGAAGCGCTACATTCTTTCGATATAGTCTTGACCCCGACTATGCCGATCGTGGCTTTTCCACATGGCATTTATAACACGACTAATCCGACCATTTCTGCAGAGGATTTCATGAAAGTGACTTCTGCGCTCTATTCACAGGTTGGTGTATTCAACATTACCGGGCAGCCGTCAGTATCATTGCCTTTAGCACAAAGCGCCGACGGGCTGCCGATCGGCGTTCAGATCGTGAGCCGCTTCGGTGAAGAGGCGATGCTGGTCCGTGTCGCTCGCGATCTGGAGGAGGCCATTCCCTGGGCAGGGCGACGGCCGCCCGTGTTTGTTGGCGGTCCTGAATAAGGGGTCTTCTTTCACGCCGACTCGTGCCAGGTCGGGCGTAATGGCTTGGCCTGCTGTTTTCGGTCTCACCATCAGCCAGGGCGGACTGATGAACATGTTGCCCCGTGCGCAGGGCGCCTTCGTGGCCGAGTGCGACAAGGCCGTCGCGGCATTGCGCCGGGCCAAGGTCATCGCCTCCGACGAGACCGGCGTGCGGATCGAAGCAACGCCTACCACTGGGTGTTTCGCTGCGCCGAAGCGGTTGTTCATCAAGCGGCGCCAACGCGCGGCGCCGTCGTGGTCCGGACCCTGATGGACGGCCACGGCCGAGATCGTCATCGATCCTCTCAACGCGAGACCAGCCGAGCGTGGTCAGGCGTCGCGCATCGCACAATGTCGAATGTCGTGGGCTGGCGCGGCGTGGACATCTCTGCGTATTTCAGGCGATCGTGAGCACGAATTTCACTATCATGAGCAAGATTTCAGGCGATCGTGAGCAGCGATTTCAGACGATCGTGAGCACCTTTTCGGAGGTGCGGGACGATTCGGCCGACAGCTCAGCCAGTCTACAGGATGCCTCGTTCAAAACGAGGAAGCCTTACGCCAACCCAGAGATTGTCGATGCGCCGGATCAGAGAAGTTTTACGTCTAAGGCATGTCCAGGGCGTGACCGAGCGCGCCATCGCGCATACGCTCGGGGTGAGCAATGGCGTCGTGCATGGTTATCTACGGCGCGTCCGTCTTGCCGGGCTGAGCTGGCCGCTGCCCGACGGGATGGATGACGAGGGCCTTGAGCTGCTGCTCTCCCCGGCGCCGGTGGCGGCATCGCAAAGCGCCCGTCGGCCGGTGCCCGATTGGACCTATGTGGAGAAGGAGTTGCGCCGCCGCGGCGTAACGCGGGTGCTCCTGTGGGAGGAGTATCGCACTGCCAACCCTGATAGCCTTGCCTATACGTCGTATTGCACTGACGAACAGAAACCGCATATGAGGCATCGCCTGGCCGGACGAGCGGGCAACGTGTCGCGAAGTCCATATCCATCAAGGGGCAGGGCTGTAGATCCGGCAGGTGCGCGGGGAAGGCGATTGAACTCACCTGGGGAGGCCTGCGTCGCGTTCCGACTTCGGAACTGAGGGAACCGCAAGGTGACCTGACCGTGATGCAGGAGTCAGCAGAGGGCGTAGTAGGTGATGCTGTCGGCAAGGCTAGTGAGGCACTCCAAGGCCGAAAGGCGGAGCAAACGGATAGGCCGAGCCGGAAACGATGACCGAAGGCCCGAACGATTGGAAGTGGCAAATAGGACTGGCAACTCATGAGTGGAAAGCGGCAGAAGACCCAGTATTCACTGGCCCTGGAACCGAGGGAACGGGGTGATCCCCTGTCAGCGGTTACCAAGGGGCCGAACCACTCGTGGCGAAGTCGGCACCCGAAAGCCCGGCCTGGACAGAACAGCTAATGGACACGCCAAGGGCTACCTGCGTGAGCACTGGCAAGCATCCGGTCTCGATTGCTCGAAGGAACCTGTCAGCCGTAGCCGGTCAAGCTGTCGAAATCCCCAAGCCGGACGGCGGGGTCAGAAAACTCGGCGTACCTTGCGTCGTCGACAGACTGATCCAGCAAGCCCTGCTGCAGGTCTTGCAAGAGCAGTGGGACGCGACATTCTCGGAGCACAGCTATGGCTTCCGCCCGGGACGCGCATCGCGCCAAAGGCTGTCGCCAAATTCAAGGCGCTGATCCGGGACATGACATTCCAGACAGGGGGACTCAGTCTGCCGCAGATGATCAAAGAGTTGAAGCCATACCTTATCGGTTGGCGCGGCTACTTCAGCTTCTGTCAGACGCCTCGAGTACTCGCACATCCGGAAGCGTGGATCCGCCGGAGACTACGCATGTATCTCTGGCGGCAATGGGGGAACGGACACAACCGCTTCAAGGAACTACGTCGTCATGGCGTACCAGTTTCGGAGCTGCGGTTGCCGCCGGTTCACCGACGGGATTCTGGCGCATGTCAGGACACCCGGCGGTCCAACAGGCCGTAGCAACCATTACTTCGAGTCTCTCGGCCTCCCTCGACTTCATGTCTCTGCCCAAGCTTAATCTGATCGAACCCCCGTGGTACGAACCCGTATGCCCGGCGGTGTGGGAGGGGCGGCGCCGCGAGGCGTCCCCCTATCCCGATCAATCACATGCCCGACATAATCGGAATGCCTTCAACCTGAACGTCCGCCGCTCTAGAGTAGCGCGGCTTTGAGGTCATTCTGGTCAATGATCGTTGTGCGAAGCATGTCCCTGGCCACAAGACCTAGTCGGCGATGCAGTTTTCCGACAAAATGCCTCTCGTCAAATTCCGATGGCCTCATAAGCGTCCGCGATCTGCCGTATCAACGCCCTCTGTTCTGACACATCGATGCTTTTAACCCCGTCTCTCTCGCGCTCTCATGCGCAATATTCGGCGATGATCACCTCTCACCTGTGGCCACCTACGCTGGTGCGGGGATGCGAGAGTCCGCAGGTTGTTCCTGTTCGCCGGCGATCGAAAATGGTGTGATGGACCAATTGATTAAGTCGACAGCTTGCTGCAGTATGAACTGTGTCTGAAAAAAGCTGGGGGAAACGGCCATGACATGTCCGATATGGTCTCGGAAATCGCCTTTCCTTACGATCGGCGTCTTGGGTCCAACATAAAATTTGACCTCGGCGACATCTGATACGGCAGCCGCTTGACTGTCCCCACTGATCCAGTCAAGGGTGCCATCGCGATCAGCAACTAGGAACCGCGCGGCCGCAGTGTGCGAATGACTTCTACGCAAATCGCATTCGTCCCCGATGGCAAGCTTGATATGCTCGGTGATGAGATCGACACCGTAAGCCAGCTGAACCAGTTGGGGAGTGGGTGTGCCATGAAGACGTGGATTGACTTCAATGACGACCGGGCCGCGCTTCGTCCACCGGAGTTCAATGCCCGTTGGCCCCCAGCCAAGGCCGAGAGCTCGCAAACAGCTCAGCGAAACATTGGCGATGCGCCTATGCTCGTCATCAATTAGCGGGGCCGGAATGGTGGACTCACGAGAGACGAAATGCGGTGCGGGACCGAAGTCAGAGGTGCCAATTCCAATGATCTGATCTCCCATTATGTCGGCCCAACAATAGGGGCCTTGTGCGAATTCTTCGACCAGTATCTTCGGCGGGGACCGCCATATGTGCTTCCCGCCCAATAGATAGTTCGTATGTTCGGTTACCTCATCGAGATTGCGGCACAATCGAACTCCCATGCTGCCGCTGCCTGCGGCTGGCTTAAGAATTGCCGGCAGGCCGATCTCCAAGGCGGAACTTTCTACGTCAATCGCATTCGCCGCCACGCGAAAAGCAGGTATGGGAACGCCGGCCTCCGCGAGGAGCTGACGTTGAGCAGGTTTGTCGCAGCATCGTTCAATCGATGTGGGGTTCGGTCCCGGTAGATTGAAATGCCGGCAGAGGTTGCCAACTCTCGCATAGACTGACTCCTTTGCGCTCGTAATGCCAGCAATGTCATTCGTCGCACGTAACCGGGAACATTCGCAGATCAGCGCATCGAGATTGTTCGTATCGACACGGATGGCGTCAACGCTTTCTGCCGCAAGATAGTCGTATTGAGCTGGATCAGCCGACAGGGTGATTGGACGCAGGCCAAGACGCTGGGCCGCTTTCACGTATAACAGACCGATATCTGCAACGCCTTCTACCAGGATGAGCGCTTTTCTTGCCATTGGCCGTTAACTCCCATTATTGCGTGCTCTGCGTCCGATCGCAGAGCTCTCTTGGCCGTGCCGGACAGCAGACTTTGCGGAGAAGTACCATTGTCGGTGATCTCCGGTCGCAAAGATTCTGTGAAGTTATATGAAGTGTCTGTTATAACAGTTTTGATTACTGGGCGGTGTGGCACGGAGCGTCTTTGCGGATTCCGACGTGAAGCCGGCCGGCATTCCGATGCACCGGCCACCATTCCGGTATGAAGCCGGCCACCATTCCAACCAAAGACCGGCCGGTTTTCGGCACTGAAGATTACCTCCTGGGTCAGCAACTTTGGCATCAATTGCCTCGCGATGAACGAGGACATTTTGCTGCCGGCAAAGAGAAGGCTGAACATGAGACAGTTGAGACAAATGCTTCGGCTTGCCGGAAGCGGGACCACCTCCCGCGAGATTGCGGTCGTTCTGGGAATAGCACGCAGTACGGCAGGATAATCTGCGGCGCGCAGCGGCAATCGGGTTGCGCTGGCCCCTGCCAGGCGAGCTGACCGATGACGCGCTTGAGAACAAACTCTTCGCTCGCAATGGCGTCAAACAGGGTACGCGGCGGCGTACAGAGCCGAACTGGGCCGATCTTGCTGTCGAGCTCAAGAGCCGGGCGTCACGCTCCTCATCTTGTGGGAGGAGTATCGAGGAAGCCATCCCGACGGATATGGCTACAGCCGTTATGTTGCGGCCAAATTTATGTTGCGGTTGTTGGAGGCGAGCCAGAGATGGCGGCGGTTTCCCTGGCCCGGCTCGCAACATAAAGGGCGACGGTTGGAGTCTACAAGGCTTTCAGGAATGCCATCAATGACGGCAGAGAACGTTGACGAGGTGACTCCCTCAAGCCGCTGATATCGACCTTGGCCAACGCTTTGGCCTTCATTTCGAGATCGACCTCCGCATAGATGTGCGTGGTGTCCAACGACACGTGGCCGAGCCAGGCACGGATCGTGTTGATATCGACGCCTGCACGCAGGAGGTGGACGGCTGTCGTGTGCCGAATCGTATGCGGGCTGACGCGCTTCGTGGCCAAGGCGGCACGGTTTTGCTCGCCTCGGCGGCATATTGCGTCACGATGCGGTGTATTCCGAACCGTGTCAAAGGCTCCTTCGTCCGCCCCCAGAAAGACTGCATCGCTCTTATCCCGATCGGTCACGAAGCGGGTCAATGAGGTTGCCGTCGTTGGCCACATTGGGCAGATCCGGACCTTGTTTCCGTTGCCATGAAGGTGCACTGACGGAGACGCGCCCAGTTGAAGGTTGCCAACCGTCAATTTTGCTGCCTCATCGGCGCGAGCACCGCTGTTGTACAGGAATAGCAGCAGGGCATGGTCGCGCACCCCAAGACCCGTGCGCCTGTCGGGTTGACCGAGGAGCGCATCCATCTCGGCCTTTTCGAGATATCCGATCGCGGTCTTTGCCGTCTTCTTGAATGGTATTGCCCTTCTCTCGGAACACCAGGCCAGGTGGACCGGCGAACGCATGCCGATGAAGCGTGCCAGTGAATGAATGGTCGCAAGCCGTTGGTTGCGGGTCGCTTCGCTGCATCGGCGATCACGTTCCAGGTGGTCCAGGAACTTGCGGACAATTGCCGGCGTCAGCTCTTCCACTGTCATACGATCGACGGCGCAGCCTCCTTTTTTGCTGGCAAACGGCAGCAGCAGTTTAAGCGTGTCGCGGTAGCTGGCTTGGGTGTTGCGGGAAAGATTGCGCTCGGCGACCAGATGTTCCAACAGGAACCGGCGGATCCACGGACCAAGGGGGGCTCTCACCCTTCATGGTCGGCCCCCATCGCGTATTGCGCAAAGCGCGGACTGGCCGCATCGAGGAGATCCGGCGTCATGTGCAAATAGCGCTGTGTTGAACGTATATCGATGTGGCCAAGGTAGGTTGCGAGTTGCGGGAGCAAACGTTGCACGTCTTGACCGGAGCGATACCAGGCAATCACCCGGTGCACGGCGGCCGTGTGACGAATATCGTGCAGCCGTGGCGGCCGGGTCTCGCCGACAGGGCAACTGATACCGGCGGCGTGGCGGACATGCTGGAACCAGGAGATGACCCGCACGTAGTGCCACGGCCGGCCATCGCGTGTAGTGAACAATGGAGATTCTTCCCCATGCGGCAATGGGAGAAGACGACGCCGTTCGATATGCGCAGCCAGCTCGCGGTTGAGCTTTGGTCCGATCGGCAGGAGACGCTTTTTGAAGAACTTCGTATCGCGGACGGTGATGATCTGCTCGCTCAAGTTCATATCTTCCAAGACTAAGCGAAGCGCCTCGCCGATGCGCATGCCGGTTCCGTATAGCAGGAGAAGGGTGCGGTAGATCGCGGGCACCTGAGGGCTGTGCGGACGGCCTCATTCGGACCGTGCAGCGTCGAATGAAAATCTGGCGCAGTACGCAAGCCAATGCGTTGGTGTTCGGGCCATTCGCCGATGCCGCGCGGACGGAAATTGTAGAGGTCATGCGGTGAGATCATCCCCGGATCGGCAGAGGCTAAATCTCGGGAACAACCAGTGAGGCAATCGAGAACATCCGAGTGAGGCAACGGCATTGTTCTTTGGGAACACTCGTGGGCGAGGCAATACGATCGCCGCGCCGCAGGCTGCGGGAGAGCTTCTTCCGCCATGGCGGCAATGCCGATGTGGTGCGCCAGGAACTGGAGAGCGAACATGGGATCGTCATAGGGCTTCGTTCGGTGGAGCTTCGGGTGCAGGGTTGGCGTCGGGAGTTGAGGGCGCAGAAGCGCGCGACGGTTCGGTTTGAGACGGCGCCGGGACATCAGATGCAGATCGACTTTGGCGACACGCGGGCGTGGATCGGCGGCGAGCGTGTTCGGGTGCACCTGTTTGTGGCAACGCTGGGTTACTCGCGTCGGCTGCATGTCTGTCCCTCGCTTCGGGAGCGCCAGGCGGACTGGTTCGAGGGGAGGGAAGGAGCCTTCCTTCGCTTCGGCGGGGTTCCGACGGAAGTGCTGTTCGACAACCCGAAGGCGCTGGTCGAACATCACGATGCGACGACGCGGGAGGTGCGGTTCAATGTGAGGCTGCACGCCTTTGCCCGCTACCGGGGATTTACGCCACGGGCTTGTGCGCCCTACCGGGCTCGTACGAAGGGGAAGGACGAACGCGGGGTCGACTACGTCAAGCGCAATGCGATTGCCGCCCGCCGGGTCGAGAATTGGGCGGCGTTCGAGGCACATCTGGGCCGGTGGACGCGCGAGATTGCCGATCAGCGTGTGCATGGCACGACCGGCGTGGCTCCTGCGGAGCGCTTTGCCGAAGAGGCCGTGGCGCTTCGCCCTCTCGGCGGACGGGCGCCGTTTGGGCAGCTGCGGGATCTCGTGCGCAAGGTCCAGGCGGACTGCGCAATCGACCTGGACACGAACAGTTACTCGGTTCCCTGGCGGCTGATCGGGGAGAGCGTCCAAGTCGTGGTGCTGCCTTATCGTGCGTCATGCGGGCGAGGTGGTGGCGGATCATGCCTTGTGCCGGGGACGTCGCCAACGGATTGTTGGGCGCGCGCATCTTGCCGGCGTGGTCAACGCTGCTGCGCCGGCACGATCGGCGCCGGCGGATATCGTTGCGCCTTCCGCTCTGTTGCGGCCACTGGCCGAATATGAGGCACTGGTGGGAGGCAGCTGGTGATGACGGCGGTCGATCACGAGATGCTGGTGGCTCAGCTCGACCGGCTGAAGCTGACTGCGATCCGGGATCAGCTCGATACGCTGCTGGACGAAGCGGCGCGTTCGCAAATGACCTTGCGCGAGGCTTTGGCCTTCCTGGTGACGCGCGAGATCGCGAGGCGCGACGAGCGGCGCATCTCCATGGCAGGCAAGATCGCGCAGTTCCCGTTTGTGCGCGAACTCGATGGCTTCGACTTCGACGCGCAGCCGTCGCTGGATCAGCGCCAAATCCGGGAACTGGCGACCTGCCGCTGGATTGCCCATGGCGACACGGTCCTGTTCCTTGGACCTCCCGATCCCGCGTCATAATGCACACCTCGCTATGTCATTGAAAAAGCATCGGCTGTTGATCTTGCCCTTGCGATAATGGGCGTCGCATACCGCTGTTGGCATAGTGCTGAATGTCGGGACGCACGAGATCCTGACCGCGAATGACCCAAGGCGTGCCCTTGAAGTATTGCTCGGCCGGCAGATGACCGGCGCGGATCATGCGAAGCACCGTCATTGCCCGCACGCCCAGCTTCTCTGCCGCTTCCTGCAAGGTGTACTCGCCGCGCGCCGCGCGCTCGCCGTGTCTGTAGACGGCAATGTTGTGTTGGCTACGGAAGGTGCAGACGCGCCTGCGTCCATCCGTTTTGCCGGCCGGTGGTCTTACCGAGTCGATTGAGAAGGGCCGCAATCGCCTTGTCCGGCAGCTGGCGCGCTAGCGCCCGGATCAGCGGTTCGATCTCGGGCGCGGCACCCCACCTGTGATGACCGAGCTTGTTCTTCTTGACGGAGAGCGTGGTATGATCGCCGCCCTGCCAATGCACCACCATCTCGATCCGGTCATTCTCGACACGGACGACCATCTCGCGAACAACCCTGCGAATGATGCGCTTGCGAGTGACGCTGGTGGCATTTGCGTGATGCCACGCTCGTTCAAGATCGGCGCCCATGTGCAGCAGCTCCTGGCGCTCGGCCTCGCTGAGTGCTTCCGGCTTTTTGGTTTCGAGGGCGTCGAGTTCGGCTTCGCGCTCTCGCACAACCGCAAGCGCAGCATTCCAGCGCCGCTCAAGTTCGCCTGCCACGAGCCGATTGTCGGGATCGACGGCGTCATATTGGCGCTGCGCATGGGCCGCTTCATAGCGTGCCTGTTCAAGCGCGAGCTCGATCTGACGCCCCTTCTCAGCGCTCTGCGCCTTGGATGTCTCGATCGCCTGAACAGCTGCTTGGATGCCCAAGGGTTGAAGCCGTTCCAAGACTTCGGTGCCGACGGCTTCATCGACGCGCAGCGATCCGAAGCTGATGCATGGATCCGTGCCATGGTTGAGGAACGCGCCACGACAGTGATAGCGCCCGATCTTGCCGTTTCGGCCAGAATAAGCGACGTGCAGTTTGCGGCCGCAATGGCCGCAGCGCAGAAGGCCGCCCAACAACAACTCGCCGCGGCGGCGCACCGCGTGCCATCACGCCCTTACCGTTGGCGTTGTCTGCAATCAGGCGCTGATTCCTTTCGAAGTCTGCCCAGCTCAGGTAACCCTCGTGATGGTCGATGAGCAAGACCTCCCAGTCCGATCGCTCCTTGCGCAAGCCCCGCACGATACGTTTGCGGCCACTTTCGATGGTGATCCGGCTGCCGGTCCGGCCAAAGGCATAGGCACCGGCGTAAATCGGGTTGGTAAGAATGTGATGCACGGTGTTGTAGACGGGTAGCTTCCAGACGATCGTCCGCCCGGCCGCGCGGGTGTAGTTGACGGCCGGCAGCATGATTCCCTCATGGCGTAGCGACAGATGCACCTGGCGAATGCTCTGCAAGGCGGCAAAGCGCTTAAAGACGAGCGTGATCGCTTCGCGCACGCGCAGATCGGGGTCCATCTCGATGCGGTCATTGCCCGCCTTCACGTAGCCGACCGCCACTGCCAGAAACAGCTCACCGCGCCGCGCCTTGTTCTTTAGCGCTTCGAGCGAGCGGGCGCGCAGGATCGAAAGCTCAAGTTCGCTCATCGTGCCCTTCATGCCGAGCAACAGCCGCAAAACTCGATTTAATGTGTGCCAGTCCCGCCCATTGCGCGCCAGGCGTGACGCTTCGATCGCCAGCACCGCGCCCACCCGCCCTTCGCAGATCGCTGCGAGCAGCTTCTCAAGCCGGGGCGCGTGACGCCGGATCCGGAGCGACCGGGATCATCGTCGATGACGACCACGATCTCCCAGCCAAGTGCCCGCGCCCGGTCGGCAAGACCGTATTGGCGATGCCGACTCTCCGGGTTGTTGACAAGCTGATCGGCTGTGGACTGGCGAATATAGACATAGGCACCGCGCGCCAGATGCTCAGGCGTGATCTTCATGATCCGCCGCCTTCTTCGCCGCTTCCCTCAGCAGCGCCTCGATCAATGGCAGGAGGCGCTGACGGAAGTCGCTCGGAAGTTCCTGTGGCGCAGTCTGCGCCGCAAACAGATCCGATTGGGCGGAAATAGGCTGCCTTTTCTGCATGGCTCTCTCCTCCACGGCGTGAGTCGCCGTCGAGCAAGCTTAAACAGGTGTCGATCTCGCGACGCAGATCGCGCAGGCAGGGAAGGGCAAGGCGTGGCGCCCCGACGAGCGTCATCGCGGCCGCGGATTCTTCGGTCATCCAGATCGGCACCAGTGCCAAGCTGCCATCCGGCTGCCGGCCCACAAAGGCCGGCTCGCCGCAATAGCGCTGCCGTCCGACAACGACCACCTCCTCGCCAGAGCGCGGATGAAAGGCGTAGCGAATAATCCGTGTTCCGTTGTCTTGCTGATAACGGGCATTATTAGCCCTGTCTGCCAGGTACGGGCAAGACACATCTGGCGGTGGCTCTCGGGCGCGAGGCGATCCGGCAGAACCATAGCGTCCAGCTCGTCACGGCGGCCACGCTCGTGGCGATGCTGGCCAAGGCCCATGACGACGGTTCACTCGAAAAGCAGCTGACGACCCTGTCGCG
>NZ_JAMYSV010000043.1:0-16678 GCF_040322115.1 Mesorhizobium sp. M0195 | reverse complement strand
CGTCCCTACGCCAGTATGAACTGGATCAGGTTCAACGGGTCACTGCGCCGCGAAAGCCAGCAGTATCTCAGCCCCTTGCCGGGACCCCCCTGGTGAATGCCTCAGGTTGAACGGGCGAGCGCTATCTTGTCAAGCGCATTCGGGCCGCGACGGTGATCGTCGGGCGATCGTCTCGGCCAGGCGCAAGATCGGATGGAGCGTCGCCTGAGAATCGTCTGTTCCTCGATCAGCCTCGCTTATGCTCTGGAGCGTGTTCTCTCGCGCCCGAATTTCCCAGGGATGGCTGAACGGAGGCGATCCATTTGCGATTTTCAAGTGCGTCGGGCCGCATCCCCACAATCGCTCAACAAGTTGAACACGTCCTGACCCGACTGGGCCTTCAAGTTCGGATCTGAAACCTGGCCGGGTACTGCTGGATGGCAGGGTCCGTCAAGCGGGCGGAAGGGATGAGAAATGAAAAGAGCTGCAGATCAAAAACACATAATCGAGCGATGAATATCGCCTGCGCGATCATCCGGACCAGATCTGATATGAAACATCGTCCGGCCCCGAGATCGAGGCTTCAATCTCGTATAGCTTCCATGCGACGTTCTCTTGGAGTGTTGCCGGATTGGTCCGCTCAACCGGATCTCGGAGCTCAACCCTTTCATCCGTTAGAATGAGCGTTCGAAACGGAGGATTCCGCCGACACTGCTCTTCTTGTTGGCGTTGGTCCAATTCACGTTGGAAGCGTCCACCTTGCCGACGGCGAAGTTACCGTATCGGCCATAGTCGAGTTCCGCCGTAACTGTGAAATCTGGAAGAAACGCATAGGCGACGTTTGCAGCGACACCATGGTTCTTGAGCTGATCACCGGAGAGCTGAAGCTTGAACGAAGTTGTCTCGTTGAGCTCGTAAGCGGCGCCAGCCCAGAAAGCCCAGTTCCCGCCCCAAATCTTATAGAAGCCGCGACCATGAGCGTCGATCGCGTTCGTGGAGTTGTCGTTGAGCTTGCCCCTGGAACCGTAGCCGAACATTCCGAACAGCAACAGTTCGTTGGTGACATTGATGTCGACACGGACCTTGGCGGCCACCGATTCGTAGTTGCTGTCGTAAGCGGCAACGCCGGTGATCGCGCCCCAGCCATGTGTGTATTTCAAGCCGCCGACTACGTGCGGAGCGTAGCTGTCGATTGTGCCGACCACGCCCGAGCCTTCTTCGAGCGAAACCACGGCCGAAAAGCCGTTCCCGGCGTCGAAGTAGTACTGAACCACATTGGTATCGAAAGCGCCGTACGGAACCGGCGTCTGGTTGAGTACGTCACCCGCGCCGCCAATAAACATGTCGAAGGCCGACCAGTCCTTACCAACTCGGAGGCCACCAAGCTGAATCCAGGCGAAAGTCAAGGTGCTGTCTCCGTTGAAGGCATGGGACCGAGAACTGTCCGAAACCGAAGTGTGGCGGTTGCCGAAGTTCATGCGGGTTTCGGTGTAGGTCTTCAACGTGCCGAGTTCGGTCTCCTGGCCGGTCCAAGTTTTCAATGTGAAGCGCGTGTTGTTTTGCCATGTGCCCTGATCCTCACCAGTCCTCATATCCGAGGTTCTTGCGTGATCAACCATATGGCCCAAGCCGACGTCGTAACGGACATAGCCGCCGATGCGCAGGCAGGTCTCAGTGCCTGAAATGTAGACGTAGCCCGAGCCGTAAGCGTCGCAGATTTTAACGTACTCAGTCGGGTCAGGCTCGGCAACGGCGGTCACGGCGCGAGCGTCGGAAACGGCAATCAGTGCCGCAGTTGAGCCGAGGAGGAGGCTCCTAATGTTCATTGTTGATCTCCGTTCAAAGAGTAAAAGGAATGGACGTCAGTGAATGAATTTTTGCTAAGGAAACAGTCGATAACGATGCGCATTGAGTCGAATTTGAGCAGTTTTGATGCGCTCGTAATGCCAGATGTTCATGAGAAATTGAGAATATGATTGGGTAGTATTGCTACAAATATGCAATTGTTGTTACAAATATAATTATCGCGGAGACGACGCCATTCAACAATTCTGTCCAAATCACCACCGTCATCTCCGCTAGTTGTGGGCGGGCCGTCAAAAAGGCTACTGCAAATGACGTGCCATCCTGACGACGCGCTGCGGCTTGAAGCTCAAGTGTGCCGGCGGACCTTGGTCTCTTCCTTCCTTTTTGCCTTGCGGATCAACCCAAGCACGAACGGCAAACGTTTCGCCTACGGTTCGTCTGTTCGCTTCGCGACAGTTTCGTTCAATGGCGACAGCTTTGTTTGCTGTGAGCCCCGACGTTGAGACATCATGCGGCGGCACCGCTCGGTACGACGCCGTCATTTTAGCGAGCGCGATGGTCGATAATCACGCGCTGAACGCGCAGCCTTGCCTCCAGCACGGAGTCACTAGGCGCGCGCCGGCCTTGGCATTGCGGCGGACCTAACGGTCGCGTCGAGCAAGCTCTCGTCCTGATAGACGGCGCGCCACAGCTAATGCTTCTTGCCAGCAATTCACAAAACGAGCTCATCGAGATGCCAGAGATCACCATGGGGCTGCGCTGGCTGGCGAGCTAGTCTGGTCCCAAGGCCGTGTTATCTCGTCGGATGCGGCAGCCGCGCTCAGCAGAATCTCCTCGACCAGGCGCAAGCTGAAGGGAAGGGATGGTGGAACTTAACGGTGCGCGTGAGGATCTCGGCGGGAACAGCCATGGCCAGTTGCTGCCCGAGTGCTCAGACCATCGCTGTCCAGCCAAGACTGAACGGCCGCTATTGCTGCGAAATACAAGTTTCAAGCCCAAAGCGAACGGACTGACATAGCGCAAAGACACAGGCGAGCGCAGCGGTAAGGTTGGTGGTTATCAGCATGGGACGGTAACTGTTGCAGACCACAAAATATCGCGAGGCCGGCCTGCCTTGGTACACTATCTATCCGACCGTGTCGGAGTTCTCTGGGGCGGTCGGCGCCGAGGCTTATGAGGAATGGCTCAGGAACCTGCCGGCTGACGATCCGGTCTCGCTCTATTTTCACGTTCCGTTCTGCCGATCAGCTTGCTGGTATTGTGGCTTCCCCACCACCATCACCCGCCATGATGCGCCGATCCTCAACTATCTGGCGGCGCTGCGTGACGAGATCCGTTTGGTCTCGGAGCGAGCGCCGCAGAGGCTGCCCGTGAGCGACATGCATTTCGGCGGCGGAACGCCGTCTCTCATAGGACCAGCCGAGTTCCTGGCTCTGATGGAGTTCCTGCGACGCCGCTTCGCTCTCACGAAAACAGCTACGGTCGCCGTCGAGATTGATCCGCGCACGTTCACGGCCGAGATGGCCGAGGCCTTAGGAGCGGCCGGCGTGAACCGTGTGAGTCTCGGCGTGCAGAGCTTCGATCCCATTGTTCAAAAAGCGATCAACCGGGTTCAGAGTGAGGCGCAGACGTCGGTTGCCGTGGAAATGCTGCGCCGGCATGGAGTAAGCCGCATCAACTTCGACCTCATCTTCGGTCTCCCGCATCAAACGGTGCAGTCCTGCGTCGAGACCGCGAGGGCGGCGGTCGCAATGCGCCCCGACCGGCTTGCGGTGTTCGGCTATGCGCACATCCCGTCGCTTGTAAAGAATCAGCGCCTCATCGAGGAGGCAGTTCTTCCGGGCAGCGCTGCCCGCGCCGAACAGTATGCGGCCGTGGCCGCGACGCTGATTGCCGCCGGCTACCGCGAGATCGGGCTCGACCATTTCGCCTTGCCGGACGACGAGCTCGCGCTGGCACAGAAAACGGGTCGCCTGCGGCGTAACTCGCTGGGCTACTCGGCCACCACCTGCAGAACCCTGATCGGTTTCGGCGCGTCGGCTATCGGCCGCGTCGGCGAGGGGTACGTCCAAAACGAAGTTACACGGGATTCCTACATCCAGCACATCGCAGCTGGCCGTCTGGCGACGTCAAAGGGCTATCGCCTCACCGACGACGACCGCGTGCGAGCCGCAATTATCGAGCGACTAATGTGCGATCTCGAGGCCGATGTGCAGGCAATCTGTGCCGCCCACGGATCTGATCCGATCCGTCTTCTCGATTCAGCTGAACGCTTGGCGATGCTGGCCGAGGACGGGATAGTGGACTTCGAAAACGGTTTTGTCCGCGTACGGCGGGAGCATCGCTTTGTAATTCGCGCTGTCGCTGCCGCGTTCGATGCTTTTCTCGATCGGGATGGCCGTAAGCATAGCCACAGGTGAGGGCAAGCATCCAACCGGAAGCTAAACTCGACGCCCTTGGCCGAGGCCTGTCATGAAGCGCGCGTCAAGGATGCGAAAAGCAGAGCTGATCCGCCTATTTCATCTCATCTTCAATGACATCGACCTCGTGGCTGCCACCGAGGCGTTTCCATATTGATCGTGGTAGGTGCGGGACATCTGGGTGTTTCGCCGTCAGCGCATGAATATCCCCGCCATGTGATGGGTCAGGAAATCGCGGTGGCTGCAATCAGCCCGTCCATCGATGACAGACCGCGGCCACGCCGCTTCGCGAGGCCCGTCAGGTCGCCCCAGGCCAGGGCAACCACTTCGTCCACGGGCAGGACTCTCGGCTCGAAGCGCTGCGGCAGGTCCCGGGCGAGCCATCCGGCCAGTGCGTCACGTTTCCGACCTTTGTCTATGAGGGCAGCGCCGCGCCGGATCTCGGCGATCGACACAACCTGATAAATGAGCGGTCTTCATCGAGCCCGTCATCCATTCCAGCACGCGCGCGTCAGGGCTCGGCCTCGTCACCTCGGAGAGGCCATTAGTGTCGAGCAAGAGCCTCACAATGGCAGACCATGCGGTTCATCGCGTAGCCGCTCGATGTCCAGTTCGGCGTTGCGCAGCGGCGATGCGCAGCGAGTGCCCAGAAAACGGCAGCCAGCTCCCCTTCCGGAAGATCGGAGCGGACGCCACGCAAAAAGCGCCAAATCCTTGGCGCCGGCGGTCTGTGTGTTTGCGCGCTGGCGGCTTTGGTGTACTCCTGTGCCGTTTCGACGAGGCTTCCAGCCGGACCGGCAGGGGAGGAGGCTTTGGCGGCGCGGCCGGCACACGGCCCACCTCGAGGACGAGATCGACGATGTCGGGCAGATCCTCGGTCGCCTCACAAATCGGTGAGGTCGTCGGGGCACCGTCTTCCACTTTTGTTGATCAGCCGCCTTCCTGGCCATGTTCCGAGACAATAAGGCGCCCGTACGCCGCCGCCTCGATTAACCCAAGACGCGCAAGGATCTTTTGCCGGAGACAACGAGGTCACCATCCTTTGGTGCCGCGTTGCGTCACAGTCGGCATGAGATGTGCAAAGTGGACCGTCGTCAAACGTCAAACAGAGGCGTTGGTGACTGGACTGAACGACCAGAACGGGCTGCTTGCGCCCTTTCGGGCTTCACAAAGTTCGAAAATGGCGTCGTTTCAGGGCATAATCGCCGCTTGTCAAAATGTTTGCGACAAGTCCGGTGAAAGCCTGCCGAGTATCTTGTGCTTGGGGGCGGTTAGTTCCGATAAACTAAGCGGCATACACATGCTAATCTATTTGATTTACGGGCCGACCTGCAGCGGCAAAACAGACGCGGCAATCCAAATTGCACGAGAGACCGGATGGCCGGTCATTGCGCTGGATCGTGTACAATGCTGTCCTCAAATCGCCACCGGCAGCGGGCGTCCCTCGGATTCCGAACTGCAATCTACCCAGCGGATCTACTTGGATTCGCGCCCGCTAACCGCGGGCATCATCGACGCCGAGACCGCCCATCGTAAGCTGATAATGCAAGTGGATGAGCGTAGTTCCCAGCCGGGGCTCATCCTCGAAGGCGGTTCGATCTCCCTTCTCAATTTAATGGCGCGAAGTCAGCATTGGGATGGCGCTTTTCGGTGGTATGTAAGGCGGTTGCGGCTCGGCAACTCGGACGCCTTTCTGGAGAGAGCCAAGCGTCGGGTCACAGACATGTTTGTCACAAGAGAAGGACAACCTTCATTGCTGCAGGAACTTGCGGATCAGTGGAAGGAAGATGCAGTCCGTCCCATTTTGGAAGACGTTGACGGATATCGTTGCGCCATTCATTTTGCGAGAGAGCACAGCTTGGCAATCAGCGAAATGCCGTGCCTTCGCAAAGAGCTCCAACAAGATCTTGTAGAGGCGATTGCGAGAGAATATCTCGAATATGCGCGTTGGCAAGAACGCGACTTTCCAGAATGGCAAACTGAGTGAGCAAGCCTCCCCGGACCTCGCCTGCGGTGCGGACACGGTAGCTCCTGAGAATTGCGCTAAGTGGTTTGCTGAAGCAAGCTAGTGCCAGGCGACATTAGGTCCGTGTGGCAGCGGAAGGATTGCTTTCGCCACGGTGACTGCGGAGGAGGCGACATGGCTGCACTGCTCATTTCAGGCATGGGACGGAATGTACCGATGACAATGTGCTGCGCGGTTCGTAGCGACCGCTACCGTGGCTGACTCGCGAACTACTATCCGCCAGCGCAGTCTGTGGCGTCGTCTCGGCTTTCATCGCCACCGCCTTCGCCCAGGAAACGCCCGAGGCCGCAAGCGTCGCCTTGGCAGTGCGGCACCCGGCAAGATGGGTGGTCATCGGCCCTATCTGATCGACGGGGAGCACCGTGCTTTCGTCCTGGGCGAGGTTGAGCGACATGCCAACATGACGCTTCATCAATCGACGGCGGCACTGGCTGAACGTGGTCTCCTGCGAGCGTCGGTCGCTTCCTGCACCGCGAGGGCAAGAGCTTCAAAAAAACCGTTCTGCCGGCCGAGCAGCTCAAGCCAAAGCTGATGCGCCGGCGTGCGCAATGGATGCGCTATCAGACCGCATTGACCCTGCGCGCCTGGTCTCCCTGGATGAAACATGGGTCAAGACCAACATGGCGCCGTTGCGCGGCTGGGGTGTGCGCGGCAAGCGGCTGATGGCCCACGTACCATATGGCCATTGGAAGACGATGACCTTCATCACGGCGCTGCGGCATGATCGGGTGGAGGCGCCTTGGGTCATTGACGGACCCATCAATACGCAGGCCTTTCGCGTCTATGTCGAAACCGAACTCAACAAAACACTGAAGCCGGGCGACATCGTCATTCTCGACAATCCCGGTTCTCACAAGGGCCACGCCGTGCGCGGCGCAAGGCGGGTCAAGCGCGCGAGAGCGGCAATTTTGTTCCGGCTATCACCCTCTCGTCGAGAACGGCGTGACGGAAGCGATAAAGTTGCGCCGGCCGGCCGCCGGTTTCCGCGGTTGTCTCACCGGTCTCCTCGACCAGCTCCTGCTGCTCGATCAGCCGGCGAAAGTTCGGCTTACGCACGAGCCTGCCGGCAAGCGCCTCCACGGTCCGCTGCAGCTGCAAAAGCGTGAAGACCGGCGGCATCAGTTCGAATACGACCGGCCGGTATTTGATCTTGGCGCGCAGCCGCGCAATGCCGGTCGCCAGGATGCGACGATGATCGGCGATCATCGATCTGCCCGACACCGAGGTGGGCGCAGCGGAATGTCCGGCGCGTATTGCTTCCTCCACCAGGGCGGCTTCGTAGAGCAGCTCATAACGTTGAAGCGCGAGTTCCTCGTTCCAATGGCGGTCGTCAAAGCCGAAGGCGATCGCCGCCCGCCGTCGTCGGTCGAGGCGTGTCGTACCGTCGTCAGTGCCATCCGCCCATTCCATCAGGCGCGGCCGCAATTCGTCCAACACGACCGCCGGTGTGCCGGAGCGGTGATCCTCCCACGGGAAATAGTCGTACCAGCTTCCCCAGTGTCGCCCAGCCGGGTCGCCAGCTTCGTCTTGGTGGGTGAGCGCCAGATAGCTGATAGAGACCACGCGGTCGTCAGCGCCAACCCTGTCGCGATCGGCGAAGGTGTAGAGCTGTTCGATATAGCCGAGCGGCTGGCCGGTCTGTTGTTCCACCCATCCCCTGAGGCCTGACTGCAGCGAACGGTGAGCAAGCTCGAACGGGCCCGAGGGCAGGGCGTTTGCCTGCGGGATGGTCAGAACGCAGGGGGCGCTGCTGTCCATGGCAACCACAACGGCGATCAAGTCCGCATTGACGTCGTTGGCCTTGCCTCCAGCTCCGCCTTTCCTAGTCCCTTTTGCGCGATCGTCCATGGTCCCCGACGTTGTTGAGCAGAGCCCTGCCGCGTAGGCGGCTGAACCGATTGAATTCGGTTTTTGTCTGATAATTGTCGGCGCGTCAACACCACCCGTCGTGGCGATTTTAGCTCTTCGCAGCTGCACAAAAGTGCCAACGCGACATCCGTGCTTGGGGAAGGAGGCCCATTGAGTGCGCCGATTCAAAGCTCGTCGATCGACATTGCGGCGTTGTTCTCGTCGGCGACAGCGCGGCATGGTTCTCCACGGCTTGGCGTCGACGCTTGGCATGACGCTGGAGATGATGATCATGCACGGTCAGGCCTGCGCCGTGGCCTGGAGCCGGCGCAAATGGTCGTCGACCCGCCGTTCGGTTCCTTTTGAAGAAACCCGGAGCAGGCTTTCCGCAATGCCTGATAAAGCCCTTCCAGTGCGCCCGCGCCAGCATCATCGCACTCTCGCTCCAACACAACCTATGCGAGTCAGTAAATCGACTCGCCGGCACTATTGTTTCAGGGGAAATGAATCTAGTTTCAAAGGGTTCGGCCGATAGGCCGGGCACAGCTGCGGTCTTCACGGCCTTTTTGACATAAACGCGTCGCCCGATTGAGATTATCTTGAAGGTAGCGCAGTGCGCCATCCATGCCAGTCGAGATCATCATGGGCAAATATCGAGACCATCGCGAGCCACGCCGGCATCGCTATGACGATGACCCCGTTTCCTTTTCGGAACGGACTTCCGAGCCAAGCTATTTTCAGCGCCCGCCGACCGTGACGGCAGATCCTGTCGATGCGGAGGTATTGTGGTTCACAGTCAGCAAGGGTTTTGGCTTCGTCAAACTGTCGGACGGCACGGAGGCCTATCTGCACGTGCGAGTGTTAGAGGCGGCCGGAAGCCGGGATGTTGCCGCGGGAACGCCTCTCAAGATCACGGTCGAAAAAAGTCCAAAAGGTCATCAAGTCGCGCACGTGCTGGAGATCGGCGATCACCGCGCGAAAACTCCGTCACATACGCGCGTCGCTGGAGGGACCTTCGTTGAAACCGGTGCGCAGCTGGAGAGCGGGGGCACGGTCAAGTGGTACAAACCCGAAAAGGGCTTCGGCTTCATTGCTCCTGACAACGGTGAGAAGGACGTCTTCGTTCATGCCAGCGCCCTGACGCGCTCAGGGCTCAGCGTGCTGGTGGCGGGACAGAAGGTGTTTGTCGAATGCGGGCAAGGCAAGAAAGGCTGGGAAGTCCGGAGCATTCGCCTTGCCTAGACGGCGATGCATTGCTCGCCTCGAAGGTGATGCCGGAGAGCGTCGGGCGGCCGCCCGAGCCCGCGTAGCAGAAACCGACATTGTCGAAGCGCAGCACGCCGTCGGTGACGACGAGATCCCTGGCGCCCGCCGCGTCCTCGATGTCAAGTCCGGCGTCGAGCAACTCGAACAGCCGCGTGCCGCAGGTCGAGGCGCGCGCGAACGAGTTGACCATCAATCCGAGCTAGCGCACCGGCATCTGCAGAATGGTCATGAAGGTGAACAACAGGGCCAGCATGCCGACGCTGATTTGACCTGCGATCACTTTCTGGCCACCGAACCAGAGCACCAGGCCCATGGCGGTCAGGAACGAGAAATTCATGGCGCTGGTGTTGCCGACACGGATGTCGACGCGCTCATTGGCGAGATCAAGGCGCGTCCTGCTTGGCGCGGTCGAACTTTTCCAGCTCGTGCGGCTGCGCGGCGAAGGCACGCACGACACGGATGCCGCCGAGATTCTCATCCATCACCCGGATCTTTAACGATCGCTGATGCCCAGATATGGGAAGGTCAGGCTTCAATGACGGGGAAGGTGAAGGATTGACTGGTCGGGTTTCCGGGCCGAGCTTGTCGGCCGCTCAATCGAAAGCGTCATTTGAGGCGCTTCCTCTCCCGCGTGTAACTGGAAAACACGCTCGTCCAGTTCCTTGTCTACTTCCGTCAGACGATGATTGAGGCGAAGGTAGTCGGTCCAGGTCGGCGTGCGGAACGTTTCTGTCCACTGCATAGGCTTCTGAAGGTTGCGCTGGAGCGTCCAGTTCCGAGCACCGACGCGGCTGTGTACATGACGCCGCTGCCGCATGAGGTCGAGGAAGGCCTCGACATTTCTCTCGGCTATCAGATATTCGATCTTGACCACGATCGGGCCGCTTCTCGGCTTCAAACTGAGAGCGACAGCTGGGGCGTCGAATTCCTCCAAAGGATCGGGCTCGGACTCGCGGCGCTCGCGAAGAGGAAACAGAACGCCGGCTGCAGCAACGAGCAGCAGGGCCGCAGCGGAACCCTCTAGCGCCCAGGTCAGCGAATGGTTCTGGGAAACGGTGCCCCACACCCAGCTGCCGGCCGCTATGCCGCCGTCTATCAATGCATAGTAGATGGAGATCGTGCGCCCCACGACCCAGCGCGGGCTTGCCAGCTGCACGCTCACGCCAACCCCGGACCAGGCAGTGACCCAGCCTGCGCCGCCCAAAGCAAGTGCAATTGCCGCCACGCCGATCGAAGAGGTAAGCGCCAGGGAGAGGGAGCACGCCGCGCAGGCGACGCAGGAGAGCCTCATCAGCTGTTCTTGCGACAAGCTCCGTCTGAACCGGCTGTTGGAGAGGCCGGCGAAGACCGCGCCTGTTCCGAAACCTGCCATGAGCGTGCCATAGGCGAGCGGGCCTCCTCCCAACTGGTCGCGGACAATCAGCGGCAGCAGCGCGAGTATAGCGATGCTCGCCAGGCCAAAGAGGGTTCCGCGTGCGATCGCCGCTTTGATTTCCGATGACATCGCCGTGAAGCGCAGCCCGTCATAGATGGCCCTCCTCATCGACTCGCGCGGAAGAGGCGACGAGCGGACCTTCCACTTGCAGCGCCATATGGTGGCCAAGGGTACCAAATAGGTGAGGGTGGTCACGGTAAAAGCGGCCAAAAGCCCGAAGGAGGCAACCACGATGCCGCCGAGCGCCGGGCCCACGGTCCGTACGGTGTTGAAGCCAACGGAAAGCAGGGTAACGGCAGCGGGAACATCGCGCCGGTCCACCATATCGCCAACCGACGCCTGCCAGGCGGGATCGTTGAGAGCGCCGCCGCATGCGATTAAAAAGCTGAAGCCGAGAATCATCCATGGGTCGAGAAAGCCCAGCGCTACAACAGCGGTCAGCATCGCAGATGCTATCACCATAAGGCAGCGGCCCGCGAACATAACCCTGCGACGGCTGAAATTGTCAGCGAGAACCCCGGCGAACACGGACAAAATGAAAGCGGGCAGGTTCGATGAAGCCTGCACCAGCGCAACCATCAGATCGGAAGTCGAGATGGTAGCCATCAGCCAGCTGATGGCGACAGTCTGCATCAGCCAGCCGAGACTCGAAACCTGCGTGGCGAGCCAGATCGAACGAAAGGTGGGCTGCAAAAGTGGCCCAAAGGTCGTTGGTGCAGCCAAATCTTCGTTTAATCCAGCCACCCTACTCATTTTGCGACCCTTTGCTTTCCGTTATTGTCGTTTCCCATGTAATCTAGGCTGAACCGTGGCGGCTAGAAGAATAGAGAGAAACTGTTTGCCTTGCGGCACAGTTCCTCGTGATTAAGGGTTGCGGCCGAGACGCATGCCCGAGCCGGCTCACCCCGCCTTCGAAGACATCACTGGGTGGAGCCCGGATCTTGCTTGTCGTTTGACGCAGCATGCTTCATCAACGGGCACTTTGCCGAGCGATGCCTTTTCGCGAAACGCGACGATGTTCTTTCGTCGGAAACTCTCTCCAACGGCGTTCGATGCGCTGAGTCTGGCTTGGGGCGAGGTGAGGGCTTGCAGATCTTAGACAGGATTGATTCCTGATAAACGCAGACGGTTGCCGGGCCGCGATCGAAGAGGCGCGCCTTGCTGCTTCAGCTTGAACAAAAGTCTGACGCGCTCACACATGCCATCGACGACTTTCTGCTCGATCTGATGAGGCTGGCTTTCATTGTTGAATGTTAAGGACACGGCTTTGAACTTTTGGCGCGAACGCTTGCCCGTAGAAGACTGGCAAAGGTCAGGCTTTTGTCGGGGCGGTGGACTCCGCCAGGGGAGAAATGACACCCAAAGCCGGATGGCTGACGCGACGGTCGCCCCGCGTTCCGCACAGTGACGAAGGTAAGGGTACGGCTCTTCGGCAGATGGCGCATCCTCATGGTAGCGTCTGGCCGTTCCCTCTGATGCCTCGGCCTCCCACACCTATCCGAACAGGCCCGATCCTGGAGGGTCCTCGAAGTGGGCATGAGGGCGATAGGCCGCGTGGTTGGGGTACCAAGCGTAGGCGCGGTATTGGGCTGGAAATTGGCGACGCGCGACGAAGAAGTCCGAGATCAACTCGTGCAATGGCAATTCCTAACACCGTGGACGTGTTGGAGCAGCCTCATCCTCCTAGTCAGGAACGTCATCAAGGTTATAGGATTGATGCGCGGCGAACCCTCGGAACTCAGGATCATGTTGACATCGCTGTTCGACAGAGCCGACTTCGCGCAAGGAAGCCACATCGTATCGGAATTGCTTATCGCATGGTCTATCGTCGGCCTAGTCAAACCCTTGGCGCGGCGAGGAAGCGGCGGTCGTCGGCGTGATGCATGACGGGAGTCGGCGGCGCCTCACCATAGGCGAAATGCAGGAACCAAAGGAAAGGACCACCTGCATGGAATTGCGAACCGCGTCCTCGGCGTCTGAGCCGCGACCCTTGCCAACGATCACTCAACCCGCGACATAGAGCTTCAACCCAGCCTTGGACACGCGAACCGCGCTACCATCGTTGCAGAGGAGCCGTCCACCAGATGGTTGCACTTGTAGTCCGCACGCCTTTGGTCGACATAGCGGACTGGCTCTGGCCACCGGCAAGGTTGAAGAGTGTTCCGTTGTTGCAGTCGTACTTGGCCTACGTGAACCAGATGCCTGAGCACGCGGTCGCGTTTCAGGGTTGATCTACTCGTAAAAAGGAATTGTCTTAGGCGGAAGGCCGCACTTAATACCGCTATCCTATTGGCGCCCCATCGGGTTCCCGGATTGAGCAAGTCCGGATCACTATTTTATGCCGCTGCCAGCCTTGTGTCGGCCATGTGCACGCGCGCTGCCGCTGCCAGCAGGTCGGTCTGGGTGATCAGCCCAATAATGCGTCGCTCGGTATCGACGATGACCACGGCATGGCTGCGGCCGTCGGTGAGCACCGGCAGCAGGCTCATCGCCGGCGTATCGGGAGAGGCGGTGCTAGCCTTCGACATCACAGCCCTCACCGTGTCGGTCGCCTTCGTTAGCTCGCGCAGGCCAACTACACCGACCAGCCCGCCCTCGGCGTCGGTCACCGGCAGCGTCCGGATGTTGTGATCGAGCAGCAAATGCCGCGCCTGGTCGGCAGGCGCATGTTCATCGACCGAAATCACATCGCGCGACATGATGTCCTCGCACAGCAGGGTCCGGTGGGAGCGCACCATCGCCTGCAACTCGACCTGCCGTAGCAGCCGCTCAAGATCGTTGCGGTCGATATCGAAGGTTTCCTCCAGCGCGCCGAGCGCGGCATCGACATCCTCGGGCTGGAAGCCGACCCGCTCCCGCGCCGGCGGATCGATGGTTCCATGCGCGCTTTTAAAGGCGGGGGCCGCCACATGCGGATAGTTGCGCCGCGACAGTTTATGGATGCCGTAGCCGAGTGCGACCAACACGATCGAGTTCAGCGCTACCGGAACGAAGGGAAACAGCAAGCCCGAGCTGAAGACGGCCGGTCCGCCGAACACCGCGGTTAAGGCGGCGGCGCCACCCGGCGGATGCAGGCAGCGCGTGAACGACATGGCGGCGATGGCCAGCGCCACCGCAATGCCGGTAGCAAGGACGGGTTCATGCACGAAATGCGCCACGATCACCCCGACCAGCGCCGAAATCGTATTGCCACCGATAATCGACCAAGGGTGCGCGAGCGGGCTTGAAGGCACGGCAAAGAGCAGCACGGCCGATGCTCCCATTGGAGCAACCAGCAGTGCGACATGTGGGCCAGACCCGTTCGCCAGCGCACTGATCACGCCAGTCAATGCGATGCCGATCATGGCCCCGATGCAGGCGAGCAGCCGCTCGCGCAGCGTTGCACCGGCAAGGATCGGAACAAAGAGACGAAACGCCATGGCATACCCTTGGGCGAGTGGTCGGAACTCCGCGCTCCGCAATGCAGGCAAAGCCACAGATTTGGAAGTTAAGCCAATTCGGAAAGCCGGCTCACGGGGGAATACTTTTGCGCGAAACGGCCATTGCCAAATGGGTGCAGACATTTTGATCAGCCAGAGGAGGCGGACGGCACGCTGATCCGCTCGAGCGCAGCTAGAGGCCAAGGGCTGTCGTGCCGCGGGCAGCCGGAAATGGGGATGGTCGGAGGTCGAGCTGGGATGGACACTAAGGAATTCAGAGGCTTCGAAAAGCGTGCTGACAATGTCGGCATGGCAAGACAAATCAGGCCCTTGTCGCTCCACTTCCGAGGCGAACTCCAGCGGAGTACGGCTTCTACGCGGTGCTTGGTCTGCCTGTCCTTGCCACCATCGGATTCGTTGGCTGCTGAAACGTCCACCTGTAGCCGCTGAGAAGACGACTGCCGCCAGTGCCGTCGTGGAACCGCCATATGACGGCGGCTTGGTTACAGAGCCGGCTCGTGTCGATCGGGCGGGGGAGCCTGATGTGACGTACATGGTCCAGAAAGTGGCCAATGAAGGTGCTGGCATCGTCAACGTGATCAGGTCACGTAATAGCGGTAATACAACAGCGACCACGAGCCTCTCAGGCGTTCGATGAGGCGACAAAAATCCGATCACCGAACTAAGCGCGATTCCGCCACACTGCCACACACGAAACCGATCAGGTCACGTTCCAGGCTCACCAGAAGATTGGAGCCGAGGCCACCTCGGCTGAACTCTGCCATGCCGCGGGCCGCCACCTCTTCCAGCCGCGGTAGAAAACGTGGGTCAGCAGCGCCGGCATGGGCGAGCAACTCCCAAATCGCGAGCAGCGCCATCAGCACCGCAAGCGGCCGCAGATGTCGGCCGATGAAGCGGAAGGCCGGCGGTGCGATGGAAGCGCCGCGACAGCCTATCCCGACCTGCAATCGTGATCAGGCTGATCGTGGGGTCTCCGGACGCCAGCGTTGCAGATAGTTTCGGCAAGCGTGAGCAGGCCGTGGATCACCAATCCGCTCAGGCCGACCACGATCATGGCCGAAAAGACGAGTTCCAATTGAAAGAGCTGACGACCATAGGCCATCAGGTATCGGAGCCCTTCGAACGATGCGATGAGTTCTACCGCAACCAGGGTCTGCCAGCCGTTAGCAAGGCCTTCTCGCAGCCCTGTAAAGATCGACGGCACGGCGGAAGGCAGCACGATCATCGTGAGTTTCGACCAGCGGCTGAACGAAAGGACACGGCCAGACCCCGTCTCACGACGACGCCATTGCGCTTCGCCGCCATCAGGCTGGGTAGAGGACTTGCACGTCTAAAGCTGTCGATCATGCTCGGCACACACAAAAGGGCGGCATCGCTGCCGCCCTTTCCGTAAGCTTGCGAGATTGGCTGAATTAGAAATCCATACCGCCCATGCCGCCCATGCCACCGCCGGGCATACCAGCCGGCATGCCGCCAGCGGACTCCTTCTTCGGAGCCTCCGCGATCATGGCTTCGGTGGTGACCAGCAGGCCGGCGACCGAGGCCGCGTCCTGCAGAGCCGTGCGCACAACCTTGACCGGATCGACGATACCCATGGCGATCATGTCGCCATATTCGCCGGTCTGGGCGTTGTAGCCGAAGGTTGCCCCCTTGTTCTCAAGGATCTTGCCGGCAACGATCGATGCTTCCGCACCGGCGTTGGCCGCGATCTGGCGGGCCGGAGCCTGCAGCGCGCGACGCACGATGGCGATGCCGGCGGTCTGGTCGGAGTTGGCGCCAGTGACGGTGATGGCCAGCGAAGCGCGCAGCAGGGCGACGCCGCCGCCGGGAACGATGCCTTCTTCGACGGCCGCACGGGTCGCGTTGAGGGCGTCATCGACGCGGTCCTTCTTTTCCTTGACTTCGATCTCGGTCGCACCGCCGACGCGGATGACGGCAACGCCGCCTGCCAGCTTGGCGAGACGTTCCTGCAGCTTCTCCTTGTCGTAGTCCGAGGTGGTCTCTTCGATCTGCTGCTTGATCTGGGCGACGCGGCCCTGGATCTCTTCCTTCTTGCCGGCGCCGTCGACGATGGTGGTGTTCTCCTTGGAGATCGACACCTTCTTGGCGCGGCCGAGCATGTTCAGGCCGACATTCTCGAGCTTGATGCCGAGGTCTTCGGAAATGACCTGGCCACCGGTGAGGATGGCGATGTCTTCCAGCATGGCCTTGCGGCGATCACCGAAGCCCGGCGCCTTGACGGCAGCGATCTTCAGGCCGCCACGCAGCTTGTTGACGACCAGCGTGGCCAGGGCCTCGCCTTCGACGTCCTCGGAGATGATGACCAGCGGCTTCGAAGTCTGCACGACAGCCTCGAGGATCGGCAGCATGGCTTGCAGGTTGGAGAGCTTCTTCTCGTGGAGCAGGATGTAGGCGTCTTCCAGATCCGCAACCATCTTTTCGGCGTTGGTGACGAAGT
>NZ_JAMYSV010000042.1:0-18555 GCF_040322115.1 Mesorhizobium sp. M0195 | reverse complement strand
CCTCTTCGGCCATGGACGAGGTGACGGCGGAGTTACCGATATTGGCGTTGATCTTGACCAGGAAATTGCGACCGATGATCATCGGCTCGCTCTCGGGATGGTTGATGTTGGCGGGAATGATTGCGCGTCCGCGCGCCACCTCCTCTCGGACGAATTCCGGCGTCACGAAATCGGGCAGCGTCGCGCCGAAAGCCTCGCCGTCACGCTCAAGCTTGCCATGCAGGATCTCACGACCAAGGTTCTCGCGGATGGCGGCGAACTCCATTTCGGGCGTGATGATGCCGGCGCGCGCATAGGCAAGCTGTGTCACCGCCTTGCCGGCCCTGGCCCTGAGTGGCCGGTTGCGAATGGGAAATTCCGGCGTCAGGCGTTCGCCCGTAGCGAACCCGTTGTCCTCCGGCCGGACATGGCGCCCGTCACAGGCCTCGACATCACCGCGCGCCAAAATCCATTCGTGGCGAAGTCGGGCTAGGCCTTTTTCGATGCCGGTTTCGACAGTCGGGTCGGTATAGGGGCCGGACGGATCGTAAGCGGTCACCGGCGGCTCGCCTGCCGTCGGATGGACGGAGATTTCGCGCATCGGCACCCTGATCTGCGGGTGAATGCTGCCAGGCTTGTGGATCTTGCGTGAGGCAGGCAGCGGTCCCGTCGAGACGGCGGGGGTGAGGCCATTCATCTTGAGGCTCCTTTGCTTATGCATTGGAGACCCAGTTCTGTGCCGGAAGGATGAAAAGACGCTTCTGTAGACCTGCTCGAAACAGGACCTCGGGCGTGAACTCCCGCAAAGCGCTTGCACCGTCCCTACGCCAGTATGAACTGGATCAGGTTCAACGGGTCACTGCGCCGCGAAAGCCAGCAGTATCTCAGCCCCTTGCCGGGACTCCCCTGGTGAATGCCTCAGGTTGAACGGGCCGGCGTCGATTTGTCAAGCGCATTTGGGCCGTGCCGACGGCTGGCGGCCAATCAAATCGGGCGGAAGGGCAAGCCATGGGTCGCGGAGAAGTTACCGCGGGGCAGGTGTGGCAAAAGCCGCATTTTCCTCGTCAAACTTGATGTGACATTGACGTCGACGGAACTGCTAGTTCAATGATCTTAAGCCGGCAAATTACTTCGGAGATTTTCACGAAATTCTCGAAAATTACTATAGCAGGTGGCCCGAACGAAGTGCTCCGCAACCGGGAGAGGCCGCCTCGGCCAGGCGCATTCCAGCTACCAGCACTGCGCGGGCTAGACGCCCCTTTTGTTGCCCCAGAGCAGAACATGAAGCTGCGGCAGGACGCGCGCCTCAAACCATCTGTCACGGAGTCACCGTTTCCACCAACCATTCCATGCGTTTCATTATGCCGTCCATGTCAATGAGCGCTTCTTCGTCATAACGGCGCGGCGGTGTGTTGCCGGGCTGCAGATACACAGGCAGTTGCGGATAACGCGCGGCGGCATCCTTGGCATAGGCGTAGTCTCTTTTCGTCGAACACCACGAGCTTGAGCACGATTTGCGGCTTATCCCTCGCCGCCTCGACGCACGCCTCGAACGCAGCCCAATCGGTCGTCATTTCGCTCGATGGCGGCTTTGGGCTTAGAATCAGGGCATCAAGCTCGGCAAACCAGTCCCTGGCCACTGAACCTTGGGTTTCCGACGCAAAGCGGTAGCCGTTCCGATGTCCGTGGTTCGATCAACGCGCCGAGCGGCTGGATGGCCCGATTGCCGCCTGATAGCGACACCATTATTGGTCGGCCACCCGAAGCGCATTGACCTCTTGCCGGATCGCGTCTGTGGACATGGTCTTCCATTCATGGCGGAAGCGATTGTCCACGGCATGCAGGCTGTCGCACCAGGAACAGCGATAATCGCATCCGCCCGTTCGAACGAACACCGTCGGCAAGCCGACAAGCATGCCTTCACCATGGATGGTCGGGCCGAAGATCTCGCTCACTTGGATTCCGGGATCCAGCGTGCAGGTCATGGCCGGTATTCCGCCCAGGTTTTCGGTGTCTCGCTCACCCGCACAGCGGAGGTTTCGGGTAGCCTCACCTTGCACCAGTCGTAGAGGGGGGCGATTTCGCAAGGGAGCGTTGCGTTTTTCGTTATCTTCGAATTTGGGACCCCTTGGTTTCCCAATTTTGCGGTCAAAATTTACCTTTTCCGAATTGTTCGGTGCTAGGGGACCAACACGCAGCGACTACTCTAGGGCGGGGGAGTGACAGAGTGATGCAGCGTCTGTCTACCGCAAGGTTCGGTGACCTTCTGGCGGGAGATCTGCGGGCTTTTGGCGGACCCTCGACAATTGAACCGCTTGCCGGCCGAATACGAGCGGAGCAGGTCAGTATCGTGCTTCGCAACACGCCTCTTGGCATGGTTGCGAACATACTCAATGCGGCCACTTTTGTTATGGCGGTTTGGGGCTCGCCCGACCAAACGAAAGCCGTCCTCTGGGCGAGTGTCATCATCGTCGCCGCTGGGTTCGTAGGCCTAAGAGCGAGATCATCGTTTCAGTCAGTCAAACCAAGGTCAGTGTCTCGCCGGACAACGCAAAACCTGGTGCGGAACGCGTTCTTGTTCGGCACCTGGTGGGGAGCACTTCCCGTTCTGTTCTTCAGCGGGGCAACAAGCGCAGCCCAGGTCGTCATTACCTGCCTGAGCGCGGGGATGATCGCCGGCGGTGCCGCTTCTTTTTCCACGATTCCTATTGCGACCGTCGCGTATACGCTACCGATCTTCCTCGGTTCGGCGGTTGCGATTGTGGGGGCGGGAGACGCGGTCAATCTGCCCGTCGCAATCCTGATAGTGAGTTACGCCATCACGCTGTTTCGTGCAGTGCTTGCCCACGCAGTCGAATTCACCCAACGCTTCATTCTGCAAGCGGAAAGCGAAAATGCCATTCGCAGGGATGTTCTAACGAGTTTGCCGAACCGGTTCAGCTTCAATGAGCGGTTGGAGAACGCGTTGGTGGACGCAAAGCAGTTTGACCAGCACTTTGCGTTACTTTTGTTCGATCTTAACAATTTCGACGAGGTGAATGACCGCTTTGGCCGAGCAATAGCGGATGCCCTTTTGGTCGAAGTGGCTGCGAGACTTCGGAAATCGACGCGGGAGAGCGATAGCATCGCGAGATTGGAGGGGGATGAATTTGCAATAATCGCTACGCGCGATATCAGGCCAGATCAAATCAGGTCCTTAGCCAAACAGATTATAGATGGCATGCGCGCCCCTTTCTTGATCGAAGGACGCGAAATATATTGCAAGGCCTCTCTCGGTATCGCTCGGGCGCCCACGGACGGTTTGGATACCAACCAACTCCTGCGGTGCGTCGACACCGCGCTATACAGGGCTAAGACGCTGGCGGGGTCCATCCAGTTCTTCAGCCCAGGCGACGATGAAGCTGCTGCAAGGCGCCATGCCCTTGAACGCGATCTGGCTTCTGCGCTGGCCAAGGACCAGCTTTCGCTCGCATTTCAACCCTTTCTCGATCTCGCGAGCGATCGCATTCGAGGTTTTGAAGCCCTGCTGCGGTGGCAGCATCCGACCCTTGGCGCGATCCCTCCGTCGGAGTTCATAACCATCGCTGAAGAAACGGGTTTGATTCACTCCATCGGATACTGGGTCATCAAAACGGCTTGTTTGGCGGCTGCGCGCTGGCCGCGCGACTTGCGGGTCTCCGTCAATTTGTCGGTAGTGCAGCTTAAGAACAAGGCCTTGCTGGATGGAATTGAAGTGGCCTTGGCTGAAGCCGGGTTGGAGCCCCGAAGACTGGAGGTCGAGATCACAGAAACTGTGCTGATTTCGAATTTTCAAGAAACGATTTCATTATTACAATCGTTAGTTTCGCTATCCGTCACAGTTGCTCTTGACGATTTTGGCACCGGCTATTCGTCACTCACTTACCTTCGTAAACTGCCTCTTTCGCGGCTCAAGATCGACCGATCTTTTGTCCAAGATATGCTGACTGATGCCGACTGCGGCGCGATTGTAAGATCACTGGTTGAGTTGGCGCACAAGCTTCGAATCGAGGTAACAGCCGAAGGCGTAGAAACTCCCGAACAGCTCGACTTTCTGCGCCGCGTCAGATGCGATGAAGCTCAAGGCTATTTGATCGGGAAACCTGTCCGGATAGACGACATTCCTGGCATTGCTGAGAAGCCGTGTAGTCAGAAGCTAAGTCCTTGAATTGCAGGACTGGCACTTTGGCGGCGATGGTCGGGTTGGGCATGCATGCCGCCTGGCCCCCGCCGGATTCGAACACGCCGAAGCGGCCGCCGAGGATCAACTGGCTGGTCGACCTCGTCTCCGGCATCCGTTCCGTGCGCTCGGAGATGAACGTGCCGCCGGCGGCGATAGCGCCGCTTGTCGTGGTCGGCGCCAACGATTTGACACGCGAAAGGCTGGTTCGCCAGGACTCGGCGATGAAGCGGCTGGCGCGCGTCGGCGACATCTCGCTCGCCGATGCGGCACCCAAGGGTGTGCTCGACGAGGCGACCATCTGCCTGCTCTCGGGAGCCTGATCGACGTGTCTGCTGAAAAGGCGCGTCTCGAGAAGGCGATTGCAAACACCGAGCAGGAGACCGCTCGTATTTGCGGCAAGCTTTCGAACGAAAAGTTCGTTGCCAACGCGAAACCGGATGTGGTCGCCGCCGAAGTGAGCGTCTCGGCGAACTGGAGGGACAAAATGCCAGCCTCAAGGTCGCATTGGCCCGGATCTGCGAAGCGGCCTGAGGAAGACTTCAAACTCAGGGCCGGCACGCGGCGATAGTCGCGTGCTGTTGCAGTCGCAGGCTCCGCAAGCAGAAACAAGCACTTTTCCTTAGTTTGTCATGGACAGTTCGACACGGCAGCTTCAATCCTGGAGCAGTCGATATGTCCTCTGCAGTCATGTTTTATAGACAACTCGCGGCGGCTTGGCAGTCGATGCTCTTCAAGGCGGGGCCGATCGATCGCACTCGCAGCCCATTGTTCTTCTCCGCCACTGACCATCGAATCTAGGTGGATCGTCCGCCTCCGCCCCGCACCATTTGAGCGCGATAGGTAAGCGATCGCTGATGCCCCAGATATGTGCCGGGCGGGCTTCAATGACGGGGATGGCGAAAAACTGAGTGCTCGGGTTTCCGGGCCGAACTTGTCGGCCGCTCAATCGAAAGCGTAATTTGAGGCGCTTCCTCTCCCGCGTGTAACTGGAAGACACGCTCGTCCAGTTCCTTGTCTACTTCCGTGAGACGATGATTGAGGCGAAGGTAGTCGGTCCAGGTCGGCGTGCGGAACGTTTCTGTCCACTGCATAGGCTTCTGAAGGTTGCGCTGGAGCGTCCAGTTCCGAGCACCGACGCGGCTGTGTACATGACGCCGCTGCCGCATGAGGTCGAGGAAGGCCTCGACATTTCTCTCGGCTATCAGATATTCGATCTTGACCACGATCGGGCCGCTTCTCGGCTTCAAACTGAGAGCGACAGCTGGGGCGTCGAATTCCTCCAAAGGATCGGGCTCGGACTCGCGGCGCTCGCGAAGAGGAAACAGAACGCCGGCTGCGGCGACGAGCAACAGGGCTCCAGCGGAGCCCTCTAGCGCCCAGGTCAGCGAATGGTTCTGGGAAACCGTGCCCCACACCCAGCTGCCGAGCGCGATGCCACCATCTATCAAAGCATAGTAGATCGAGATCGTGCGCCCCACGACCCAGCGCGGGCTCGCCAGCTGCACGCTCACGCCAACCCCGGACCAGGCGGTGACCCAACCCGCGCCGCCCAAAGCAAGTGCAATTGCCGCCACCGCAATCGAAGAGGTCAGTGCCAGGGAAAGCGAGCACGCCGCGCAGGCGACGCAGGAGAGCCTCATCAGCCGCTCCTGCGACAAGCTCCGTCTGAATGTGCTGTTGGAGATGCCAGCGAAGACGGCGCCGGTCCCGAAGCCGGCCATGAGCGAGCCATAGGCGAGCGGTCCTCCTCCCAACTGATCGCGGACAACCAGCGGCAGCAGCGCGAGTATGGCGATGCTCGCCAGGCCAAAGAGGGTTCCGCGAGCGATCGCCGCCTTGATTTCCGATGACATCGCCGTGAAGCGCAGCCCATCATAGATCGCCGTCCTCATCGGCTCACGCGGCAGAGGCGAAGAACGAACCTTCCACTTGCAGCGCCATATGGTGGCCAGAGGGACCAGGTAGGTGAGCGTGGTCACGGCGAAAGCCGTCATAAGCCCAAACGAGGCAACCACGATGCCGCCGAGTGCCGGGCCCACAGTCCTTACAGTGTTGAAACCGACGGAGAGCAAGGTGACGGCCGCGGGAACATCGCGTCGGTCCACGATATCGCCGACAGACGCTTGCCAGGCTGGATCGTTGAGAGCGCCACCAGATGCGATCAAAAAGCTGAAGCCGAGGATCATCCACGGATTGACAAAGCCCAGCGCCACGGACGCGGTCAGCATCGCGGAGGCAATCACCATAAGGCAGCGACCGGCGAACATGACCCGGCGCCGGCTGAAATTGTCGGCGAGAACTCCGGCGAACACGGATAAAATGAAAGCGGGGAGGTTCGATGAAGCCTGCACCAACGCAACCATCAGATCGGAAGTCGAGATCGTTGCCATCAGCCAGCTGATGGCAACAGTCTGCATCAACCAGCCGAGAGAAGAGACCTGGGTGGCGAGCCAGATCGAACGAAAGGTCGGCTGCATGAGGGGCGCAAACGTTGTCGGCGCAGCCAAATCTTCAACTGACCCAGCCACCCTACTCATTTTTTGCGAGCCTTTGCTTTCCGTTATTGGCCGTCTCGCATGTAATCTCGACTGAACCGTGGCGGCTGGCAACATTGAGAGAAACTGTTTTTGCTTCCGACGAATGCGGCCACAGTTCCTTCTGACCAGTGTTTTGCGACCGAGACGCATGCCCGAGCCGGCTCACCTCACCTTCGAAGACATCACCTGGGTGGAACCCGGATTCTTGCTTGTCGTTTGACGCACCATGCTTCGTCAACGGGCACTTTGCTGAGCGATGCCTTTTCCCGAGACGCGACCATGTTCTTTCGTTGAAAACTCACTCACCAGCGGCGTTCGATGCGCTGAGTGTGGCTTTGGGGAGAGTGAGGACGCTTGCAGATCTTTGACAGGATCGATTCGCTGATTGACGCAGAAGATTGCCGGGCCGCGATCGAAGAGGCGCGCGCCTTGCTACTTCAATTCGAACAAAGGTCTGATGCGCTCACACATGCGATCGACGACTTTCTGCTCGATCTCATGACATTGGCTTTCATGACGTAAGGTCAATTTATAGATTTCTGGCTAGGGCCAGAACAGAAATGACAATTGCCCAATCTCAAGACAAGTTGCCTGTCCAATTTCAGCAGACCGCTATCTGAATCAGCATGGGCCCCCGTCTTATTGCGCAAAAAAGCACAGCGGAATTCTGTCGCGCCCGTATGGAGCGGCGCTAGGTCCCAGGGTCGGGCTTTCCTGAAACCCCAGCCTGGGTGCCAGCCTTGAGGCGGCCGCTGCCGCAATGGCGACGCTGAGTGGTGCGCGGGTGCCGGTAGAGGAAGGGGGCGGGCGTGTTGCGGTGGCGGGTAAAGGTCCGGGAGAGAGGCTCCCGGCGCCCGCCAAGGAGCAACACCCATGACCCAGATGGAAATTCTTGCGCCCAAGCGCAACGAGCGTGCCGGTTACAAGGTCGACGTCAGCCGCGGCCAGCGTATTGGCCGCGTGTCGTCAGAATGGTTCAACCGGCCGGCGGACGAGCGATACCTGTCGCTCAACGACCTTGGAAATGCCGTGAAGAGCCGGTCGGAGCGCAGCAAGACCCGCATCGTCGAAAGTGAGCTGATCCGCGTCGAGGCCAGCCGCGACGATCCGGAGCGCCTAAGGCTAATGCTGCCCGATGCGCCTGCCCCTGTTGCCCCCACGCATTGGAGTTTTGGCCAACTCGCCAGCCTGGTCGGCGCACCGGCCACCTATCTGCGGCAGCTTCCAGCCCCGCTCGCCGCGATTAATCTCCAGCACGGTCTCCTCAACCACCGCGCCGAGCAGGTGAAGACGCTGGAAATCGAGAACGGACGCCTTGAGCTGCGAGCCGTAACCGGTCCGGACTATGGCAGAATATTTGACTCAGAGCTGGTGGACGCCGTGCAAAAGATTGCCGGCAACGGTACCGGCGACACGCGCTGGAAGGTGCCGGGAGTCCTCGACTGGTCGACAGGTATCTACAATCCGCACGTCGACATCTCCCGCGACACCACGACGCTCTACGCGTCAGATCGCGATGTCTTTGTGTTCCTCGTCGACGATCTGAACCCGATCGAGGCCGGGCGGCTGCCAAATGGGGAACCGGATCTCTATTTCCGCGGCTTCTACTGCTGGAATTCCGAAGTCGGCGCCCGCACCCTCGGGATCGCCAGCTTCTATCTGCGCGCAGTGTGTCAGAATCGAAATCTGTGGGGCGTCGAAGATTTCGAGGAAATCACCATCCGCCATTCAAAATACGCGGCCTCCCGTTTCGCCCTGGAAGCCGAGCCGGCGCTGATCCAGTTTGCCGATTCCTCGCCCATGCCGTTCGTCAACGGCATCAAGACGGCGCGGCAACGGATCGTTGCCAGAGACGACGAAGATCGCCAGGGCTTCCTGCGCAAGCGGGGCTTCTCCAAGTCCGAGACCACCAAGATTATCGATACGGTGCTGCTTGAGGAAGGCCGGCCGCCAGAATCGATTTTCGATTTCGTGCAGGGCATCACGCGGGTCGCACGCGACAAATCGCATCAGGATGTTCGTCTGGAGATGGAGGGTAGGGCTAAGAAGCTTCTCGATTTCGCCGCCTGATCCGGCACAGGCCGGCAGCGAATTCTCGCCGCCGGCCTCGCCTCCGGGCCGTCTCCATTAATCCCAGCGCGGTCCTCCGAAGCAAGAGGACCGCGCCTTTTTCGTGGGAGAAGCCGGCGACGCCAACATGGACCCTTGGGGCGGCTCCGGTCGCATCGAGATCCGCGAGCGGGGCCAGGTCGGCGTGAGGCCTGGAGGCAGAGGGGGGAGGGGAGGGTTGCTGACGGGCTTGGAGGTTCGGGGAGAGGCCCCGGGCCGCCCGTCACGGAGAACCTGGCCATGGCAAAGAACGCCATTCAGAAGATCGCGATGAACGCCGCGGAGAATATTCCCTATGACAAGCTGATGCTGTCGCAGAAAAACGTCCGGCGCATCAAGGACGGCGTGTCGATTGAGCAGCTGGCCGAAGACATCGGACGGCGAAAGCTGATCCAGAGCCTGAACGTCCGTCCCGTGCTCGACGGCGAGGGCGAGGAGACCGGCACGTACGAGGTGCCCGCCGGCGGCCGGCGTTATCTCGCGCTCGGCATCCTCATCAAGCAAAAGCGCCTGGCCAAGAATGAGCCAATCCCCTGCATCGTCAATCGTGGGCAGGAAACCTCGGCCGAGGAGGATTCGCTTGCCGAAAACCTGCGGCGCGCCGACTTGCACCCGCTCGACCAGTTTCGGGCCTTCAAGACGCTCAGCGATCAGGGCCTCGATCCCGACGAGATCGGCGCCCGCTTCTTCGTATCGCCGGCGACAGTGAGACAGCGCCTGCGGCTGGCCTCGGTGTCACAGAAGCTTCTCAATCTCTATGAGAAGGATGAAATCCGGCTCGAACAGATCATGGCGTTCTCGATCTCGGATGATCATGCGCGTCAGGAGCAGGTCTGGGAGCGGATTGCCAGCTCGCACACGCAGGAACCCTACTACATCAGGCGCCTGCTGACGGAGACGACGGTGCGGGCCGATGATCGCCGCGCCGTCTATGTCGGCGCCGAAGCCTATGAAGCAGCTGGCGGCGTCATCCTTCGCGACCTGTTCGAGCAGGATTCTGGCGGTTGGTTCCAAGATGCGGCGCTCCTCGAGCAGCTTGTCTTCGACAGGCTGAAGGTGGATGCCGAGGCGATCCGCGCCGAAGGCTGGAAATGGGTCGAGGCGGCGATCAGCTTTCCCTATGGCCACACCTCCGGCATGCGGCGCATCTACGCCGAGGCGCAGGAGCTCAGCGCTGAGGAGATCGAACGCTACGACGCGCTGAAGGCCGAATACGACAAGCTGGATGCGGACTATGCCAAGGCCGAGGATGCGGATGAAGCAATCGAGGCGAAGCTCGACCAGTTGGGTTCCGAGCTCGATGCGATCGATGATCGTCCTCAAAGCTACGATCCCGCCCAGAAGGCCATTGCCGGTGTGTTCGTTACGCTTGCCGCGGACGGCAAGCTCCAGGTCGACGCCGGTTTCGTGCGGTCCGAGGACGAGCCGCGGACCGAAACCGGCGATGTCGATGAGGGCGAGGAAGGGGGCTCCGACGGCGAAACCCGATCCAATGGCGACGACGATGGCGATGGTGTTGTCGTCAACGGCAAACCGGTGCACGACGGTTCGGGCGACGACGACGGCGAGGACGATGGCATCAAGCCACTGCCCGATCGGCTCGTCTTCGACCTGACCGCGCAGCGGACGCTGGCGCTACGCAACGCGCTCGCTGGTGACGTCGACATCGCCTTCGTCGCCGCACTCCATGCCTTCGTCCTGCAGGTCTTCTATCGCTTCGCGCCGAACACGTGCCTGGAGATCAGCCTGAAGAGCGGCAGCTTCGGCCAGGTCGACGGTCTTGCCGAGACATCCTGGGCCAAGGAGATCGCCGAGCGGCACGAAGCCTGGGACCGCGATTTGCCCGATGAGGCGGATGGCCTTTGGGACTTCCTTCTCGGCCTCGATGAAGCAAGCCGCAAGGCGCTGTTCGCGCACTGCGTCTCGCTGACCCTCAATGCGGTGGTCGAACCCTGGAACAGGCGAGCGAAGGCGCTCGAGCATGCAGACGTGCTTGGCCGCTCGCTGCAGTTCGACATGGTCGACGCCGGCTGGACGCCTACCGTCGAGTTCCTCGGGCGGCTCACCAAGGCGCGGATCCTGCAGGCTGTCCGTGAAGCTCGTGGCGCAGACTCCGCGCAGCTGATCGACCACATGAAGAAGGACATCATGGCCCGTGAAGCCGCCCGTCTTCTCGAAGGATCAAGCTGGCTGCCGGAGCCGCTGCGCGTTGATGTCGATGAAGTGTCTGGCGATGCAGGCGACGCGGCCGCCAGCGAGATGTCGGAGGACGCGGCTATCGACGGCGATGCCGCGGAGCTGCCGGCCTTCCTCACCGACGATGCGGATCCGTCCTCCGATGAGCCGGTGACCATCGACGGCGACGAGCCCGACCACCTCCAGGCCGCCGAATAACCGGCCTCACGCTCGCACCGGGCCCGGCACTCCCGCCGGGCCCAATCCAGTTCCAACTCACTCTCAAGCCCGGGATCGCCATCGCGACCCCGGGCGCCATCGGATCGACCATCCCGCCCACGAGTACACCTGCCGTCAGATAACGGCGGATGAGCCGGAGCAGAGATCGGTCCTGCACCCGTTTGGCCACCAGACCCATCAGGATGTCGTGGTTCACCCGATCGAAGAATTTCTCCAAATTCGTTTCATGGAGATCGACATGTTCGACTGGAACAGAAGCTGCTCCTACGACGAGCAGCAGAAGAGACGTTTCCACACGATAGCCCGTTCACGGCTGAAGAAACTCGCCGCCGAACTTGCCCTGCCGCAGGGAAGCTTTGACCTGCGCTCGAACAAGGCGGGCATAGCCGTTTCCGGTGAAATTACCCTGCACCATGACCGCGCCTACATCCAGGTCGGCCAGTTCGGTTTGTCCTCAGGTCACGGCATCCTGATCCGCACCTGCAAGGGCCGCAAGGACTATACTGGCGGGGCCAACCACTTCGTTGCGCTCGGCATGCTGGACGACATCCCGGCGCTCGCCGCCGCCGTCCGTGCCATCACCGGGGTTGGTCGAAACGCTTCGCGTTCCTCCGAACGACGCGCCGCCTGAACCCCTGCAAACCCCATCATCGCCGATGCACGCGCCGGCCGCGGGCTCGGCCCGTCGCCAACCACAACACACCAAGCAGTTGCCATGGCGCGGTGATGCCGCGCGTGGCCGACCTGGCTTCAGGAGACACCATGACCGCACATCCACCCTTCAGGAAGGTGCTCGACGGCGTTGCCACCCGCGAGCAGATGTTTCAACTGTTCAGCCGACACAAGGACACTCCCGGCATCGATCCGCTTTCCGGCACTCCCTATTCAGCCGAGTGGTTCGAGATCAACGCGTCAGAATATCACTTCATGCTCGATTTGCCGCCGCCGCTCTTCATGCGCACCGGCATGTTCGGCATGTCTGAGTATAAGGCCGGCAACGTCACCAGCGTATTCTTCGCGATCCGGATCCGGGGCCGCGAGCGCTGGTTTCATGGCTTCTGCGATCTCACGGATCGGCAGTCGCCAGACAAGATGCGCGCCGCCATCATGGCCCACGAGACCGGCGCGAGCGACAGCATGACCCGCTCGGAAAAGCTCGAGGCGATCTGGAACATAACCCCTGTCGAACTCAGGGGGACCGCCCGCAACGCAGACCCCGAGACCGGGTGGGCCGAACATCGCGGCAAACGCACGATTCTCGTCAACGCCGGAAGGCATGATGCTGCCTTCAAGCTGCTCGATGATCTGTCGGATCTCGAGATCGACGAGTTCCTGTCCAAAGTGCGGGTGCGTCGGAGCTAACGAAGAAAGACGACGATGGGCATATAAGAATCGCGCTTCGGCGGCGAAGCGTCTCCATCACGGTGACTTACTTTGGCTCAATGGATGCACCGGCGTACAGCCCATCCTCAAGCTGTTGAGACATGCCAGACCGTATGGCCAACTGCCCCGAGGATACAAGCATCCGGCCCTCAGCAAAACTTGGGGTCAGTGCCTGCCACGCGGGAGGTATCCGGCATTGCGTAAAGCGCCGATGAACAGGCTGGCCGGGCCGGCGATACTCGTCCTGGCCTGCGTTGCGAGCGGCAGCGTGTTCCAGTCCTCCAATGGAACGATGAAGGAGGAGAAAGTGCCATTGACCATGCAATGGCTAGTCAATAAGCCTTGCTTATCCAGTACCAGAACGCCTGTCTGATTGCTTGGATACCGGATGGCGGCGACGCGCTGAAATTCCATGTCGCCATCAATGCGCAAATTGAAAAGCAGTACGCCGTGTGTTCTGTGGGCGATTTCTTCGACTTTTTCCGCGAAAGGAACAGAAAGCGCACGAACGCTGTCGACCGCCATCCCGAAAACAAGCGGGTCCAGCTCATCCGCCGCCATGAGAAGATTAGTTCCCAAGAAAACAAGGATTGCAATCGCTCCAGCCGGACTGTGCACAGTCATCGCACACCGCCGTCTAGACGCCTGAGCATCGCGTGTATCAGGCAGCTCTCTCTCGTTAGGCATGTTTGCTCCCGTCGATTGAGCCGGCTGCCCAAGCCCCATGACACACCGCTTGCTCGTTGCGGGGCATATCCGATAAAGCACGACGAGAGCGATAAGATACGTCGGGTACTCGCTAACACGAACTGCGACTTGGCTTGCAAGTCATGCTCACTCAAGGAACAGACTATGAAGCGCCAGATCCGGCCATTCATCGTGGAAGTCAAACAGAAGCGCGGCAAGCAAAAGCCAAGCCATTCGATCTGGGGTGGTCTTGACCTGTCCAAAATTGCTACGGAGATGACACAGCCGGGCTATGCAGCTCCGCTTCCAAATTCCCAGGTCCTTGACTTCAATATAAGACCCCTTGATGCTGAAGAAGGGGATAAACCACAAGCGGAGTATATGGTGGCCGATTTACAGGACGCTCGGACTGTTCAGACGACATTAGCGCCAGCTAAAGTGGAAGTGCCTGAATCCAAGAAGAAAGTTCCGCGAGCAAAGAAAGCGAAGGCAGAGCTCGTCAAGCCGGTTCGCAAGAACGGAGCGAAACCTGCGCCCCAGGCGGCGGAAGCTCCCGTGGCAGCGAAGACCGCCCGCAAGACATATTCCGAGAATGAACGCGCCCAGAAGCTTGCCCAGATCGAGAAATCGATCGCTGGCGGCGCGACCAGCAAGATTGCGGTCGGCCAGGCCGGCATATCCGAGCAGACCTACTATTATTGGAAGAGGGCTGCCGCACCTTCCTCTAACAGCGGCGATCTTCGCGATCTTGTCGCACTCGAAGAAGAAAACAAGCGCCTTAAGAACCTGCTTGCCGACCGTCTGCGCAAGGAAAATGCCGAGCTCAAGAAGAAGCTGGGCCTGGCCTAAGGCATCGTGAGCATCGCTGGAAACTTCGCCCAACGACGCTCAAAGCGGTAGCGGCGGCATATCGCCCTCGCCGACCCGCCACACCCAGGCGCCGATTTCCGGACGCGCGGCGATCATTTCATCGAGCGACGCTTCGTAGTTCTCGTCCGCTCCAGACGGAACGACAAACAGCGCGATCGGTTCTTGCCTGTTCTGGAGCAAAGCATTGGCGATCGGCTGGTCGGGTTGCAGATCAAAGCGCAATCCCTTCACGCTCTTCTCGCGAAGGCGGGCGAGCCCATCGACGAGCCTTTTCTCCGGGACCGTCTCGTAGGGAATCCAGTTCTCGGACACCACCATCAACGCGACCTCCTCGACAATGGCGAGGCCGGCCGGGTTCAGTCCGAAGGTCGCGATCGTCATGAGGTGTGAGCTGGAATCCGCTGCCCACAGGGACAATTCTTTCTCAAAACGTGCCTGCAAACGGCGATGCAGTGCATCGTCGATGATGAAGGGGAATCCGGGCAAATGCCTGATGACGAGTTTCTGACCGGAGCGGGCGGGCACGATCTCCTTTACTTCGCCGACCAGTACGAGCAACTTTCGTGGACCGGATTTCGGCGGAAGCGCCGTGCCCAGAACCGCGTTTCGACGCTGCTCGATGGCTTCCTTGTTCTCGGCCCGAAACGGCTCAGGCACGAACAGGATATCGGCGAGCGGTCCGCCCCTCACTGTCATTTGCCCGGCAGCCTCGACCAGATGCCAGCGGACATTCCACCAATGTCGCTTGCCGGCCCACCTCGATGTCCAGACCGTCAATTCGGCCTCGTGCCAGAGATAATGAAGCAGGCCACGCAGCGACATCCTCCTCGGATCGGCGGTTACGCTGGCGGAACTTTGCCCCGCAGGCACCGATGCCGCCCGGCTCCCTGTCTTCGACAGGCTGAAGTCCAACTTGAGGGCCGCCAAGCCGTTTCGCGGATCGAGCTGGATCGCGCTGCCCATCAAGGCGCCCAGCCCGGAGAGTTCGAAAGGCGAATCGTAGGAATCGCAGGTTGGATCATGCCCGCCGCCGCTCAGCGGCATGCGCTTGATCAGGTGAAGGTCGCCGATGCGGGCGATGTACATCGGGCAGCCCGGCTCGCGGCACAGGCATAGCGGACGCTCGGTGCGGGCATAGGCGTTCGCCAGCGCCGCCTGCAGGTCAGGCGCTGCCTCCTCGTAGACCGCACTGCCAATTCTGAACCGTCGCATCACCTCCACAGCTCCAGGTCGCCGCCGCATCCCTGTGCGCGCATTCAAGTCATGGCTTTGCACAGAGCGCAACCCCTTTGGTGCATCGGCGCCAGAGGCAGAGGGGAGCCGGGAGGAGTGTGGCCCGGCTGACGCGGAGAGAGTGTCGGCGCGGGCGCCACTCCCCTCTCGCGAAGGACATTTCCATGAATATTGTTTCGACCACCTCGACCGTCGCACGTACGGCCGGTTCCCTCGCCGCGCTGACGCCGGCCTCCATCGACACCGCCCAGGCGATCCATCAGGCGGGAATGCAGCTTTTGCCTTTCCTCGAACAGGGCAAGCCTGTCACCGCCGCCGCACTGCGCACCGCCATGACGACAGGTTTTGGCGGCAGCGATGCTCAAGGGTTGTGGGTCTGGAAGGACGCCTATGAGGCGCTCGAAGTCGCCCAGGCGCTGTTTCTGCGCCGGTTCGGCCCTGCGATCCTGTCGCGGTCCACCACGCCGCAGGCAACGCTGGCGATGATGAAGCGCATCGCCGACCTTCTTCCCACCCATACGCGACGGTCCGACGAGAGCCAGGCCCTGCAGCAGCTCTCAACGCCCTTGCCGCTGGCCTTCGTGACTGCGCACGCCGCGGCGATCGCGTCTTGCGACCTCGTTCTCGAACCCTCGGCCGGCACCGGTCTGCTCGCCGTCCATGCCGAGATGGCGCGCGCCTCGATCGCCCTCAATGAGCTTGCCGCGACGCGGGCCGATCTCCTCGGCCTGCTGTTCCCAAGGGTCCCCGTCTCGCGGCACGACGCCGCCCATATCGACGATCATCTCGACGCGGCCATCGAGCCGTCTGTCGTGCTGATAAATCCACCCTTCAGCGTCGGCGCCTATGTCGACAGCCATGTAGCCGATGCGGCATGGCGGCATCTCTCCTCCGCATTCGCACGCCTGCGCGCTGGCGGGCGCCTGGTCGCCATCACCGGCACCGGGCTGTCTCCCGAAAACCCCAAATGGCGGCCGGCCTTCGAACGCCTGCAGCAACAGGGCACCGTCATCTTCACCGCGGCAATCGACGGCCGTGTCTACGCCCGCCATGGGACGAGGGCCGAGACCCGCTTGACCATCATCGACAAAGTTCCTGCTACCGACCCGACCGGCTTCGTCCGGTCGCCGGGCAAGGCCATGGATGTCGAAACGCTGCTCTCCTGGATCACGGATCTGCCGCCCCGGACACCGGGCGGCCTTCCGGACTCGATCGGTGCATTGTCCAGCGGCGTCCTGGCAAATGCCGCCATTCACATGGGCGGCCGATCGGGAGCGAGAGCCGCGCCCCTCGGTGTCTCAACGGCTGCTCCGAAGGCCATCCAACCGGTCCGCCCGATTGCGCGGGCGAAACCCGGCCGCCAGGTCAAGGCAAACAGCACGCCGGCGGTCCCGCTCGCCTATGAGCTACGCGACTGGATGCCGGAAGAGGGCGGCCGGCTCACCGACACGATCTACGAACCCTACGGGCTCCAGTCGATCGACATTCCCCGCGCAAAGCCGCATCCGACGCCGCTCGTGCAGTCGGCGGCCATGGCCGCCGTCGCGCCACCAAAACCTTCCTATCGGCCGCTTCTTCCTGATGCGATCATCGAAGAGGGCCTGCTGTCGGACGCCCAGCTCGAAAGCGTGATTTATGCCCGGGAGGCGCATTGCGGCCATCTCGCCGGCACCTGGACGGTTGACGAGACCTGCGATGTCGTCTCGGCCGCGCCAGAAGGGGCTGCGAACGCGGTCCGCTTCCGCCGTGGATGGTTTTTGGGCGATGGAACCGGCTGCGGCAAGGGACGGCAAGTCGCCGGCATCATCCTCGACAACTGGCTGCAGGGGCGACGCCGCGCGATCTGGATTTCCAAGTCGGACAAGTTACTGGAAGATGCCCAGCGCGATTGGGCAGCACTTGGCCAGGAAAAACTCCTCGTCCAGCCGCTGTCGCGCTATCGGCAGGGCACGCCGATCCGCCTTACCGAAGGCATCCTGTTCACGACTTACGCGACGCTGCGCTCGCAGGAACGGGAAGGCAAGAAATCCCGGATCGCCCAAATCCTCGACTGGGTTGGCCAAGAGGCGGGGAGGGCCGAAGGCCCGACAGGGAACGGAGAAAAGTCGGCGGGAAGGGCCGAAAGCCAGACAGGGATTGAAGAAAACCCGTTGGGGGCGAAACAATCGTTCGATGGCGTCATCGTCTTCGACGAGGCCCACGCCATGGCCAACGCCGCTGGCGGCAAAAGCGAGCGTGGCGACGTCGCTCCGTCGCAGCAAGGCAGGGCGGGACTGCGGCTGCAGCACGCCCTTCCCGACGCCCGCGTCGTCTACGTCTCCGCGACCGGTGCGACCGCGGTCGAGAACCTCGCCTATGCGCAGCGTCTCGGCATCTGGGGCAGCGAGGATTTTCCCTTCGCCAACCGCGCCGAATTCGTCGCCGCGATCGAGGATGGCGGTGTCGCGGCGATGGAAGTGCTCGCCCGCGATCTCAAATCGCTCGGCCTCTATGCGGCGCGTTCGCTCTCTTATGACGGGGTCGAATACGACCTGCTCGAGCATGAGCTAAGCGACGAACAGATCCCCATCTACAACGCCTATGCCGACGCGTTCCAGGTCATTCACAACAACCTCACCGCCGCGCTCGAGGCGACCAACATCACCAGTGAGTCCGGCACGCTGAACCGCAACGCCAAGGCAGGGGCGCGCTCGGCCTTCGAGAGCACCAAGCAGCGTTTCTTCAGCCATCTCATCACCTCCATGATGACGCCGACCCTGATCGGCGCGATCGAACAGGACCGGGTCGAAGGTCATTCGGCGGTCGTACAGATCGTCTCGACCGGCGAGGCGCTGATGGAACGACGCCTTGCGGAAATCCCGACCGAGGAATGGTCTGACCTCCACGTCGATGTCACGCCGCGGGAGTATGTCTTATCCCGAGTTCGGGATAAGACGTAATATGCCGCGTCCGCGTTATGCAGAGCACGGCGGGTCAAGTCTTTGATCTGCTTTTTCATTTCCTCATCTCCACTTGGCATAATCATGATGCCTCTGCTCTCAACAGCAGAAGGACACCCTTGTATGGGGATTTCGTTGTCAAGGGGCCTTCACTGATTTCGCGGTAAAGCGGTCAGGATAGCCATAACAGAACGGTTGGTCA
>NZ_JAMYSV010000041.1:0-20422 GCF_040322115.1 Mesorhizobium sp. M0195 | reverse complement strand
TGTCGGCCGATCCTGCCTAGGATGGGGGGCCACTCTCGTCGGCCGAGTTGATGCTCCAGCCAGTATCGCCTTGCCGACCAGCATGGGTTCGCCGTTAGCAATCCATCCTCGCGGGCCAATGCTATCGTGCACGTGTCGCAGCACTCCGGGCGGCTATATCGCCTAAGACAGCATGACGAAGCGTTCCAACTTCCTGTTCGGCGAGCCCGTGTGCAGTTCCTGACTCGGACAGTGGACGAGAATTCTCTTGGCGGTACTGCGCCAGAAGGCATTCCCGTCCAACGGAATCAAGCGACGACTATCAGCCGCAAACGTCACATCACAAGAGCGGTCTTCCACCCATTGCAGATTATCCGACTGATCAGGCGGCGTCCGATATGTCCGACTCTGCCTCAAGAATTCCCACAGGTATGGACAGCGATCTCGCTATCCGATTCCGATAGCCCTTATTGTACTTTAGACCCCGCTCGATGTTTTGGATTTCCTGAGCGGCAAGCCCGCACGCGACCGCGAGGTCCTCGATTGAATACCCAAGGTGCTCACGATAAGCGCGGATGATGTGGGTCCCCTGCGACATAGCCGTCAAGACTGGCTCGGGAATGCGCGAATCCTTCATAAACATCTCCAAGAAGATGGGAGCGCCTGACAAATCGGGAGATTTCCTCCCCGACCCTTGGCGCACACCCAGCAAATCAAAAAAATGGACGTCCATTCGGCCGGACCGGCCTCATCCATGGAATGGGCCACTTGAAATTGGCAGCCGGGTCGGAATATGGCGGCTCACCTGCTTCTGATCAAGTTCTAAGAACCTGCCCGCCATGAGATGGCCTGATCGGCTGTAGCGCATTCGACCTGCGATCCTACACGACTCATTCTCCCCGATCGCTTTCTTGAACAGCAACTCGAACTCTCACTGACGCCTCCAGTGGCTATTCGCGGCACCGTCCACCCAGCCTCGCGGACGCTGATACCTTCGACCAATTTCCACCGCCGATGCAGCGAAGATGGACAAGCATCGCCAGCTGTAAAGGTTCACAATCATTCGACCGTGACCGATTTTGCGAGATTGCGCGGCTGGTCTACGTCTGTGCCCATGAAGAGCGCCGTGTGGTAGGCAAGAAGCTGTATCGGCAGCGAGAAGATCATCGGCGCGATAATCTCGTCGACAGCCGGCAACACGAGCGTGTGCATGGTGTTGAGTTTCGATGCGGCTGCCCCTTTTTCATCGGTGATGAGGATAATCCGCCCTCCACGGGCAGCCACTTCCTGCATGTTGGAGACGGTCTTGTCGAAAAAGCGATCATGGGGCGCGATGACGATCACTGGCATGTTGTCGTCTATCAATGCGATCGGACCGTGCTTCAATTCACCCGCCGCATAGCCCTCGGCATGGATGTAGGAAATCTCCTTGAGCTTCAGCGCACCTTCCATCGCTAGCGGGAAACTGGTGCCACGGCCGAGATACAGGACGTCACGACACTTTGACAGTTCGCGCGACAGGAACTCCATCTCCGACTGGATGCTGTTGAGTACCTGGCCCATGACGCGCGGCACTTCGGCGAGGCTCCGGACGAGCGCCTGGAGCTCGTCTTCGGTTACGGTCCCGCGGGCTCTGGCGGCGCCGATGGCAAGTGCGGCTAGAACGGCAAGCTGGCAGGTAAAAGCCTTGGTGGAGGCGACGCCGATCTCCGGTCCGGCAAGGATCGGGAAGACCGCATCGGCCTCCCGAGCGATGGTCGATTCGCAGGCATTGACGATAGCGCCAATTTTCAGCCCACGCTCCTTGCAGTACCTCAACGATGCGAGCGTATCAGCGGTTTCGCCGGACTGCGAAATGAAAAGAGCCGCCGACTGCGGCGACAACGGGATCTCGCGGTAACGGAATTCGGACGCAACGTCGATTTCAACTGTCAGGCGCGCATAGCGCTCGAACCAGTATTTTCCGATCAGTCCGGCGAGATAGGCGGTCCCGCAGGCCGAGATCGCCAAGCTCGGGATCCTGGCGAAATCGATGCCAGAAACCGTGTCGGCGCGATTCTCTATGATGTTGCTATAGTGACGGAGAGCATGGGCGATGACTTCGGGCTGCTCGTAGATTTCCTTCTCCATGAAGTGGCGATGGTTGCCCTTGTTGGCCAGATCGGCCGCGGCCGTGGAGGTATGGCGCGGACGCTCGACGGGATGGCCGTCGAAATCGAAGATATGGGCGCCCGAATTGCCGACAATGGCCCAGTCGCCCTCGATGAGATAGGTAATTTCATTGGTGAAGGGAGCAAGCGCGATCGCGTCGGAACCCAGGAACATCTCGCCGTCGCCGTGACCGATCGCCAGCGGTGGTCCATTGCGCGCCGCCATGATGGTCGACGGATCATCTTCAAAGAGGACAGCAAGCGCATAGGCGCCCCTGAGGCGTTTCAGCATGGCACGCATCGCGTCTTGCCGCCTCATGCCGTCCCGGCGGTGTCTTGCCAAGAGATGCGCGACGACCTCGGTGTCGGTGTCGGTCTGGAACTCGGCGCCAGCCGCCGCCAATTCGTCCTTCAGCTCGGTGAAATTCTCGATGATCCCGTTATGGACGACGGCGACACCGTCGGTAAAGTGCGGGTGCGCATTGCGTTCCGTCGAGGCCCCATGGGTTGCCCAACGCGTGTGGCCGATGCCGATGTTGCCGCTCAGCGGCTCTTCCTTCAGTCTCCTCTCGAGATTGACGAGCTTGCCCTCGGCGCGCCGGCGGTGCAAGGCACCTTCGGTGATCGTCGCAACGCCGGCGGAATCATAGCCGCGATATTCCAAACGCTTCAATGCGTCGACCAACCGATCCGACACCGGCTGTTGCCCAATGATGCCAACAATCCCGCACATGTTCGTCTCCCCATTCTTGCCGGCAGCTTCAGCCCACGCGAGACGGATGCCCATCCGGCCGCGTTCATTCGGGACCTTGTAGTAGTATTCGGTAATATTGGTACAATTGATTGTAGGGATAACTATCATCCACCACATGGATGAGCCCCTGATCTAAACTTCTCGTTGCGCCTGACGCCCTCATGACCGAACGCAAGCCCACACCCCGCGGCACGAAGGACCAATCGGCCATGCGCGACCATCCCGGCTACGCACCTGACACGAAGCGCCGCCGCTCGTAATCACGCGGTGATCGGCGTGATCACAAGCACTGTAGTTAGGCAGCATCAGCGACGCATGATCGGCATCATCATCATCGGCAGCGTGGGCGCCGTCGGCATGATTCACGTGTTCGTCACGTTGATCATAATCATCGTCGCCGCCGATCAAGTTTCTGATTGCCTGCCGCTGTTGACGCCGCTTTCGCCGGTAGAGCTTAGCCCGCGATGGCCTATCAATACGCTGTTGGTCGGCATGGCCGAAACCGAGAGTCAGGCGGCGCAGGCCACAGAGCACGTTCAGCGACCGTTTCAGTCAGCGCCGGCTTTGTCGGGGTTCGTAACGGTCATCAGGATTCTCGGGGCATGAATGCACTATCACGAAAACGTTGGTTCTCAGTGCTTCGTCCGTATTACTCAAACCGGATTCCCGCAGCGGAAGAACTAGGCGCGTGTCACGTCTTGTACAAGGCACAATAGCAGTGAGAAATGGAGATTGATGCCTGCGCGTTTTCGAATAAGACAATCACCAAGCTGTCACCCGAATTACATCAGGAACTGTCTATAGCCGCCGCCCATCAGGTAGCGGCCACGTTGGATGGCGCGACGCACCTGATCGCGAAGATGGCTACCTGGATGAGACCAATCTTCTTCGACACGGCGTCTCCCAAACAGGGCAATGGCGATCTCCTGATGAGATGCTCCCGCAAGCGAGCCGTCCAAAGCCTGGAGCACGATACGCAGACGCGCTCCGCGGGGTTCCGGCGGAAAGCAAGCAGCTGCCAGGCGGCCGCAACCATTGATGTCGTTCAGGAACTGAAGGGCAGCGACATGGAACTTCAGGTGCTGCGGCTGCACGATCGCGTCGACATATAGCCGCAACGGGCGGAGAACGGATGCACCGGAAAGGGCGATCTGCAGACTCCGGCAGTCCTCCCTCAGCAGCACGTGCTGCACGCCGGCAGGTGTCAGCAGGATGTCCTTGCAGCATGAGAGCGAAGAGAGATCAAGCGGTTCAAAATCGTGGTCGAGCCCAACCGGCTCCGCGGCCGCTCGTAGAATACGGGCGCAGTCGCGCGGATCCCAAAAGACCCTTGCCGACGTAGCGTCCGACTGTGGCGCGTCCGCGAAAAAGGAGGCTCCATTGTCTTAGGAAAGATGATCCTGTCGTCAACTCGATTATCTTCATGTCGGCCTGGGCTCCGACAATGCAGGCGGACGGTGCCATTTTGGCGTGGTCGCGCTGGAATTGTGGATTGCGCCGAAGAAACTCCCAGGCCCAGGCAGTGCGTGGCAATCGTCTGGCGTAGTGGTAAGCTTCGTGACGACGCCAGTCCGGCCAGCATACAAGACCGACCGTCGCTTCCTTGGGCAGACCTGCATCCTTCACGGCTCAGGTGTCCACAATGGCGCTATGCCGACGGGCCTAGAACCGGTTGCCACAGTACCGGTCCGCTCAGACGTCCCCTGCTGCGGATGCGCAAAAGGCTCGCGCGGGAAATCTCGAGAAACCCGGCCACCGCCTCCGTTTTGCCGACGGACTTGGGTTGTCCGATGCGCGACAATGGCCACGTCGCGAGGCGAAGGATCCGTTCCATGCGCGTATCCGTCACCGTTACGATCCGGGTCAGATCCTTGGCCAAGCCGAACTCGATCATGCCCGCGAAGAGCTCGTAGGTTGCCTGGGCCAGCCCGCCCGCTGCCTTGGGCGCCGACGGAGGGAGATCGAGCGCGAAACGACTGCTCTCCCATATGTCGGCAGTCGAGGGCACGACGTCAGCACCCAGCAGCACCGGGAACGTGTCGCGCAACATTGTGGGTCCGGTGCTGGGCAAAAGACGCACGCAACCGCGAATTCGCCAGTCGGATCCCTTGAGGAGCAGATAGACAGGCTTCAGACCATCAAACGGGTCTGTTTCCATCTGGTCTTCGGTATCAACTTCCCAATCGAGCCTTTCCTTGAACACCCGAAACCTGAGCCCGTGCATCTCTTTGAGCTCGCTTGCGAACTCGTTGTAAAGGTCTGGTGTTATCAGCTGCATCATGGTCGCCTCCGTGCGGGATGTGTTCCCGCCATGGAAGGGCAAAGCTGGCAGCGATGCAGCCTGTAGAGGTTTACAGCTATCGTGGCCGAAGAATCAGGATCTCGCCTGGCCGGAGGCAGCCAGTCGTGCAACGGCCTGGTTGATCGTTCGAACGCCAAGCTTTGCCTTGGCGTTTTCCAGGTGAAAGGTCACGGTGCGCTTTGAGACGCCGAGAAGCTGGCTGATATCCCAAGCCGACTTGCCGCGCGCCGCCCATTTCAGGCACTCGAACTCCCGCGGGGTGAGCGTTACACCATCCACCACGCGATCGTCGGCGAGCCTGCGCCGGACATGGATATGAAAGTTGATGGCCACCAGCTGCAATGCTTTTTCGTAACGTGTCAGTGACCGCAACAGAGGCGGACGGGACTCGTCGGAAGCAAAGGTCAGGGCAGCAAACCGGCCGCGATGATCATGCATGGACATCGTCAGGCCGCCCCGGATGCCAAACTCAGCCGCACTCTCCAGAATTTGTTGCTGCGAATTCGGCAGACAGTGCCGAGCGCGATCCACACCCCAATCGAAGGTATCCCAGCCTTGCAGCCCGCGCAGGATGACCGGATCAAGACTGTGGTACCGCTGTTGCAGATAACGTGATGTCCAGGATGAAGGATAGTTTGAGATCAATTGCGGGGCGTCGCCGGGGGCCGACGGGTAAGTGAAATAGGCGAATAGCGGAAAATCGAAGCCGGCTGCAGCGGATGCCATTGCCTCACGGAGATCGGCAGCATCAACACTTGCAGACAGTTGCTCGACGAAGTTCTCAAACACGCGATGCATTTGCGCTTTGCGTAACCTCCGTGATCGCTCGATGCCAGGCAGAGACCTTGTTTTAAACGATCCCGGACGGATACAGCGCGTGCCGAGAACCCCGTTAATCTGTTGAAACCCGTGATATTCTGACGTTGTCTATGAGCCGTGTGCCGCCGAGCCAGGCCGCGACAAGCAAGCGTGCAGGTCGGTCAAGGCTTGTCATGGGTCGCAGATCTGCCTCGTCGCGAAGTTCCAGGTATTCGACCTCGCGATAGCCCGCAGCCAGAATTGCTGCGCGCGCTTCGGCAAGCGTTGGCAGGACGGGCGAGCCGCGGGCAAGCCGCTCAGCCGTCTCGAGCAAGACCGATGGTAGCTCGGGGGCAACAGCACGCTCTGCTGGCGAGAGCCGGACATTGCGCGATGATAGTGCAAGACCGTCGGCTTCGCGGACTGTCGGACAAGGAACAATGGTGATTGGAATATCCAGGTCCCGGGCCATACGCCTGACTAGCTGAAGCTGCTGAAAGTCCTTTTCGCCAAAGAAGCCGAAGTCAGCGCTGGTCTGCAGGAAGAGCTTGGCGACGACGGTCGCCACGCCATCGAAATGTCCCGGCCGGAAGGCACCGCACAGGCCCTCGCTGACACCGGACACCGAAACGGTCGTGGCGAAGGCCGCCGGATACATTTCCTCTGCATCCGGCGCATAAAGCAGGTGCGCGCCAAGCGGTGCCAGCTTGGCGGCATCCTCGTCCTCGGTGCTCGGATACGCGGCGAGATCGGCCTGGCTGTTGAATTGCTTCGGGTTGACGAAGAGCGTCACGATCACCCGGTCGGCCTTCTCGAGTGCCGCGCGCACCAGGCTGAGATGACCCTTATGCAGGACGCCCATCGTTGGCACCACGGCAATCCTCACGCCCTCGCGGCGCCATGCGGCGACGATTTGGCGAAGCTGGGCAACGCTCCTGACAATCGGCACGCTCACGCTGCTTCTCCGCTCTTGGTGGCGTCCCCGTCGGCGGGCTTGGGCGCATCGGCAAACACGTGCTCGGCGGCCGGAAACTGGCGCTCCTTCACTTCCCGCGCATAGGCCGCGATCGCAGCCGCAGCGGCCTCCCCCAGTTCAGCATAGCGCTTGACGAATTTGGGCCGGAAGTCGCCGAAGAGGCCCAGCATGTCGTCGACGACGAGAATCTGGCCGTCACAGGCTGCCGAGGCACCGATGCCAATGGTCGGGGTCGCCACCTCCCCGGTGATCCGGCGGGCGAGCGCCTCGGGAACCTTCTCCAGCACGACCGCAAAGGCGCCCGCTTCGCTCACCGCAAGCGCGTCGCGCCTGATGCGCTCGGCATCCCCGCCTCTGCCCTGCACGCGGTAGCCACCGATGGTGTTGATCGCCTGCGGCGTCAAGCCGACATGGGCCATGACCGGCACGCCGCGCGCGGCGAGGAAGCCGATCGTCTCTGCCATCGTTTCGCCGCCTTCGAGCTTGACGGCCGCGCAGCCGGTCTCGGCCATGACGCGCGCGGCATTGCGGAAAGCCTGCTCGGGGCTTTCCTCGAAGGAACCGAACGGCAGGTCGACGACCATCAGCGCCTGCTCGAGGCCACGGCGCACGGCCTGGCCGTGAATGATCATCATCTCCAGCGTCACACCGAGCGTCGAGGGCAGGCCGTGGAGAACCATGCCGACGCTGTCGCCGACCAGCACCACATCGCAATGGGGATCGACAAGCCGGGCGACTGGGGTCGTGTAGGCGGTAAGACAGACGAGCGGCGTCCCACCTTTGCGCGAATGAATATCCGGCGGTGTGATCGCCTTGGTGTCACCAAACGCACTCAATGGACCCTCCTTCCCCAACGTTACCAACCGCGGGTGTCGCGTTTGCCACATTTTTGTGCAAGTGCGAAGAGCTAAAAATGGCCGTGCAGCTGTGCGGTGTTGACGCGCGGACAGGCGCGCTTACATTTAATCGATTCAGGCGCTCCCGAGCTGGCCAACCACTTTCGCGAACATGGACGATCAGGCAAAAGGACCCAGGAAAGACAGAGCCGCCGTCAAGGCCGACGAAGTCAAAGTGGACCTGATCGCCTTTGTCGTCGCCGTAAACGACAGTGAACCCTGTGTCCTCACCATCGGCCAGGCGGACACCCTGCCCTCCGGACCATTTGCGCTTGAGCACCGATCGCTGCAATCCGGTTTGAGGGGGTGGGTCGAGCAGCAGACCGGCCATCCGCTGGGGTATATTGAGCAACTCTACACCTTCGCGGATCGGGATCGCATCGGCGCCGAGCGCCAGCAGCGCGTCATCTCCATCAGCTATCTCGCATTGACCCGCAAGGAACAGGCAGCTGGCTCGCCCAAGTGCGGCTGGCAGAGCTGGTATGAATATTTTCCATGGGAGGACCACCGCTCCGGCACGCCTCCGGTCGTGCTGGACGTTCTGCGACCGCGCCTGATTGAATGGGCAGACGGCGTCAGCGACGCGGCCACGCGACGTGAACGCTGGCAGCGGGCGACGATAGCCTTCGGCTTCGACGACCGCCTTTGGAACGAGGAACTCACGCTTCAACGCTATGAGTTAGTCTACGAAGCAGGCCTGGTCCAAGAGGCCGGAAGCGGACGGGACGCGACGCTGCCTCCGCTGGTGCCTAGCAAGTCCATGGTCGCCGATCATCGCCGCATCGTGGCGACCGGCATTGCGCGGCTGCGCTCCAAGATCAAATACCGGCCGGTCGTCTTTGAGCTGATGCCGCCGGTCTTCACGCTTTTGCAGCTGCAGCGAACCGTGGAGGCGCTTGCCGGCAGGCTCGTGCGTAAGCCGAACTTTCGCCGGCTGATCGAGCAGCAGGAGCTGGTCGAAGAGACCGGAGAGGCAACCGCGGAGACCGGCGGCCGGCCAGCGAAGCTTTACCGGTTCCGCCACGCCGTTCTCGACGAGAGGGTCATCGCCGGGACAAAATTGCCGCTGGCGCGGGGTTGACATCGCTTATACTCACAGCAAGTATATGCTGGTTATTTTCAACTAGAGTATAAGCTGGAGGGGTCGATGAGCGCCATGCTGCCTGCGACCGCGTTTCTCTACGAGCGCGTCCGACGAGTGATCCCGCCGATCGAATGGCCGGCTTTCGTCGAGGATATCGAGGCGATCATTGCACTGAAGCGCGAGCGCAACGCCATCATCCTGGCGCACAACTATCAGACCCCCGAGATCTTCCATTGCGTGGCCGACATCGTCGGCGACAGCTTGGCACTGGCCCGCACGGCTGCGACGATCGAGGCGCAAGTCATCGTGCTGGCTGGCGTACATTTCATGGCCGAAACGGCCAAGCTGCTCAATCCGCAAAAGACGGTGCTCATTCCCGACCTGCGGGCAGGCTGTTCGTTGGCGGAATCGATCACGGCAGAAGACGTGCGCTTGATGCGCCAGCGTTATCCCGGCGTGCCGATCATCACTTATGTCAACACGTCGGCCGAAGTGAAAGCCGAGTCGGATATCTGCTGTACATCCGGCAACGCCAAGGCGGTCGTCCAATCCCTTGGCGTTCCCCGGGTGATCATGTTGCCGGACGAATATCTGGCCCAGAATATCGCCGCCCAGACCGATGTGCAGATTATCGCCTGGAAAGGGCATTGCGAGGTGCATGAGCGCTTTACACCGGCCGACATCCGCGAGTTGCGCGAAAGCCATCCCGGCGTGATCGTGCTCGCGCATCCCGAATGCCCGCCCGACGTCGTGGCTGAAGCAGATTTTTCCGGCTCGACCGCTGCCATGTCCGACTATGTCGACAGGCAAAGGCCGGCACGTGTCATGCTGATGACCGAGTGCTCGATGAGCGACAACGTCGCGTTAGCGCACCCAGAGGTCGAGTTCATCCGGCCCTGCAATTTGTGCCCTCACATGAAGCGGATCACGCTTGCCAACATCCGCATGGCGCTCGAGCAGAACCACCATATCGTAACCATCGAACCCGGGATCGCCGGGCGCGCGCGGCTTGCGGTCGAACGGATGCTGGCAATTTGAGCGCCGATGTCCGCAGCTTCTTCGGGCGGCCCATCATCATCGGCGGCGGCATCGCCGGATTGATGACCGCGCTTCAACTGGCGCCGGAGCCGGTGCTGCTTCTGTCCAGGACGCTGCTGGGAGCTGACAATTCGAGCACGTGGGCACAGGGTGGTCTGGCTGCAAGTTTCGGCGAAGACGACGATCCGGAACTGCACCTGGCCGATACGCTTGCCGCCGGGGATGGTCTCTGCGACACAGACGTGGCGAGCCGCATCCTCCAAGCCGCGCCCAAGGCGATAGAGGGGCTTGCGCGCTTTGGGGTTCCCTTCGACCGTACGTCGAAAGGATCACTGTGCCTCGGATTGGAGGCCGCACACAGCCGACGTCGCATCGTTCATGCGCATGGTGACGGCACCGGGCGTGAGATCATGCGTGCCCTGATCGCGGCTGTGCGTTCCACTCCGTCGATTGTTGTCGTGGAGGGCGTGGAAGCGCGCCGACTGGCGGTGCGAGAGAATGCGATCCGAGGCGTCTGGGCGAGCTGTTCGATCGGACCTGTCTTCTTCGGCTCACGGCGGGTCGTCCTCGCCACCGGTGGGATCGGGGGACTGTTTCTCGACACCACGAATCCTTCGGGCAGTTGCGGACAGGGCCTGGCGCTTGCGGCCCGCGCTGGAGCTGTCCTTGCCGACCTCGAGTTCATCCAGTTCCACCCGACCGCGCTTGACGGCCCGGAACGCCCTATGGTGCTGCTCAGCGAGGCCGTCCGCGGCGAAGGTGCTGCCCTGATCGACGAAACCGGCCAGGCTTTTCTCCAGAGCGTGCCAGGGGCGGAACTTGCGCCTCGTGATGTCTTGGCGCGCGCCGTCTGGAACCATCTTGCCAACGGCCACCGTGTTTTTCTCGACGCGCGGCAACGGCCTGGCCCGGAATTTGCTCGACACTTCCCGACAATCGCATCAGCCTGTCGTGGAGCCGGCATCAATCCCGCGCGCGATCTCATCCCCATTCGTCCGGCCCAACACTACCACATGGGTGGCGTTGCCGTGGACGGCTCCGGTAGGACCTCCGTCAAGGGGCTGTGGGCCTGCGGCGAAGTCGCTTCGACAGGACTGCATGGCGCCAACAGGCTCGCCAGCAATTCCTTGACCGAGGCCGCCGTGTGCGCGCGCTGGGTCGCTGAAAGTGTCGCCGGAACGCCTGCTCGCAGAACAAAGCGTGCGTTTGCGGACGTTTACCCATCGCCCGCGCCGACACCCGTGCGTGTTTTCCTGTCGCGTGCACTGGGCATCGTCCGGGATGGTGAAGGTTTGAAAGCAGCCGCATATACCTTGTTGCCGCTCGCCGAAAGCAAGGACGCGGCCTCGGATCCGGCGGCTGTCGGGCTAATGATCGCGGTTGCCGCCCTGTTGCGCGAAGAAAGCCGCGGCGCTCATTACCGGACAGACTTTCCTCATCATGCGACTGTCGCCCGACGGTCCGAAATCACCCTCGAAGCCGCTTTGGCCGCTGCGCGGGAACTCGGACACTCGCCAAGGCTCGAAGGGGCAAAGTGATGACGTTCTCACCGCTTCCCACGGTCATGCTTGAGCCGCTTGTAAGGGCAGCTCTTCTTGAAGACCTTGGCAGAGCCGGCGACTTGACCACGGAGGCCATCATCCCGAAGGCACACCAAGCGGGAACCGTGCTGGCGGCGCGCCAGTCCGGAGTTGTCGCCGGCCTCGATCTGGCGATGCTCGCTTTCCGCTTGATTGATCCTGATATCGAAATCTCGGTGGAGCGGGCAGACGGCTCCAATGTCATGGATGGAGAGGTCATTGCATCAGTGGTTGGCCCTGCCCGGGCCATTCTCACAGCCGAACGGACGGCACTCAATTTTTTGTGCCATCTGAGCGGCATCGCTACAGCAACGGCATCGATCGTCGCCGCGGTTCGTGGATATGGCGCGAAGATCGTCTGCACGCGCAAGACGACGCCCGGATTGCGGGCAGTCGAAAAATACGCCGTGCGCGCAGGTGGCGGATCCAATCACCGCTTCGGCCTCGACGACGCAATTCTGATCAAGGATAACCACATCGCCATCGCAGGCGGCGTTCGCCCGGCGCTCGAGCGAGCACGAAGACGGGCCGGTCATCTCGTCAAGATCGAGGTCGAGGTCGATACGCTGGCCCAGTTGGAGGAGGTACTTGGCTTCGCTCCCGATGCGGTTCTGCTCGACAACATGTCCCTCGCCGATCTTCGCCGCGCCGTCGCAATCGTTGGCGGCCGTGCTATCACCGAGGCTTCTGGCGGGATCGCATCCGATACAGCGCGAGCGATTGCCGCGACCGGCGTCGATCTGATTTCGGTCGGCCGCCTGACCCACAGCGCGCCGATCCTGGATATCGGCCTCGACTATTGGGGCTCATGATTGTCTGAGGAACGAACAGGATCGAATCAACTGTCCTTTCCGATCGTCGTCAATCAGACAGCAAAGCAAGGCAGAACCGGAGGAACAGCATGGACATGCAAACAGCCAGTCCAACGCAGTCATCGCCACAGGCTCAATCCCCTGACCCTGGAGCGTGGACCCTGGAGAAGGCTCAGGCACTTCACGATGCCCCCTTCAACAATCTCCTCTTCCTCGCGCAAACCGTGCACCGCCAGAATTTCGATCCCAACAAGGTCCAGCTCAGCCGGCTGCTCAGCATCAAGACGGGCGGATGCCCGGAGGATTGCGGCTATTGTAGCCAGTCGGCGCATCACGAGACCGGCCTGAAGGCGTCGAAGCTGATGGAGGTCCGGCGCGTCGTCGCCGAGGCGACCAAGGCGCGTGACGCCGGCGCGACCCGCTATTGCATGGGCGCGGCCTGGCGAAACCCCAAGGCGCGCGACATGGATGCGGTGGTGGCGATGGTCGAAGGCGTCAAGGCGCTGGGCATGGAGACCTGCATGACGCTCGGCATGCTCGATCTTGAGCAAGCCGCTCGACTGAAGCAGGCTGGTCTCGACTTTTACAACCACAACATCGATACGTCGGAACGCTACTATAGCGAGATCATCAGCACGCGGAGCTTTGCCGAGCGGCTCGAGACGCTCGAGCACGTTCGCCAATCCGGCATCAAGGTCTGCTGCGGCGGCATTGTCGGCATGGGCGAGGAGCCGGCGGACCGGATCGACATGCTGGTGACGCTGGCCAACCTGCCGGAACATCCGCAAAGCGTTCCGATCAACATGCTGATCCCGATCCCCGGCACCCCGCTTGCCGACGCCAAGCCGATCGAGCCGATCGAATTCGTGCGCGTGATCGCGCTGGCCCGCATCATGATGCCGAAATCGCATATCCGTCTTTCCGCCGGCCGTACGGCCATGACCGACGAGATGCAGGCGCTGTGCTTTTTTGCCGGCGCCAACTCGATCTTCGTCGGCGACACGCTGCTGACGGCGGACAATCCCGGCGAGGACAAAGATACCCTGCTGTTCCGGCGCCTCGGCATCGAGCCGATGGAACTCGAGGCGCAATGAACGGGGCACCACTTGCCCGCTATGAGGCGACCCTGCAGGGACTGGCGCGCAAGGACCGGCTGCGGACGCTGAAGCCGCGCGCCGGCCTCGACTTCTCGTCGAACGACTATCTCGGGCTTGCCGCCTCCAAAAGACTTGGCGAAGCGGTTGCGGCGGCGATTGCGCGGGGCACGCCGGTTGGCGCCACCGGGTCGCGGCTGTTGCGCGGCAATGCACCGGAACACGAGCAGCTCGAGGCAGACGCGGCGGCGTTCTTCGGCGCGAACCGCGCGCTGTTCTTCGGCAGCGGCTACATCGCCAACTTCGCTCTGCTGACTGCGCTGCCGCAGAAGGGCGATCTTTTGGTCCTCGATGAGCTCGCCCATGCCAGCATGCATGAGGGTGCGCAGGCCGGGCGCGCACAGTTGGTGCTGGCCGCGCACAACGACGTCGATGCTGTCGAGGACGCGATCAAGCGTTGGCGCGCCGAAGGCGGCGCGGGGCGCGTGTGGATCGTGGTCGAAAGCCTGTACAGCATGGATGGCGACCGCGCGCCGATGGAGAGCCTGGTCGCGCTTGCCGATCGGCACGACGCATTCATCGTCATTGACGAGGCGCACGCCACCGGCGTCTGGGGACCGGACGGCCGGGGGCTGGCCGCCGCTTTCGAGGGCCGCGACAACATCGTCGCGCTCCACACCTGCAGCAAGGCGCTCGGCGCATCTGGTGGGCTCGTGACCGGGCCGAGGACACTGTGCGAGTATCTGATCAACCGTTGCCGGCCATTCATCTACGCCACCGCGCCATCGCCGCTGATGGCGGTCGCGGCGCGGGAAGCGCTCGCAATGCTCGCCGACGAGCCTATGCGGCGTGTTCAGCTGCATGAGCGGGTCGCTTTCGCGAGCCGCCAGTTGGCCGATCGCTGCGGCGTAAAGCCCAGCGGCTCGCAGATCCAGCCAGTTGTCATCGGCGACGTCAGCCGCACCATGGCAGTGGCGGCGCGCCTGCAGGGCCGCGGCTTCGACATACGCGGCATTCGTCCGCCGACCGTGCCCGAGGGCACGTCGCGGCTGCGCATCTCACTGACGCTCAATATCAGCGAAGCCGACATTTCCGCCATGGTCGAGGCGCTCGTCGAGGTGTTGGCTCAGACATGACCGGAGGCGACATGACCAAGCGCATCGTCATCACCGGAACAGACACCGGAATTGGCAAGACGGTGTTTTCGGCCGGGCTTGCCGGCCTGCTTGACGGTTTCTACTGGAAGCCGGTGCAATCGGGCCTCGACGGCGAGACCGACAGCGAGGCGGTTGCGCGACTTGCCGGGCTGCCGTCGGGGCGCGTGCTGCCGGAAGCCTACCGCTTGAAGAGCCCGCTTTCGCCGCATCGTTCGGCCGAAATCGACGACGTTTCGATCGAGGCTGCCGATGTTTCGTTTCCGGTCCTGCCGACACCGCTCGTCATCGAAGGCGCCGGCGGGCTGATGGTGCCGCTGAACCGCCGGACAAGGTTCATCGACATATTCGAGCAATGGCAGTTGCCGGTCATTCTGTGCGCCCGCACCGCGCTCGGAACAATCAATCACACCCTGCTGTCGATTGAGGCCCTGCGGGCGCGCGCTATCCCGCTGGCTGGCATCGCCTTCATCGGCGATGAGATGACCGATACGCAACGGACGATCGTGGAATTCGGCGACGTGCCGCAACTCGGCAGGCTGCCGCACCTCGATCCGCTGACGGACAAAACGCTGAGACAAGCGATGATTGCCGGCTTCGACCTCGCTTTGATTGCCGGAGGCGAGTGATGTCGCATTCCCGTGTGTGGCATCCCTTCACCCAGCACGCGCTCGAGCCTTCGACCCCTAAAATCGTCCTGACTGAAGGCGCCTATCTCCACAAAGCCAATGGCGCGCGCATCCTGGACGCCATCTCATCCTGGTGGGTCGTCACGCATGGCCACCGCCATCCGCGCATCATAAAGGCTATCGAGACGACCGCGTCGAGCCTCGACCAGATTATCTTCGCTGGCTTCACTCACGAACCGGCCGAACGCCTGGCCAAGGCGCTTGTCGGTCTCGCTCCCTCCGGACTCGACTGGGTGTTCTATTCGGACAGCGGCTCGACCTCCGTCGAAGTCGCGCTGAAGATGGCGCTCGGCTATTTCCGCAACACCGGCGCTCCGCGCTCGCGCATCGCCGTCATGGAGCACAGCTATCACGGCGACACCATCGGCACGATGAGCGTCGGTGCGCGTGGCGTGTTCAACGCCGCCTACGAACCCTTGCTGTTCGAGGTCGACACCATTCCCTTCCCGGCCGCCGGCCGCGAGCAGGAAACGCTGGATAGATTCGAGGCAGTCTCCCGCGACCGGCGCGCCGCCGCGCTGATCGTCGAACCGCTCGTGCTTGGCGCCGGCGGCATGCTGATGTATCCGGCCTCGGTTCTGACCGGATTGAAGAAGATTGCCGAAGCCTCCGGCACGCTGCTGATTGCCGACGAGGTGATGACCGGCTGGGGCCGCACCGGGAGCATGTTCGCCTGCGAGCAGGCATCGATTTCTCCAGATATCCTGTGCACCTCCAAAGGCTTGACCGGCGGCGTGATCCCGCTGGCGGCCACGCTTGCCACCGATGCGATCTTCCAGGCTCATTATTCAGCGGATCGCAAGAAGACGTTTTTCCACTCGAGTTCCTACACGGCCAATCCGATTGCCTGCGCGGCAGCACTCGCCAATGTCGAGATCTGGCGTGACGAGCCGGTGGCCGAGCGGATCGCGGCCTTGAGCGAGAGACAGGCCGCCGGGTTTCGACGCTTTCGCGACAATGCCAACTTCACCGACAGCCGCGCGATCGGCACGATCCTGGCTCTCGACCTGCGCGCCGGCTCTGCCGGCTATCTGGCCGAGATCGGGCCGAAGCTGCGCGCATTTTTCCTCGAGCGCGGCCTGCTCGTGCGCCCGCTCGGCAATGTCCTCTACCTTCTGCCGCCCTATTGCATCACCGGCGAGGAACTGGACGGGCTCTATGACGCCATCGAGGAGGCCGGCGAACGCTTCGGTTCGAAGCCATGACCGGGTCGTCGCGCATTCTCGGGTTTGGCCATCATGCGCCTGGGCGCAAAGTGGAGAATGCCGAAATTGAGAACAATCTCGGCCTCGAACCGGGCTGGATCGAGCGGCGTACTGGAATCCGGTCGCGCTTCTGGGCAACGGACGAAGACACGCTGTCTGGTCTTGCTGCGCAGGCCGGCGCCATGGCGCTGGCCAGCGCCGGCATTGCGCGCCACGACATCGGTCTGCTGCTGCTTGCCACCTCGACGCCCGATCACCTCCTGCCGCCCAGCGCGCCCCTGATCGCACATCGGCTGGGGCTCGGCCGCGCCGGCGCTGTCGATCTGACCGGCGCCTGCGCCGGCTTCATCTATGCGCTGATGTTTGCGGACGGATTTACCCGCCTGCACGGCAAAGCGAGCCTTGTTATCGCCGCCAATATCCTCAGCCGCCGCATCAATCCCTCTGAGCGCGCCAGCGCCGTGCTGTTTGCCGATGCCGCCGGCGCCGTCGTGATCGGTCCGTGCGAGGATACTGGTCGGGGGATTCTCGGTGCCTCCGTGGATTCGGACGGCTCGCGATACGGCCTGATCCAGATTCCCGCAGGAGGAAGCAACATCCCGTTCCACGGTGACCTCGACCTCGCGCAAACCCGAATGACGATGACCGACGGCCGCGAAGTGTTCGCAAAGGCCGTCGAGATGATGACCGATTGCTCGATAAGCGCGCTAGCCGCTGCCGGAGTGCGACCACACGATGTCGACCGGTTCGTGCCGCATCAGGCCAATGCTCGCATTTTCGATGCGGTCGGGCGAAACCTCGGCGTTGCCGATCACCTGATCGTCAAGACGATCGCCGAATATGGCAACTCTTCCGCCGCGACGATCCCGCTCTCACTGTCGCTCGCCAATCAAGCGGAGCCGTTTCGGCCGGGCGAGAAAATACTCCTGGCGGCGGCAGGTGCGGGACTCAGCGGCGGGGCGCTCGTCGTCGGGATTTAGCCCAGCGAAGCTGCTCAACATCAGGACTGACTTTGTGAGATGAATAGGACAACGGGACCAATGCGAAAATAGTCGCCGGCAAGCTGCACGGCATCCACGTCACCGAGCAAAGCTCAACTACCACGGTTCGATACTGCTCGACCCTGACCACGCGAAGAACCCGGGATCCTGCCAATGGATTCGTGAAGACATGGAGCAAGACTTCCGGCGCGCGAATCTCGACCTATGTCATCCTCGGCGAGCGCGGCTCTCGATGCTGCATCCTCAACGGCGCGGCCGCCCGGAACCTGCCAGCCCACTCCATCCATCTGGACGAAGCGCACATTCCTGTCTGAAGCCGCGGATCGTTACGTTCGTCATCAACAATGTCGTCGGCTTCTCGCCGATGGCAATGCGCTGACGCGGACGGCGTTGACGATTACATCGGCAGGGGCGCTTCAGCAGAACTTTCGCCGGTTGGATGGAGCAGCAGGAACTGGTGGAGGAGACCGGCGAAAGTGCTTTTGATACCGGCGGTCGGCCGGCGAAGCTTTATCGCTTCCGCCACCATGTCCTCGACGAAACGGCGGTCGCCCGGACAAAATTGCCGCTGGCGCGGGCTTGACATCCTTTATACTCAACGTAGAAATATACCCTTATAATCAATTCGATTATAACGAGAAATTCATTCGCAAGTCCGAACCCACGGTCTCGCTCGGGAAGCCCGTATGAGTGGATCGAAGTGATCTTGGAAATGAAACGCCCGAGGACGGGCTTTCAACCTTTGTCGTGAAGGAGGTGCCGCGCGAGTGGGCCAATGCCTTGCGGCAACGGTGAAGGATGTATACCGCCAGTAAACGCATGCGTCAAAGTCGCTGTCGAATGTACAGTTCGTCTAAATGTGCGATACGTTCGATTTGTGCAAGTAACACTTGGAAAGTGTTGCATAAAAGAAAACGTATAATTACATAAAGCAGGCAAGCTAAACTTTAAACTTGCACAAATGAGCGTGGGGCGCCTTGTTCCAGGGCGCCTTTTTTTAAGGATTATCATTAGACTCTCTCCCGGGGGAACTGTGGGTGAAGAAACAACGCATCGTCCTGCTGGCAGCTGTTTTGGCGTCTGCCTTTGGCTTTTTTTTGCTGATCCTGATCCTGCAGATGGTCAGTTTTTTGGTTGACTAGGCACGCGCAAGCGGGATGGATCGCGCAGAGACACGCGGAAGTTTTTTCGCCAGCGAAACCCCGACGACCTGATGGGGAGTCGCGCCAGCAGGGTGGGAGCCACGTCCAGTGCCACCGACCATGCGAGATGCCGATTGTTGGCGCGTCTGTCAGTTCGCGCGGCCATATTCATTCTGGTGCCGATCTGTTGCCTTTTCTGCTTTTCCCATGCGTTTTAGGCCGAGCCAATTTGTGAAGCGGGCGGTCAATGGATCTGCGCCTCGCGATTGCCTGCCGTTGCCTGATTGATCTGGGCGGGATAATCCGAGAGCGAACGCTGCAACCGCGGTTCGAATTGCGCGAAGTTGAACCGGACTTCATCCACGGTCAGGAATTGGTGGGTTGCGCCGGGAAAGCCGGCGACCATCACAAGGTCGCCTTCCTTGACGCCTTCACAGGCTATGGGTAGCCAACTCTTCGGCCGGTAAGGCACATTGTCGCGCGCATATGGCCGGGAGGAACCATCAGGAGCGACATAGGCGCGATAATAGCCGAAGTGGCCCGTGTGGCGCAGCCACATCCAGTTGTCCGTTTGGCCGCCGAAGTTGCCGATGCCGAGCGCGGGCGCATAGACGAGGCGCACGTCCTCAATTTCGAGCTTCTGGAGGAGATAGTAGGAGACGCCGCCATACGTCGCAACGAGCGATTGGGCTGTCCTTCACATGCGGCGATCAGGGCCTTTTTTGTTCGTGGCGAGCCGCTCATAGCGGGCAAACCCGTTCAGCTTGTCCGAGACGCTCTTGAGCATTTCGGCGGTCACATCCCGCATGTCCTCGATCACATAGATGCGGCTGCCTGGCGCCGCGGGCAATTCTTCACCCAGGGCTCTTCGCCAGAAAGCCGTCTGTGAGATAGTCCTGGCCCTCCTTGCTGTGGTATTGGATGGATTCTAACACGCAATGATGATTGGTTGCGACCAGCCCTTGTGGACTGACGAACGAGGCGGAGCATCCGCCCAGTGATACGATCGCGTTGAGCGGGTCAGCGTCTAGACGGCCCAGCTGGGCGGGATCGATCTGGAGCCCATCCGCGCGCATGGCCGCGCACACTTCCGCAGTCTGGCCCGGCATCCACATACCTTCGTCCGCCGATGTAGCCGTGACCGTCCAGAGCAAGGCGATGGCAGTTGCTTTGGCCAAACATTTCAAATTCGAGTTCGTGCTGACTGTCGCTCTCATCTTGCCTCCTGTTCTCCGCAGATTGGATTGGTGACTATCGGGATGGCCGGAGTCCTGGCGCCCGCGCGGCGGCCACACCGTAAAGACCGAGTGGACGGTTAACGCAGGAATCCTGATGGCGCTCACCTCTCATTATATCGGTCGCGCGCAACGTTTGCGGATCATCCGCTGCACCAATCGTGCCAAATGAATAAGTTGCAAATGGTGAGCCGCCCCATCCATGTCCGATCTCCGACGTCGTTCACGTAAAAGGCTCGGTGCTTCCACGCTCGTTTGCTCTTCGCCCGTCCCTCTTCCGTCTTGACTAGCAGGAGCCTACGGCCTATCTCACTGCCGCGTTAGCACTCGCTTCTGGTGAGTGCTAAACACGCTCCGGCAACGGAGAACCGTTCAACATCCGCACCAGGGAAATCCAAAAATGGCAAAGTCGAATTTCCGGCCGCTGCATGACCGCGTGGTCGTTCGCCGGGTCGAATCCGAATCCAAGACCGCGGGCGGGATCATCATCCCCGATACGGCTAAGGAAAAGCCGCAGGAAGGCGAGATCATCG
>NZ_JAMYSV010000040.1:0-22489 GCF_040322115.1 Mesorhizobium sp. M0195 | reverse complement strand
AATCGTCATATGTCGAAGCCCTCAAAGGCTCCGAACATCGTCCTTCACGCCGATCCCCGAAAGGTGCCGTCGGAACATCGCTTACGAACAAGCCATGATGTTCTCGGATTGTCCCGCAAGCTGGCGAAATCGCTCTTCGGGCCGATTAGGCCAATACAGAAACCTCGAGCAGGCTACGAGCAGCGAGACTGCTCGTAGCTTCCCGCCTGTCCTGCACCGCCGCTAACAACTAGTTATTGAGAATGTTTCGGCCGAACCATTTCTGGGAAATCTTGTCGTATTCCCCATTCTCAACGATGGTGTCGAGAGCGGTCTTCAGCCTCGGAGCCCAGTTATCACCTTTACGAAGCATGAAACCTTGCCCAACCCCGAAGTATTCGGGATCATTGATGCTCGGCCCAACCATCTTATAGGCACCTGGCCGCTTCTTGACGTAACCGTAGAATAGCTGATTTTCATCACCGAATACAGCGTCGACGCGCCCTGTATCCAGGTCAAGGATAGCATCATTGATCTGCTCATAGGGTTGGACGGTCATGAACCACGCGAACTTATCGCCGCTGTATTTGACAATGGCCGCCGCGCTCTTCTCGATTCCCAAAGTCTTGCCCCTCAAACTGGCCTCGCTTCCGTCTATCGAAGAGTTCGGGTTGACCATCAAACGAAACGTTGGCCTGATGTAGGGGCCCACCATCGTGAACTTCTCAAGCCGCTCCTTCGTCATGGCAAAGGTGTTGATCAGAACGTCGATTTGTCCTGCCTGTAGCGCTGCGCTCTCGCCATTGCCCGCGATCGCTTGAATGTCACATACTACATCCACAGCTTTGCAAAGCGCGTTGGAAATTTCGAAGTCGAAGCCGTTGAGTTTGCCGTCGGGAGTCTGAAACGAGAATGGTTCAAAAAGGGGATCCATTCCTACTTTCAGCGTATCCTTTGCGCTTGCAGCTTGGGCATTTAGCGCAAAACTCCCGATAACGGCAAGGATCATTAACAGTTTTTGTATTTTCATTTGCAGTTCCTCTCTTTTGTGATGTTGTGTTAATGCCGCATCATCGCGAGATCCCCATGGTTTCCTTCTTCGTTGACTTGGTAAAATCGAATGGAAGCTATGCGCGTTCACCGCTCCTGTGTTGCCGTCGTTGGAAGGTCAGATCATCGATAGCACTCTCACGTGGAAATCCACCCATGACCCATCCTCAGTCAACCGCGAGGAACCGCGAGGACTTGGCCCGTAATGAATGGAGCCTTATCTGATGCCAGGAACCGAACGGTCCGCGCCACATCTTGCAGTTTGCCCGCCCCTCTCATAGGAGATCCATCGATCATCACGTGCCGGTCAAAGGTATCTCCTCACTAAGAATGCGTTGTTCCACGACGGAGCCTTTTGTTGCACCGGCTTCGCTCTTGTGCAGAGCCGCTAACTCGACCACTTGCAAATGTTGTTTTTGCCTCGGTGGAACAATAGTCCTCTACAAAGTCGTGAAAAGCGAGATTATCGAATTAATCTATTCATACTGCCACTGAGTGTGCAGTGAATTCCCACGCCAGTTGAGGTACGCGCGCGTCGCAAACGGCGTGACTCGCTTCACACTTGATCCTGGCCACGGAAACAGGACAGCCTCTGCGCCGGAGGCGGAAGAGATGCTCGGCAAGCGGCTATTTTAGTTCCGGTGATGTCAGCAACTAAGCTGGATTCAGTTTCGATCACAATCTGCACTGGACGGGCAGGCGTTTGATGTTTGAGCCCATTGCCTGAAACGCAACCCTCTTCGGAACTCCTAAGGCTGCAAGAGGTCCAGGCAACTAAAGGGCGGTCGACGCATGCTGAGCCACTTCACGATGTGTGGCAAACCAAACATCACCTTTGGCTTCTGCCACCCGAATGACTTCCTCAAGAATCCAAATCCTAGAACGATAGCCGATGCGATGAGGGTGCATGGTGAGCTGAAACATTTCACCCTCACTGTATGCCAGCTCGAATTCGCGCAGATAAATCGCCAGCACATCTTCAGGGCTCAACTGCGGCCGAACCGCGGCGGTGAGGCTCATCTCAAAATATGGCGCGTCATCGCGGATCCATTCGACCGGAATCTCGATCACACCCGTTCGCTCACCATTCTCCAAAAGCTCATAGCAGCTGTCGTCCGCCATAAGCGATGAGTCGTAAAGGAGGCCCATCTCGCGGATAATTGAGAGGGTGTTTTCTGAAAAATCCCACGACGGTGTTCGCACACCAACAGGCCTGATGCCCGTAAGCTTCTCAAGCGTGTCTGCGCTTCGCATCATCAATTCGCGTTCGTCCTCCGGCGGCAAATGGGAATTGAGTTCATGAATCCAACCATGCATGCCGATCTCGTGCCCCTCGTCTATGACCGAACGCTGCTCGTCCGGATAAAGAATCGCTGAGACTGCAGGAACGAAAAAACTAGCTTTGACGCCATGGTTTCGCAGCACAGACATTACGCGTGGCATTCCTCGCCTGTGACTATACTGCCCGCTCGACATACGGCTAATTGATTTCCCGCCCTCGCACAGTTCGAGCGTGTCGTGGTCAACATCGAAGGAAAGGGCAACCGCGCAACGTTTTCCGTTAGGCCAAGGTGGGGTCAACTTCTTCCCTGCACGCACGCGGTTGACGCGATAACGCCATTGTTCTTCAAGCCAGCGCCAAGGCTCATTGCCTGATTCAGACATACTAGTTCTCCTCATGGTTAGCGCTGAACTCCGAGCACGCAGAGTGCCTCCCGCAGTTTTCCGGCTTCGAATCGTTCTACTGTCCTAACGTTGAGCCTCCGAGTGCATGCCTCGACTTCATCACGCCTGCTGCAAGCTATGCACTTCCTTCAATAGGCACAATTTACAGGAGCGTTTCACCGCTGCGAGCGAAAAATCTGCATATGGGACGTGGCTCCCAACGTGGCAGTCAGTCACTTGAGAGACCGGTTAGATAGCGGACGCTTGGGGCTCATGTCAGCTCGATTAGAATTCGTTGGTCTGCATTGCGCACCAGCAGGGCGTAGATCAGCGTGAACAGCCGGCGCGCGGTGTCGTTGTCGATATTCACTTTTGTAGATAACCGCGCTCTCAGCAGTTCGGCAGCCTCGTTATGCACGCCACGCCGGCCCATATCGATTGCCTCAAGCCGTTCAGGTCCAGGGTGGCGGATCGCGTCGTAGTAACTCTCGCAGATACGGGTGTAGTCTTTAAGCAATCGGCGGAAGGGCGTGAGCGACAGGTAGTGACTGACAACATGCTCGTCCTGATCATCAGCGACATGCAATGCCAGACGCCCGTCAACCGCTTCGATCCTGAGGCGATAAGGCCCGCCGTCGTGACCGACCGGAATGAATGTATTGGATTCCAAGAGGTCGATGACCGCGAGCGCTTGCTCTCGCTCAATTCTCGCGTCCCGGCCACCGAATGACCGGTCGAGCGATACGTCGCAGAGACGGTATTCGGCGGAGGTCAGAGCGCTGCCCTCCCTTCACATCGCTTCCACGCACATGGCAACACCCATGCCGCCACCGATGCAGAGCGTCGCAAGCCCCTTGGAAACTCCGCGACGCTTCATTTCGAAGAGCAGCGTGTTGAGCACGCGGGCGCCGGAAGCGCCGATCGGATGGCCGATGGCGATCGCGCCGCCATTGACGTTGACGATGCCAGGATCCCAGCCGAGGTCCTTGTTGACCGCGCAAGCCTGGGCGGCGAAGGCCTCGTTGGCTTCGACCAGGTCGACGTCGCCGATCGCCCAGCCGGCTTTCGCCAACGCCTTGCGCGACGCCGGAATCGGGCCGGTACCCATGACCTGCGGATCGACGCCGGCGGTTGCCCAGGACACGATACGGGCGAGCGGCTGCATGCCGCGCCTGGAGGCCTGTGCTTCGGTCATCAGCAGGGTGGCGGCGGCGCCGTCATTGAGGCCCGAGGCATTGCCGGCGGTGACGGTGCCTTCCTTGTCGAAGGCCGGACGCAGCTTCGTCATCTGGTCGAGCGTTGCGCCATGGCGGATATATTCGTCCTTGTCGACGATGACGTCGCCCTTGCGGGTCTTGACGATGAAGGGAACGATCTCGTCGGCGAAGCGCCCTGCCTTCTGTGCCGCCTCGGCCTTGTTCTGCGAGGCGAGCGCGAAGATGTCCTGCTCCTCACGGCTGAGCTGCCACTGGCGGGCGACGTTCTCGGCGGTGATCCCCATGTGGTAGCCGTAGAAGGCGTCGGTCAGGCCGTCCTTGATCATGGTATCGATCATCTTGAAGTCGCCCATCTTCACGCCGCCGCGAAGGTGCGAGCAATGCGGCGCCATCGACATCGACTCCATGCCGCCGGCGACGATGATATCCGCATCACCGGTTGCAATCTGCTGCATGCCGAGTGCGACGGCGCGAAGACCGGAACCGCAGAGCTGGTTCATGCCCCAAGCGGTCTTTTCCTGTGGTACGCCCGCCTTCATAGCCGCCTGGCGCGCCGGATTCTGGCCTTCGCCGGCCTGCAGGACCTGGCCGAGGATCACCTCGTCGACCTCACCCGCTTCGACGCCTGCGCGCTCGAGCATACCCTTGATGACGGCGCCGCCGAGCTCGTGCGCCGGCGTGTTGCCGAACGCGCCGTTGAAGGAACCGACCGCGGTGCGGGCGGCGCTGGCGATGACGATCGATGGGGTGTTCATGGTGATCTCCTCTATGTCCTTGTGAAGCCGACAGAGGCCGGCCCCAGCGTCTCGGCAATAAGCTCTCAGGCCTAGTTGACGATGGTCGCCTCCGTGGCGCTGCGGATCTCGCCGTCGGTGACACCGTCGGCAAGCTCGACCAGCTTCAGTCCGCCATCGACGACGTCGAGCACACCAAGATTGGTGATGATCCGATCGACAACGCTCTGTCCGGTCAGCGGCAGGGTGCATGCCTTCAGCACCTTGGATTCGCCGGCCTTGTTGGTGTGGTCCATGACAACCACCACTCGCTTGACGCCGGCAACCAGATCCATCGCACCGCCCATGCCCTTGACGAGCTTGCCGGGGATCATCCAGTTGGCGAGATCCCCGTTCTCGGCGACTTCCATGGCGCCAAGGATCGCCATCGCGATCTTGCCACCGCGGATCATCGCAAAGCTCTGCGCCGAGTCGAAGAAGGCCGAATGCGGCAGCGCGGTTACCGTCTGCTTGCCGGCATTGATGAGATCGGCATCGATCTGATCTTCGGTCGGAAAGGGACCGATGCCAAGCAGGCCGTTCTCCGACTGCAGCGTCACATGCACACCTTCGGGAATATAATTGGCGACCAGCGTCGGAATGCCAATGCCGAGATTGACGTAGGTGCCGTCTTCGAGTTCACGCGCGGCCCGCGCCGCCATCTGGTTTCTGTCCCAGGCCATGCCTCTTCTCCCCCTCAAGCCGCCGCGCGCGTGGTGCGCTGTTCGATGCGTTTCTCGTGCTGACCCTGGATCAAACGATGCACATAGATTCCCGGCACATGGATATGGTCGGGATCGAGGCTGCCGACGGGCACGATCTCCTCGACTTCGGCAACGCAGATCTTGCCGCAGGTGGCGGCCAGTGGATTGAAGTTGCGGGCCGTCTTGCGGAAGACGAGATTGCCGGATGTGTCGGCCTTCCAGGCCTTGACGATCGATAGATCCGCGACGATGCCGGTCTCCAGAACATAGGTCTCGCCGTTAAAGGTCTTCGTCTCCTTGCCCTCGGCAACCACGGTGCCGACACCGGTCTTGGTATAGAACCCCGCAATCCCAGCGCCGCCGGCGCGCATACGCTCGGCAAGCGTTCCCTGCGGACTGAACTCCAGTTCCAGCTCGCCGCTCAGGTACTGGCGCATGAACTCGGCGTTCTCGCCAACGTAAGAGGAGATCATCTTCCTGATCTGCTTCGACTTCAGCAGCACGCCGAGGCCGAAGTCGTCGACACCGCAATTGTTCGACGCGATCGTTAGGTCTTTGGTGCCGGCCTCGCGGATGGCATCGATCAACAGTTCCGGAATACCACATAGGCCGAAACCACCCGCGGCAATGAACATGCCGTCGAATAAGAGCCCTTCGAGTGCGGTAGTAGGGCTGTTGAATATTTTTTGCACGTCATCACTCCAATTTCGTCTGTCACCAAGCACGTCATCGACTTCATTCAAAGCGTAGTTTTTCCGTCCGTAGAACGGCGCGGGGTAACCTGCCGCCACGGCTCGATCGTTATGCAGGTCGGTTGGCTGCGCGACTTACATCGCCGCTCTTTTTCTGATCGCAGCAAGCGATACATCGATGAGACCAACCATGATCAGGTAAAACACACCGGCCGCGATCAAGGGCGATATATTGTCCGAGTAAATCCTCCCGTAGGAATTCGCGTTACTCAAGACGTCGGAGACGGCGATTGCACTTGCGAGCGACGTGGCTTTGAGGGTAGCAACCAACTCGTTCCCAATCGTCATGACGGAATTGCGGAAAGCAATCGGAAGCACCACACGACGAAGGGCCATTCCATCGGTCATTCCCACAGCCATGCACGCCTCGACTTGGCCCCGTGTTACTGACTTGATTCCACCGCGGAGAACTTCTGCCAGATACGCCGCGTTGTTCAGGCTAAATCCAAGGACGGCAATAGCAAACGAATAGCGGAAGAATACGGCCCACAGCGGCCCTTGTCGGATGAAGCCAATGTTCGGCAGGCCGTAGTACAGAAAATAGAGCAGTGTCAGAAGCGGAATTGCCCGAAATGAGAATGTGAACGCTTCGCCAGTCCAATTCAGAGTGTAATTGTCGCTATTCACGAGTACCGCCACTCCGGCACCCAATATTAGCCCGACAACCATAGCGAGAGTTGTGAGCGCGATCGTAATAGGGATCCCCCGAGCGATCTGTAGCCACAGTTCCGAATGTAAAAGTAGGTCAAACATCACAGTTGCTTCGCACTCTCAAGTCGGCGCTGAAAGATAGTCAAGATGGCAGCAACGACCAGGTAGACAGCTGCTGCATAAGCGAACGCAGGCAATGGATCGTGCGTCGCACCCGCAACGATCTGCGCACGGCGTGTAAGTTCAGTGACGCCAATGGCAGAAGCGATCGCCGTTAACTTGATTACGACCAGCAGCAAACTTCCCAGACTGGGAGCGGCCAACCGAAGCATCAGCGGAACCGCTATCCGAACATTTATGAGATACCCCGGCATTCCCACCGCCTGTGCGGCTTCAAGCAACCCTCGTGGAACGGCCCGGTACGCGTCGGAGAAGATCTGACAGGCATATGATCCAATTTGGATTCCCAGGGCAGTCAACGCTGCCGCAAACGGACTTGGATCTGGGATGCCGACCGAACGAGCGAACCCGATAGAGCCATAGTACGCGAGAAAGATCGTGAGCAGTTCCGGCAGAGCACGGAACACGCTGATGTAGATCGATATGAGGAACTTGACCAGAGGCGATGAGTGATCACGGATAAGCGCCAGCAGTAGGCCGATCACGGCCGCCGCTACAAACGAAGAGCCTCCTAAAGCGACCGATGACACGATCCCTTGCAGCAGATAAGGTAGATAGTCTGACGTAGTGTTCACGAGGAGCTGCCTTCATTCTATTTTAAAGAAACTTGGCCGATCTGCTCGGCGCCGATCCCTGCCTTGCTCGCCATAGGTTTTAGGGCGTTGCGAAGCGCAATGACGCCGCTACTTCTTAGCTCTAGGAGTGGAGCCTGTCCGTTTGATCCGATTTTTTGCTGAACTTCCTGTGCATAGGCTACAATCAACTGTTCATCTGGATCGAACTTTGCTTCCGCCACAAAACCGGCTTTAATTTCATCCACCAAGCTCTGCACGAACTCTTCGTACATACGCGGATTTTGCGTTGCTAAGTAAAACACGCTAGAGGGGCCCATCACAGCCCATCTTAGAGCTGGCCCGGCCGAAATCGCACGGTCGATCGTCGCAAGATCGGCCACCCCCCGCGAATAAATATAGAATATCTCCTTCAGAACGGCCGCCTGTATACGGTTCCCAATGTATCCATCGATTTCACGCTTAAGCTCGACGACTTCGCATCCCGTTGATCTGTAAAAATCGGAAGCAACCGCAGCAGCGATCGGCGCTTCATCCCCACCCGCAATCTCGACCAATGGAATAAGATAGGGGGGATTGAACGGGTGGCTGATGATAATCCGTTCGAGGCCCACTTAGCCTTCACTCTCAGGTCTTTCGCGAGAAAGCCTGCGGAACTGGAAGCGACGATCGCATCAGGAGGCGCAAGGTCCGTTATGGCCTGGAACAGATCTTTTTTTTGGCTCAAGACTTCAGGCGAGCTTTCCTGGACAAATTCGGCGCCGCTGAGCGCCCCCTCCAGGTTTGCGGTGAACCTCACACGATCCAATTTCGCATTTGGTGAGAGTCCAAGCTGCTCCAGCGCAGGCATTGCTTTCTCAAGAAAGCGGTCGAGCCAATCTTGTCGCTCAGGCAAGGGGTCATAGACTATTACGTCCAACCCGGCGCGCATGAAATGCGCAGCCCATCCAGCGCCAATATTACCAGCGCCGACACAAACCACGCTTGTAAAGCGCTTCTCTAAGAATTCCACATCCATATCGACCTCCGCGCTATGCCTTCGATCCCTCTGATTCCTAGTGGCGCATTCGGGCAAGGAAGCGATGAAGTTCTTCGGACTTGGGAGATTCGATCAGACTGCGCGGAGGACCTTCTTCCTCGACCAGGCCTTTCCGAAGGAAAAGCATCTTGCTAGAAACGTCTCTCGCGAACGCGATCTCGTGCGTTACGATCAACATTGTTCTGCCCTCTTTCGCCAGGTCGGCCATGACCGCAAGAACCTCACCAACCAGTTCGGGGTCCAAGGCCGACGTCGGCTCGTCGAAAAGCAGGACGTCTGGGTTCATCGCAAGGGCACGCGCGATTGCTACCCGCTGCTGCTGTCCGCCTGATAGTTGAGACGGCCGATAATCTGCTCGATCTGCGAGACCGACGCGGGCGAGAAGATCGAGCGCACGTGATCGCGCAGCCTTCGGAGATTCTTTCAGAACCCGAACTGGGCCTTCCATGACATTTTCAGTAGCTGTCATGTGTGGCCAGAGGTTGAAGGATTGGAAGACCATCCCCACTTCGCGACGCAGCACGCACAATTTTTGTTTGCTCGCGCGAGAACGACTTAGGGCATCGGAAGCTTGATGGATCTCACCACGAATGGTAACAGTCCCGCTCGTAGGAATCTCAAGAAAGTTCAAACAGCGAAGAAAGGTGGATTTTCCTGATCCAGACGCACCGATCAAGCTAATAACATCCCCACGCTTCGCTTCCAGGGAAATTCCGCGAAGAACGTCGATGTCCGCAAAGCGTTTTTCGATCTTGTCAGCACGCAGGACGAAATCCGTATTAGAACCGGAGAGCTTGAAGTTCGAGTCGATCTGCATTTCGTTCCCCTTTTTCTAAATGACAAAGGCCCAGCCCTGTGCACATTTAGATTATTTGGTCTTGCGGCCAATTTGACAGATGAGTTTATCATCCGCGCACAGACCGAGAAGTTAGATTATCGAATTGTTTCATTCATAATGCGAATGAATAGAGAATAGCCGGCGCGGCGAACATAGCTGGCTATCTGCGCCGCGGCGGTGACCTTTTTCGAAACGGGTAGCTTCCTAAGCTCGCGGCCTCTCCACGCCTAGCTTCTGCCGAGTTTCTGATGCGGACAACACGTATCCGCCCATACCACGGATAAGGCCAACAGCCCGCTCAACCAACGTGTCATTATCGGCAAAGACTCCCTTATCAAGATAGAGATTATCCTCTAGGCCGACGCGAACGTTGCCTCCCTGACCTACAGCGAGCGGAACGAAACGCAGCTCATCACGCCCAATTGCAAACGCACTCCACGTCGCTTCCGCTGGAGCCAATTGCTTGAAAGCGTCGAGAACGAATGGTTCCGCCGGCGCCCCACCAGGGATTCCGAGGCAAAATTGGATCAGCGGAGCCCCTTCAAGGCGACCCTCAGCGAACATTTTTTTGACGAAGGCCAGGTGGCCGAGTTCGAATACCTCAAGCTCGGGCTTTATGCCGAGCGACCGAATATGCTTGGCCATCGGCCGAAGGTACGTAGCCGGCGCCGTGTAAATAAGGTCACCATCGCCGAAATTCATAGAACCGCAATCCAAGGTGCATATTTCAGGCTTCAATTTCGGCTCACGGCACAGACGATCCAGATGCCGAAGGCGCTCGATTGGGCCGAGCAGATCTGTCCCGGGTCCCGCAAGCTTTGTTTCCGGCGTTTCTGTAAGGACGAGGTCGCCAGCCATGCCGCAGCTAACGTTGATGATCACATCCGTGTCGCTATCGCGGATGAGAGATATGATCTCCGCGAAAAGCTCCGGGTCCCTGCTTTGCTGACCCGTTTGGAGATCACGCGCGTGGAGGTGAACGATTGCAGCACCCGCCTTTGCGGCTGAGATCGCAGCGTCCGCAATTTCCTTGGGAGTGACCGGTATCCGGGGGTGGCGAGAAACAGTGTCTGCACCGCCAGTTACCGCGCAGGTGATGAATGTGCCCATTTAGATCCTTATCTGTTGCAGGCGACGTTGTTTCTTCGTGCCTCTAAAGGCGAGTTGACAGAACTGCACTCAGACTCGCTCACCATCGCACCGGATTTCCAAAACCGCGATGCTGTCTTAGAAAGACTATGACGCTGTGCGAGACCCCAGACAAATTATCGCTTCTTATCAACCTATTCTTAAATTCAATAAGTCAATTTCCGACCTGGGATAAGATATTGCGTCGCAAAAAAAGCTGCCGTTCAATGATGAACGGCAGCGAGAGGGCCCTTTCGGGCTGGGGAGCGCTGATAATCGGACCGCTCTTTTACCAGGCGGGGAATCGGGCCCGCGGCCCTACGGTTCGACCTGCTGCGATATTAGACGTTCAGCAGCCGTGCGGATGGTATCGGGCAATGGCACGGCTTCGCGCTTTTCGAGGTCGAACATAACGCTCACGATCTCGATTGTTGCGTGAAGATTGCCGCTGGGTCCCGTCAATTCATGTTGGAAAGTCAGCGACGTCCGGCCGACCTTGATGATCCGAGTGCAAACTCTCAACAAGCCGCCAGATCTAACCTCTTCGCGGAATTCGACCACGTGACGTACATCCGCCCATCCAAGATGAGCGCCCGCAAGTTGATCTACTCCGCCTCCCAGACCACCAACAAAGAAGGATGACGCATCATCGAAGAACGCCGTGTAAAAACGGACGTTCATGTGTCCCATTGCGTCACAGAGCCACGGATGTGCTACGGCTTTCAATGTTTCCATAACCACGTAAGATCCCGATGTTCGTGGTATTGCGCCTGGCGGATCGCCACGATCCCCAGGACAGCAGTTTTCAATGGGTTTGCTAAGCGCTGATGCCGCCATCGACTGGCAACGCTATACCGGTGATTGATCGCGCGGGTTCACTGCATAGAAACAGCATAGCCGACGCGACTTCAGTCGGATCAACGAAACGCTTGGTCGGCATTTGATTGAGAAAATGCTCTTTGGCCGTTTGATCGATAGACAAACCGAGGGCCGCGGCTTTCGCTTCAACTTGCGCAGCTGCGAGCGGTGTATACACCCACCCGGGGCAGATCGCATTGCACGTGATCCCAACTTCAGTGCCTTCCAGTGCCACTGTTCGAGTAAGCCCGAGAATGCCGTGCTTTGCGGCGACATATGCCGTCTTGCCGACTTCGCCGGCGAGAGCCAGCGTCGAAGCGGTGTTGACGATCCGACCCCATCCTTTCCGTTTCATTCCCGGGAACACGGCCCTGATAGCGTGGAATGCTGCGCCAAGATTAACAGCCAGTAGTCGGTCCCATTGCTCGCTCGGAAAGCTCTCCACGCCGCTCACAAACTGAACGCCGGCGTTGTTTATGAGGATATCGATGTCGCCAAGTTGCGCGATCGCGGCCTCAACCGACGCGCCGCCCTGTCGACCGTCTGACAAATCGTGATCGAAATGGAAGCTCTTGTGGCCGCTAATCTCGCTGAGTTCGTTTACAAAGCCAGAAATGGAGTCCCGGTCTAGGCCATGAATGGCAACTTGTGCGCCAGATCGCGCGAACGTCCTCGCTATTTCTTGCCCCATCCCGGTTGTGGATCCGGTGATCAATACCGTACGTCCAGCCAGCGATACGCTAAAATCGGCGCCCATAATTGCTCCAACCCAATAACTGAATTGGCTTAAAGCTCTCAGAGGCCGCACTTGAAGATAACGCGTTTTCTGTTATCGATATATGCAGTTCGTGAATAAGTGAGCGGCAGATGGACATCGGACTTTTGCGAACATTTACAGCTGTCGCGGCACTGGGTAGTTTCTCCGGAGCCGCGCAGCGCCTGAATATGACCCAGTCGACGGTTAGCCAGCAGATCGCTCGGCTTGAAGAACACTTAGGAAAGCAACTGTTAATTCGCACAACGCGACGCTGTCATCTTACCCATGATGGTGACGAACTCATGGAGCGCGCGAGCCAGGTGGTTGCACTGGTCGACGAGATGGAAAACGCATTCAGGCCTGAGTTAAGTAGTGGAACTGTCGTCGTGGGCGTAGTTGACGATTCCTACCTTTTTGCTCCGCTCACGCGAGCGCTCGCAGAGTTTGTTGAACGTCGCCCCACCGTAAATATCGAGATAAGAGCAGGAATGTCTGCAGACCTTTTGCGCGAGCTAAAGGCGCGCAATATCGAACTCGCATTGCTGCGGGTCGACCCAGAGGTGGAACGCGCTGGGCTCTTACAGACCAGCAAGCTGGTCTGGATATCTGCAGACAATTGGCAGGTTCCAGCCAACGGAGTCATTCCGTTGGCGGTCGTCGGCGGCACATGCAACTACCACAAGGTCGCTCTCGATACGCTGAGGCGGGCGAACCTTCAATCACGACGAGTGGTCACCTGCAGCAGTCTCGAAGGCGTGCTGGAAGTCGTCCGAGCTGGTCTTGCGGTTTCCGTGGTTCCGGAGGGGGAATTGCGTAGCGGCATGCAAATCGTGAACGACCACCGCCTCCCACGCCTCCCCCACACGGGTCTCAAAATCAGCTTCAGCGAACAAGAACCATCGCTGGCGGCAAAACAATTGGCCCGGGTGATTGAGAATACGCTTCAAAATCAGGTGCCGCTTCTGCGTAAATGACAACCGTCCAACTCAAAGATCAATAAGCCGAGAATGTCCCGACCAGCTCGCCAAGCTTTTCGGCGGTCGCCATCGACAGTGTCCAGCCGAGCGATCCGTGGCCACAGTTTAGATAGAGGCCTTTGACTTTCGTTGCGCCGACAATCGGCTTGCTGTTCGGCGTGACTGGTCGCAGTCCGGTCCACGCGTGGACCTCCCCGTCGTAATCTCCTGACTTCGGGAAGATGCCCTTGGCGGTGGTGAGAAGGGTGCGGAACCTGTCCTCTCTGAACTTACCATTTACGGGCCCGATGTCTGCAAGTCCGGCAATTCGCAGTCGGTCGCCTATTCTGCAAAAGACCGTCTTTCGGGCCGTGTCGGTAATGCTCGCAACAGGGGCTAAGGTCAGAGCCGGAACAGTAAGCGAATATCCTTGAACGGGCCAGATCGGCAACGAAATTCCAGCGGTCTTCGCGATAGGCGCAGTCCACGCCCCTAGAGAGATCACCGCCCGGCTGCATTGAATTTCCTCCGTTTCTGCTGTGACCCCGACGAGCTCGTTCGCACGAGTCTGAATACGGCGGACCTTCGTGTTAAACAGAAAGCGCACCCCATAATCTCGCTCAAGCAGGACCCGAAGATTCCTGCAAAACAGACTGGAATCGCCGGCTTCGTCGTGGGGCGACCATATCGCTCCCTCGAAAAAATGGCCGTAGTGCGCTAGCGCTGGCTCTTTCTTGAGCGCCTGCTCTCGCGTCAATACGACCTGCCCGGCGCCATATTGATTCCTTAGCTTGCTAAGTCCCTCCGCTTTGAGGAGGCTCTCCCTACTGGAGAAGAGTGTGATCTTGCCGGTTTTGCTGTAATCGAATTCCAGCTTCTCTGAGAGTTCAGCGATTCCAGATCGGCTTTGCAGCGCAAGCTCCAAAATGTCGGTCGTGTTGCGTTCGAAGGCTTTCTGAGTTGCGTTCCCAAGGAACCTCAGGCCCCATGCCATAAATGCCGGCGAGAGCGTTAGGCGAACCCTGAAAGCCGGGTCAAGTCTGAGGATGTATTTCGGAATGTTCGCCGCGAGCGAAGGAGAGGCCATCGCATCGGTGTAAAAGTAGCTGAGTTGAGCGCCGTTGCCAAAGCTTGCGCCCGCTTCTGCCGGCCCTGGAGCGGCGTCAACGACGCAGACCTCATGTCCTTTTTTTGCCAGTGCGTAGGCGGACGTCATGCCGACGACGCCTGCGCCAAGAACTGCGATGCGGCTCATCGAAAACCCTATTCCTGAAGACGAGCGATGACTTCGACTTCGACTGGGACGCCACGCGGCAAAGCAGCAACGCCGATTGCAAATCTGGCGTGGGCGTCACGCTCGCCAAAGACCTCGACAAACAGGTCCGAGGCGCCATTCACGACAGCGGGAATGTTGGTAAATTCGGGTGTGCAGGCGACGAAGTCGGACACCTTGACAAGCTCCAGCACCCTGGACAGCTTTCCTTCCGTCGCCACGGACAACTGGCTGATGACATTGAGCGCCGCCAATTTTGCCGCTTCCTAGGCCGTTTTTTGCGAAACGGCATCGCCGACCCGACCCGTGTATTTCACTACCCCGTCCTCCAGGGGCAGTTGGCCCGAGATGTAAGCCAAGCCGCGATCCACCTTGAATCCGAGTAGGTTGCCGGCCGGCTTGGAGATTTTCGGCAGAGCAAGGTTGAGCGACCTGATACGCTGTTCAGGGGTCTGGAGCATTGGTCACTTCTTCTTCCGGGAGTATTCTCGAGCCTTTGCCAGCAAGGCGTCGAAGATGAGTGCGTCGATATCGGCTACGCCATATTCTGGATGCCACTGCACCCCGACAGCAAAGCCGCCGTCTTTCTTCTCAAGTGCCTCCACCACCCCATCCGGAGAGACCGCGAGGACCTGGTAGGCATCCGAGGGAAGAACAGACTGGTGATGAACGCTGTTTACCGCATGAACCTCACCCCGCGGCATTTGCAGGTGGCGTGAGGTACCGCTGATCTCGATACGGTGGTGAGCAATTGAGGCCGATTGATCGGGCTTATGTTCAAGGGCACCGTCGATTTCTGTAGGAATGTTTTGGACCAACTCCCCGCCAAGGCACACAGCCAGGAGCTGCATCCCGTTGCAAATACCGACAACGGGCATTGCGCGCGATAACGCTCCTTCAATCAAAGCCCGTTCGAAATCTGTTCGAGCGGGCTTCATCACATAATCCTTGCGCGCAGCTTGGCCATACAGCGCCGGGTCGATGTCGAACATGCCGCCGGTAACGAGCAACCCGTCTATGGCATCTAGATAGTCATCCACGTGTTCACGATAAGGGAGGAGGAAAGGGAGACCGCCAGCCTTCGAGATAGCGTCGGCATAATTTTGCCTCACGACATATTCGGTTTCGGGGGCGGCAAGATCGTTGATATCCGGCGTGATGCCGATACGTGGTAAGTTAGGCATGTTCAACCTTAAGATAACCAGGCGAGCGCGACGTCTTCATAAATGTCGACTGCTTTAAGCACATTCTCGATAGAAACAGACTCATCGGGCTGCCCGCTTAGACCCAATGCACCGGGACCGATGATCGCAAACGGCACAGACAATCCGTCCAAAAGAACAGTGCCGTCGCTATAATAGGACACCCCTCTGATTTCCGGCGGGAGACCTCGATGACGGCCACAGACATCAACGCAAAGCTTGACGAATGTATCGTCTGGCTGGCTTTCAACGGCGGGCTTGAAGTCCAAAATACTGATTGACACGTCAGCGGACGCAAGCTGCGAAACTTTTTCGACGATTTCTTTATGATCCACACCAGGATGAAGCCGAATATCAAAATCGACTGTGCAGTGGTCTGGGGTGAGATTCACTGCTGAGCCGCCCTGAATGCGACCCACTCGAAGAGTTTGCTCATCGAGGAGTGGATGCTGCGGGCCCTTTAGATCCAATGCATAAAGACGAGCTAAAAATTGGTGGATTAGGTCGATCGCGTTCACGCCAGCGGCCCCCGAGACATGTCCTAACCTACCTGTGGCGGTTGCTCGCAGCCATAGCGCTGCCTTTTCCACAATCACCACGTCGAGATCGCTGGGCTCGCCGCACAGAAATGCGCCTATCTCCTCCTTTAAGCCCTGTTCCGCGAACCGTCGCGCCCCAAGCAAGTTCGCACTTTCGCCTGCGGTGAACGCAAGAATCACGTCCCCCTTCAGCTTTTGCCGGGATTCCTTGGCCAGTTTGCCGGCCGCCGCGATCATGGCGGCGAGTGCGCTTTTCATATCGGTCGCGCCCCGTCCGTAAAGACGGCCATTTTCGACCTCGCCGGAGAACGGCCACCTCTGCCACGGAACGGTCCCAACGGGGACTGTATCCATATGCGACGAGAAAACCAAGGCAGTCTTCTCCCCCGTCCCGCGGATTCGTCCGAGAACATTTGCTCGGCCTGGCAGAAATTGATCTAAATCGGCTTCAATCCCAAGTGCGAGCAATTCTGCGTGCACTAGTTTGGCGATTTCGAACTCTCTTCCCGGAGGATCGCAGCTATCCATTGCAACGATTTTCTGAAGAAATCCGATAGGATCAAAATATTGCCTACCTTCACTGTGCGGTCGAGCGCTAACAGTCGCCATCATGTATCCTCTATGTTTTCTGGAAGAGAATGGCGATTTTGTCACCTTAGTTGAAACGCAAAAGCGTGATGCATTGATCGAGGAACTTTATGAATGACAGCTGGCCTAGAGCCAGGTTCCCTTAGCCACTCAAACGTCGATGAGGCGCCGTAATTATGCATGCACAATGGCAGATAGGATGTATGGCCTCTATGTTGCCGTACACGAGCCTTAGGAATTCCAACGCGCGTGTGGGAGCCCTCTGATTGAGGACTCCCTCACTGAAGCGTTCAGGCTGAATTTGATTATTCTGAATTATGAGCTGTTCGGGATAACGACCTCGCCTTTGGGAACGGACAAGAAATGCTTGAGCGCATTCTCGGTCAGTTGCGACACGCTGTTTTGGTAGTTGTTATGTGAAAGGCTTCCCGCCCAAGTCACCGCCCCCGCAGCGAACACCCCTCCGCCTTTTGGATGCTCCATGTAGCTAATGTGACTGAGCGGACGTAAGGGTGAGTACGAGAAACTGCCCGGCTCAGATGCTTCCGCTAAGATCGTCAAGCCAGGGCGCTGCAACCTTACCGCGTCCATTTCAAAGGCAGCCGCCGTACCTAAGTTTAGACCAAAGTTACCAATGGATTCGTCGGCGATGCCGTCAAAGAAGGGCGCAAACTTGGTCGAGTAGCTCTCCGGCGTCCGCACAAATCCTTTAGGGTCCTTAACTGCCGCAAAGAGATTTGCAGCATATTCGAGGCCTGTGACTCCGGCAGTAGATCTGCCTCGTTCCAGCCAAGTGCCACCGAATTCTCCGGTCGTGGAATGGTGCTCATTCCCCTTTTCGGCCTTGAATGGTGGATAGAGTCCGGCGCTACTTTTTCGGACCTCCATCAGATGCGGTCTCATTTTGTCGATCGATGTGACCCAATACAGGCCGTTGCCACCGAAGTACAGACATCGTCCGCCTTGCGCGAAATATTGATCCAGCTGATCGCGCATACTACACGTCCAGTATTCAGGGTGGCCGGCAATGATCAGAACTTTATAGGCCGGCAGCAGATCGCCGTTGGATGCAGCGAGGTCGTGGTCGGAATACAGGTCGTAGGAGATGTTGATATGCTCAAGCCAGTCAGTGAGGTACAAATCCGCCACCATGGTGTGCGCACCCCAGTTTTGGATCGCCTTCTTGGGATTGCCGGTACGATGGGGCTTCCGATGCGATGAATAAAACACACGAGAGCCATCTGAGTGAGCGTCATAAAGACACAAAGCGCGATCGAGCGCGCCGTCATCGGTGAATCGCGCCGGATCCCGGTTGCTCGAATAGGCCTGCCAAGTGAGCGTCGGGACAAGCACGCAGACGTCAACCCGCGGTCGTTTGGGCCGCACCACAAACGGCAAAAACAACTCGTCAACGTCGTTCCAAACCCGCGCTGCATATATTCCGGGCTTCGTGTCAGGCAACTCGACACTTAGCGTGGTTTTCCAATTCGCATCGTCGAGATCATCTTCGTGGAAGTGTATGGCATTGTATTCGTGGGGAACACCTGCCAGTCCACCACTCCACGGACCGCTCCATTTAGGGCCCGTGACGGCGCGAGCAGGTGCGTTGATGACGCGTCCGTGGCGATTGGAAACCCCATCGACGGCAAGCGTCGTACCAACTTGCTGATCGAATTTCCAATGGCTGATAAGGTTTGGAATACGGCCTGGATTAAAGCCGTCCGCGAGTTGCTTAACCTGCTCGGTCGTTAATGCGCCTCGGTAGAGAACAGGATCGCTTAATTTCCCGTTGAAGTGTCCCCAATGCCTGTTGCCGGACTTGCTGCCTGCAAACGTAAGCGGGTCATTGGAGGTGTGTATCGTTGAAAACGGCACGTCAACTTCAGTCGTTATCAAGCCGCCAAAATTGCTAGGAGCGTTCTCGATAGAACGGCTCAACGCCTGATGAACCGCCAGCTTGTTTGTCTTTGGATCGTAGGAAACGGCGGCGAAATGCCACTCTTCTGCAGAAACAAATTCGTGAGCCGTGCACCACTCGGCGCGATTTCCGGAACCAGAGAGCGCTGCAGTCAGCATCGAATCTCCCGCAAGATAGAGACCGAACGAAAAATTCCCCGGCTCACCTATTGCCGCAAGTGTCTGCCAGCCCCGATTAAGGAGAGTGGGGAAAAACCATACGGCGAGCGTAAATCCTTCGGCGAGGTCAATTGAACCATCGACCTCAATCAACGATCCCAGTGGAAGATGCTGTTCCGTAAGGACAATGCCATACGACTTGAACCAGTCGCAATGCTCAACCTTGTAGCCGGGTCCTTCGGCTCGCGGGTCGCCATGTACCAAGCGAAGCAGTTCGACATTGGCTATCGCTTTTTCCGCGCCGCTTATCTTGAAATCCTGGACCTCGCCGGGAGCTACGCTGACCTGTTGTGCATAGCCCTCAAGGGGGGAAACTAGGGTCGGTGAATTGGGTATTTTGCTCATAGTTTCCCTCCTGTGCCGCCGCGGACGATCAGTTATTCAGAATGTTGCGGCCGAACCATTTTTGGGAAATCTTGTCGTATTCCCCATTCTTGACGATGGTGTCGAGAGCGGCCTTCAGCCGCGCAGCCCAATCACCTTCATCTTTCCGAAGCATGAAACCCTGTCCCTGCCCCCAATACTTGGGATCATTGATGCTTCGCCCAACCATCTTGTAGACATCGGGTTGCTTCTTGGCATAGCCGTAGACGAGTTGGTTTTCATCGCTGAACACAGCATCCACGCGCCCCGCGTTCAGGTCAAGGATAGCGCCACTGATCTGGTCATACGGTTGGACGGTCATGAACTTTGCAAACGTATCGCCGCTGTACTTGACGATGGCTGACGCGCTCTTCTCGATTCCCAGTGTCTTTCCTTTTAGACTTGCTTCGCTCCCGTCAATCGAAGAGTTCGCGCTGACCATCAAACGAAACGTCGGTCTGATGTAAGGACCAACCATCGTGAACTTCTCAAGTCGCTCCTTAGTCATGGCAGTGGTGTTGATGATAACGTCGATTTGCCCCGACTGTAACGCAGCGATTTGACCATCGCCCGCAACCGCTTGGATGTCACAGGTCACATCCATAGCTTTGCAGAGCGCATTGGAAATTTCGAAGTCGAAACCGGCTAGTTCACCGCCAGGAGTTTGAAAGGAGAATGGCTCCCAAAGGGGATCCATTCCCACCTTGAGCGTATCCTTCGCACTTGCGGATTGCGCCCCCAGCGCGAACGTTCCGACCACGCCAAGAATCATGAGCAGTTTGGGCATTTTCATTTGTAGTTCCTCTCTTTCTTAAGTTAGTGGCGCATTCTCGCAAGAAACCTCCATCAGCTTCTCGGGATCGCTGTGGCTCGGCCAGATAATCGCGGCGAGCATTGCTCCTCCAGGGACGACCCTAACACTGGGCATAGGGGGGAAAAGAGAGATTATCGAATTAATCTATTCACATTTGCGATAAGTTGATGTCACGGTCCAATCCGCTGCAACCGGGGCGACCATGACCACGTCACGACGCGCCACACAGAGATTTTTGAACCCCGCGTAGATCGATCAAATTCCACCACTTTGTTACAGCAGGTCACTCTGGGTCTTATGGTCGCGCTAGATGTCCCAAATTTCCTTATTCAGAACTCGAATAGATTAATTCGATAATCTGTCTTTTCGGCACTTTCGGCAGCAGTTAAGTTCGATCTGAACGCTCCACCAAGCAAAGGCAACGACTGCATGACCTGGCGGAATGCCACGACTGCGGCTCGTGATGTGAAAAGGTCGTCGAGGTGCCCGCTGAGTGGGAAGGGCATCGACGGAGTAAGTTAATCGATCGTTGAAGCGGCTTGACGGACTAACCTGTCGAGCTCGTTTCGTTACTGGGAGTGACCTACAATGCGCGTCTTCGTTGCGTCTATGAAGCACGAAAGCCACAGTTTCTGCAGGAGCCGCACCGACATCGACGCGTTTACGCGACGCGATTATGTGCTCGGACCCGCCATACCCAAACGTTTCCGTGGCACGCGCACAGAATGGGGCGCCGCCTTCGACGCTGCCGATGAATACGGCTGGGAACTGATACATCCGCTCGCCGCGGGTGCTGTGCCTGCAGGGTTAGTAACCAGCGCTGCTTTCGATCATCTCAGTGAGGTGATCCTGGCGGGGCTTAAGGACGCCACGCCTATCGACGGCATCCTGCTCATTCTGCACGGCGCGATGATCGCCGAGGGCTACGACGACGCAGAAGGTGAGTTGCTAATCCGAGTGCGCAAACTGGTCGGGTGGGACATCCCCATCGCGATCACACTGGACATGCATGCCAACGTGACCGATGAAATGGCGCGCCATTGCAACATTCTGTCGACTTATCGCACCACTCCTCATGTTGACTTGTATGAGACGGGCATGCGGTCGGCCCGATTGCTCCAACGGGCAATGACGGGAGAAGTGCATCCGCGCGTTGTCGTCGCGCGTCGCGCTATGATTGACCTCGATGAGGGACGCACCATTGGTTTAGACGCGCCGATGCCCGAAATTCTGCGGATTGCTAATCAGGCCGAAAATACCATAGCGGGCGTCCTAACCGTCAGCGTGCAGGCTGGATATCCATGGGCCGATATTGCGCAGGCCGGCACTTCGGTTGCCGTTACCGGAGATGGCTATCAGGCGCGTTACATCGAGCTAGCCGAACAGCTTATGGACGAATGCTGGAAACGGCGACACATCAGCACCATCGATCTGATGCCGCTCGATTCCGCAATCGCCACAATTAAGGCTCACCAGCTAAAGGGCGGTGGTGCAAAAATTGGAGAACATGGCCCGCTGCTGGTCGGCGACTTTACCGACTGCCCTGCCGGTGGCGCCGGAGGTGATGGAACCAATTTGCTGAAGGCGATGTTGGATGGCGGCATCAATGATGCAGTGCTCGGCTTTGTCAACGATTCGGCCGCAGTCCAAGCTGGGAAGGTTGCCGGTGTCGGTGCCGCGATCAGTGTCAAACTAGGCGGCAAGTGCGACCCGGACTTCGGCGGCGGCCCGCTGGAGGTCACCGGTAGGGTCGTTCATCTGTCGGATGGGAACTATGTGCGCAAGGGTCCGATGGCGACTGGTACGTCCGGCTCGCTCGGACCGACGATGACAATAGCCATCAATGGCATTCGTGTCGTCGTTTGCTCTCACAGCTATGCGGTCGACGACCGCGAGCAGTTTCGTGCCGCTGGAATAGACCCAGAACATGAACATGTTCTTGCCTGCAAAGCAATGAACCATTTCCGCGCCGATTTCGAGCCGGTCTCGAGCGGGCTCATCTATGTCGACAGCGGCGGGGTATGCTCAACGAATTACCCGCAGTTTCCCTACACCAAACTGCGTCGGCCGATGTCTCCGATTGATTTCAGTTAGACCGATCTATCAACGAGGACTTTGAATCAGCCGACCTATTGGAGACTTAAGCGATGGAGTGGATTGCGGCCGCCCATCGCCAAGCAGATGAACCATTTGGAAATGTTCGGCCCGCAGCAACCTTGAACGAAGATGTTCGTATGTGTGCGCTCCGCACGAGGTGTCGCACAACGTTACGAACGTTAGCGGTCAGCTAACAAGCGCATAGGAGATCCGCAAAGGCGCGGTGCTCGAGATGTGGCCCACCTAGGGGTCTCACAAACAACAATCCTAAAGAGGAGTTTTCAACAAATGTCAGCCACTGCGGACTCGTTTAAACGAAATGCAGATATCGACTCCGTGCTCAACGACGCACGGCAGC
>NZ_JAMYSV010000039.1:0-22849 GCF_040322115.1 Mesorhizobium sp. M0195 | reverse complement strand
TCGCGGCCGCGCGGCCGGCCACCGAAAAATGGACACCCCTCCGCGACAGTCTAAGCGGCGAAACTGGGGAATTTTACTTCGGCACCTTTGGGGAAAATTCGAGCGGCATTGACACCCGGATCCAGCCGCGCTGCTGAGCCTGATGGAACGTTGGCGCGAGGAAGCCGTCAAGGCCGGCAGGACGATCGAGCGGATCGCGCTGGCCTTTGAGGCGGGACGCGACGGGTTCTGGCTGGGGCGCGCGACATCGAGGTGCACGCCATCCATTCGACCAGCGTTGCGGTATCGGGTGAGCATCGGCGTGCGAAGACCGACCGGTTGGACACGGCGATGCTCATGCGCGTGTTCCTGGGCTGGCTGCGCGGCGAGCGCGGGCATTGCAGGATGGTTGCGATCCCCACGCTCGAGGAAGAAGAGGCCAGACGTCCTAGCCGTGAGCGAGAAAGTCTGGTGGGCGAGCGCACGCGGATCATCAACCGCGTCAAGGCGATCCTGGCGTGGCTCGGGATCCGCGGCTTCAACCCCAAAGTGCGCAGAGCGGTGAAATGCCTTGACGCGCTGCGGACACCGGATGGTGTGCCGCTGCCACCAAACACGGTTGGCGAGCTCCGGCGCGATATGACCCGGCCCGGCCATGATCCGCGAGCAGATCAAGGCGATCGAGGAGGCACGCCTCTCGCGTCTAGAACAGGCGCCGGTGACGGAGCCACATGCGATGGTGCGTCTGATTGCCAGCGTCATCGACATCGGCGTCGAGACCGCCGACATGCTGGTGCAGGAGGTGCTATCCCGCAACCTGCAGGATCGCCGGGCGGTTGTCCGCTATGCGGGGCTCACTGGCGTGCCTGACGAGAGCGGTTCCAAACGGTGGGAGAAGGGCTTGGCGAAGGCCGGTAACGCCGGAGTGCGCCGCGGGGCTGATCCAGTTCGCCTGGCGCTTCCTGCGGTTCCAGAACGACAGCGCGCTCGCCCAATGGTCCCGGGGGCGAACAGATGGCCCGAGCGGTTCGCGCAAGGCGAAAAAGTTCGTAGCACTCGCCCGCAAGCTGCTCATCGCGTTGTGGCGCATGGTCACGATTGGCGACATCCCGGCCGACGTCGTGCTGCGGCAGCCGGCCTGAGCAGGCTGGGAGGGATCCAAACAAGCAGTTCAGCGTCCGGTCGGCTTTCCCTGACTGGCCGTCGATGATCCGAGGTGGTGGTGACCCGAACAGACCCCTAGCTTCGATGCCTTCTGGAGAATGGGCCCGCCGCCTCGGAGCCTTGCCGCCGAAGCGAATGGATGCTTCATGGTCAGCACGGATCCCACCGAATACAAGGTCGCGGCGCATGTGTTGCGTGCGATGGCGGGCTCCCCTCGGATCCTCTCAAATCAGGCGGGGCTGGTTGAAACGGAAGGCAGCCCAAATGGCTTGACAAACAAATCCCCATTCAAGGCTTCTGTGAGGTCCGCATGCTCGACGGAGCGGGGGGACTGGTTGTCGGACCTCATCGCAAGCCGGATTGAACGAAGCCGCGGGACGATCTGGCGCTATGGGGATTGTAGCCTGGAGGAGCAGTCGGGATCGTCTTTGCCAAGCTGACGGACTCGGCAAATGTTGAGTTACAAGGTGACAGCTAACGTCACCTACTTATGTTGGTAGGTATAACGAGCTTGAGAACAATCTATGTTAGCTCTCAAAGAACAAGGTGTGAAATGAACTCTTGGAATGTCGGCCTATAGACGCGCGATTTGGCCGAAGCCTAAATGGTAGCTCCGCGGATGAAGAGCTTTGCGGCGAGGACAGTGAGCCTCGTAGGCGAGCGTGCGAAATACCCGCCGTCGACCTCCTTGAACTCAGCGTTGCCTTGTGAATGACGCCGAGAACTCAATGATTGCCCCTGAATGGAAACGCTCAGCATTGAGAAGGTACACACGATAGTCGACAGGGTCTTTGATCGCAGCAATGCTCTGTATGTCAAGAATGTTCCCCGAAAGGGTCGTGATGTATTTGCCAATATTCCTATCGGGATTGGAGATGTATGAGCTCGCTCCAACGTGTGAATTTGATGATGTGGCAACAAAACATCTAAATCTTACCTGCACTATTGGAATAGTACTCCGCGAGATAACCATAGAAATCGAAAAATTGATCCAATGGAGCGCTACGATGTTTTTCGTTTTACCTCGCCAGTGAATCACTCTTTGAACCAAAATGCACAAACAGTTTGGAGTGACGAAGATTCCAGGTACGTGGGCCAGTATTGTGGCAATCAAGGACGTAAAGGTGGATGACGAAGTAACACATGCCCATAAGAATATCTCTGCCTATACTATAATTATTAAGTTGGTTGAAATGATGCGCTAATATGACGATCGGAGATTTAAAATACAGCTTGAGAAGATATAAACTATAGTTGTTGTTTTATTGCTTTGAGGAAGTTTATCATCATTTAAATGGCAAATGTGAAAAACACAGCAATTCAATGAATGTCTAAAATAAATAAGATTGAACTGGCGAGAGTAGGTAAAGAAGATGTCTAACCATGCGCAGGAGAATCAAGTGTCTGACGAGTTTCACTATGACGAGAATTTGGCTTCGGTCTATGAAAAATATACCAGCATGGTAGGTAAAGTCGCTGAGGCAGACGAAACTGCCGCCTTTCTTGAGCGGTTTTCCAGCGGAAGGAGTGCTCTTGAACTTGGTATTGGGAACGGCCGGGTGGCCGTACCGTTGAGCGAGCGCGGCGTCAAGGTCGAAGGTATCGACAATTCGGAAAGCATGTTGAAACTTCTCGCCGAGCATGGTGATCTGATTAAGGCTTGGAAGGGGGACATTTCCGATTTCGGCTCAGAGCAACGCTACCATCTTGTCTATTGTGTTTATGGCACGTTCACGCTGCTCTTTAGGCGCGAACAGCAAATAGCTTGCCTCCGATCTGCCGCGCAGGCACTAGATGAAGATGGGGTTTTGGTGATAGAAGTTCGTGTGCCGGCCTTGGATGGCTTCGTCAGCGGCAAGAAAACCACTACTACGCTCTTGGACCACGAGATTACAATCGTGACTGGGGAAATCCACGATCCACTAAACCAGAACTTGGTTTCAACCTCCCTCTGGTTTTCTGGTACATCGGTCAGACGTTTTCGACAACGCGTTCGTTACGTTTATCACCAGGAGCTCGATACCATGGCTGAATGCGTTGGGCTGGAGCTAGCGGAGCGTTGGGGAGATTGGGCGAGAGGTGCGTTCACCGATGAGTCCAAAAGTCATATCTCAGTTTACCGCCGAACCAGCTTGTAGTCGGTGACCTGCTCTGAACGTGCATCCCCCGACGATGAGCTAGCCGCCTTGATGCACGGCGATGAGCTTTTGGCGGCCTGAAGCGGCGATCTGGCCGCCGTTGCGGTGCTTTTTGGCAACCTCGTCAGGCGCCGGCGGTGATCTGTCGTGATGGCAGGCGGGGTTTGCAGGTTGCGGTCAGCGGGTTTATTTCGGGACGTCTGCGCCCCATTGTTTATGTCGCGAGTTGCGGGATGCGACTGAGGACGAGGCGCAGGATGCGCTGGTCCGGGCAGGATGTCGGCAGGTGCAGGCGGATCTATTTTCATCTCGACCACCCGCGCGGCGATTTTGATGAGGCGCAATCGCAGCGTGTCGAATTGGGCGACGGCAAAGCTCGAGCGTTTCGGCATCGCGGCGCGCAGGCCCCACATGAGCAATAGCCGCCGGCATGCAGGAATAGCCGGAACTGGTTGGTCGTCGCTTTGGTGCAGGATGTGCGGTCGGCGGCAAGATTGCGTCTTCCACGACTTGATGTGATTCTCGGCCGCGCCGCGCTGGCAGTAGACATCCTCGTAGAGCGCCTTGGCCTTCCCACCGGCAAGGTTGGTGACGACGAAGCGGGTATCGCCACCTTGGGCGCCGACCTCGACCCGCGCGATGATGCGCTCCACGCGGCTCCAAGTGGCGGCGCCGTCAACGAACTCCTTGAACCTGCGGACCTTGCCCGTCTTGGCCGACGCTTCGAAGCGCGCCGTCGTGCTGGCCTCCAGCTCCGCGACATGCTCGCGCAGCGTCGTGGTGGGCGCCAGGCCGAGGATGAAGTCGACATCGTTGGCGCGGCACCAGTCGATGACCGGTGGACTACAATAGTGGCTGTCGGCCCGGATCAGGATCCGGGTGTTCGGCCAGTTGCTCCGGATCGCCCGCACCAGGCGGCGGAGGTGGGGCGGATCTCAGCCCCGCTCGGCCGCTTGCCGGCCGAAGAACCGCACCGACGAACCGGCCATCGCCATCGAACACCACGATCGGCTGGAAGCCGTATTCGTCGTAATGAGCGTTGAACAGGCGCAATTGCTAGTCGCCATGCAGGCATCAAAGGTGTCGTCAATGTCGAGCACGATCCGCTTCGGCACCTGCTGGAAGGAGGCGCAATAGAGGTCGACCATCGCCCGCCCCATGGCGACCAGCTCCCGCACGCCGGGGAGGTTCTCCAGCCGGCACATCGTCGATGAGGCCGAATCCCGACCCGACGGCAGCGCATCCTGGGCCCATAGCCGGTTGGCGTCATTGCCATCCTCGTAGCCGGCGGCGATCATCTTCATGCGAAAGCCGATCATGTCGGCCAAGCTGGGGACGATCTGGTCCGAACAGCGCGGATCGTCGATGCAGCGCGCCAGACGCTCGGCGGCGACGACAGACTTGCTGCGAATAGATGACAAACGCGTCAGCCGCAGCGTAGGGTCATTCTTGGCGGGTGTGGTCTCCGGGACATGGCGCGGATCGGTCTAAGCAAACAAATCCTACGTCATTTCAAGGGTTTGCTCCACATCCCCCTGGACAGAAAATCATAAGACAAGACAACTCCATCACTGCTTTGTGATGGTGAATCGGAGCGCTGCGATGGGTAAACCACGCGAGCGGCGCGAGACCGGGGAACAGGATCTGTTCCCCGCGCGCCTGGATCAGAACTCAATATGAACCACGAACTGGTGCGGCTGGCGCGCAGCATGTTGTCGGGCGCATCCGCGCCCGCTGGCCGACCACCCGCATTCTGATCCGCGGCGATGGCCACTATGGCCGGGCGCAAGTCATGGCATGGTGGGAGGACAATCGACTACCTCTTCGGATTGCCCGGAAACAAGGTTCTCCAGCGTCTGGTTGATGAAGCCGCCGACGATATCCGCACTCGCCGCGCGCTCGAGCAGAAGCCGGTGCTGCGCGGCTATGCCGAGACCCGATACAAGGCGAAATCCTAGAAGACGGAACGCCGCGCCTGCGCCCGCAAAGAGGCAACCACCCTCGGCCTCGACATCCGCTTCGTTGTCACCAATCTCGACAAAGGCTCCGCCGAGCATGTCCACGATGTGATCCTACTGCGCCCGCGGCCAGGCCGAAAACCTGATCAAGATGCACAAGAGCCAGCTCGCCTCCGACCGCACCAGCTGCCGCTCACCGATTGCCAACCAGGTCCGTCTCGTCCTGCACACCCCCGCATACTGGTTGATGCTCACCCAGCGCGAGGCGGTGCCCACGACCCAGCATCTGTGCAACGCCGAGTTCGCTACACTGCGGCTCAGGCTTCTCAAGCTCGGCGCCCGCGTCACCGAAACCGTCTCGCGCATCCGTCTGGCTTTCGCCGCCGCCTGTCCCGAAGCAAGTCTGTTCCGAGCGATCGCCATCACGCTGCAGCCCGCAGGGCCATGAGCGCCGGGGCATCAAAGCCCCGCCGAACCCGATACCTTGACCCTCCAGCGCGTTCCAAAGTCCAGTCTCAGCTGCGGTGAAAAAGACGCCTCACACCTTCATGACCGAACGCTAAGCGGCAAGGAACCAGGCCGCTCGTGAATAGACGGGCTAGACAGGGATAGCCCAGGACGGATTACGGAAGTGCGGTAACCAACCCGCGGATAAGAGCTGGATCAACCGTCGTCTCAAGACCCCATCCCGTCTCCGCGCTGCCCTCATCAATGGCAAACAGAACCTGTGGCAAAAGGCATAGGGCGAAAAAGGTCATCCATCATTCCGGTCATAAGAGTTATGTGGCCGAGCCAATCCGCCCGACGCGCGCCCTCTAGACCGAGGAAAGCCCCGAGACGAAGACACGGAACGCGGTATCCAACCCGCGGATGAGAGTCTGATCAACCGTCGTCTCTGAGCTCCACCCCCGGCCCTGTGCAGTTCCAGCCAAGCCGACTGCTTTGCGCGCAAGGCAGTTGTTCCCTCTCGCCTTCAGCATTGACAGGGAACATGAGAGACTAGGGGATGCCGATTCCGAAGTACCGCGTGTGGGCGACATCAAGGATGCGATGGATCAAGCTCGAGTAGCTGTGTCCCGCAGTCATCGCGGCTATGACAAAACCGGAACTCATACTGAGCCCCGGCATCGAGTTGATCTCCAGGACAAAGGGCTGGCCGGAGCTAGCGATACGGAAGTCGACGCGGGCATAGTCCCGGCAGCGGCAGGCACGGAAGGTCGCTATCGAAATATCCCGCAGCACCGTCGCCAGCCCGCTCTCGATTTGCGCCGGGCAAATCTTCGGCACCGCCGCGGCCGCCACGAATTTCGCATCCCAAGTCATAAGACGCGTTTCGCGGTCGCCGAAATCCTGCTCCACCATAGGCAACACCTCAAGCTCTCCGTTTCCAAGCAACGCAACGCAGATTTCCCGCCCCTCGATGTATTCTTCCACGAGCGCATCCTGCGCATACTGCGCGACGTTCTCTTCCACGGCCTGTCTCAACTTAGCCGGTTCATGTACGAGCTGCAATCCGAGGCTGCAGTCTTCGTGAGGTGGCTTCACTACGACTGGGAATCGCAGGTTGCCGATACTCTCGTTGCCGCGACGCATCACGCGAAAGTTCGGCGTCGGCAGACCGACGTCCCGCATGAGCGTCTTGGTGATGACCTTGTCGCTCGTCCGCCCAAACCCGAGCGGGCCACATCCGGTGTATGGAACACCGGCCATCTCAAGCATGGCCGGAACGTGGGTGTAACGGGACTCGCCCTGAATTCCCTCCGCCAGGTTGAAGACGATTCCGGAAGGGCGGGCTTGCGGATCGGGTGGCATGAATCGCTCGAGCGTAGTGAGCAGTCCTTTATCGCCTTCACACAGTAGCGTCTCGTGGCCGCCCTCTTGCAGTGCCGCCACCACCCTTTCGATTTTCCCTGTCTGCGGCCAAGGCTGGGGCGGCTGCGGACAAGGGAGACCGAACCGGTTGATCACGCCCGTAAAATCACTGTTCGTCACGATAGCTACCCGCATGAGCTACTCCTTTTATGTTTGCCTGCTGTCACGTTCATTCGCTTGCATTTGGTTGCTAATGGGAACAGCTCGTCTGGACCCCGCGCGCCCACCGGTTCGGCCGGCCAACCGGCGAGCGGGTTTGCTCCTGCCGCAGGCGGAGATCGCGATATCTCTTACATATGCTGCCGGCCTGCACCGACACAGTTCTGGGAAACGCAGGAGAAGGTTCAACGCACTTGGCAAGCTCGTCAAAGTCACGACGACCGAAGCCGCCACCACTGTCGTGAACGCGCCAGACCGCTTCGCTCGCGGGCCAAACACAGGGCGAGGACCGGAACGGACGCAATCTGACGAAGCCAGCCAATATTCCCCCGACTAAGCGCGCCGTATTCCTGCGGGCGGTCCAGCGTCGCGGGAGCCGGCGGAATCGTGCAGGAACGATGCTCGCGCCGCTGCTCGCCGGCTTTGATCGTGCCGAGCGAAGCAACCGCGGGCAACGGTAATGTCCATCGATGTAGGGCGCGAAAGCCGCTGCTGCGGGAATGACAGCGGCACCCGCGCCGAACCCGGCAAAACTTCGATTGGCGGGACAGCACTCGACAGTGCAGTGTCTATCGCATTGAGTTGCATCGTTTGAGCAAGTTTCATATGGACCTCCTCGGTCGGAGACCGCCAGACCGCAATATTCGTAACGAACGGATCCTCCACCGGTACCCCATGCAATCGGCGAGCCAACGAAGAGGTTGTACGAGTAAGTGGGCGAAACCATGTGTTTCGCACCCGACGCGGAATACTTGCGCGTCAGTGCGTCAGGTTCCGAACACAGACGCCTCGAACCGGACACGGCTGAAGGCGCAACCGGAGGTCGAATGGCGACGGTTTCGTCGGGCACACGTCCGAGTTCGGCATGATCAATCCCCGATGGCGCCCCAGCCCGCCGTCGTGACACATGCCGGAAACTCTATCGTCCAGAACTGGATCTTGCGGGCCCGCCTCTGGCCGTGGGCTCCACGATGGCAGGCGGGAAAGGCGCGAAACGAGGCGGGAGCCCTCAAGGTGGAACGCCAACTCCTGGTAGCTCAACTGCCGATATTGTTTGAGCAGCGTGCAGCGCAGCAACGCTTCGGGGGGCAGGCCATGCCGTCTGATCGCTTTGATGCCGCCCTGACAGAGGTCTCGCGCCACCCGGCCAAGTGGATCGCAATGCTCATTGCGACATCGCCTCAGCTCGCAGCCGATCTCGTGCGTGGCAAAAGGATCAACTATGCTGGGTTGGACGGTGCGTTCTTCTGCGACGCGCAGATGGTTGCCACGCGCGAAGGCAGGTTGACGAAGTAGAAGCCCAAGGAGCAGTGGCAAATTCTTTGCGCCTCCCCTATTTCGCCGATTAGGGCGCTTCCCTTCGGTCTCGACGAATGCGATCGGCTTGTCGCCGCCATTCATCACGTCGAGGACGCATGTAGCTGTGACCGGCGGAGATAGGCACGTCGCTCACCTTCTCCCCGTCATAGATGTGAAGAACAGCGTCGGTTAGCAGAACGACGAAATAGGGCCACCCGTGAATGTGCCAACCGGTCGCCGCACCCGCCGCAAAATCCCATCGTGTGATGCGTGCCATGTCGTCGTCCCTGGCTAGGAATAGCAGGGATATCACAGTTAAACGCCATGCTTTGCGCCTCCCTTCGCGCCCTGGACCCGCCCGCGGCTACGTTACCTTCGCAGAACCCGCCTTCAACTGAACCTCGCGGCCTTATCTACCACATTCTCCAGTGGCTTTCCTGTAACCCCGCGTTCCAGATTCTCCAGGAAATTTCTAACGGTGCGTTCCCCCCAGTCATACAAATCTGCCGACATGTGAGGCGCTGCGATTAGCCAGTTCATCGTGTTCACGTCCGACGAGTCTGTCTTGAATGTCGACCAGATTCGGCTCTCTGCTTAGGGCTCAATGATCGGCAGGTCGATGTAGCAACCGGCCGGGCCACGATGAAATTTGAGGAAGGGCGGCTCGCCGTCCGCGGGCACGCTGGCAAAGGTCGGCACGTCGCTGCCGGCGAGAACCACCCTCAGGCGGTGACCCGCCGGTAGACGGGCGGAGATCGGGAGCAAGGTGAAGGTCAGAATGGCAGGCTCGCCCGGCGTGAGCGGTTCGGCATCGCGGCGCAGGTAGCTATGCTGGGGTCCGAGCGCGCTGAATGGTGAGTCGGTCCACACCTTCCGGTGCACGGCGCGCAGCTGGCCGCGCGTGAGATAATAGGGCTCCCCGTCCGGCTTTACGCCGTCGAGGTACACGAAAAAGGCAGCGTCCTCGCGGGTCGAGGTGGTGTTCAGGTGGACGACAGGGTCTCCGGTGATCTCGAGGTCGCGTGTCAACGGCTCGCTTATGTAGGCGAGGCGACCGTCGACGAACTTTCGCCGATCTCCAAAATCCACATCGGGGCGGTTCCACCACTGCGAGGTCTGAGTTCCCAGGGCACGGTCAACCTGAAGCCAATCGAAGCCCGCCCGGTCGGGCGATGCGCTGAGCCGGGAGCCACTTGCCATGTACCACCGTCGGCGGGTGGCGCCCGGCAGCGGCCACGAGCGGGTCTTTTTCCAGCCCTCCCCGAGCGTATAGTAATGGAGGACCTTGCGTTGTTCGCGGGCAGCCTGGCCATTGAAGCACAACTCCGCAAAGCGGAGTTGATCCGCTTCCAGGGTCGGCATCGTTGGAAGGATGACCTCATCCGCGGCACGAAGCGGATCGTAGGGTTTATCGGCGAGGGAATGCCCCCACGGGCCGATGATCTGGCACTGCGGATTTGACAGTCCCACGAAGCGACGAACGGCTCCTTGAGCCAGGCCACCATCAAACCAGCCAATCCAGTTTTGTATTGGGGTACCTGAGCGAGAGATCCGGTCCATGACATACATGGTGCTAGAATTGAGCCAGGACTCTCCACCCCAGGTTGGGGGACGATCGTCCTTGAACGTCACCAGTCGTTGGCCTTCCCATTCCGACGGGGCCGCCTCGTGATCGCGCAGGGCCGCTTGGAGGTCCGCCTCGCCATCCGGCCCAACGGGACGCACGCCCGGCGAGGGCGTGATGGTGATCGTGCCGGCCCCTTGGTCCGTGCGAGAGAACACATTGCGGTCCAATAATTTGACCCTATTGCCCCACACTTCTCCTTGAGCGGCGTTGGTGATTCCAGCGGGATGGTAGTTTTCTTCGTATGGACAGAGTTCGACGCCGCTCGCTATGACGCCCCTCAGCGCCGGATGATTTCGCTCGGCCATCCACATCGCGGTGGCGCCGGGATAGGAATGGCCGGTGCCGACCACACCGCCCGTGGACCAGGGCTGCGCGGCGATCCAGTCGAACACGTCGCTGAAGTCCAATGTTTCGGCGCGCGAATAGTGATGACGCCACACGCCAAACGATGCACCGGTGCCGCGAACATCTCCAACGACAACGGCATATCCGTGCGGCACGAACCGTTCGGCGACGCCCGCGTACGTGTCCGGAGATCCCTTCTGGCCACGCCAGTAGCGTGTCATCAACAGAACAGTGTCTCGCTTGGTGTGAGGGCCGTCACCCAGCGGACGGACGACATCCAAGGCGATCTTAACACCGTCGCGCAAGGTCACATAGAACGATTCCAGCTGGCCGATCTTGTACGGCCCCACGGCTTCGCCATGAAGATCGAAGCCGAAGATCGTTGACATCTGCTGCGCGGACGCCTGCTGCGCGCCAGCGAGCTTCGAAGACATGGTCATACTGTTCCTCCTGAGATATGAGTTGGCCCCTGTAAGTCGGCGTGAAGGAGAGAATGCAGCCTTCAACCCGGCGGCCGGAAAATTGGCCTAGATTGAGCGTACTGTTCGCCTGAACCGCCCCCCATGGCCGCCGTCACGCACAGCCATTGACCAGCCTTCCAACCTTCTTCCATAGGACGATCAGGCCGGATCGCCTCTCCATCATCTTTTCGACCGCCGTGTGTGACACTGGTTCCACACGCTCCAACTCGGGTTAACCAAGCTTGGCGACAGTTAGTGCGCATCAGCCGTCTCGTGATTGGATTCATAGCAAACTGGATAAGTCGTCTTTTAGCTTTGTTAGGACGCCAGACGCAGGTTATTCTCGCGTTCCTGTTCCTACCGGCGAATTGCGGCAAGGAGATCAAATTGCACAAACATCTCGACTCACGTGACCGGGTAGTGTGCGGGAAGTTCTGCAAAATCGCTCACGGGAGTGAGGCGGCCATGGCAGGTTGGTGATGTTCGACGTCACCACTCGGTGAGGAGCCCCTACCATGACTAAGATCGAGGATATGCCTGCCGCTGCGATTGCAAGGGCTTCTGATGCGGCGCGACAATGAAGCTGCGAGCGCGCATTGGCTCGCCTGAATTGTTCCTGGATGTTAAGCCGTTGCCTCATCTGATTTGCTCCCCGCATTCGTGTGGCAGGAGCAAATCAGATGAGGCAGGTCAGCATGGCGACGCGGGATGAGCTGGTGAGCGCGGTAACAGAGCGCTACGCCCGAAGCGAGCGGGCAGGGAAGTCGCGCATTCTCGATGAGTTCGTGGCGGTGAGCGGCTTTCACCGCAAGCATGCGATGCGCCTATTGCGCAACGGACCGCAGGTGGGTCGTTCGGGGCCGCGGCCGGAGCGGCGGCTTTATGACGATGCGGTTGGTGAAGCGCTGATCGTGTTGTGGGAGGCCTCGGACCGGATCTGCGGGAAGCGGCTGAAACGTTGGTGCCGATCCTGGTCGAGGCGATGGAGCGTCGGCCATCTTCAGCTTGCGCCGGAAATCGGACGCGGCTTTTGGCGATGAGTGCGGCAACGATCGACTGTGCGCTGCGCGCGGTCCGCGAGACCGCAGTTGCCCGCAAGCGGCGCCTGCCCGCGGCATGCTCGGGGCTGCGGCGGAGCACCTTCTCCGACTGGCAGGATCCACCGCCCGGCTTTGTGGAGGCCGACCTGGTGGCGCACAGCGGCCCAGTGACGAGCGGCAGCTTTGTGCAGACGCTGGTTATCACCGACGTTGCGAGCGGATCGACGGAATGCGCGCCGTTGCTGGTCCGCGAGCAGAAGCTGCTGAGCGAGGTGCTGACGGAATTGCGGCGGCTGCTGCCGTTCGACCTTCTCGCCTTCGACACCGACAATGACAGCGTGTTCCTGAACGAGACGGTGCGCGATTTAAGAATGATCAGGCTTTTGTCGAGCAAAAGAACGGTGCCGTGGTGCGCCGCATCGTCGGCTGGAGGGGCTTGAAGCCGCCGCAGCCCTGGCGCAGCTCTATGCGACGGTGCGGCTGTTCGTGAACTTCTTCCAGCCCTCCTTCAAGCTGGCCGCAAAGGAGCGGGACGGCGCCCGCGTGCGCAAGCGTTATCATCGCCCGGCGACGCCCTGCCAACGATTGCTGGCGGATCCGCGGACGCCGGAACCGGTTCGCGCCGCACTCGCGCAAACATATGCGGCTGGACCCTGTCCGGTTGCTGAGCAAGATGCGGATGGCGCAGCAGCGCCTCGTCGACATCGCCGACAGGTCCGGCACGCCATCGGTTGTCGCGGCCGATCCGTCTCTCGACCGGTTCCTGTCGGGCCTGCGGACGGCTTGGAAGGAGGGTGAAATCCGCCCAACCGCGCAAGCCAAGCCGAGCAAAAACGGGGCCGTCGGCGACCGGATCCCTTCGCCCTCGTCGCCAAAGAACTGCAAGCGTGGTTTGACGAAGAGCCCTGGCGGACGAGCCGCGAATTGCTGGAGCGTCTGAAGGCGGAGTGTCCGGGGCAATTTCCCGATCAGTTGCTGCGCACTTTGCAGCGCCGCTTGAAGATCTGGCGAAAGGAAAAGGCGCACGCAATGGTGTTCGGCGCGATGCAGTTCGAGCCGGCAATCGAGCCGATGACGAATTGATCCGGATTCCGGTCGTGGGGAACGTTATGATGAGGCAACGGACAATGTCGGTCGGGAGTATTCCACGGTGAGGCAATACGAATCTCATCCTGATCGCCGCGCCGCAGCCATGGCAGCATTTGGCTCGCCGCATCGAACTCAGGGCGGAGGCTGCCCCGCCAAGCCCACTACATGACGCAGATGATCTTGGCATTGCAGCGGAGCTGGACGATCTCGTTGAGCCCATAGCTGTCCCGATCGACGGCACGCGCCATATCGTCTCATTGGAAACGGCAACGCCGCGCTACGGTAACATCTCCTCGACCAGACGGGGTGAGGAGAAGGGTAAGCGCAATTCGGTAAACGCCGTGACGAGCGTCGCGGGTCGGAGGCGCTATGATGCCATCGGGCGGGTCTGGATTGTCGCATTGAAGATGAGGTTCGCGCGTCAGCTGGTGTTATGGTGCGCGCGTGCGCCGAAGTTGAAGGGCAGCAGATTCTCGGCGTCGGCTGCGCGCTGGGGCAATTCAGTGAGCACGTGGCAGTATGCGGCCAGATAATGATCGCCGCCTCGCTGAGGCGAACCAGCAGAAACAGAACGGGGCATATACGGCTTCCGATTCAGAGGCGGTTTGCCCCGCCAAACGATGAGGCTCAAGCCGAATGCCCATCTGTCGATCACCCGACTTGCGCGGCTGGCAGATGCCGACGGCATCATCGGCTCCCAAGCCGCATCGGTCGGACCGCTTGAGTCAAGGCCATCGTCTTGAATATCCATTTTTACCCCGCCATCGCGATTTGGTACTCGCCCATGGACGCCTCAACGCAAGCTCGGGCCAGCGCATCGGTCGCATCGAGCGTCGTTGTCCGGACCTCAAGCCCTGAAGAGCGACAGGAAGTTCGGTACATGCCAAAAGCAAGCACTCCGCTCCCTGCTGGACCAGCAGCCTCGCCGCGGCGCCCGCTGCCTCGCGGGCGGGAGCCATCGTGCCCCCTTTGACAGATGTGATTGAATGGTCGATGAGACGTTGCGTCTTCTCGTCTGGAACGACTACGCGATCGACCGCCTTAAGCAATTCTGTAGCGTAGATGTCTGCGGAGATTGTCCTGCGCGTCGCCATGATTGCGATCGAGCGTGGCCTGGTCGGCATCGCTAGGAGCTCGTGAAGCACCGCCTGGGAGATATGAAGTATCGTCGCCCGACACCCCCGGTCCAATCGATCGTGCCAATAGTGGGCCGTATTGCATGGAATCGCGATGAATTCGACACCAGCCGCGTCAAGGAAGCGAACGCCTGAAAGCATCGGCAGGAAAGGATCGTCTCGACCATTCTGAATGGCCGATGACCGATCTGGTATCTGCGGAACGTCGTGAACAATAAGTGGAATATGATCCTGATCTATTGTGGCAGGCGTTGCAGCTATGATCTTTGACATGAAATCTAATGTTGCGGCTGGGCCCATACCCCCGAGAATACCTATGAGATTCTTGTGGCGCACTTGATTTTCTTTCTGGTTTGCAACCGCCATTGACTATTTCCAAAATTGCCCGCTATCGGTGAGACATGCGCCACGACCATCTCCGCCGTCGACGCCCCATAGAGAAGCTGGCGTGCATGCCTCGGCCCAAAAAAATGCGCCCTGTTCATCGTGCGTCACCCACTAGTGGCTGCGATGTCCGTAGCCCTGCGTCTCCTAGCCCCTGAACTTGGAGGAGCCGCCGCCAATTTTGCACATCCGCTGTAACGGATGCAGGGATCGGCTGATTGCTATTCCATTCGCCGCGCATCGCATGGGCCCGCCCCGCCCGCGCCACACGTTGACAGTCGGCAAACGTTCGCGCGTCCGCGGAAATTGAGAAAGTGGTCGCTCTCGAAAGTGATGCGTGTTCGCGGGCGGCGACGCCACTGCGCATCCAGCCGACTTCATTCGGATCGGACGCGCGGCCAGGTAGCGGTGTCCATGAATTCGAGCATGCCATCGACATTTTCTCCTTTAACGTGTTGCCAATGTGCGTGCGTAGCTCAGGTTTTCTGGCAGAATGGGTCGGTACGGACGTTATAGGGACGTATCTAAAGCTTGTTGTCGTCGACCGGTTGAATTGGACGGCGGGCATGGTGGTGCTCTCCTTGGGTACAGGGGGCAGCTTCGATCGCGTCCCCGACGACTCCGAGTTGGCGCCTCTCTTCAGAGGTTAGGGTCAATGCGGATGGTCCACACCCCGCTTTAAGCCAAGTTGGGCTGCAGTCGGATCAGTCCAACCACGTTCTCAACAGCAATTCGTGTGCCAAGTAGCTTCGAAGCTTCTGTAGATACTCCAGAATGGCGTGTGCCTCCACAGTGCGGGAGCGAGACACCGCACTCGCCGGCAGGCAAACCTCCTCAAGCGACCAAACTTAATCGGATACAGTCTGAATTCAGCTACCTCGTTCTGTCCAGGCGATCTTCTAAATTGGTCTCGACGAGATTTGTCATATTTAGGATGTCTGCCGCATCGAAGAGGCGGGTTTGTGCCAAAATGCATCGGGCTTTGAAACGCGTCCTGAAATAAACCGTGTGGTTTGAAATATCGCTTACGCTGTCCAAGCAAGCTGCAACATCTCGGCGCTTGCAAACCATGCCCGGTGTCGGCCCTATCGCTGCCCTTGCCATTGAAACCTTTGCGCCACCGATGGAAGCCTTCAAGTGCGGTCGCGATTTCGCCGCCTGGCTCGGGCTGGTCCCTCGGCAGAAGTCGAGCGGCGGAAAGCAACGATTAGGGAAGGTATCGAAGATGGGCCAGCGCGATATTCGGCGGTTGCTCATCATCGGCGCAATGGCCGTGGTTCGATGGGCATCTCGGAGGCGCGCGCCCGACGGTTCCTGGCTTGCCCGCTTGATGTTGAAGAAACCGCGCATGCTGGTCGCAATCGCGCTGGCCAACAAGATGGCGCGTGGCATCTGGGCCATGCTGACGAAACAGGAGGACTACCGAGATCCGGCGACGGTGCCTGCGTGATTTGCAACAACGCACCTGAGACCGGGACGTCGGGGATGTGAGGAAGGCATGAACTGCATAGGCAAATGATCGATCAGATCGGGGTCAGGAAAACCAGAGTCAAGTTGAGAGCCCACGCAAGCTCGCTTTGCTGATTTGGACCTGATCCGCGCATCACCATACCGGCCCGCGGCATATGGAATGGCCGCAAACAAGGCCTGACACATGACCGCACTCGATCACACGTCCAATGCTTCAGGTTCTTCCTTGCAAAACGGCTGGCATCCACACAAGAACTTGACGCACCCAACTCGGGCGACGGAGTTTCCTTGGGCAGGTACGGGCCATCTCAAAACACGATGACACCGTCCGGAACATTATATTGGTGAACTCAACACCAAGTGGCGCATACTTGGCAGGCAGTGAACGAACTGCAAGCGCCCCGTCAACGCAGTCCGCAAAAAATCGAGCGAAGTGAAGTGCAGATCAAAGATGTCCTGCTCGCGCCTGGCAACGGCGCATTTTTCTATGACGACCAGGCGGCAATCAGGGATGGCGCAACCCAGGACGGCTTCACCTATGTTGGTGCGCCAGTAACGCCTGGATTCAAGTCGATTCGCATTCCAGCATCTTCGCTCAGCGTCGGGCTCGCCCTCACCGACGACATCGTTGTTTGGGGCGACATGATGAACGTCCAGTACTCTGGTGCCGGTGGACGCGATCCTCTATTCGACACCAATCAAATCTCAGATTTAACGTCACGCGTTGTCGCACCGCGGCTTCTTGATATCGATGCCTCTCGGTTTCGTGATTCTTGCACGAAGGTTTTGGAAGCACTTGGACATCAGCGTTTACCTCTGGCTGTTGAGTATGGTGTCAGCCAAGCGCTTCTTCGCGCAGCCGCCCATCTTCAGCGCAAGACGATGGCGGAGATCGTATGCAGTGAATTTAACTTACCGCTGCCAAAGCGTAGGGTCCCAATCTACTGCCAGAGCGGTGATACTCGGGAAATCAACGTCGACAAGATGATCCTGAAAGCGGTGGATGTGCTCCCCCACGGTCTGATCAACTCGCGGCAGAAATTCGGCTTAGACGGGCAGACCTTTCTGGAGTTTGTGAAGTGGGTTGCTGCGCGCACGCGCGAAATCGGCCGTCCAGGATATCAGCCGGTGCTGCATTTCGATGTGTATGGCTGGATCGGCCAGGAAATCGGCCTGGAACCGAAAACCATCGCCGACTTTATATGCAAGGTTGCCGGCACCGTCCCGGATTTTACGCTCAACATCGAATCCCCGGCGGACTTTGGTTCCACGCAAGCTCAAATTGAGAACTACGCCAAGATCGTATCGATATTGGACAACCGGGGTTCTAACGCGCGCATTGTCGTGGATGAGAGATGCAATACGCTCGAGGATATCCGGCTCTTTGCCGAAGCGAAGGCCACGCATCTCGTTCAAATCAAGACCCCCGATGTCGGCTCAATAGCCGACACGGCTCGTGCCGTCCTCATTTGCAAAGCCAACAAAGTCGGAGCGTATGTCGGGGGAAGCTGTACCGAGACAGATCTCTCCGCCCAAGTTTCTGTCCACGTTTCTGTGGCAACCCAGGCCGACATGATGCTTGCAAAGCCTGGAATGGGTGTCGACGAGGCATTCTCAATCGTTGGGAATGAACAAAACCGGTTGCTGGCGATGCTGAACCGTCGTCCGGCTCAAGACGAAAAAATTGGGATGAAAAGCACGGTGTCGCATGCAGAACTCTCTTGAGGGTATCACTGTCGTAGCCGTGGAGCAGGCGGTGGCTGCGCCTTACGCATCGTCGCGCCTTGCGGACGCCGGCGCCCGCGTGATCAAGATAGAGCGGCCCGAAGGGGATTTTGCCCGTAACTACGATAAGTTGGTGCGAGGACAAAGCGCTTACTTCGTCTGGCTCAACCGGGGTAAGGAGTCTGTCTGTCTGGATCTGAGATCGGAAGCCGACCGCGCCGTCCTGGACACGCTCATTGCCAATGCTGACGTCTTCATCCAAAATTTAAAGCCGGGCAGCATAGAAAAACTGGGCTTCGGGTCTGCAGATCTCCGTCGGCGTTTTCCGCGGCTGATCACCTGCGACATCTCTGGTTTCGGGGAGACAGGGCCGTATTCCCATTTGAAGGCTTACGATCTCATCGTCCAGGCTGAAACAGGTCTATGCGCGATCACCGGCAACCAACAAGGGCCCGCGCGTGTAGGGGTCTCGGTTTGCGACATCTCAGCGGGCATGACGGCGCATAGTGCCATTCTTCAGGCGCTCTATCACCGAGAGGTCGCCGGCGAAGGGGCAAGTATTCAGGTGTCACTGTTCGATGCCCTCGCCGACTGGATGAACGTGCCGGTTCTGCAATACGACTATAGCGGCTACCACACAGTACGCGCGGGCGTGAAACACCCGTCGCTAGCGCCATATGGCGCGTATCGGTGCTCCGACGGGAAAGACATCGTTTTTTCGGTTCAGAATGACCGCGAATGGGTATATTTCTGCGAGAAATTTCTGAAGAAGCCGGAGCTCACACGCGCACCTGGTTTTGCCGACAACATGGAGCGCCTTAGTCATCGGGCGCAACTTGATGAGATTATCGAACTGCGTTTTTCCGAACTGTCCTGCCATGAAGCGATGCGGGAGCTTGAGGCAGCCGGATTGGCATACGGCCGACTGAACCAAGTGGCGGATATTTCAAAACATCCACACGTTCGCAGGGTTGAGGTTGGCACACCTCAAGGAACTGTAGAGACGATAGCGCCGGCGGCGATCTTTAACTCCGAGCGCCCTTCACTTCGCCCAGTTCCGGCGCTTGGCACCCACACTGAGGCTGTCCGCGAAGAGGTTTTAGGGCGTTTGCGCGAAAGAGCCGCGTCAGCGTGAGCGCGCATCTTGTCGATAAGGCGGGAGCGCTCGCGATTTATAGAAAGCGTGCACACGTCGGGTCATCTCAGCACATCGGCCGCCCAATAAGCTCAATGCCTACGCCGTCGACCGCAGAGGCGACTCCATGATCAAGAACACCGTTCCGGCGGTCGAAAGGCCGATGCCTGTACCCCGCTGGAGATCCCTGCTCTTCGTTCCCGCTCACGTTCCGCGCTTTGTGGAGGCGGCCCATGAGCGCGGGGCAGACGGCGTCATACTCGACCTCGAGGACTCCGTTCCACAAGATCAGAAGGATGAGGCACGGCGGCGGCTTCCTGAATCCGTGGCAAAGGTGGGCCGGAAGGGCAAATCGGTTTTGGTCCGCGTTAATCGTGGTTTGCGCGCCTTGGCGACCGATCTCGATGCAGCCGTCATAGCTGGTGTTGACGCACTTGTTCTTCCGAAGGCGGATTCGGCAGAGTTGGTATCAGAGATCGCGAATGCGGTATCGGAACTTGAACAAGAAAGAAATCTTCCGCTGGGACGCATCCGGTTCCTTGCCCAGATCGAGACCCCGGGCGCCTTGCAAAGGCTCGCGGCCATTGCGTCGGCGCATCCAAGGATGATCGCAATGGCGCTTGGGCCTGAGGACTTCAGTGCCGCTGTTGGCGGCGCCCCGGAATTCGACCTTCTTTTGACGCCGAACCTTTCCGTTCTTTTTGCCGCCCGCGCGGCCGGGTTGCTCCCGCTGGGCTTCATAGGAAGTATCGGCGAGTTCTCGGACACTGATAAACTTCGTGAAGCCGCGGCGCATGCGCGGCGGCTTGGCTTTGCCGGAGCTTTGGCGATCCATCCGATACAAGTGGCCATATTCAATGAGGCCTTCTCGCCAAGCGCAGAGGAACTCGAGTGGGCCCGTCGCGTCGTCGCTGCGGAAAACGATGCCGCCACGCGTGGACTGTCTGCATTCTCGTTGAGCGGTAAGATGATTGATCCGCCAGTAGTTCGGCGCGCCCACGAGATCCTGGCTCTCGCCAGCAGTAACTGACCTGCGTTTAATCAGTGGCCGGACAGGCGCCGGGTTTCGAGATATGGCCCGACGGTTAGTCTTGCCTGCCATCTCGTTTCGAGATAGATAAGAAGGCACTGGGGATCATGCCCTGGTTGGATTTGGTCATCGTGGACATCAGGCAGTTAAGATACTTTGTCGGCGTCGTCGAAGCCGGCAGTTTCACGAAGGCAGCTGCCAGCCTCAACGTTGCTCAAAGCGCTCTAAGCCTGCATGTGCGTCAACTGGAGGAAGGATTCGGCACCCAGCTGCTCGTTCGCGACAGGACCGGTGTCAGCGTCACGGCGTCCGGAGACAAGCTGCTTGAGCGCGCGCGGAACATCCTGAAGGAAATTCAGCTCACTGAGGCGGAACTGACAAACTCGGTGGCTGCTCCTTCCGGAGAGGTGACCATTGGCATTCCATCCGGAGCCGCTCGCGTCCTTAGCGGTCCCCTACTTGAATCGATGAGAAGCGAATTGCCGAGGATCTCACTTAAGATGATCGAGGGCATGACTGGACCGCTGGAGGAGTGGATGGCTGCTGGCCGCTTCAATCTGGCAGTCCTGTACCGCACTGCGGAGAGCGTAGGGCAAATGACGGTGCTGGCCCGCGAAGAGTTTTGCCTGGTGGTGCCTCCGGGTGAACCGCCTTTCGAAGATTCGATACCGCTCGCCGACCTGCATGCGTTTCCGCTGGCGGTTCCGATGCGCAATAACAATGTCAGGCGTTCGGTGGCTGATGTCGTTGCGCAACACGGTTGTGTGCTCGACGTAAGATTCGAAGTCGACTCCCTTTCTACGATCATCAATATGGTCATGGAAGGAAAAGCGTATTCTATTCTTACCCCGTCAGCCATTCAGAAAGAGGCGTCTCGAGGCCAAGTCCGGACGGTTAAAATCATTGATCCAGTGATCACCCGTTCCGTTGTGCTTGCCGTCAACTCGAAAGATGAGCGTTCTCCAGCCGTTTCTGCGGTCCGCAAGCTGATCCCCAAGGTCGTCAGGACATTGATCGAGGGCAGGCACTGGTCAGCCACGATTCCAGACCGGACTTAGGGAATCCCCAAGCCAAATTCTCCTAGCGCCATGCTCTTCGCGGTTGCTTGAGTGGTGTCAATCTGGATTCGAGATGGTTTTGGGCGACATTCGATATTTGACCGCATGCAACTATCGCGATGAAATTGCAATGGAGCAAGACACGGTTCGGATATCGGCCGTTCCGGTACTTGGCAAATTCACGAAGGCGGAGCATGCGATGTCCAACACCACGAGCTATCAGCTGTTCATCAACGGCAGATGGCGAGCCGGTGGTAGCGGAGCCACTCTGCCGGTAATCAATCCGGCGACGGAGATGGTATTTGCCTCGGTGGCCTCGGCGACGACACCGGATCTGGATGAGGCCCTCGCTTCGGCAGAGCGCAGCCGCAAGGCCTGGTCCTCACGGCCTGCAAAAGATCGTGGCGAGATTCTCGTAGCAGCCGCCAGGATTCTGGCAGCGAAGGTTGAAGACGCAGCCAAGGATTTGTCGAGGGAACAGGGCAAGACGATTGCCGAAGCAACAGGTGAGTACGCACGGGCAGTCGAAACGCTGGAGTGGAACGGCAAACACGCCGAAGAATTGTCGGCCCCAATTCCACATGGCCCAAACCGAATGATCGTCCCTGAGCCCCTCGGCGTGGTCGCTGCCTTCACGCCGTGGAACTATCCCGCAGTGCTTATCGCCCGCAAGCTTGCCCCAGCGCTGGCGGCAGGCTGTCCTGTGATCCTCAAAGCGGCTGAAGAGACACCAAGCGCGGCTGTCCACTTCGTCGAAGCCTTGCGACAAGCGGGTATCCCGGACGGCGTGGTCAATCTCGTCTTTGGCGTGCCGGTGCAAATATCCCGGCATCTCCTCAACTCGCCGATCGTCAAGGTCTTAACCTTCACGGGCTCTACCGAGGTTGGAAAACAGCTCGCCAAGCTCGCCGCCAATAACTTGCAACGGTGCATCCTCGAACTCGGTGGGCACTCCCCGGTCGTTGTATGCGAGGATGCCGACTTGGCAACGGCCATACCGGCAATTTCGGAATACAAGTTCGAGTGCGCGGGTCAAAGCTGCAATGCGCCTAGCAGGATCCTCGTCGCGCGCAACCTCTACGAGGAATTTCTGTCCGGGATGACGGAAGCCGCTCGCAAGGTCAAGATCGGCCCTCCGGACGACCCGGCGACGGAGATGGGACCGATGGCAAACGCGCGGCGGATCGAGGCCATGCAGCGTCTGATCCAGGATGCGGTCGATCGCGGTGCCCGTATCGATACCGGTGGCACCCGCCTCGACCAGCCCGGTTTTTACTGGCCGCCAACCATCCTGACAGGGGTGCCAAAGGATGCGAAAGTGCTTCATGAGGAGCCGTTCGGACCGATCCTCACGGTGGCGCCGTTCGACACGATCGAGGAGGCGATCGAAGAAGCCAACGCCACTGAGTATGGCTTGGCCGCCTACTTCTTCACCGGGGCCGCCAATGCTAAACGGGCGCTGATCGGTGGTCTTTCGGCGGGCGCTGTCAGTGTGAACTACCTGAAAGGGGTTTCGGCAGATGCCCCGTATGGAGGCATCAAACAGAGCGGCTATGGCTACGAAGGGGGCGAGCAGGGGGTGCGGAGCTTCCAGAACTTGAAAATGGTCAACGGCCTCGGCTCATTTGGATGAGATCCGGTGGGAAATAGATCGCGGAATATCGTCGGCGACGACATCACAAGGAGCGTGGCCGACGCCCTTCAGTATATCTCGTACTACCATCCTCCAGATTATATCCGGTCTCTTTCGCAGGCATATGCGCGCGAACAGAGCCCGTCG
>NZ_JAMYSV010000038.1:0-23447 GCF_040322115.1 Mesorhizobium sp. M0195 | reverse complement strand
ATGCCGGCCACCATCTCACTGATCTGCCGAAGAAAACTGGATACTGTCCCGATGAGCTGCGCATAATCATCGGGTGCGCATAATCGCGGACATAGGTCCAGAGGTAGGCCGTCTTGGCCTTGCCAGATCCCGGCGCCAGCGTTGGCAGCGTGGTCTCATCGGCAAAGACCCGCTCCCCCTGCTTGATGCGGGTCAGTGCGTAATCGGCGAGCGGCTCGAGCTCGAAGCCGAGCTTGCCCATCCACTGCGCCATCTGTGACCGGTCGATCTCGACCTGATCGCGGGCATAGATCGCTTCCTGGCGGTAGAGCGGCAGGCCATCGGCGTATTTCGACACTGCGATCTGCGCCAGCAGCGCTTCGGTCGGAATGCCGCTTTCGATGATGCGGGCGGGCGCGGCTGCCTGGATGACGCCGTCCCAGCCCTTGTAGGCATATTTGGGGCGACGCGTGACGATCACCCGGAACTTCGCCGGGGTGACATCGAGCCGTTCGGAGACGTCCTCGCCGATCAGGATCTTTTCCAGCGCTTCGCAGCCAGCAGGCGTCTCGGGCTCGATAACCACCTCGACCCGTTCGAGATGGGCTGCAAAGCCTTTGCGAGGGCGCGCGGCGCGCTTCGCTTTCGAGCCGCCCGCAGACTTCTCCATCTGCGCTTCGATGGCCGCCACGCCGGTTTCGATTTCGTCGAAGACGAGCGCATACTGCTCCTCGCTCAGCGTGCCGGTCCGCAACCTTTCGGAGCGGCTGCCGAAGCGCGACCGCTCCAGCATCTTCACGACCGCCGTCAGTCGTGCGATCCGCTCCTCGGCGCTCTTGTTGACCAATTCGAGATGCGTGTTGTGGGCTTCGAGATCGGCATTGCGCTCTTCCAGACCGGCGGCTTTTTCGGCCATGGCAACAACCATCGCCTTGAGCGCGTCAACGTCGTCCGGGAGCGCAAGATCGGGTGCCGACATGGCCCAAATCAGAGCATATTCGCGGGCGATTTTCCCGCCTTTTCAGCCCCCTGATTCATCATGCCGCAGGGTTTTACCCAACCGATTGCGGCCGCCTGACGGTCTCTGTCCGCACCCGTTTCCAGTCCATTCCGTCGACCAAGGCCATGAGCTGGGCATGATTGAGCTGAACCCGGTGATGACCGATCCGCGGCCAGCAGAACTTTGCCTTTTCAAGTCGCTTCAAATAGAGGCACACGCCGCAGCCGTCCCACCAAACGATCTTGATCCTGTCGGCTCTTTTCGCACGGAAGACGTAAAGCGCACCGTTGAACGGATCCGAGCCGGCATCCCGCACCAGCGCAAGCAGGCCATCGATACCTTTTCGGAAGTCCACCGGGTGGCTGGCAAGATAAACCTTCACCCCTGCCGGGATCATGCTGAGCGCACCGCCCGCAAAACACGCCGCAGATGGTCCTCGCACACAGTCGCACCGGCCCGGACCGTCATGCCATTGACGTCAATCTCAATGGTTCGGGAATGGTGAGCCTGAAGCCTCCCAAGGCTGGCCTCCTCAGCCTTGCCGGCGCGTTCCACCTCATCCGTCTTGGGCGCCGCAGCCCGCCAGCCGAACAATTGCGATGGGCTGATCCCAATCTCCCGAGCCAGGGCCGAAATATTGGCGCCAGGTTCAGAGCTCCTTGCCACCATCTCGGTCTTGAACGCAGCCGACCATCGCCGCCTCCGCGCGACCGGGGCACCCTCGAAGCGATCCGCAACCGCCTCAATCAATTGAAAGCTTCTATCCGCAGGCATAGGCGCAGACATAGAAATTGACACTGAAAGCTCCTCGGCTACTTCAGTGTCATCATCGCCGCCGCATACTTGCTTCGCCAGATGGGGTGGCCTTCCCGCTTACGAAGGTTCACTTCGGATCGCTTTCAGAAGCGTCTCGCGTCGCCGCTTCAAGCACGCGGTCCCGATTGTTCGAAAAGCCGGCGGACCAAAAGAATGCACCCCCAACCACGGCTCCATCGTCTGTGTTCAAGACGCATCGACGCATCCGTAAAGCGGCTGCAAAGAGGCGTACGCTCGCCAGAGAATTTCTAGCCCAAATATCGTCGATATTGTGCGCAGGAGTGGGACAAAACGCCGATTTCCTGCGTAATTGGGAGGCGGTTGTATGCGAGGTAACCAGTCCGTGGGCATATGATGGCGTTGGTATAAAGAACAAGGCCGCGTTGTCGGGTTTACGGCAAGAGGAGCATCTCAATGTCACAGGAACTGGATTATCTAACCCGCCGCGTCGCTGCGGGCCGGTTGAGCCGACGTGAATTTCTCGGCCGTGCGACGGCGCTTGGTGTGAGTGCTGCCTTCACCAACTCTCTTCTTGCTGGCGCCGCAATGTCGCAGACGCCGAAAAGGGGCGGCATTCTGAGAGCTGGCCTCGCCGGCGGCGCGGCAACGGACAGCCTCGACCCGGCGAAAGCAATTGAGGTGATGTCCTTCTTCGTCAAATGTTGGGGCGAGTATCTTGTGGCGCTAAAGGCAGATGGGGCACTCGAGAACCGCCTTGCCGAGGAGATCGGCTCATCAAAAGACGCCAAAGTGTGGACGTTCAAGATGCGCCAGGGGGTCGAATTCCACAACGGCAAGACTGTGACAGCGCAGGACGTTGTGGCGACCCTGACGCGCCATTCCGATAAGCACTCGGAGTCTGGCGCGCAGGGCCTCTTAGCCGGTATCGAGAGTCTCAGGGCTGACGGCCGCGACGTCGTAGTCACTCTTAAAGAGCCGAACGCCGAGTTCCCTTACCTCATGGGAGATTATCATCTCGTCATTCAGCCCAATGGCGGCAAGGACAACCCGGCCGAAGGCATCAGCGCAGGTCCTTATAAGGTGACCGCTAACCAGCCCGGCGTGCGCCACGGCGGCGAGCGCTTTGCCAATTTCTGGCAGTCAGACAAGATGGGCTTCGCCGACCAGGTCGAGATCGTCGTGATCAATGACGCCACAGCCCGCGTTTCCGCGCTGCAGGGCGGGCAGGTGCACATGATCAACAGGGTCGAAACCAAGGTTATCGATTTCATTAAGCGCGTGCCCAACTTGAAGATCGAGACGGTGTCGGCTTCGGGCCAATATGTTTTCAACATGTTCTGCGACACCGCGCCCTTCGATAGCAACGATCTCAGGATGGCGCTCAAGCTCGCGGTGGATCGTCAGGAGATGGTCGACAAGATCCTGCGCGGTTATGGTACGGTCGGCAACGACTTTCCGATTAACGCGTCCCAACCGCTCTTTCCCGAGGGCATTGAACAGCGGACCTTCGATCCGGACAAGGCCAAGTTCCATTATCAGAAGTCGGGCCACAGTGGGCCGATCCTACTCAGGACCTCCGACGTTGCCTTCCCCGGCGCCGTCGACGCTGCGCAGCTCTTCCAGCAGAGCGCGGCCAAGGCCGGCATTGCCATCCAAGTCAAGCGCGAGCCGGGAGATGGCTACTGGTCGGATGTCTGGAACAAGCAGCCCTTCAGCGCCTCCAATTGGGGCCCGCGAGCGACGCAGGGCATGATGTATTCGACAGCCTATCGGTCGACGGCGCCTTGGAATGACACGCACTTTTACAACGATAGGTTCGACAAGCTGCTCACGGAAGCGCTGGGCGAACTAGACCAGGACATGCGCAAGAATTTGTATCGTGAGATGGCCGTCATCGTTCGCGATGAAGGAGGGACGATCGTGCCCATGTTCTACCAAGCCATTGACGCAATCTCAGACAAGGTTGGCGGCTACGTCGGACGGATCGAGTCGCTGATGAATGGCTACGCTTTCTCGCAATGTTGGCTGGAGGCTTGAAAAGCATTCGGTTCACGTCGCCAGTTTCGAGGAATGAATGCCGAATGAATTCGGCAGCTGGACTGCCAGTCGGTTCAATAGAGTGATCGCGGTGGATAGGGTTCACTTGGGGTGGCAAAATATCCAGCAGATCACAGGCATGTAAGTTGCATCGGACGTGTTGAGTATGTGACATCGCTGCGCTGGGACCGAACACATAAGACCGGTTAATGCACGTCGCCCCAAAAGTGGCGTCGCTTTTGGTTGAACGGCATTTTATAAGAACAAAGGACCTAAAAGCGTGGCATGAGCCCGTCCGAACGCGACGCGCTCTCGCCGGTAGCCTGAGAATCAATCTGCGGCCGGCGACAGCGAAATGTCGGCGGGGGGAAGATCACCCCAGCTGCCGCCCATCGGTGTCGCCGGCGATGTGGCGCTCGCGCCCGACCGTCTTGCTGGCGGTAGCATGGCCCCGCTTAGTGAACTGCGCAGGCGCCTTCACGATTTGGCTGTGGATGATGTCCGCGTCCGGCTGCCGTCGCGAGCGGCGCACTCGCGATCCAGCACCACGGCGCGATGTTGTGGATGATGCGAAAGGCATCGCGTACGAGAGTCCTTCGGGTCCATCACTCCGCGCATGCCATGTAGCGGGTCGCGTGGAGGCGGCCTCCATGCTGACGAACTTCCAGGGATGGTGATCCTCAGCCATCTTGTGAGACTGCTCCAAGAAAGAGAGAGCGAGCCGAACGGAGAGATCATCATAGTCCCATGTGCCAATCCGATCGGTTTATCTCAGAGAGTCCAAGGGTATCATGCTGGCCGGTCGGACTTGGGGCTGGGGGGCAATTTCAACCGTAATTTTCCTAACTTGCCCCCCTGGTAGGGGCGCGGCTTGCAGTACTCCGAAGCGAGGGGCTCGTTATGGATGGGGGTGCTGTCAAACGTGCAATGCTGAAGGCAGTCTCCGCGCTCGTTCCAAAAAACGAGCTCGACAGCCTGAAGCAGGTGCTTCTCAGGCTCGCTATCGACCAGATTTTGTATTGGACGTTCACTGCGCCGACGAAGCGGTCCTTTATGCATATGTTTCCAATCCCGAGCATCCTGCCGCAGACCTGCTGTCTCGCTACATCGGTAGCGTGGCCACCATCGGCGGCGTTCCCGAGCTTATAGATTTCCCTACAGCATGCCTTCTGCCGTGGCGCGCAGCACAGGAACTTCTTCCGGACGTGTCAATAACCGAGTGCTTGTCTGCCACCCTCGAGTATCGCGGGTCAAAGGGTCTTCGCGACGATGTTGCGATCGAGGACGCGCGAGGGTTGATTGGCTTCATGGAGGCAGTAGGCCTTCTGGAGGGAGCGACGCAGCCGCCGTCGCAAGTTGTCACGTGCCACACGATGCTCGACTGCGTTGACTACGTGCGAGCCAGTGCCCTCGGTATTGTCATCTTTTGAAAGACGCCGGGTGACCATGTCCAGGCCGGCGAAGAGATTGGGGCAATTCTCGATCCTGCGTCCGGCGAGCGGAGTTCTTTGAAGGCAAGCGCGTCCGGTGTCCTCTTCGGGTATCTCTACAGCCAGATCGTGATTCCCGGCGGGACTGTCGCATGGATTTGCGGGCACTTCGCCCATCGAACAGCAGACCGGCGATCCCTTTCCGTAAGTAAACGCCGCATACACTAGGAGCGTTCCCTCAAACGCGTTTGAAACACGCGGGCAAGGGCACCTGCAGATCTCACGGACGAGGGGCGATATGGCGAGCGCCGTTTACTGGGCAAGGCTATCAAGACTTTGCGGCGCGCGAACTTGATCCGTAAGCTACACGTGACTCCGATCCTGCCAGCGCTTGCGACGTGGCGAGCAATCGCTCCGCCCGTCGGTTGTGCTTGCTACCACAGAGCAGATGCTCGTTTAGTGCCGCGATTGTGCATCAAGCTCGTCAAAACGCAGTTTTCGTACGGAACACTGAAGGAATTTGCGCAAAGCGGCGCAAACTCAAATGTATCATCACCAAAATAAAAAACCGCACTTTCGGTACCCTGGGAACAGATCCAAACATAGAGGAGCATCTCAATGTCGCAGGAACTCGACAATCTAAGCCGTGGCTTAGCTGCGGGCCGGCTGAGCCGGCGTGAATTTCTCGGCCGTGCGACGGCGCTAGGCGTCAGTGCTGCCTTCGCCAACTCCCTTCTTGCCGGCGCGTCCAAGGCGCAGACGCCAAAAAAGGGCGGCATCCTGAAAGCCGGCCTCGTGGGCGGGGCGTCGACGGACACCCTGGACCCGGCAAAATTCATCGAATTGATGTCCTATTTCGGCAAATGCTGGGGCGAGTTTCTGGTGGCGCTCAAGGCAGATGGAGGACTGGAAAACCGGCTTGCCGAGGAGATCGGCTCATCCAAGGACGCCAAAGTGTGGACCTTCAAGGTTCGAAAGGAAGTCGAATTCCACAACGGCAAGACCGTGACGGCAGAAGACGTCGTGGCGACGCTGCAACGCCATTCCAACAAGGACTCACAGTCTGGCGCCCTGGGCATCTTGGCTGGCATCGAAAATATCAAGGCGGACGGGCGCGACGTCGCAGTCACTCTCAAAGAGCCGAACGCCGAGTTCCCTTACCTGATGGCAGACTATCATCTGGTCATTCAGCCCAATGGCGGCAAGGACAACCCGGCCGAAGGCATCAGCGCGGGTCCTTACAGGGTGACCGTCAACCAGCCCGGCGTGCGCCATGGCGGCGAGCGCTTTGCCAATTTCTGGCAGTCAGACAAGATGGGCTTCGCCGACCAGGTCGAGATCCTGGTGATCAATGACACCACAGCCCGGGTCTCCGCGCTGCAGGGCGGCCAGGTGCACATGATCAACAAGGTCGAGACCAAGGTCGTCGATCTCATCAAACACGTGCCTAACCTGAAAATCGAGGCCCTTTCGGGTCCGGGCCACTACTGTTTCAACATGTTCTGCGACACGGCACCTTTCAACAGCCAGGATCTCAGGATGGCGCTCAAGCTCGCGGTGGATCGCAAGGAGATGGTCGACAAGATCCTGCGCGGCTACGGCACCGTTGGAAACGACTTCCCGATCAATGCTGCCTATCCACTCTTCCCCGAGGACATCGAGCAGCGGACCTTCGATCCGGATAAGGCCAAGTTCCATTATCGGAAGTCGGGCCACAGTGGCTCGATCCTGCTCAGGGCCTCCGACGTTGCCTTTGCCGGCGCGGTCGACGCCGCGCAGCTCTTCCAGCAGAGCGCGGCCAAAGCCGGCATCACCATCGAGGTCAAGCGGGAGCCCGGAGATGGGTATTGGTCGGGTGTCTGGAACAAGCAGCCCTTCTGCGCCGCCAACTGGCGGGGGCGGGCGACGCAGGGCTGGATGTACTCAACCACCTATCGGTCGACGGCGCCCTGGAACGACACGCACTTCTTCAACGAGAGGTTCGATAAGCTGCTCACCGAAGCGACCGGCGAACTCGACCAGAACAAGCGAAAAAACCTCTATCGCGAGATGGCCATAATCGTTCGAGAAGAAGGGGGGACTATCGTGCCGATGTTCAACCAGTTCATCGATGCGATCTCCGACCAGGTTGGCGGCTATGTCGGACGGGTCGACTCGCTGATGAACGGCTACGCCTTGACGCAATGCTGGCTTGAGGCTTGAACCGAGTGCTTGTCAGTTCACCCCTTCTAAGGCTGATTGCCGAGCGCGTTGCGCTCGGCATTCTCCTCCTCTTCGCCGTCTCCGTGCTGATTTTCGCAGGCACCCAAATCCTTCCAGGCGATGTGGCACAGTCGATCCTCGGACAGGCGGCCACGCCCGAGGCCGTCGCCAATCTGCGCCGGGAACTCGGCCTCAACGATCCCGCCATCGTGCGCTACTTCCACTGGCTGGGCGGGGCTTTGACCGGCGATCTCGGTACCGCGCTCACCTCGCGACAGGAGATCACCACGACGCTGATGCCACGGCTGTGGAACACGCTGTTCCTTGCCTTCTGGGCGGCCGTGGTGTCTGTTCCACTCGCCATCATCCTCGGGCTGCTGGCGGTGCGCTACCGCAATGGACCTGTCGATAAGGCCGTTTCAGGTTTCGCGCTGGCTTCAACATCGCTGCCTGAATTCTTCATCGGCTATCTGCTTGTCTTATTCCTTGCCGTGAAGCTGCAGTGGTTCCCTTCGATCTCGACCGTCTATGACGGCATGCCCTTCCTGGAGAAGCTGAAGGCGATCGTGCTGCCGGCAACGGCTCTGATGTTTGTCGTCCTCGCTCACATGATGCGCATGACGCGTGCCGCCATCCTGAACGTGATGCAGTCGGCCTACATCGAGACGGCCGAGCTCAAGGGCCTTTCCGCCTTCGACATCATCCGCAAGCACGCCCTCCCGAACGCCATCGCGCCCATCATCAACGTCGTCATGCTCAACCTGGCCTTTCTGGTGGTAGGCGTCGTCGTGGTCGAGGTGATCTTCGTCTATCCGGGCATGGGGCAATACCTAGTCGACCATGTCGTCAAGCGCGACGTGCCGGTGGTTCAAGCGGTCGGTCTCATCTTCGCTGCCGTCTACATCGGGCTCAACATCGTCGCGGACGTCGCCGCGATCCTTGCCAACCCGCGCCTGCGGCATCCGAAGTAGGACGGAAAGATGCTCAATTTCAAGCGTATCCCGTACGGAGCCTGGCTCGGCCTTATCCTGACGGGGCTGTTAGTGATCTGCGCGGTATTCGCACCATGGATTGCCCCCGCGGGTAATGGGGAGATCGTGGGCGACGTATGGGAGCCGATGTCGTCCGCGCATTGGCTGGGAACCGACAATTTAGGGCGAGACCTGCTCTCGCGCATGATCTATGGTGCCCGCACCACCATCTTCATCGCCGCCATGGCCACCGCCTTGTCCTTCTCGCTTGGCGCCATCCTCGGCTTCATGGCGGCAGTCGTTGGCGGTCTAGTCGACACTGTGATGTCGCGCTTCGTCGATCTCTTGATGGCGATACCGACGCTGATCTTCGGCCTCGTCGTTCTGTCGGTGCTGCCCTCGAACAACGTGACCCTCATTCTGGTCATGGGGGTTTTGAGCTCGACGCGCGTCTACCGCCTTTCGCGCGCGGTTGCCGTCGACATCAACGCGATGGACTTCGTCGAAGCAGCTAAGTTGCGCGGTGAGAGTCTCGGCTGGATTATCTTCTACGAGATCCTACCCAACGCGCTGTCGCCGCTGGTGGCGGAACTCGGCCTGCGTTTCATCTTTTCGGTGCTGTTCCTCTCGGCGCTCTCGTTCCTCGGGCTCGGTGTGCAACCGCCGGAGGCCGATTGGGGCGGCATGGTGAAGGAGAATAAGGACGGGATTGTCTTCGGAATACCTGCCGCCCTTATCCCGGCCGCTGCGATCGCGATGCTGTCAATCTCCGTTAACCTAGTAGCCGACTGGGTGCTTACCCGCACCGCCAGCCTCAAGGGAGGACGAGAATGACGGTTAAGGCTCCCTCAAAGCTCCGGCGAGACGACGGCGTTCTGCTCGACATCCGAAATCTTAAGGTCCAGGCGACCGTCTATTCGCCTGGCGAGAAGCCGCGCGACGTCACCATTGTGGACGGAGTATCGCTGCAATTGAAGCGCGGCAGGGTGCTGGGACTGATCGGTGAATCCGGCGCCGGAAAGTCGACCATCGGCCTTGCCTCAATGGGTTATGGCCGCGGCGGAGTGCGTATCACAGGCGGCGAGGTGTTCCTGAACGGTCGCGACATCCTCAAGGGCGGCGTCCGGGATTTACGGAAGGTGCGCGGCAGCGAGGTCTGCTATGTCGCGCAGTCGGCTGCTGCCGCTTTCAACCCCGCGCACCGGCTCATGGACCAAGTGGTGGAAGCAGCGCTTCTGCACGGCGTTGGGACCCGAGCCGAGGCAGAGAAGCGCGCGCAGGCCCTATTCACTAAACTCCGCTTGCCCGACCCCAAGAGCATCGGCTCCCGATATCCACATCAAGTCTCCGGCGGCCAATTGCAGCGCGTCATGACCGCTATGGCGCTTTGCTCCGAACCCGACCTGATCGTGTTCGACGAGCCGACCACGGCTCTCGACGTAACCACGCAGATTGATGTGCTGGCCGCCATCAAGGACGCAATCCGCGACACCGGCGTCGCGGCCCTCTACATCACCCACGATCTTGCCGTGGTGGCCCAGGTCTCGGACGAGATCATGGTGTTGCGGGATGGGAAGATGGTGGAGCACGGCGAAACACGGCAGATCATCGAGGCGCCACGCATGGACTATACCAAGGCGTTGGTGTCGGTTCGTTCGATCGAGCATGAGGAGAAGGGACCGACGCCCAAGCCTCTGTTGTCGGCGAGGAGCGTCACAGCCGCTTACGGCGGCGGCGCCGTGACAGTTCTGCAGGACGTCTCGGTGGAGGTTCATCCGGGCCAGACGCTGGCTGTCGTCGGGGAATCCGGCTCGGGCAAATCGACGCTCGCCCGAGTCATCACGGGGCTGCTGCCGCCGATCGCCGGCAGCATCACCTTCGCCGGACGCACGCTCGCGCCCGAGCTCGCCGACCGCTTCAAGGACGATCTGCGTGAATTGCAGATGATCTATCAGATGGCCGACGTTGCGATGAACCCGCGCCAGACGGTTCGCACCATAATCGGTCGGCCGCTCGAATTCTATTTCGGTATGCGAGGAAAGGAGCGCGATGCCAGGATCGCCGAACTGCTCGATGAAATCGAGATGGGCGAGGGCTTCATCGACCGCTATCCGGCAGAGCTTTCGGGCGGGCAGAAGCAGCGGGTGTGCATCGCCCGAGCGCTCGCGGCAAAGCCGAAGCTCATCATCTGCGACGAGGTCACGAGTGCTCTCGACCCGCTAGTGGCTGACGGAATCCTTAAGCTGTTGCTTCGCCTGCAGAAGATTGAGGACGTGGCCTACGTTTTCATCACGCACGACTTGGCGACTGTGAAGGCTATCGCGGATTCCATCGCGGTTATGTATCGCGGAGAGGTGGTCCGCTACGGCTCGAAGACTCAGGTGCTCACACCACCGTTCGACGCATATACCGACCTGTTGCTGTCTTCCGTACCTGCAATGGAGGTAGGGTGGTTGGAGCACGCGATTGATGGGCGCCGCATGGAGAGCGCCGGGAACTGAGCTCGACGAAGCACAGTCATGGGATGGCAAGCTCGAAATCGTTCCAGTAGGCCTGCAACTCCTTCAGATCCCAGCACAGCTCGATCGTCCACGAGCGACCGAGAGGAAGTGAGTGGCGGACGCAGTGCTTCGATCTCCACGAGGACCGAAATGCTGGCCACAACCGTTAGCTAGGAGCGGTGGGCCAATCACCGACGATCTGCTGCCTTGGGCCTCCAGACCTATGCCGCTCAAGGCCTTTCCAAATAAGTCGCCAATATCGGTCACTCCTGCAAGACATCAAGTCGGTTTTCGCTCTTGCTTTGGAGTCAGCTACTAATTTCGCGAGGGGAACATCGAGCGCGGGCCCGGTCACGGGCGCCTGCGTACGTAATTGATCGGCCACAGGACGTCCTTATGTCCCTCAGCGGTGTCTAGTCAACAGCCTCAATTCCCCATGTTAAGCTCGACTGAATTGAGAAGTGCCTTCACGACTCTCTCCACAATGGAGTTGGTGACTTTCCGTTTCACGACGTAAAATGAGTTGTGGTGCCTACGCGACGTGGCACTCAGGCGCACCAATCGGCCGAGCCGAAGGTCCTCCTCAATGTACCCCCCCCAAGCTATTGCAGCCCCGCGCCCTGCGATAGTCTCATGCATCATCGACAGGTAGTTGGTGAATCGAGGACCGTTGAGCGTACTCTCCGTGCTGATCCAGGATTCCCAGCTGTCGACAGCACCGGGCTCTGTAACGATGTGAAGAAGCGGAACATTCCGGAAGGCTGTGTAACTCTCCGACGCGAGTGTCGGATACCGTTCAAGGAACGCTGGCGAGCAGACCGGAAAACACTCACCGTCGAACAGTTTGATAGCTAAGAAGCCTGGCCAGTCCTCGGGTCTTCCGAACCGCAGAGAAAAAGCTACGTCCGGCTGATCAAAATCCCGGTCGTCGTACGACGTCAGCAACATCACTTGGCCATTAGGGACACCAGAAGCCACCAACTCAAAACGGGGCATCAGCCACATCTGTTGTAGGTCGTAGATGCAGCCCACTACTAGGGTATCGCGATCGGGAGGCTGAAGCTTTTCCACGGCTTGCTTGATCGTGCCCAAGCCGTTCCGAATTGCTATGGCAAGGCTGTTGCCTTCTCTGGTCAACATTACCCGGTTGCCTTTGCGCGTGAACAGGACCACCGAAAGTTGTCGCTCAAGGTTAGCGACATGTCGGCTGACCGCCGATTGGGCGATGTTAAGCTCTTCGGCTGCCGGCGTCAGCCCGCCATGTCTTGCCGCCGCCTCAAACACTGCCATAGCGTTGAGCATGGGCAGCGATTGCCGTAGCGTCTTCATCTTACGGTCCTCGTTGATGACTATTTATCATGCTACCTTCTCACAAATATGTTTGCAACGTGAGCTGTTGTCCGCCTATCACCATAATGCCTACCATGGGGCTCCGTTCGAAATACTCTGGCATAGACACGGCGGGCCGAGGACGTTCGTGCGATGCACAACAACACGCGGTGATAGGCTATGCGCTTGAGTATTCAACAATGAGATCGGGTGAGGAAAGAAATGCCAGAAGATGAGAGCGATCTGATCCAGCAGGACGGCAGTTTTGATACCGTTGGTTCAACAGCCACAAATGTCGAAGATGGCTTCTCGATGGCGGCAGTGGGGGACCTTCTCTACACGCGGCCAGTAACCAACGGTCATCATCCTGGTCTGGCCGACGTCCTTCGTATCTTCCGCGAGGCTGACGTTACCTTCGGCAACTTGGAGACCAACATCTTGGATTTCCAATCTAAGGGAGGTCCGCAGGCTGAGTACGGCGGTGCGTATTGCGTGAGCGATCCAGAGCTTGGATTTGACCTCAGGGCCATGGGCTTCAATTTGCTTAGCCGTGCGAACAATCACACGTTAGACTGGGGTGTTGAGGGGATGCGCGAGACAAGCCGAGCCCTCAATGCGAACCGGATTGTCCACGCGGGGTGCGGTGAGACTCTCGCCCAGGCCAGTGCAGCTAGACTTCTTGAGACACCGCGCGGGCGCGTGGCTCTAGTCTCCTTCACCTCAACCTTCGCGCCCATGGCTCGTGCATGCGACCCGGCCGGCGAAGCGCCAGGCAGAGCCGGCCTCAACGCTCTTCGCTTGGCAAAAACAATCGTGGTTGAGCCAAGGCAATTCGAAGGCTTAAAGCAAATAAGGGCGGCGTTGCCCGGCCCCAAGCCTAGCCGTGTAGATCCAAATCTGGTTGTGCTCGCTGGACAACGATACAAAGCGGGGGCTCAAGTTGGCTATAGTTATGAAGCCGATCCGCGCGATGTGAGTCGTATTCTACGGAATATCCGTCAGGGCAAGCAGTTCTCTGACTTCTGCATTGCCACAAACCATGGGCACGAGCCTGGTGAGTGGAGTCACGAACCGGCCAATTACGAACAATCTTTTGCTCACGGGGCCATTGATGCCGGGGCGGATGCATACGTGGTGCACGGGCCGCATATTTTACGCGGCATCGAAATCTATAAAGGGCGACCCATCTTTTACAGCTTGGGAAATTTCTTTATCGATGATCTCCGGACGCCTATGGGCGCTGACATGTACGAAGTCTACAACAAGGACCCGCGGGTCAATACAGACGCAGAAGTGACAGTCGACGAGCTCGCTAAAGGGTATCCGACCCCCGAGGGACTGTTGGACCCTCAATGCGATGTGATCTTTTATGAGAGCATTGTGAGTATCAGCCGCTTTGAGCAGAACCAGCTCGTTGAATTGCGTCTTTATCCGATCGAACTTCGCCGCTCCAGCAGATTTGCTAATCGCGGAGTCCCGCGCGTAGCCCCCCCTCGACAAGGAAATGACATTCTAGAGCGCCTTCGAGACCTCTCGAAGCCGTTCGGCACGCAAATTGCTATCGAGAACAATGTTGGAGTCATTCGACTCAAACTTAGTTCGTGAGCAATGACCTGCTCCCGGCTCTGTCCGCCTCTATAAATTAGCTCTGTCCAACGACGTGGAGGTCAAGCGCACTACCCGATCGAGCCGCGGTGCTCCTAAATTTAGTTCGCCCTAGCCAGAGCCGGCGCCGCGGTGCCGCGTCTCATGCATCAGCGACAATAGTTGGTGATCGTCGGCGAACGCGTGATGCCACGGAGCCAAACCGAGCATCAGCGACATCTGTTGCAGGCCGTAGTAGCAGCCACCAGAACCGCCTCTCGGTCCGGAGCCTGCAAACTTACCACAACTTGGCTGATAGTGCCGAAGCTATCAAGGATGGCCGCCTCGGTCATCACGACATTGAGTTTTTCAGGTGCTGACGGAAAACCGCATTTAGCGCCGCGGCCTCGAACGCGACCATCGCGCTGAGCAGTGGGAGTGAGGTCTTCAGTTTGGTTAAGGCGGGTCTTAAGTGCATGCCTTTTTGATATGGAAAACTGTTAAATCTGTATTTGCAATGTAAGACGTTGCTTCACATTCTCGTATCAAAGACCTCACTTTTTGCATGCAAATTACAAGGAGAGACCTCTGATGGAAGCCAGGATCACAGGTAACATAACGAGCGACCGAACTGCGCTCGTCGAGCTGATCGACCGTCACCGCCCCGGTTGGTCGCTCGAGCAGGCATTTTATGTCGATCCGTCAATTTATGAATTGGAACGCGAATTGTGGTTCCCGCGCCAGTGGTCGCTTGTCGCCCATACTAGCGAGGTGTCCGAGAAGGGGCGGTACATCATTCGCCAGCTTTTTGACGAGGAAATCATTGTGGTCCGATTCGGCGATGCCGAAGAGGACATAGCGGCCTATTTCAATGTCTGCACCCATCGCGGTTCCCGGCTCTGTACCAAAGATGGGCGCGGTCGACTTCTGGTCTGCCCGTATCATGCATGGTCTTACCGATTGACCGGGGAACTGCAAACCCGGCGGGACGTGCCCGAAAATGTCGATCCTGAGCTGTTGGGACTACACCGCGTACCGACCAGATGCGTGGGCGGCCTCGTAATCTGCGGCCTCGAGCAAGAGATTATGCCGGACGTTCAGCCCCTTGTCGACGCGTTGGACGGCGGTTTGCGCGATATGGGCATTGACCGCGCGCGCATCGCTGCCCGGAAAAGCTACCCGACTAAGGCCAACTGGAAGCTCGTGATCGAGAACTTCTTCGAGTGCTATCATTGCCAGCCGTCGCATCCGGAGTACTTTAGGCTCAATGCGCATGAACCCTGGCACAGCTTGGCCTCGGAGCCGGGGGGCGTCGACAAGGTAACCTACAGTATTGCTCGCAGATCGATCTTGGGCGGTCGCAAAACTCTTTCTGAGGACGGTCAGCCTGTTTCCTGTTTAATGGGCGGGCGCATCGCCCATGACAGCCTCGAAACCGGCTTTTGTTTAGGCCGCCTCTCATTTGTCTACGCTGTAAGCGACCATGTCACACTGTTTCAAATGATCCCGCGTAGCGCAGCGGAAACCGACGTAATCGTGACTTGGCTGGTTGACAAAGACGCCGATGCCGAGATCGACACCGATCCGATCACCTGGATGTGGGACGTTACCACAGTCCAGGACAAAAAGCTCGTCGAAGATAATGCCAACGGCGTCGCGTCCAAGGCCTACCGACCCGGGCCCTATACGGCGCGCGAAGAAAATACGTCCTGCTTGGTCCAATCATATCTCGGCGAGATGCGCTCGCTGATCGCCGGCCAACGCACTGATGCCCCCGTTAGCCAGTCCCCAACTAAACGTCCTGGCCTGCAATGTGGCGAGGCCGCTGAATCGGGTCTGAACAGGTAAGACCGCCTTTGATGCTTGGCATCCCAGCCGCCAAAGCGGGACGGCTGGGTTCGAGTGGCTGCGCCATCATTCGCATGGGTTGTTCTATGCTGCACCAACTGACCGTTAGCCAGATCCGCCGGGAGACACCAGACGCGGTTTCCATCGTCTTCGACATTCCACGAGGGCTGGCGGCACGTTTTGCTTTCAAGCCCGGGCAATATCTCACCCTGCAAGCTGAGGTTAGCGGCGAGTATGTGAGGCGCTGCTATTCGATTTGTTCGGGTCTCGACGAAGGCGAGATAAGGGTGGCGGTAAAGGAGATCGAGGGGGGGCGTTTCTCGTCCTTCATCAACCGTTGCCTTCAGGCCGGCGATGCCCTCGGCGTGATGGAGCCGAGAGGCCGATTTTTCTTGCCGCCGCCCCCGAGGACGGGTCGTATTGTGCTTGCGGCCGTGGCGGGATCTGGCATTACTCCGGTTTTGTCCATCGCGAGCACCGTGCTTGCCCGCGAGCCAGATAGCCGATTACTGCTCGTCTACGGGAATAAGCGGCGACAAGACATTCTCTTCCGGACACAGATAGCCAAGCTTGAGCGGGAATTCTCCCCCCGCCTGCTAGTTCGTTACCTACTTTCACGGGAAAATGGTGGGCAAGGTTTTCGACAGGGCAGGGTCGATGACAACACGCTAGCCACCATTCTCAACGAGTTGGACATGCCTGTCGCCGTGGTAGATAGTGCGCTGCTGTGCGGGCCGCCCGAAATGGCCGCAAATCTCAGTGCAGCATTGCAGAGACAGGGTTTGGCCCCAGACAAGATCCTGGATGAGTCCTTTGGTCCCGCCGCCGCTAGGTCAGAACCGCGGGACATCTTCCCGAACGCCTCCACGACGCATCTCGAAATTAGGCTGGGCGGCCGCAGCATCGTCATCGATGCTCGTCCTGGCGAAACTGTTGTCGATGCTGCCCGCCGGACTGGGTTAGAGGTTCCGTATTCGTGCGGTGGTGGCACGTGCTGTTCCTGCATCGCCAGAATCATTGAGGGGGCCGTCGAAACACAATCCGGTGCTGCGCTCGAAGCATGGGAACGAGACGCGGGATTCGTGCTTACCTGTCAGTCGAGACCTGCTGGAGACCGCCTGGTCGTTGACTACGACGCCGCATTCTGACAGCGCGACCGACGCCGTCAGGGACGTTTCTTCTGACTGCCCTCCAAGGTTCGAGCATGCCTAGGCGGAGCCGACAAGCCCCGCAGCCGTCAGCGACTGATAAATGTCGACCAGACACGGTTCACGAACCACAGCCTGGGCGGTGAGACGACGGTGAAACCTGGCGTCAGGATGACCTTGAATGGGCTGACCTCACTTCCTTGCATCGGCCAAAACGAAAGACAACGGCGCTAGATGTTGTCCCGCCATGTGATGGATTGGGTTTAGCCTGAACCTTTGCGGCTGCTCAGTCCGGCCAAGCATGGCGATTTGCAGCAGGTAAGCGGCGAGCGTGGGCCGTTGGAGGCGCGGTCGCGTTCGGGGTGCGTCGATCTGGTCGAGCGCAGTCATCTCGGCGAAGGTGAGAACGCTGTCGTGGCCGGCGTCTGGCTCGGCGCGCGCCGACATAACGTAGTGACGAGGAATATTCGCCAGCTGACTATCTCGATGAGAGCGAGCAACTTCGCCTGCCTCTCTACGGTCTCGAGCCTCGCCTCCTCGGCACGGCAGCCGGACTTCATGACCTTTGGAAGAGCTCCGCCTTCCAGCGCAGGGCGTACCAGCCGAGCTTCTCAAGCGCCGATGACTGCAGCGCTTCACCTGCAGCCGGGTCGTCTCGTTCTAATCGACCGTAATACGATGACGTCCCGCCCGGCGCTCCGCCCCAAGTTGGGCAAAACACGCGATGAGCAGGATAGTGTGGGGCAGCATCGGAGAGCGGTGAAGCTCTTCGATGGCATGGCGGCACATACGATTTCTGAGCGACTGATGCGCAACCTCCGGCGGAGCTAACTAAGCTTCAACTCGCGATACCGAGGGCAATATCCAAGGAAGAGAAAATTCGGATTCGGGTACAAGCTTCTAATTCCAGGGAAAAGCGAGCATGTCCATAGGACCACGCTGCGCCTTATGCAGCCTCATCCATCGCAACCGTAACCCATCCCTGCAATTCACGCCAGTCGGCCTCAAGTCTCGCGAATCGTGCCAGCCTAAATGAGGAAATGTCCGCGAAGCTACAGGTGCCGTCGACTACTACATCGCGGATCGCTCGCCCGCTGGCTGGCGAGAGACCAAAGCCCACGCTGGACATAGTCGCAACAACCACATTAGGAAACGTTGAGAGCCGGTCGATCACGGGACGTCCGTCAGGCGTGTTCTCGGTCACACCGGCCCAGGATCGAATGATGCGGGCGTGCGCAGCCTTCGGCATCATCTCAATCAAGCGGCGGCCGATATGGCCCATCAGCGGGGTCGAGGGGTTGGCAAATATGCCTCCCTGGGGCAGATCCAGCCACTCGTGTGGGCCGCCTCCAAAGGCAAGATTGCCGCGCAGTGTCTGCCGGCCGTGGAGGCCATTTCCGTCGACACCGCCGTAAGCCATCAGGGGAAGCGGCTCAGTAACGATCATCTCAGCGCGCGCGCTGGCCATAGGAACCTCGTGCCCCAGCATCGCGGACAAGCGGCCAGTGTGTGGCCCTGCTGCAATCACCAACTGATCGCAGCCAAGGAGACCGCGCTCCGTCTCGACGCCAATCACCCTCTCACCCTCGGTGCGGAATCCCGTGACCGCGCAGTGCTGCATCAGCCTGCCGCCATGGTCCTGCATCCCCCAAGCATAGCCCTGAACCGTGCGATGTGGATTTGCGTGCCCGCCGAAGTGGTAAAAATGCGCCCCGGCGACGTTGTCGCCGACGAGGGAAACGAGTTCACGAATTTGCTTCCGATCGAGAAGCTCGCACCGGTATCCACGACGCTTCGCTGCAGCAGCGCTGCGATTTTGGGCCGCCAATTGCTCCTCGGTCACGGCGACGTGAATCCGGTTCGCCGAGAACTCTGTCGGATAACCGAGAAGTTCATCCATGATTGGCCATAGCCTCAGCATCTCGGGGTAGAGAGGCGAAGTGGCGTGGCCGCAGCCGCCACCATTGCGGCCCGACGCCTCCCAACCGACAATGCCTGTCTCGACAACGGCCACGTCGACGCCGGCTCGCGCCAGCCACCAGCCGGCGCTCAGCCCAGTAACACCCCCGCCGACAATGACTACTGATGCGCCCTTGACCTCAATCATTGCCGTCGCGCTCAACAACGGTCGCTTCACTAGTAGCAACTGTATAAAATTCAGGAGTCTCACATGGGGGTTGCCATTGCGAGGGGATTCCGAACCAGAGGTCCCACTCTCGGGCCTGATCTGCCGATTCCGGTAGCTTGCTGGCAATAGCCAGCGGCAACGGGCGCACGGGCGCGCGATAGCCGGCGAGAGGAATTGCAGCGAGCGGCACCCTAGCCTGCAGCGCCAGCAAAGCAGCGACCTGCTCGCGGCACCGTCGGCCTTGGCACGGTCCCATACCAGCGCGCGTGAGCCGCTTGACCTGGTCTGGATTCGGCGGGCCCTCGCCCAACAGGGCCGATAGCGAGCGCTCGTTGCGGCGGTCGGCTTGCCAGCCAAGATAGCGTGGCGGACGCACCTCGAGAATCTCGTGGGCAGTGACCTCCTCACATTGACATACGTGGAACCGGCCGCGCGCCTCTATGACGCTGGCGCGGACCCAAGCCAAGCGATAAGCTGAAAAATCGTAGGGGGGCTCGCCGGGCTCCGAGACTGCCGCCGACTCCAAGTTTTTGAGGTCCCCAAGGATCGTGGCGACTGCCCGTAGGCCCTCGCCCGCGGCAAGGCTGCGGTCGAGCGACTTCGCAGGCCAGATGCCGGCACAGTCGCCGACCGCGAAGACGTTTTTGACGCTGGTGCGCTGGACCGCATCCACCACCGGCGCATAGCCGCCGCGTTCCGGCTGAAAAGCGATACGGCAGCCGAGAGCGGCGAGAAGATCGACGACTGGAGTCGTGCCAACCGCCAGGATGACGCCCTCACAATCGATTCGGCGCTCTTCGCCAATGGCTCGACCGGCCGTGTCAACGGCGGCGATGAGCACTCCCTCGACCGATCCCCGCCCGAGCGCCTCGCGCACCACATGACCGGTCAAGAATTCGCAGCCGGCGGCGCGCAATTCGGTCACAAGGGGGGCGGGACCGACAGGCTCAGTCGCCTGTTCCACAATCGCGGCGATCTCAATCCCGGCGCTCCTAAGTGCAGCGACAGCACTCAACGCCTCTGCTGAAGTGCCAAGGATCACCACGCGCCGCGGGGTCAGGGCTCCGAAACGTGTCGCGAGTGTAACCGCCGCCGTGGCCCCCATTACGCCCGGCGTCTCCCAGCCGGGAAAGCCCAGGCCCATGTCTCGCCGACCGGCCGCGACTATGATGTGTTCGACTCCGATCAACCAGCCGCGGTCTTCATCCGCCAAGCCGGCAATCGTTCCGGGTAACCAGTGGACGCCAGGACCATTTGCATAGAGTCCCCAACAGGCGGTCCCTAGCCGCACGTCCACGCCCGCCTCAAACGCTGCCTGGATCAGTGGCTCGGAAGTGACAAACGCCTCAATCATAGAATTGCGATTGCGCGCCACGCCGGACATTCCCTGCCCATAATGCAGTGGCACCTCATCGCCCATCGTCTTGAAGGGGACCGGGTTCTCATCAATGAGCACGACGGAAAGGCCTTGCCGTGCTCCCTCAATGGCGGCGGACAGACCGGCTGGCCCTGCGCCAACTACCAAGAGCTGCGTCTGTTCCTGTACAAGCAGCTCTTTCCCTGCAACGGATTTTTTGTCGATGTTCATGGCTATTGGGTACTATTGATCATTGCTAAACGCTCGAGAAGATCGCCCTGCCACAGTACCAGATTGCACCGAGGCGCTGACGCCGATTTTTGCTTCCTTCCGCCGTCTACCGTCGGGGAGGGTCTCGGCGCGTGACGTGATCCAGTCTGTTCGTCAATGTTCAATCGCAATGAGGTCTTGGTCAAATTCAGTTTCTGAATTGGGCTAATCTGGTTTCGAGATGTAGCGACGTGATGACGGTAATTACGTCGGAAACGTCGAGGATCGGTTTGTCTGTCCGCGCCCGCCCTGCTTCTGGGGCAGGACAACAAAGGGCGATGGCCTCGCCCCAGGTGCGAGTGGTGCGGCGCTGCCCAATGGTTTCACGCTCACCTCAGGACTGCGGTGACTCGGTATTCCTGGCGGGTATCGAAGTGTTCGAGCAATCGAGAGCCTCGCTCGAGCGGGTGCTATTCTGAGCTCCCGGCGATCGATTCGGAAAGCGCATTCGGATTCGGGATTACCCGCTGGTATTCCTAATTACCGGAATTAGGGCGGTGGCGCCTCCGTTGTGAATGCTGTCGGCGCGAGTTCGAAAGACGATCCACAGCGTGCAAAAGGGTCGCGTTGAGACCCACCAGCCGGCAATAGGATGCCGGAGTACGAATGGATCCACCGTCGCTTGTTAGTGCTGTGGGAAATGCTTGACATCCTAAGGAATGCCGAGTGGCTGGCACGCACGCTGCCGAGCCTAGATCTCCGGAGGGGAGGCCGCCGCTATTCGCCACGGTCCCAGGTTCTCCCTGTGAACGTTGGAGCAGCGGAATTCAGCGAAGTGGGCGCCGGCCATCTGAAAACGCGATCACACCGGCCGGAACATTATATTGGCGAATTTTAGACGGCCTTGCACATACTTGCAGAGCGGACAACGCAAACAGGGTGCCAGGTCCCTTCAATACTAACGATAGGCTGAACAATGATCGAAGCACCACATCTTACGTTTGATCCTGATGCGCCCGGCGTGAGCATGGGACATCTTGTTGTCCCGGGAGGTACCGACTGCGGAGAGCTTTCGCTCCCGGCCTTCAGTCTGAACAAAGGGAAGGGACCACGCCTTCTCGTCACTGGCGGAAATCATGGAAATGAACTGGAGGGGCCACTTGTCGCCCGACGGCTTATCGATTGGCTGCCAGAAGCGCAGACCTGTGGAAGAGTCATCATCGTACCTGTGCTCAATCCGTTAGCCGTGGAGGCATGGAGCCGCAATACTCCGCTCGACGGTTTAAACCTGAATCGGGTGTTTCCGGGCCGCCCGGACGGGTCGGTGACCGAACGAATCGCGGACGCGGTTTCGCGCGTATTGTTGCCGATGGCCGAAACCGTTTTTGATCTGCACAGTTCACCAAGGTGGGACTTTCTACCGGCGGCGACTACGCATCCCATGGCGGATCCCGATCTCATGGCCAGAACCGTGAGAATGGCGGAAGCGTTCAAATTGCCCTTGACATTAGTTTGGAATTACAACGACACGGCTGGAATGTTCGATATCTTGGCCCAAAACCAGGGCAAGGTATTTGTCTGCGCCGAATTCGGCGGCGGCACGGTCAACTCTGACAATCTCGAAATATATGAGGCTGGAGCACGTAACGCCCTCATCGCGCTCGGGCTGATCGAGGGCAAAGCCGAGTACCCGACTTTCCTTCAACAGAACTCCGGCCAGACCCTCGAAACGCAGTTGTCGGACGAATTGAAATCGCCTGCAGCGGGCATCTTCGAACCTCGCTGCTCACTGTTGGATGAAGTGAAGCAGGGAGATCTCTTGGGCATTCTGCACCCGATGGATTCGTTGTCCGCTGAGTCAGTTGATATCCGCGCTCTTAGAAGATCCCACGTCATAGGCATTCGATCGGCAGCGCATGTCCGCGTCGACGAAGCGGTAGTGATCGTTGCGCGACCGTTCAAACAGTGAGTTCGGTGCACATGGATCGCTATTCCGGTGATTAACGATTCCGGGCTTGGGGATCGGGTGCCGGGGGGCTGTTAATCTGACACCATCAGGTTTGGGTTGATAGCTGGTTTGGTTTGTCTGAACAGTTTGGCGGAGTTTTACAAGTGGTTTTCCACTTCTGTCATGCCGCTGCGAGGATTGGCTTTGGCATGTTAAAGTAGCCCTGTCCGGGTATTTCCGGTCAAGCGGAGGATGTCTGGTATTATAAAGGATCAGATTTCGGCCGATCGCGGTCGGTCGCCGATTTCCGCGCCGAGATTTTTGTCGACGGCGGCAGTAAATGTGTGGGCAGGGTCTGAATCGGTGGGATGTTCGCAGACAACGGCATCCGGTTCTCCGAAGCGGGACTGTCAGGAATTCTGTCCGCGAGGCCGTTTTTGTCATTGGCTGACGAACCTGTCGCCGAAGACGACGGCTTGAGGAGGGAGCCCAATGAGACGTGCACCTTTGCGGAGGGGTAGTTTGGGAACCGGGCGGCTGCGCCATCACGGACGCGTCGACATCACCCGCTCGGGACTGGAAGGGTCGGCCGCAGTTTGCGACGGACGGATGAGGTTGTCGTCGAGGCCACGGGCAACGCCATGGCGGTGGTGCGGGTTCTGTCGCCCTATGTCGGCGGGGTGATTGTCGCCAACCCGATGCAGGTGAAGGCGATCGCTCATGCCAGGATCAAGACCGACAAGATCGATGCCGGCGTTCTGGCGCAACTCCATGCCAGCGGCTTTCTGCCGGAGGTCTGGGTTCCCGACGAGCGGAAGAGCGGCTTCGCCGCCTCGTCGCGCGGCGCAACCAGGTAGTTCGGCATCGCACGCGAGTGAAGAACGAGGTGCATGGCATCCTGCAGGCGCACCTCGTGCCGAAGTGCCCGCATGCCGATCTGTTCAACAATCGCGGTCGCGCCTGGCTCGAGCGGCAGGTGCTTCCCGACGACGAGCGGG
>NZ_JAMYSV010000037.1:0-24943 GCF_040322115.1 Mesorhizobium sp. M0195 | reverse complement strand
CCCACGACGACAACCAGGAATCGCTGTTTTCCGCCATTTGAAAAGGAGGTGCATAATGAATCAGTCTTCACAATTACCCGAAAGAACAGCCTCTTCGCTGGCAGCGACGGCGGCGGACGGACATGGGCCACCATCGCCACGCTGCTGACCACCGCCAAGATGAACCAGGTCGATCCGCACGCCTGGCTCACCCGGACCCTCGAGCGCATCGCCAATGGCTGGCCAAACAGCGATATCGAGGCGCTCATGCCTTGGAACTACCAGCGCTAAACGGCATCAGCTACCCGCTTACAAATGACTGGCAGGTCGGCCAGACCGGCAAAGTTGTCGCGCCAGACCTATATATTGCGGTCGGGATTTCCGGCGCGATCCAGCATCTTGCCGGGATGAAAGACTCGAAGGTGATCGTTGCTATCAACCAGGATCCCGACGCGCCGATCTTCGAAGTGGCGGACTACGGTCTGGTGGGTGATCTATTCGAGATTCTGCCTCAACTCCAAGAGCAATTGGGGGAATCCTAGACCTCGGCTCGTCTGTGGCTGCCAAAGCTATAGATTTTGCTCGCTCTCGATGGTATTGGAAATCAATTCCGTTTTGGAATTATCATCGAAAGTGGGATGCTGATGACGGTTGCGGCGGTATCGAGATGCCTGTCCCTGTTGGAGATTTTGGCAGGGGAAACAGAGTTGGTGGAGCTGTCGGAATTGGCCGGTCGACTTGATATGCCCGCAAGTGCTGTGCATCGCCTGCTCGCTACCTTGGCAGCTCATGGCTGGGTGGTGCAAGACGCCGCGAGCCAGAAATATGCGTTGTCCTTGCGAATGAGCACGTTGGCGTTCCGCAATCTCGATGCACGAAACGTTCCGGACGTTGTTCAATCCGTGCTTGAACGATTAGCGTCAGAAACGCGGGAGTATTGTCGACTAGCCATACTCGAAGGTGAGGATCTTGTGTGGGTTGCGCGAGCACAAGGTGCGGTAAACGGCCTGAAGTATGATCCCGACATGGGGCAGGAGATAATTCTTCACGCCACCGCCAATGGGAAGGCGTGGCTTGCGACCTTACCAGAAGAAGAAGCGCTCTCGATCGCTTACTCGCGAGGGTTTGGCGGCAGCCGGAAGCTAGGGCCGAACAGCGCGCGCAACGTCGACGAATTGCGAGTTCGGCTTGCGGAGACGCGGGCCCAAGGATTTGCAACCTCGTTGGAAGAGGCCGAAGCCGGTACCGCGGCAATCGCTGCTCCATTTCGTGCAAGCGCCGAAAGCAATGCCCGGGTTGCGGGCACCATTTCGGTCGCCGGACCACTAGTGCGGATAACACCAGATCGGTGGGAAGAACTGGCGAACGCACTCCACCGGGCGGCCGCTGACATCAGCGAGCTTTGGCCACTTCGCAGCCGTCAACGCGATGGCAGTCGGCCGAGACTGCGTACGACGTCATGATCTCCGGCCCATGGCAAATCGCCATGTCGTGCTAACCGGAAAATAACGAGATAACGGAGGAGAGCTTCGGCATGACGGTAAATAGCAGCCATTCGAGATCGGTTGCGCTCAATCACGCTACGGTACGTGAACGTGCCGATATGATCAACTTTCTGCAACTGTGCGCAGAACGCGGCATCAACGTCGTCTCCATTTGGGGGAACGAAATCGACAAGGTTGGCGAGGCAGCGGCGCTAGCCGCGCTAGAGGATCATGGCATCAGCGTATCAGGTTACAACCGCATCGGCCCTTTCACGCCCGAATATCTGGATCAGGCGCAACTGGAGCTCGAACGGGCAGCAAGGTTCGGAGCCGATCATGTCTTCCTGTTCACCGGAGGCCTGACAGCAGGAGATAGCGATCTTGGTTCGGCTCGGAAGCGTGCCGAAGAGAAGATCGCTCGGTTGCTGGAACTGGCCCGACGCGTCGGAATCAAGCTTGCGATCGAGCCTCTCCATCCAATGCTTGTCGGCGATCGCACTGTCCTTGCAAGTCTTTCCCACGCAAATGATCTTTGCGAGGCACTCGGTCAGGGCATCGGCGTCGTCGTCGATGTCTATCACGTCTGGTGGGATGAGCAACTGGAGGCAGAGATTCTGCGGGCCGGAAGGGCCGGACGACTGCTCGGGTTTCATGTCAACGACTGGATGGTTCCCACCAGACATCTTCTCACCGACAGAGGCATGATGGGTGACGGGATCATAGATCTCGCATTCATCGATCGCATGATGCACCGTGCCGGTTTCGAAGGCCCGGTGGAGGTGGAAATATTTTCGACGGATTGGTGGGCGCGCGATCCGGCTGAAGTTCTGGATATCGCACTGAGCCGTTGTCAGCAGATTTTCGTGAGCAATTGACATGAAGGAACAGATACCCAATCTCGACGGTCTGTCACGCGTCTATGCTGTCCTTGGCGATCCCATCGCGCAGGTACAGACGCCGCGTCTGATCAATCCGATTTTTGCGGCAGCCGGCGCAAATCTCTTCGCAGTGCCGTTTCATGTGACCGCAGAACATTTCGATGGTGCCTGGGATGCATTTTCTTCGATGTCCAACCTGGCTGGGATTGGCGTAACAGTTCCGCACAAAGTGGCCGCATGCGCGCGTTGTACGACACTAACTCCCACAGCAAAAGCGGTTGGCGCAGTCAACTCGGTTCAGCGCGGTGCTGACGGCCGCATGCATGGAGCACTCTTTGATGGACAGGGCTTTGTTGACGGCCTGGGCGCAGCGAAAAGCCGCTTGCGCGATGCCCGCGTCCTCCTGGTCGGGGCAGGGGGCGCCGGCCGTGCGATCGCTTTTGCCCTTGCAGAGGAAGGTGTCGGCCAGCTCGACATCATTGATCCCGTTCATTCTTCGCTTGCTTTTACACGTGAAATGTTCAACGCCGTACGAGGACGAGAATGCGCAAGGGCAGCTGACACCTCGAGGGGGTGGGCCTACGATGTAGTCATCAACGCCTCGCCGATCGGCATCAAGGGAACTGAGCGATTTCCAATGCCAGAGGCGTCCATTCAACCTGGGATGCTTGTTGCGGACATCGCCAGCCTGACTGGGGAAACCCCGTTGTTACGCACCGCCCGCGCCGCCGGAGCAGCGGTATCAGATGGCAATGACATGCTGGCCGCCCAAATCAGGCTGATAGCGGGCTTCGCTACCGGTCTCCGGGCGGGTACGCCTATTGTCTAATGGGGGTAACCGGGCGTCGAGTTCAACGAGCGGCATTGCCCCAGATGTGGCACGGAACACGTCCGACGTGACCTCTGATGATGGGACTTGACCGACTGCAAGGCTCAGAAGGGGACATAACCAATGGCAACAAAGTCCAGAAGTTGGATTAGGGATCTAGAGCACGTCCTGTTTAATCCGGTTCATATCCTGCGGCTTTGAAGTAGTTGGCACATTCGGCTGGGGTGAAGAGGTCGACGGCCGCGCCGACCGCGTCCCACAAGGCCTTGATGGTTCTCTCGGCCTTTGCTCGCAGCAGCGCCTTGAGTTTGGCGAAGGCGTTCTCAATCGGATTGAAGTCTGGACTGTAAGGCGGCAAATAGAGCAGGCTCGCGCCTGCGGCCTCAATCGTGTCGCGCACGCCGGCGGCCTTATGGGCGGGCAGGTTGTCCATGACAACTACGTCGCCCTCCGACAATGTCGGGACCAGCACCTGCTCGACATAGGCCAGGAACACGTTGCCGTTCATGGCGCCGTCGTAGGCGAAGGGCGCAGTCATGCCCGTCAGCCGTAGCGCTCCGGTGAAGGTCGTGGTCTTCCAGTGGCCATGCGGCACGCCGGCCCGGCAGCGCTCGCCGCGCGGCGCTCTTCCACGCATGCGGGCCATCTTTGTGGAGAGGCCGGGGTGAGTAGGCCGGAGGGATTTCACCTGCCGGCCTCTCGCAGAACGGTGCGTGAACCTCTCGATTCACACCGCTCCCATCAGGCAAACGTGTTCGTTCCGAACGCCTTCCAGTGCACAAACAGTCCTGGATTTTCCCGCGCCAGCTTTCTCACGAAGAGGCTGGCACGCGTCTTATGGGACTGAAAGCGCTTGAACTTACGCATGATCCACGCCCTGAGCTTCCGGTTGACGTAATCAACCAGAGTGGACGGGCCGAACGGCTGTAGCGGCCATAATAGGCTATCCATCCGCGAAGGAGTGGATTGAGCTGTTGGGCGATTTCAGCCAGCGTCCCCGGCGTCTGCCGCGGGATGTTCAAGCTTTTGATCGTGGCCCGCATCGACTTCATTGCCGTTGGGCTGGCCGCAGGCGTGTAACCACAGAAGAACTCATCTCGCTGTGTGTTCGCCACGCGTCGCGGCCGGAACTGATACCCGAGGAAGTCGAACACGACATTCGGGTATTCCCCCCTGCGCCTTTGGTCTTTGCAATAGACGATCTTGGTCTTTGTCGGATGCATTTGAAGCGCGCATGCTGCCAGTCGAGCACCAAGCTCCGTCTTGAGGGCTTCTGCCTGCTGCTCGTTCCGGCAATGCACAAGACCATCGTCCGCATATCGACACCACGGAAGGTCAGGATGCGTCCGGGTCATCCACAGATCAAATGCATAGTGCATGAAGAGATTCGACAAGATCGGGCTGACAACGCCCCCTTGCGGGGTACCGCGTGTGCGCTCGACGACTTCTCCGTTCTTTTCCATCGGCGCTGCCAGCCATCTTTCGATGTACAACAGAGCCCACTTGCATGTGACGTGCTTCCTGACCGCCTTCAGCAAGAGATCGTGCGGAAGATTGTCAAACAGCCCTTTGACGTCGAATTCCAGAACCCAGTCATGCTTCCAGCACCGCTGACGCGTCACGCCAACGGCATCCAGAGCCGATTTTCCCGGCCTGTAGCCGTAGGAGTCTGGAAGAACGAGGGTATCCAAATCCGGCTCAATCATCTGCTTGACCACCATCTGCGCGATCCGATCGCTGACCGTGGGCACACCCAAAACCCTTTCGCCTCCAGTCTTCTTCGGAATGGAGACAGCGCGAACCGGCGGTGGGAAGTACGTCCCTGAGGACACCCGATTCCAGACCTTGTAGAGGTTTCCTGCAAGGTCCTTCTCGAACATCTCCAGGGTCTGCCCGTCCACCCCGGCTGCGCCCTGGTTGGCTTTGACCGCTTTGTAAGCTTCGTACACTTGTCGTTTCGCAATTCGAAACGGCTTGTCTGTCGTATCTTCCGAAGTCATCCTGTTTCCAGTTGTTCCAAACAATACGACCACCTGATCCGGCCCCTTTGCTCCGGCCCCATTACAGCGCCTTCAACGCTCATACGGGCCGGTCCGCCCCAGTCTCCTGCATCGGTCCTCTCGCCTTGCGGTTTGGCCCGCTTGAGCTTCTGCCTTTGCATCAGGAGCCTGGTTCCTGCAGTTCCGCGCGAATGCCTGTGTCCGACTCACGCCCCCTCAACGCCGGTCGCCGCCCGCCCTGTCATCAGGCATCCGGCGGGCTTGTCCCAGGATGACGAGACGGTCCTGGTTTCGGCGACACTTACGTTCATAACGACGCGTCTTCGAAGGGTTCACTTTCGTTCGTCTTTCGGACACCCACCTGCTCGGATCTCGTCCGAACTTTTCATCCAACGCTCACCACCACGGCTCTTTACCGCAGCAGCTTGGACTGGTTTGAGACCTGCTCCTGAAAGCCGATCCCGGAGGGCCGTCCCCCATCATTCACGCAGCTTTACGCTTCGGTCTTAGTTCATGTTGAACTCCTTCCGCTACTCTGCAGCACACTCTCATCGGTGAACACGAGCTTCGCCGGATCGAGGTCGAGCTGGCCGTCGAACCAGTCCCGGCGCCGCTTCAGAATGTCGGGGCGATCCTGCTCCAGTGCGTGCGCGGACTTTTTTTGAATGTCCAGCCGTGGCCGCGAAGCCAGGCGCTCAAGGCGCTGCGGCTGATCCGCACCGACTGCTCGGCGACGAGCCGCTCCACCATCTCGTTCAGCGTGATGTCCTTGCGCTCCTCGATCAGCCCGACGATGAAGGCTTCATGCGCATCGAGGCTGGAGGCGCGGCGGCGGCCCTGCGGGCGTGGCGCCAGTTCGCCGATCTTCGCCCGCGCAATCCAGCGGATCGCGCTGGACACTCCCACGCCGAACTGCGCCGCCGCTTGCCGCGCCGACATGCCCTCGTCCGAAGCCTTCAAGACCCGCGACCGAAGATCCAGGCTAAATGCTCTTCCCATCGTCAACCTCCATCGAGGTGGATGTTGAATCAGAACAAAACGCAGCCGTCACATCACAATCGATTCATCGATCAAAGGACGTGCTCTAGTCGAAGAGACCCCGCTCATTGATACGCACGAGCATCTCGTAGAGGAGTCGCGGCGATTCTCCGGGGTGACAGATTCAATGTTTCGGTGCGACGACTGGCCTCTATTGTTCAGGGACTACGTCTTAGAGGATCTTCATTGCGCCGGAATGAGCGTAAAGGAGGAACAGCGGTTCTATGATCCGGATTTGTCGGCCATTGATAAATTCAATGTAGTATCACCCTATTGGAACCGCATCCGTCATACCGGCTACGCTCAAGCGTTGAACATTACCTTCCGAAAGCTGTACGGCATCGAGTCTTTTCGTCAGACGCCGTAGAAGAATTGGCGGATAAATACCATCTGATCAAGAAGCCTGGCTTCTACAATCGCGTCCTCAAAGACATCTGCCGCATATCGGAATGCCATGTGCATTCCGTCGAACGCATCTTTATGGAAACTGCCCAACCCGCACTCCTGAAGCAAGACCTCAGCATCATGGAACTCGCCAGATGAGGCCCCACAGATATTCGTAGAGTAGAAGGGGAGCTGGGCCCTAAAGATCAATTCCTTTGATGATTGGCTTGAGGCGATCGATACGTACTTTGAACGCTTCGGAGAGCAGGCAGTCGCTGTAAAATATCAGGGAGCTTACTACAGGGGCCTTCGTTTTGCCCACGTGGAGCGGCACGTTGCTGAGAAAGCAATTCACAACGCTAATCGCCGCAAAACCGTATATTGGCCCAGATGGCGCACAGGCTTTAGAAGACTACCTGTTCCACTATTGCCTGAGAAAAGCTCAAGATTATGGGTTGCCCGTCAAGATTCACACTGGCTACTATGCGGCTAAAAACAATATGCCGCTCTCCAGAATAAGGGACAACGCGGTAGACGTTTGCCGGCTGCTAGAAGATTATCCGGGAGTGAGGTTTGTACTCATGCACGTGGGATATCCATATCAGGATGAGTACATTGCCCTCTGCAAGCAATATCACAATGCTTACGTCGATCTCTGCTGGGCGTAGATTATCAACCCTGTTGCGTGTGTACGGTTCCTAACCGAATTCTTGATGGCGGTTCCAGCCAATAAAATTCTGACCTTTGGTGGGGACTACATAGCAGTTGAGAATGTGGTGGGGCACGTAGCCATAGCGCGGGCCGGTCTCACTGAAGCGATCTCGGGATTAGTGGGCCGCGGTTGGCTTGGAGCCGAATACGTCCCCGAGCTTGTGGATCGTCTCATGCGTCAGAATGCTCATGAGCTATTTGGATAGCGTTTTCCGTGCAATCCCGCTGTCAGCCCCAAATCTCGCAGATATGTTCGGCGATAAGCCCGACCTGGCCCGTGATCATGTGCATGCCGGAGTGGATTTCAACGCCACGTGCTTGCGCCTGCGACAACAACGGCGTGATCTCAGGCTGAGCGATAACCTCACCAACGGTCATGCCGGGGTGTAGCAGTTCGGAGTTGAGGGGTAGAGCATCGGTCTCCTTCAACCCAAGCGAGGTGGCGTTGACTATCAGTTGTCCGGCTTCGGGCCGCGCGTCGCCTGCTTTTGCAACTGCATGCCCGAAGTCGGCATTCACCACATTTGCCAATTCTTCTGCCTTCTTAAGCGTTCGATTGGATACGGTGATCCGTCCGGCGCCGGCCTCGATCAAAGCAAATGCGATAGCGACAGCTGCGCCACCCGCGCCTATCATCAGCACATCGCGATTCTTGATCATAATTCGCTCGGCCTGGAGGCCGCGAACAAATCCGCGGCCGTCGAACTGGTAGCCGCGAAAGCTGCCATCCAGTTCCCGGCGAACGAGGTTGACGGCGCCGACTCGAGCCGCCACGGGATCGAGGCTGTCGCAGAGGTCGATGGCAGTCTGCTTATGGGGCAGGGTGATGCCGAACCCAACGAGGTTCGGCATCACCTTTAGCCCTGTCCATACCTTGCGAAGATCCGCTGCCGGCACGTGCAAGGGCACGCATGCGATATCGGCGCCGCGGGCTGCAAAGATGGGATTGATAGCTGAAGGCGACTTCGCCTGAGCGATTGGATCACCGATCAGCCCCAGCAGCCTAGTCGTTCCTTTGATCTCGAACCCTACCACGACAGGTCCTCGCGCTTCAGCCAAACCAGGCTGCCGTCTTCAACGCCGACCACGAGATCGAGCGCCCCTCGGCCGGCCCAGTCGACAGCTTCCGGAGATGCCACATGCATGGCCATGGCAATTACTTCATTGCGGAAGCGGAAGGGGACCGGCAATGCAAACCGTGGTTCTTTGGCTGTGCCGACATTGCGGGATAGGAAGAGCCCCGCCTGCTTCGTCGTATTGCGCGGCGCGCCTGTCGTGGGGTCCGGGGGAACGCATGCGCGGGCGTGCGTGCCGAAAATCAGGTCGGTGCGCCCTGTACCTTCCCAGTCGCAGAAGCAAAGCTTTACCCGGCCGCGACCGCCGCCCACGTCGACGGTAAAGCGCATCGGATCACCGTTTTCCCAGAGAAGATGGCGCTTATCGACAAGTTCGATGTCCGAGGCTTGTTTGAAGTCGCTCAGAACACCCTCCTTATCGAGAGCGATGTAATGGCGCTGCCCATCTTCCAGCCAGTCCACGACGGCCGGGCGCACGCGCCACACGGTCTTGAGCGGCTTGCCGTTGTAGGTAAGAAATTCTTCCGCTGCGAAGCTTGGCGGAAGGCCCTTGTCACCAAGATTCCGGAAAAGCCGATGATGGCCTGTCACGTCACTGACGAGAAGGTCCATGTGTCCGCTGCCGGTCCAGTCGGCAATCGTTGGGCAGGAGTAACCGAACATCTTTTCCGACGGCCCCTGGATAGAGCCAGTTGGGCCTGCTGCAATCCGGATCGGTTGTCCTCCGGCCGTCAGCATAATCTCCTTTTCCAGGTAAATCGCTCCGTTCACCTCGCGGCTCTGGTAAAACAAAAGTTCGCCGGTGCTATTGCCCACGACGAGATCGAAATGACCATCCCCACTGAAATCATATGCCGCGGGGCATGGCAGCACGCCCGCGTGGATCAGCGGCTTCGTGGTTTCAACGCGTCCGCGCTTTTCGAAACGCGGAAGGCCGTCCTCACCTTCACCGCAGTTCTTCAGATAGGTCACGTAGCCGTCTTCGGCGCCAACGAGAATGTCTTCGCGACCATCGTCATCCCAGTCGACGACGCAAGGGAGATGGATGCACTGGTCCAACTCCAGGACGTTATTGTCCGGCGTGCGAAGCAGGGTCGTCGGCTCGAACTGTCCGTCCTCGCGTTGGCGAGCGATGTGCAGGATATTCCAGAATTCGCCGGCGATCAGGCTATGGCGCTCTTTGCCAAAGCGGCCAAACGCCGGCGCGAACTGACCGTAAACTTCGAGCGGCGTTTCACCGGCGATCAAAGGCCGACCGCGTTCCAGGACCGGCTCGGCCAGGGTACCCTTATTTTTGAAGGCATAGAGGAAACCGCGCAGCGGTCCGCCGAGCCAACGATTCGCGTCGTCATGAGCGCGGTAGCCTTCATCGTTCCATTCCAGGCCGTTCGGCCAATAGTCGTCCCAATAGTCGCTGCCGACGATCAATTCAGGAACGCCGTCTCCATCGATGTCGTGGAAGCGGGCCATATGGAAGTACTCATTGCCCTTGACCCAGTCCGCGTCGAGATCGAGTCGTACCGGATCACCAAACTCGGGGGTGCCCTTCTTCCCCACATTGGGAAAAACGTAGATCTGCTTGCGCATGCGCGATGCTGAGACCAGGTGAAAGACATCACCGTCGCGAACGGCCGTTACATAGCCTCTGACGCCTTCGACAAGTTCTTCCTCACCCAGGATCGGGGTGCCGTCTTCGTTCGTTCCGATTTGGCGGCGCAGGAACACGCGTCCGTCATAGCAGGGGTCCCAGGCAGACAGAAGAAGGTCTCGGGTTCCCCTGCCGCTCCAATCGACAATCTCGACACACGTAATGATGCGACCGGCAACAGCCGCCGATTTTACGTCCGGATGATATTTCAGTGTTTCCGATCTGTAGTCCGGGCCATGCCAAACTGTCGCATCATCCTCCCATCTTTTTACACTCACCTTGCATTACTCCCTGTTTCCGAATAAATTGGAATTCATTTCTAAAACGAAATCGTCTTGCAAATCTAGTGGAAAGTATGAAGATGCCCAAAAGTGCCCATGGTATCGTCCCCGTGATGCTCACCCCGTTTACGCCGGCCAATCAGATTGATTGGGAAGGCTTGGAGCGCCTTGTAGAATGGTACGTGCAAATGGGTGCGGACGCGCTCTTTGCGGTGTGCCAGTCGAGCGAAATGCAGAAGCTGTCTCTGGAAGAACGCGTAACCTTGTCGAAAAAAGTGGTTTCGCTTGCCCGCGGAAGAGTCCCGGTTATCGCTTCCGGCCATATCAGTGAAAGCGCGGACGATCAGAGAGCCGAATTGAAGGCCATGGCCGCCACTGGTATCGATGCCCTCGTGCTCGTTACAAATCGGCTGGATACCGCCAATGCCGGGTCAGAGGCTTTTCGTTCCAGCATCAATGATGTCTTGAGCTGGTTGCCAGGCGATTTGCAGCTCGGACTTTATGAATGCCCGGCGCCCTACCGGCGGCTCCTCAGCGACGACGAGTTCAAACTCTGCCGGGACACCGAACGCTTCATCACCTTGAAGGATGTTTCTTGCGATCTTGAGACTGTAAAGCGTCGGGTGGCTCTTGCCGAAGGCTCGGATTTCGCGGTTGTCAACGCCAATGCAGCCATTGCCACAGCTGCGATGCGTGCCGGCTCGAAAGGCTTCTCCGGCGTCTTCACCAATTTTCATGCCGATCTCTATGCGTGGCTCTATCGCCATGCAGCCGAAGAAAGCGACCTGCGTCGCGATTTGGAAATCTTTCTGGCATTGTCTGCGATGGCGGAGCCGATGGGCTATCCCGGTCTTGCCAAAACCTATCACACACGACTTGGGACTTTCTCCAGCGCGCATTCGCGCGTGACGGATTACGATATTACCGAGCGCCACTGGGCCGTGATGACACTGCTCGACCATATCCATGAAGGAACCGAACGCTTCAGGCAGGCGATCGCTACGCGCGGCTAAGAACAAGTGCTGTTTGGTGACGCTCCACTTAGTTGGGGTAAACGCGTCGCCAACTTTTGTTACGCCCTCCCTCAATCACCACAAGGCGAGACCCGTGATTGTCACCTTCGGTTCTATCAATGTCGATCTCATCTTCTCGGTGAACGAGATGCCGCAAGCCGGCCAGACGCTTTTGGCCAAAGGCTTTCGGACGGAGGCCGGTGGCAAGGGCGGAAATCAGGCCGTAGCGGCCTCCCGTGATGGCGCCAGCGTGGTGATAGTGGGCGCCGTAGGTGAGGATGCCATGGCCGCTGTTGCCCTGCAAAACCTGGAGGGTGCGGTAGATTTTGGCCGAGTTGCCCGCGTGCCGGAGCCGACCGGTTGTGCCTCGATCTTGATCGATGCCAAGGGTCGCAACATGATCGCGGTCGCGCCTGGCGCTAATCTTGTCGCTTCCTCGGATGCAATCGAAGAGGCCCTTCTTCGTGATGCGTCAATTGTCCTAATGCAGATGGAAAATGACGTCTCTGAGATTGAGAAACTCGTTCGGCGTACGAAGGAAACGAACGCCAAATCAATCTTGAACCTCGCTCCAGCATTTCCGCTTGATCCTGAAACTCTATCCCTTTGCGATCTCATCGTGGTCAACGAAGACGAGGCCGAAGCGCTGGCAGTCCAGCTTGGATGTGAGCCTTCCGCTCAATCATTATCGAAGCGGTTGAATACCGGGGTGCTCAGGACCCTCGGGGGCGACGGCGCGGAAGCGGTCACGAACGGTCAGGAGATCAAGGTTTCTGCGATGGCAGTCGACGTGAAGGATACTACTGCGGCCGGAGATTGCTTTGTCGGCGTCCTTGCATCGGCTCTGGATCACGGCCTTTCCCTCGAGGCTTCCATGCGACGGGCTTCAAAGGCAGCGGCAATTGCATGTTCACGCTTCGGAAGTCAGTCAAGCATTCCGTTCGCCACCGAAACCGACAATTGGATCACCGGATGATTTCGCTCCAGCGCGCCGTTTCTGGAACCCATAGCGTCCTTTCCGCATGGTGTACCGAGATCCGCCCATGACCTATATCACTTACGTCTTCGCTGTTCTGGCGCTGCTAGCAACACCGGGACCAACAAATACCCTTATGGGCTTGGCCGGCGCACAGAAGGGCTTGCGACGCACCCTTCAACTGCTGCCAGCCGAGATCGGAGGCTATCTTACGACGATAATGCCCTTGACATTGCTTGGGACGGAGATCGTCGCGCGTTGGCCGGCCATCGCAGTGCTTGTGAAGGGTGCTTCAGCAAGTTGGATCCTGTACCTTGCCATCAATCTGTGGGGGACAGAAGATGGAATTGCACGTGACGACGAGGTCACGATCCGGCGTGTTTACCTGGCCACCATGCTTAACCCGAAGGCCCTGATCGTTGCGATCGTTCTCCTGCCTTCACCAACTGATCAACATTTTCTGCCAAAGCTCGGTATTTTCGGCCTCCTCGCGGTCACGGTAGCGCTTAGCTGGGGCGGATTTGGAACCCTTTTGGGAAACCGTCATAAGAGCGAGCCGCGTCTGCTCCTGATCCAGCGGGTATCGTCGGTATGGCTAGCCATCATCTCTGCGACACTCATCGCCGGCATCGTTCGTGGCTAGAGGCCGGACATGGAAAGCACAATAGCTCCCGAGCGCGAAAGCATGGAATTTGACGTGGTGATCGTGGGCGCCGGTCCTGCCGGCCTTGCGGCGGCGATCCGGCTGAAGCAGATCAATCCGGAACTCTCCGTCGTCGTGCTGGAGAAGGGCGCGGAAGTCGGGGCGCATATCCTCTCGGGCGCCGTGGTCGACCCGATCGGCATCGACCGGCTTTTGCCCGGCTGGCACGACGAGGCCGATCATCCGTTCAAGACCAAAGTCACCGCCGATCACTTCCTGCTGCTCGGTCCGGCCGGTTCCATCCGCCTGCCGAATGTGCTGATGCCGCCCCTGATGAACAACCACGGCAACTACATCGTCTCGCTTGGCCTCGTCTGTCGCTGGCTGGCGACCAAGGCCGAAGAACTCGGCGTCGAGATCTATCCGGGTTTTGCCGCAACCGAAGTGCTCTACAATGATGAAGGTGCCGTCATCGGGGTAGCCACCGGCGACATGGGCATTGAGAAGAACGGCGAGCCCGGGCCGAACTATACCCGCGGCATGGAACTGCTCGGCAAATATGTGCTGATCGGCGAGGGTGTGCGTGGCTCGCTCGCCAAGCAGCTGATTGCCAAGTTCGATCTGCAGAAAGACCGTGAACCGCAAAAATTCGGCATCGGCATAAAGGAGCTCTGGCAGGTCAAGCCGGAGAACCACAGTCCGGGCCTGGTGCAGCACTCCTTCGGCTGGCCGCTCGGCATGAAGACCGGCGGCGGCTCCTTCCTCTATCACCTGGAAGACAATCTGGTGGCAGTCGGCTTCGTCGTCCACCTCAATTACAAGAACCCCTATCTCTATCCCTTCGAGGAATTCCAGCGCTTCAAGATCCATCCGGGGATCCGCACCACCTTCGAGGGCGGCAAGCGGCTGTCCTATGGGGCGCGTGCCATCACCGAGGGCGGCTACCAGTCGGTGCCGAAGCTTTCCTTCCCCGGCGGGGCGCTGATCGGCTGTTCGGCCGGTCTCGTGAACGTGCCGCGCATCAAGGGCAGCCACAATGCGGTGCTGTCGGGCATGCTGGCGGCCGAGAAGATTGCCGCGGCGATCGAAGCCGGCCGCAGCCATGACGAGGTCACCGAGATCGAGAATGAATGGCGCAAGGGCGACATCGGCCGTGATCTCAAGCGGGTGCGCAACGTCAAGCCGCTGTGGTCGAAGTTCGGCACGGCGCTTGGCGTGGCGCTCGGCTGCTTCGACATGTGGGCCAACACGCTGTTCGGCTTTTCCTTCTTCGGCACGCTGAAACATGGCAAGACCGATGCCCAGAGCCTGGAGCCTGCTTCACAGAACAAGCCGATCGCCTATCCGAAGCCCGATGGCGTCTTGACCTTCGACCGGCTGTCCTCGGTGTTCCTGTCGAACACCAATCACGAGGAAGACCAGCCGGTGCATCTGCAGGTCAAGGACATGGCGCTGCAGAGGAGTTCGGAACACGACATCTATGCCGGTCCGTCGACGCGCTACTGTCCGGCAGGCGTCTATGAATGGGTGGAAAAGGATGGCAAGGACGTCTTTGTCATCAACGCCCAGAACTGCGTGCACTGCAAGACCTGCGACATCAAGGACCCCAACCAGAACATCAACTGGGTGCCGCCGCAGGGCGGCGAGGGGCCGGTCTATCCAAATATGTAACAACTTCCTCGCGAGCGTAAACGTGTCTATTACGAAGATACTAGTTGCCAACCGTTCTGAAATTGCCATCCGCGTGTTTCGCGCGGCCAACGAGCTTGGAATAAAAACGGTCGCGATATGGTCAGAGGAAGACAAACTCGCGCTGCACCGCTTCAAGGCCGACGAGAGTTATCAGGTCGGCCGCGGGCCGCATCTTGCCCGTGATCTCGGGCCGATCGAGAGCTATCTGTCCATCGACGAGGTGATCCGCGTCGCCAAATTGTCGGGCGCCGATGCCATCCATCCGGGTTACGGCCTGCTGTCCGAGAGCCCTGAGTTCGTCGATGCCTGTAATGCCGCCGGTATCATCTTCATCGGCCCGAAGCCGGATACGATGCGCCAGCTCGGCAACAAGGTGGCGGCCCGTAATCTGGCGATCTCGGTCGGCGTTCCTGTCGTTCCGGCAACCGAGCCGCTTCCTGACGATATGAAGGTCGTTGCCAAGATGGCAGAGGAAATCGGCTATCCCGTCATGCTGAAGGCGTCCTGGGGCGGCGGCGGGCGCGGCATGCGCGCCATCCGTGATCCCAAGGATCTCGCCCGCGAAGTGACGGAAGCCAAGCGCGAGGCGATGGCTGCATTCGGCAAGGATGAAGTCTATCTCGAAAAGCTCGTGGAGCGCGCCCGCCACGTCGAAAGCCAGATTCTCGGCGATACCCATGGCAATGTCGTGCATCTCTTCGAGCGCGACTGCTCCATCCAGCGCCGTAACCAGAAGGTCGTCGAGCGCGCGCCGGCGCCCTATCTCTCCGAAGCGCAGCGCCAGGAGCTTGCCGCCTATTCGCTGAAGATCGCCAAGGCCACGAATTATATCGGTGCCGGCACCGTCGAATATCTGATGGACGCCGATACCGGCAAATTCTACTTCATCGAAGTCAATCCACGCATTCAGGTCGAGCATACCGTCACCGAAGTCGTCACCGGCATCGATATCGTCAAGGCGCAGATCCATATCCTCGACGGCTTTGCCATCGGCACGCCGGAATCGGGCGTTCTGAAGCAGGAAGACATCAAGCTCAACGGTCACGCGCTGCAGTGCCGCATCACCACAGAGGATCCGGAGCACAACTTCATTCCGGATTACGGCCGTATCACCGCCTACCGACAGGCGTCCGGGTTTGGTCTCAGACTGGACGGGGGAACGGCTTACGCGGGTGGCATCGTGACCCGGTTCTACGACCCTTTGCTTGAAAAGGTCACCGCATGGGCTCCAACCCCCGATGAAGCGATGAGCCGTATGGACCGGGCACTGCGCGAATTCCGCATCCGTGGCGTCGCCACCAATCTGACCTTCCTCGAAGCGATCATCACGCATCCGAAGTTCAAAGACTACAGCTACACGACACGCTTCATCGACACGACGCCGGAACTCTTCCGGCAGGTTAAAAGGAAAGACCGCGCGACAAAGCTGTTGACCTATCTCGCCGACGTCACCGTTAACGGCCATCCTGAAACGAAGGGTCGCAGTCGCCCGACTGGCAAGGCGGCGAAACCCGTCGTGCCCTATACCAATAGCGGCGGGATTCCCGATGGCACCAAGCAGCTGCTCGACACGCTCGGCCCGATGAAGTTCGGCGATTGGATTCGCAACGAGAAGCGCGTGCTTTTGACCGATACGACGATGCGCGATGGCCACCAGTCGCTGCTCGCCACCCGCATGCGCACCTATGACATCGCCCGCATTGCCGGCACCTATGCGCATGCGCTGCCAGGCCTTTTGTCGCTCGAATGCTGGGGCGGAGCGACCTTCGACGTCTCCATGCGCTTTCTGACCGAGGACCCGTGGGAGCGCCTGGCACTGATCCGCGAGGGTGCACCGAACCTTCTGCTGCAGATGCTCCTGCGCGGCGCTAACGGCGTCGGCTACACCAATTATCCCGACAATGTCGTCAAATATTTCGTCCGCCAGGCGGCCAGGGGCGGTATCGATCTCTTCCGCGTGTTCGATTGCCTGAACTGGGTCGAGAACATGCGCGTCTCGATGGATGCCATTGCCGATGAGAACAAGCTCTGCGAGGCGGCGATCTGCTATACCGGCGATATCCTGAACTCGGGCCGTCCGAAATACGATCTGAAATATTATGCCGACCTTGCGGTCGAGCTCGAGAAGGCCGGCGCGCATATCATCGCGCTCAAAGATATGGCGGGCCTGCTCAAGCCTGCGGCTGCGAAGGTACTGTTCAAGGCGCTGCGTGAGGCGACCAGCCTGCCGATCCACTTCCACACGCATGATACATCGGGTATTGCGGCGGCGACTGTCCTTGCCGCTGTCGATGCCGGCGTCGATGCCGTCGATGCGGCCATGGATGCGCTTTCCGGCAATACCTCGCAGCCCTGCCTCGGCTCGATCGTCGAGGCGCTGCGCGGTTCCGAGCGTGATCCGGGTCTCGATCCGGAATGGATCCGCCGCATCTCCTTCTACTGGGAAGCGGTGCGCCATCAGTACGCAGCCTTCGAAAGCGATCTGAAGGGTCCGGCATCCGAAGTCTATCTGCACGAAATGCCGGGCGGCCAGTTCACCAACCTCAAGGAACAGGCTCGCTCGCTCGGTCTCGAGAGCCGCTGGCACAAGGTGGCGCAGGCCTATGCCGACGCCAACCAGATGTTCGGCGATATCGTCAAGGTGACGCCGTCTTCCAAGGTCGTCGGCGACATGGCACTGATAATGGTGAGCCAGGACCTGACCGTTGCCGACGTCGTCAGCCCGGACAAGGAAGTCTCCTTCCCGGAATCCGTCGTTTCGATGCTGAAGGGCGATCTCGGCCAACCGCCCAGCGGATGGCCCGAAGCGCTGCAGAAGAAGGCGCTGAAGGGCGACAAGCCCTATACCGTGCGTCCCGGCTCGCTGCTCAAGGAGGCCGATCTCGATGCGGAGCGTAAAGTCATCGAGACGAAACTCGAGCGCGAGATCAGCGACTTCGAATTCGCTTCCTATCTGATGTATCCGAAGGTCTTTACCGACTTCGCCTTTGCGTCAGATACCTATGGTCCGGTCTCGGTGCTGCCGACGCCCGGCTATTTCTACGGTCTGGCTGACGGCGAGGAGCTGTTTGCCGATATAGAGAAGGGCAAGACGCTCGTCATCGTCAACCAGGCGATGAGCGCGACGGACAGCCAGGGCATGGTGACCATCTTCTTCGAGCTCAACGGTCAGCCGCGCCGCATCAAGGTGCCGGACCGGGCCCATAGGGCTACAGGTGCCGCCGTCCGCCGCAAGGCCGAACCGGGCAATGCCGTTCATGTCGGCGCGCCGATGCCCGGTGTCATCAGCCGTGTCTTCGTCTCGCCCGGCCAGGCCATCAGTGCCGGCGACGTGCTTATATCCATCGAGGCCATGAAGATGGAAACGGCGATCCACGCAGAAAACGACGGTACGATCGCCGAAGTACTCGTCAGAGCCGGAGATCAGATCGACGCCAAGGATCTACTCATCGCGTACGGGCAAAAATAGCTGCAAACAGTTCGTTAGTCTCGCGCTGAGCATCGGCTTGCGTGGCGGAAGCGACATAACGAAAAACGGCATGTAATGGCGACGGCTTCGCGGGAGCCGCCAGCGATGCGGTATTGCCAAGCTTAGCAAGAAGCGTGTCGTACCGCACAGCGTTATAGTGGATCTTTTCCAATTGGCGAAGTGGACCTTTTCCCCATGCCGTAATACAGACCATGATGGGGCCGCTTATCAACTATCTCGGTCGCTCGCGCTCACTGCGTGGGAGATGTTCGACTGTGGAGGAAGTCATGGACGATCTAGAATACGGCACCCGTAACAAACGCGGGGATTGGGCTCCAAATGCTAAAGCCCAGGCCGCGCCACTATTTGTTTTGCCGCCACGGCCGATCGCATTCCTAAAATGGTTGCCGCATTATTTCTTGCCATGGAACCTGCTTTTCGCAGCTTCCGCGGTTGCATACTGGCATTTTGTGGTGCCCGATACTGTGATCATGAAGACACTCGCTGTGTCCTGGATTCTGCGCCTCTTCGTTGTCAATTGCGTAGCGGTGTTTCTGTTTTATGGCGCTTTTGAGCTACGTCTCTACATTTTGCGCCGCCAGCAGAACAGGTTCAAATACAACAGCAAATTTCCTGCCGAGCAACGAAGCGAGGCCTTCTTCTTTGGACGGCAAAATATAGATAACCTAATGCGCACCTTCGGCACTGGCTTGCCTATCTGGACCGCGATCGAAGTTGCGATCCTTTACGCTTATGCCTGGGGCTATGCACCTTGGATGACTTTTACAGAACACCCTTGGTATTTATTCGCAGTCGGCCTAGCCGTGCCTCTTATCCACTCCACGCATTTCTACCTGCTGCACCGACTGCTCCATTGGGGGCCCTTATACAAATGGATCCACTCCGTGCACCACAACTCGGTTAATCCGTCACCGTGGTCGTCTCTGTCGATGCACCCGGTAGAGCAACTGGGTTATTTCGGCGAAGCCCTGTGGCATCTCGTGATTCCCTCTAACCCCATTCTTGCGCTCTATCAATTACACTACACAGGATTCGGCGCAATCGTAGGGCACGTAGGCTTTAACAAAATCGAAGTCACGGAAAACGTCCTCGTCGATGGTGACGACTACGTCCACTACCTCCATCACAAATATTTTGAGGTGAACTACGGCGGCGGGCTGATCCCTTTCGATCAGTGGTTTGGAACATACCATGACGGCAGCAAGGAAGCTGGTGCGCGAATGCAGGCTCGCTATCAAAAGAAAAAAGAGCGCCTGAACAAGAACTCATCCAAAACAATCTGAAATCGCGCCAGCTTACGGACGGCCGCGAGCCGGCCCTCTTTCCGACCAGTTTGACCCAAGGAACTAGAATGGCACAGTGGATGGAGGTTTGCTCCACAGAAGCAATCGAAAAAGAGGAGGTGATCCGCTTTGATTTCGGCGGGCGCACCTTCGCTATTTTTCGCAGTCCTGAAGATGAATATTTCTGCACGGACGGGTTATGCACGCATGAGAAGGTTCATCTCGCGGACGGTCTAGTGATGGACAACACGATCGAGTGTCCCAAACATGATGGCGTATTCGACTACAAAACCGGCGAGGCTTTGCGCATGCCGCCGTGCATCGATCTTAAGACCTATAAAGCGAAAATTGAGAACGGCCGTGTGTGGATCGAAATCTGAACGAGCAGGAATGGTCATTGTCGGAGCGGGCGAGTGTGGGACTCGAGCGGCCTACACCCTGCGCGAAGCTGGATACGACGGACCCGTGACCTTGATCGGTGACGAAGCAAGTTTGCCTTATGAGCGGCCACCATTGTCAAAACCTTCGAGCGTGGGCATCGAGCACAGGTTGATCTGTGATGCTGCCCAGCTGGAAAACGCTGGAATAAAGTACCTAGCGGGGACACGGGTGACGTCGCTCGATCCGGCAAGAAAGACGGTCTCCCTGGACAATCAAGACAATCTTTCTTATGAGCGCCTTCTATTGTCGACCGGCGTAGCGCCCCGCAGGCTTACCTGCCCCGGCGGGGAACTCGCTCATGTGCTGCGAACGCTAGAAGATGCGAAACGGCTCTATAAGATGGCCTTCGCCGGCTCTCGTATTGCTATCGTCGGAGCTGGTCTGATCGGGATGGAACTGGCGGCTTGTCTACAAAAACTCGGCACCCACGTAACGGTGATTGATGTGGCGACGCGTCCGCTTGAAAGGGCTGCGCCAGATTTACTCGCGCGACGTCTTCATGAAAGGCATGTAGAGGAAGGCGTCAGATTCCGGTTCAATGCAATAGTCGAAGAGATCGACAGATCTGGCGTCCTTCTGAATGACGGAACCATTGTCGCGGCTGATGTTGTGATAACGGCGATCGGCGTCACTCCCAATACATCACTTGCCAAAGGTTCCGGCATATCCACTCCAAACGGTATTCTGGTAGATACTTTTCTTCATACTACTGTCTCGGACATCTTCGCAGCCGGCGACTGCGCCTGCCTCGATCTTGGTCAGGGGAAAGCCGTGCGCTACGAAACGTGGCGCAACGCGCGAGTACAAGGAGAGCTAGCGGGGCGCAACATGGCTGGCGCGGCGCAAACCATCACTACTCGGCCGTGGTTCTGGTCCGATCAGTATGAACTTGGGCTGCAGGTCGTCGGGTTACCGTCAGCGGAGCACGTAACGGTCACGCGTCACCTGTCGGATGGTGCGGAGATTATTTTCTTCCTTGACGAGCACAGGCACTTGGCGGCGGCGGCTGGTCTCGGTCCTGGCGGCGCTGTCGCGAAAGACATTCGCCTAGCGGAAATGCTTATTGATGCACAGGTGGGCTTGGATCTCAAGCTTATCGGCGATCCAGCTGTAAGCCTTAAATCGTTTCTGAGACGGACTCAACCTGCGTGAGACTGGGACATATTGAGAAAGCCGTTGCCTACTAAATGGCTGCACAGGAAAAGCCGTGAACCGAACCGACCTGATGATCTTTTCTGTCAGCATAAAAAGATGGGAGTTCGCAGCAGGGAGCCCGCTGTCAACTTGCCGCTCTCATGAGCGATGGCAGAAATCGTTCAACTCGAAAGGGATCGCGACATAACTCAAGGCCCGCACCCCAAAACAACCGACCGCAAGTAACAATCTGGGAGGAATACGACATGGACGTTCGCGCCGCCGTCGCGTTCAGGCAGGTAAACCGCTCGAAGTAATGACCGTGGAGCTGGAGGGGCCACGGGCCGGCGAATTGCTGGTGGAGATCAAGGCGACGGGCATCTGCCACACCGATGATTTCACTTTGTCGGGCGCCGATCCGGAAGGGCTCTTCCCGGCGATCCTCGGCCACGAAGGTGCCGGCATCGTCGTCGATGTCGGCCCCGGCGTCACTTCGGTGAAGAAGGGCGACCATGTCATTCCGCTCTACACCCCGGAATGCCGCGAGTGATATTCCTGCCTTTCCCGCAAGACCAATCTCTGCACCTCGATTCGATCAACCCAGGGCCAGGGGCTGATGCCGGATGGAACGAGCCGCTTCTCGATCGGCAAGGACAAGATCCACCACTATATGGGGTGCTCGACCTTTTCGAACTTCACCGTGCTGCCGGAGATCGCCCTTGCCAAGGTCAATCCGGACGCGCCGTTCGACAAGATCTGCTACATCGGCTGCGGTGTCACGACCGGCATCGGCGCAGTCATCGACACCGCCAAGGTGGAGATCGGCGCGACGGCCATCGTCTTCGGGCTCGGCGGTATCGGCCTCAACGTTCTGCAGGGCCTGCGTCTGGCCGGTGCCGACATGATCATCGGCGTCGATATCAACCCTGACCGCAAGGCACGGGGCGAAAAGTTCGGCATGACCCACTTCGTCAATCCGAAGGAGGTCGGCGACGACATCGTGCCCTATTTCGTCAACATGACGAAGCGCCACGGCGACCTGATCGGCGGCGCCGACTACACGTTCGACTGCACCGGCAACACTAAGGTGATGCCATTATCATCGGCGTTGCCGGCGCCGGCCAGGAAATCTCCACCCGTCCGTTCCAGCTGGTTACCGGCCGCAACTGGATGGGCACCGCCTTTGGCGGCGCGCGGCCGCACCGACGTCCCGAAGATCGTCGACTGATACATGCAGGGCAAGATCCAGATCGATCCGATGATCACCCACACAATGCCGCTCGAAGACATCAATAAGGGCTTCGAGCTGATGCACAAGGGCGAAAGCATCCGCGGCGTGGTCATGTACTGAGCCATGAAGACGATCTCGACCGAAAATTCTCATGGCGGCACCCAGAGCGTTTACGTCAATCGCTCGGATGTCTGCGACTGCGACATGACCTTTGCTGTATTCCTGCCGCCGCAGGTCAGAGCACGGAAACTGCCGGTTCTATGGTACCTTTCCGGTCTGACCTGCACCCATGCGAGTCATGGAAAAGGGCGAGTATCGGCGTCTTGCCGCAGAACTCGGCATGATCGTCGTCTGTCCCGACACTAGTCCGCGGGGCGATGCCGTTCCGGACGAGCCGGATAACTGGCAGTTCGGCAAGGGGGCCGGCTTCTATGTCAACGCCACCGAGCCGCCGTTCGCGCAGAACTATCGGATGTACAGCTACGTCGTCGATGAATTGCCGAAGCTTATCGCGGCCGAGTTTCCGGTCGACATGACGCGACAGGGGATCTTCGGTCACTCCATCACGATTGCGCGCAACAACCCCGAACGTTTCGGCAGCTGCTCGGCCTTCGCGCCGATCAGCCATCCCTCGGTCTCTGGCTAGTCAATGCCGGCGTTCCAGAAATACCTCGGATCGGATGAGACGAACTGGCGGGCATATGATGCCTGCTCGCTGATCTAAGACCGGCACCGGTTCCCGGAATTCCTCGTCGACCAGGGGACGGCGGATAACTTCCTGGAGGATGGATTGCGCCTCGAAGAGCTCAGGCAAGCCTGCGAGGCGGCGGGCATTCCGCTCAGGCTGCGCATGCAGCAGGGTTATGGCCATTCCTCTTCATTTCGACATTCATGGAAGACCATCTTCTCTGGCACGCGCAGAGGCTGAACAACTGACTTTAGAGAGCTCGGCCGGGCATAACGCAAACGGCCAGGGGGAAGGAGAACAGCAATGAGCATAGCCATACATCCGGCGGTGGATTCAGGCTTTCGAGCAACTGACGCTGCTTTTGCCGGCGGAACGCTTGTCTGCCAGTGCACGAGCAATCCGGTGAAGGTCAGGGTCAAGGGCGACATCGCCCACAACCACGCCTGCGGTGGCACCAAGTGCTGGAAGCCAGAAGGCGCCGCCGTTTCGGTCGTGGCGGTCGCGCCGACAGAAAGCGTCGAGGTGCTGGAGAACAGCGACAAGCTCGCCGTCGTCGATTCCGCCTCCTTGATCCAGCGGCACGCCTGCAAGGAATGCGGCGTGCACATGTACGGTCCGGTCGAGCGCGAACATCCCTTCTGGGGGCTGTCCTTCGTTCATCCGGAGCTCTTCCAAGAAGGCGGCTGGGCAAAACCCACCTTTGCCGCGTTCGTGTCTTCGATCATCGAAAGCGGCTTTGATCCCGCCAAGATGGACGCCGTCAGAGCGCAGCTGAAGGCCTCGGGCCAAGAACCCTATGATTGCCTCTCGCCCGGCCTGATGGATTATATCGCCACCTGGACCGCCAAAAAGAGCGGCGTCCTTCCGGCATGAAAAAAGAGGGCAGTGCTGCAGCAGGACTGCCCTTGAATTAAGGGGTAGGTTTTCAGGAGGCATGCCGAGACACAGTTGCAACCGGCAAGACTACTGGCTCCGCGGGTTTCCCGTTAGCAGGAGCTGCCGCCTTTCAACGAAGGTGACCGCCAACTGAGGCCTCTTTGCGAGCCGTGCTCGTGGCGGAGTTGTGACGGATGTGGCGGACCGCTGAAGATGCTGCGTGATAATCGCCGCTGGCAGATTAGAATTGCAAATTTCGAAGTCCACCTCGACGACGTTACTGCCATATTCTAGGTTATTGCCGCGTCGTCAACCTCATCACGCAGCATTATGCTTGTGTAGTCACTCTGGTTTTGAAAGTTATTAGAACACGGCGTGTGTGACCACAAAATCATTTTCATGGGATATTCGGTCCTCTGGCCGCGACGACTTGCGTACATTCGAAGCCGGAATCGTCGCAATCGAAAACACTGACGCGATCGGCTGCCTTTGAAGGGGCGCTAGAAATGGAGCTGTTCGTGCTAGCCAAGTGGACCTTTTCATCCGAGCCGTTTCACGGTAAGGATCGCGCTCGCCGATATACAGCATCCTGCGAACTATTGCTCTATTGACTTGGCGCCTGCCTCTTTCACGTATTCGGCCATCGAGCCGAATGCGCGGCTTTCATGCCTCCCAAGGCAAATTGGTTGTCGCCGAACCTGATTCGGCGGCAGCCAATCCTCCATCGATTTGATGGGTACAATTCTGCCAAGAGCCGTAGCAAGAGACGGAATCTACACCACAGATAGCGGAGGTCGGCGCTACATCGATGGCTCAGGTGGCGCCGCTGTAAGTTGCCTTGGTCACAATCATCCAGAAGTGCTGGAAGCAATGAAGGGTAAGCGGGCAGCTGAGGCCGTTCAGCGCCGGTACTTCCGTGGCATAAGGGCGTCGATATCCTGTTTGGCCAGCCATTGGCAATGCGATCAAAGGTCTGGGTAAGCCAGGCTTGCGGATCGACCTGATTCATCTTGGCGTTTTTCAGCAGCGTGGTGATGTTGGCCCAATCCGTCCACCGCCGTTGCTGCCCGCCAAGAGGCTGTTCTTTCGAGTAATTGCGAAGACTGATTCATTTATGCACCCCCTCTTCAAATGGCGGGAAACAGCGATTTCTGATTATCGTCATTGA
>NZ_JAMYSV010000036.1:0-27211 GCF_040322115.1 Mesorhizobium sp. M0195 | reverse complement strand
GAGCCATTTCTACGCCTTTAACCGGGGTTCTTGAAAAAGATCCCTAGCGAACTGCACCGAAGGTTCTGGCACCCAGACGAGGTTCGGTCTCGGATCGCGACAATCCCCAAATGTCGGAGGAGTTCTGGCTCGGTGATCCAAAGATGGGAAACATATGTGGTCCGCCGCCGCTGCTGATCGACGACCGAGTCGAGTCAATTCCAAGGCCAAGCTGCATTGGCTGAGCTTCTCACTTGAAATGCTCAAAGAAATAGATGGAGACTATCACCATTGATCAACAGAACATCCTCGTCGGCATTCGTCCAATAGAACCGGCCGACGAATCCACCTTGTACGCTTCCGAAGTTACCCCGATGGGACGCGCTGTTACCAAAGTCCGTCGCCAAAGCGGTGCTGCAAGAGTAATTGCCCGAACACTTCTTGGGAAACTGGGATTCCCACCACTGCCGATCTTAAAGACGCGCTCTGGTGTTCCGATCTGGCCGGCCGGCATCGTCGGATCTTTGGCTCACCACGATACAGTAGCAGCCGCCGCTATTGCAGGAACGAAGAGGATTGCAACTCTCGGCATCGACATTGAGCCTAATGAGCCACTGCCGGAGAACTTGATCGAATTGATTGCTACCCCTAACGAGCAACGCATGTACGATCTACGCCTGCTTGAGCGGCGGGACCTCTTTGTTTTGAAGGAGGCCGTATATAAGGCGTATTTTCCACTGTACAATGACGTTCTTGAATTCCAGGACGTGGAAATTGATATCTCTGCGCGATTAGGGTACGTGTCGAAGGCAAATTGCACGTTTTCGCTCGAGTTACTTATTTCCAACAATGTAATCGGGTTGGCGTATTCACGGCCGACGTGCGGTGACCTTGCCCCGCTGATCTAATCCGGTTGACGTTCGTTCTGGCCCATCGAGAGGACCAGGACATGAAACGTAGCCGCTTTTCTGAAGAGCAGATCATCGGAATTTTTGAAGGAGCCGCAAGCACGGGGTCAGCGACGCCTCGATTACAACTGGGAGGGCCGCTTCGGCGGGATGGATGTCTCCGAGGCTCGGCGACTGAAGGCTCTGGAGGGAGCATGAGGAACTGTGGGGCGGTTATGCGGCGAGAGCTGTTTCGTCGGTTTTGTTGCAACGGCTGAATAGGGGCACAGAGAGGCCCTGATGCGAGGTCAATCAGGCGGCGAGGATTTCGAACTGCTCGGCCAAGGACGGATTCGGATTGAAGGCGTACCTCGCCTGTCGCTTGCGCATCATGTGAATCATTTCGATGCCGGTCAGGATGGTGGCTGCGGTGGCCGTCGATTTGAAGCCGAGCATCGGCCGGATACGGCGCTTGATGCGCCGATGGTCCTGTTCGATCCGGTTATTCAGGTATCTACTCTTGCGGATCAGGATCGGCTTCAGCCGGCGCCGGGAGCGGTCCTGCAAGCGATTTGTGGTGTCGCAGGAAACGATCGCCTCCCGATTGGTCTGGCTATCGTCGATGACGACGCGATCCGGTCGGCGATGACGCTCCAGCGCCTTTCTGGGGTCAGGACAAGAGCAGTTCAAAATCTTGCGCTAAGAGCGAACGGCTCCGACGCTGTGCTGATGGGAGGCTCCGCGCCTCCGCCGGTTGCTCAACCCGCGCCAAGAGGCGTAACAGAAACGGCCAAGGCTCTAATCGCCACTGGAGGACAGTTCAGTGGCATGTATGGACGGCCTCCGCGTGGCAAGGGCTTTCTGACATTGATGACAGGTCGGTCGGCTGCAGGCATGTATTCGGCCTTTGAGTGCGGCCTGTTGTGGCGTTGCGCCAGGATGGACATTCTGCTGAATTTTACATGCGGCGCCGTTTCATGGATGCGCGCTTGGGCTCCCCATTTTCTATTGCCCGCCCCGGCTCATGCCGGGCTGGCTTCTTGGCGTTTTGGGAGATTTGTTCACCATGGTTCATAGTGGCGGCGCAACCGTCCGGCGAGCGCCTCACCTGAGGCTACATGGCGGCGTGGAGATTGCCTCAGAAGCGGCGCCCAATCGGAAACCTTAGCACCTCCGCGTTTTGGCGTGGCTGCTTGAACTCTTCGACGGCAACCGCCTCAATCAACAAGTCCAAGGCTTCGCGTCCCCTTCGACTCATCGGGTCATCGCCACAAAGGTAGTCATACGCTCGATCTAAATGCACTCGGGCGGCGGAAAAATTGCTTGTCATAGGACCCTCTCTACCCGCCCGCATTGCCGTCTACGAGGTGAAGGTCGCGCCATCGTCAATATCTACAGACAAATTTGAATTAAATCGGAGATGATCGGGGGAGTAGCCAGGATTTCCCCCCACGGTGACGACGCCGAGGTTTCGGCATTCCTCGCGCGCCTGGAGGACAAAGTCCCCTGACATGATGCCGCCGTCCAGCCCGCCGGCGATCACTCGCTGGCGCTCGGTCGGATCATAAATGCCGAGCACACCCCGTTCCGAGATCACCTCTGACCGGCGTCATTCGATGCGGACGCGGAACCGGCCCGATTTTGGCGGCGTAGAGCCAGAGGCGGCCGCCAGGTCCCAGGCCGGGTGGCTCCAAATCGCGCTAGGTCGTGTGGATCAGGTTTGTCCACACCACTTAGCTATACGGGGGGGCGATAATGCCATCGAAGAAGAAATGGCGCAGGTGTGGGGTATCGATCGTCAGAGCACCCAATCCCGCCCGCAACGCGGTTCGCAGCCATCTCGACCGATTGGTGGACTCCTGACTGCGGGATCTAAGGAGCTTTTCTTAGCCTATAGCTAAATGGAAATGCGCCGATCCCCTCGATTGAGCAAACCTCGGCCCAACCTATTGGACTCCAGAGCGAAAAGAGGCGTGCGGCTCGAGCGAATTGCGAGGAAAAGGAAATGGCGCCTCGGCATGACTGACTCCGACTGCCTGAGCGCCGGCATCGCCTTTCAGTACGCGCAAGGGGAGCGTTCCGGTGGCCAGTGCTGCCTTGCTGGAACGGAGCAGGTGGGCTGTTCTAGCAACACGGTTTAGTGCCCGGGGTGCCAACGATGAACAAATGCGCAGGAACGCTCGATCGGGCGCCTTCGGCAGGCCTGAGACCCTACAACCTGTGCAAGTGCACAGGTAGCGAAGGTGAGCGCATTCAAGCACGTTTGAGTGTCGGCGCAATTTCCATGCCGACCACCAACGGAGATTTCTGCGATGACCAACAACATTCGACTAATGAAAGCGAGCGAGATTCCCGCCTTCGTCGACAAGATGATCGAGGCTGGCTGCGACATCTGCGCGATCGGTCACTTAGGCTATTCGGCAGGTGATGTTGACCGGAAGGTACCCTGGCGCAAGGTAAGAAGAATCGTAGAAGAGTTTGGCGATCGTGATCACCTGCTACCGGAGATCGTTGCCTATCTTCGCTCGATTGGCCGGTACATAGAACTCTCGTCGTCGACAAACGAGGGCCGGAGACCGCACAAAACAGGCACTCGAAGTTGGAACGTATAAAGGACGGGTCGGATACGATTGTCGAATCCGGCTCCTTCACCGACAATGACGAGCTGGACTTCGGGACCGGTATTGACGCCAACGAGCTGTGGTTTGCCCAACAGGGCAATAACCTCATCTTCTCGTACTGGGCACCACGGACAAGGGTCGGTCAATGACTGTTCGCCGGGCAATGTCGTCGAAACTATCAAGTCCGGCGACGGCAAGGTGCTTAGCCATTCCGACGTAGCAACTCTGGGTCGCGGCCATGGCTGGTGTCGATCCGGCAACGTCGCACACGGAATTCGGCATCCAACCAAAGATGCGCGGTTTGGCGACGCCTAGCAGGTTGGAACCATCCCTGCCGCAATGCAGCAGTCCTGGTCGCTGATGAAAACAAGTCCAAGATGCCCGGTGGTGCGCTTCCACCGCACCACCGGGATCTTTGCCGCAGCCAAATGCAGAGAATCCAGGCGCGCGCTGAAAATCGTGAGAAATTCGATTTGGATTATGACAGCTGATAAAATGACCGGATTCAATTTCGATATCAATCAGCGCCCTCCGCCGGGGGCTGTCGGCCCGCATCGCGCCTGACGGCGGCGCTATGCTGGTGCTCCTACGGCCGCCCTGTTGGCGAGGGCCTTCGGGTCATCGCACTGTCACGCTTCGGCTATCCGCCTTCCCCCTCATGCTCAGTCCTAATCGATGCGATGGACGCCCCCCGAACGGCATCGCGATGTGCTGTCGTTTCCGACTCTGAACCATAGTTCAAAATCCGATAACCGCAGTTTACTGAAAGAATCCACAACTTCGTAAGCTGCGGCAGGAAGAAAAAGGCAACACAGGCGAAACCGCCCGGTAGTTCCATAATCTATCTTATGCAACTTTATAAGTATTGGCACTGGTTTCAGTAAGCGAATGCAGTTGCACCGCATCGAGGTCTTATCGAAGCTCATTGCTCAGGTCAATATTACTTTAGATCCCCCCTGATCACTGATGAAACACCTAGAACCGGAAGTCGGTTACGCCGGAGTTTTCTGAAACGCCGGTGGCTGCTCGAGGTCAGACCATATCGGTTTTCGCTCGCGTTCCCTTCTCGGCTCACTCACCCCTTCCCTCTCGGCTCACTCACTTGTGCGGCATGCAATAGATGCCCTCGGATTCCATGAGTACCGCGCCGCCCTTTAACTCGCTCAATGCGCCGACCCAGGCTTCCGAATAAGTGCGGCTGGCATCCACGGCCGTCAGCCAAAGAACGCGATTGTCAGCCAGTTCGACTTTAACTTCCTGCTGCAAAGGGCTTGCCTGCACGGTCTGTTGATAGTGCCGTTTGATCCTGACATTGCTGGCCGGGAACTCAGCTTCGTTGCTGCCATAGTTCAGCACAAATCCAGTGTGGTCCTCGGCCACTGTGCAACTGCCGTCACGCTCACACACGATTTTTGCGGCGGTCTTGCAGTCCCATTTCAGTGAAGCGGGCCACATCGGATTGTCCGCGCTCGATCGCGGCTTGTCGCTCTGACCAGCCGCCGTCGAGACTGCCCATGTGCTCATTATCGCAGTCGACAGGAGAAGCGCCTTCAACACTTATTACCCTTCCCTGATCCAGTATTCGCATTGAGCTTTCGAAGCCATCGCTGTCGTCGGCGTGAATGAACCGGACAGAGACGTTTTGTGATCCTCACGGCGACTCGTCCTGCGTGATCACCTGGCTTATTGGCACGTTGAGATTGAACTGGCTTATGGCACGTTGAGATTGAACCAGCTTTTCTGGCGTAGGCCGTTCGCGTCGTCATACTCGATGAACCAGGGCTTTGCGCGCATCGGCCGAGAGATGGTGTAGTAGGTGGAGCCGTTACCAAGGGAATGCCCTCTATCGTTGCCCGTGATCTGGATTTTTGCCGTCACCAACTTACCGTTCATTTTGATCTGGGCCTGTCGAGATCCGTTGTCATGGTCTTGGCCGAGGCGACTATTCGTGAAAGTGACGGGCAGTGTGAGCCTGTCGGAGCTGATGCGGCAGATGTTCCGTTCTTGCCTCATTCCTGGCCGATCGGAGTCGTAGCTGCCAACTGCTTGCCAGCCAGAAGGACAATCCTCATACTTCTCGTATCTCGCGGCGCTGGAGTTGGCTTGCGGACAGGTCGGCCAGTTAAAACCCGGAGCTTTCATCGCCGCAATCAACTTGTAGATTGGCGGGTGGCAAGAAGGAGTGCCCTGCCAGTCACCGGACAGACAGAGGAGGACCTGACAGCCCCATTCCGATGCCTGTGATTGGGATGGAAGAGCTGCGGCGCCCGCGACGGCGGCTGCACCCACCAAGAGATATTTCAGTACGATCATAGCCTTTTCCTCGCGGCGGATTCTGATACTTTACTATGGATCATCCGCGCGAAAAAGGACAGATCGAGAAGGTAGGTTTGTGCGACTACATCGATTTATGAAACGAGACATCGCGGGCGTGGTCGACAACCCGTTGCGTGTCAACATTGCGACAACGCTGGAGCGGGAGAGAGCCAGGCGTGGCCTATCCCATATGCACATGGCCGAGCTGTTCCGGACTGTCGAGGGCGAAAGGCTCGCCTACCGGACCTACATCCAGACCGTGCGGCAGAAAAACAATGTCACCCTGACGACGTTGCAAATCATGGCAAGCGGCTTGCATGTGTCAGTTGCAGACCTGCTCGCGGGCGGAAAAAAACTTCCCGAATGGGCGCATCAGTTGGACGAGACTGCAATCCGCAAGCGTCTGGCGCACATCATCGACATTGAGCGAAAACGACGCACTTTGCTCCGCTATGAGATGGCCGAGCTCATAGGCGTGGCGGAGGCGACATTCATGAAATTGGAACGCGCAAGCGGTAATATCAGCGTCGACACAATTGCCGCGATCGCCAAGGCGTTGAAACTTGATCCAGCGACCTTCCTCTTTTCCGATAAGGTCCCGCCATCAACTGATCTACCTGTTTCTGACGCACCCGGAGGCGTAGATTCTCATTTCAGAGAGCCGTAAACTTCCAGCGTCATCATCCGTCTAAGCTGGGCTACACCGAATGGCTGGCAGGTTTTCGCCGTGATAGCGCATACCGGTGCAATTCAGGTGAAAATGGAGCAGAGCTGAGAGCTCACAGCTAGCCGCCCCACGAGTGTTCCTTTGTTCGCCCGTACCTGCGGCACGATTGCCAAAAAGTGGCTGCGGCGGAAGCCAGGGGAATTCTGACCTGTACAGTTGTGCCGACACCATGAGCACTCTTGATGATGAGCATTCCGTTCAGCGTCGAGACCATCTGAGAACATGCGGTCAGGCCAAGGCCAGTATGATTCCCGGCTCGCGTTGAAAAGAAGGGAGTAGTTGCTTTTGCAACGATTGCAGGTGGCATGCCTGAGCCCTCGTCGGCCACTTCAAGCACGAGGTAAGTGCGCGGGAAAAACGGGCGCCGCTTGACTGTCGCGGAGATGAGAACTCGGGCGTTTTTGGCGCTCGACGAAGCGGCCAGCGCGTTTTCTATCAGCTCATTCACCACCAACCGTAACGGCGTCGCCGGGACGGGTAGCAAGCGCGCTTTGGAATCGACCGAGACTTGCACCAAACTGCCGCGATCCTGCGTAAGATCCTCGAGCAGTCGGCCGAGCGACATAGTGCTGGAATCTTGTGGTGCATAGGCGATCTGAAGCACACTGTTGGTGATCGATTCCAGTTCGGTCGCAGCACTGCGCGCAGCCTCAAGCATTTCGCCGCTCGGCTGCTTGTCTGGTTGTGCGTGCTCAAGGAACAGCCTCAAGGCTGTAACCCGCGATCGGGTCATATGCGCAAAGAGCGAAGCGAACGAGCGCATATGCTGGTCATGGCGATTGGCTAAAGCATAACGCTGATGGATAACGAGATAGAAGGTAGCACCCAGGCCAAGTGCGATGGCGAAGATGAACCAGTTGCGCGAGGCCGCAATGTCGATGCTGGCGGTCTGCTGCAAGGTGGCGCTGTGATCAACGGTAGAGCTGGAAATCTCGTAAATTGACTGTTCCAGCTTGGCCATCTCGGCAATGGCTTGGGTGTAGTTTCTACGCGCTGACACAAGAGGTGCAATTCTCTGTTCGAGGGTCAGGCGAATCCGGCCCAGGAGTTCGGCGGCATGGTCGGGAAAAAACCGGTTCAGATAGGGCAGGTTTTCCAACTGCGCGACGTTGACGCTCACCAGCGCCATTTGTCGATCGATGTCCGCATCAAGCTTGCCCGTCTCGTCGGCGATGCGAAGATAGCCATAGACTCGCAAAAGACGCTCGCGAATCTGTGCCGCACGCCACTGAATCTCGAAGGTCTGATTGAGGATGGCATCAGTCTCCTGACGATAGCGGTTCGATTGGATGAACGTCCACGCACTCAGGCCAAGCGCCGCAGCCATACCGAGATACGGCAGAACAGTGAACAAACGGCCGTTGAAGAACTTCATTGCGTGGCGCGCAGGATGACTGGGAAAAATACCCAGATCGAGTTTCTTGCGGGAACGTAGGAGGCGGGCAGCTGGTCGAAGGGCCAAACGATGAAGATGGGGCCTTTCTCTACCATGCTGATCGGGCGGAAATCCTGACCCGGCAGGCAATGTGAACCGGCCTTGTCGTTCTCGTTGCAACGACGCTCGATCGCCAAGATCGGATTATAGGACCGGATTTCGTCCATATGAATATCGGAAACGAAGTTGTCATAGGCGACAACTTTCACCTCCTGCGCGGCGGTGATTCCGGCCTTGGCAAGCACATTTGCAAGCAGTGGCCCACGATATTCTATTTTCTCGTTGTTGCTCGTCCAGGGCGTACGCGTGTCATAGGTCTGTTGCGGAAACTCTGCCCGCAGCTGCTTTACCGAAAAGATGGCGACGGTCTTGCCGCTGGCGTCTTGAACCGACACTTCGTTGGGATCGAGGGGAATTTCCTCGGCGGCGCTGGCGAGCGGAAGGGACAGGGCAAACATGACGGCGAGAGCATTACGCAACATCTTCCACATCCTCGTATTCGCGGGGTCCATCGTTCTTGGCGAAGAGCACGCAAGGTCCTCGGGAGCCCCGCGGATCGTAGGCAAATCCCTTTTCTGCTAGGGCAAGCGTGATGTTGCGGACGCCGTCAAGGCCATAGAGATGATCGTGCAGCTCAAGAAAAATGCGCTCGACGCCGGGCAGCTCGGCATCCTGCAGAAGTTCTTTCTCAGCACCTTCAATGTCCATGACGAGGGCGTTTATTTGATGATCGGTGATGAAACGATCGACGTCGGCCGAGACGATCGAAAGTTCGCGCTCATATGGTCCTTGGTCTTTGTCCGTGGAAGACATCCAAAGGTCCCGGCGAACGTAGAAGGTGAAGGACCGCGGCGGGCCTGCTGTGAGGATACCCTGGGAATATGTGACATTGTCGAGATCGTTGGCCGCTATCACGCGCTTCGCTAGTTCCGCTGTTGCGGGATTTGCTTCAAAAGCCCACACCTGAACGCCGGGGATTTTCGCAATCAGTGCGGTGATGATGCCGATACCGGACCCTAGCTCCAGTACGCGATCGCGCGCCTTGACTGCCCTGAAAATCCACTTCGCTTCCTTCGCCTCATAGCTCTGGCTTTGAAGCGCTCGCCAGATGACCGGCGAGACATCCTGCGGTTCCACGGGAACCTTGATCCCATGTACGGTTAGAGAAGCCATCGCGATCACAGCCCCTGTGGTAGCGGATGACCTTGCCTCATGAGTTTGGCCCGGGCCTGCTTGTAGTACCTTTCGGCAGAGCCGGCATCGATGCCCAGCCGCTCTGACATGAGGGCGAAAATCTCTTTCCGTTTCACGCCAGGCGCGCGGCGGGCCATCATGTCGATGATTTCATGCTCGCGAGGCGTCAGAACGGAAAAGCGATAGTCGGGCCTTGTCATGGCGACTCGCGAAAGGCGCAGGGAGAAGCCCTTGGATGAAATGTCCTCGAGCACGTCGCTGAAAACGCCGGGCGCAAGGCCGGTTTTGCCGAGATAAGCTGCGGCGCCGATCTGCTGGAAGCCTTCGGCCTCGGTTCGATTGTCAGAGCCGGTGACGACGATATGGATGGCGCTCGCAGAGGCTTCCATGATTTTGTCGACGACAGAAACCCGAGCAGTTTCTGACGTGGGATCAAATCCGGGCAAGCCGGGATCAATTACGATGAGATCAAATTGGATGTTTTGAAGCTCTCTGGTCGCAATCTCCAAGGTTTCGGCACCTACAACGATGCAGTCATGGAAGCTTGCTTGCACTTCGTTCATTAATGCCAGACGCATAAGCGTCTGGTCTTCAACCACCAGGGCACGAAACATTAGAAGCCAATCCTTCTACGCAGGCACCCCCGCCCGGTCTTAGAATCGTCGCTTCAAAATAGGGATGATGCCATCCCTATTTTTCCTTACCTCCCGAGGTATCAGTATGTGACCAATGTACGCCAGGAGGAGGACGATGGCTATTCAACTGGTCTGCAGCAACGGACAAATGGAACCGGCTGAAGGTGTCGCGAATCTTATTGCGGCACATCGTCAGAGCCTGGCCATGCTCGAATATCTCGGCAGGCGATTGATGGAAGCTGAAGGGGCGGACGCGGCCTTGCTGGGTCAGAGGATGGACGCGGTTATGGCGCAAGAGGCCGCGGCACGAAGGAGAGCCGCCATCGCTCCAGTAGCCACTGTCGCGGATATGAAAATGAAGGCAGCTTATTTCCAACGGTTGATGGGTCATGGCTGGTGCGAAATTGACGTTGACGATTTGCAGGCGGTGCTCGGTTCTTTCACGAAACTGCAATCCTAAGAGAAGAGTGCCGAAAGCCATGCTGTGATGGCGTGCCAGGCGGCATAAACTCCCGCGGGGACCAAGATAATAGCGATGAATGCGACGGCATCGCCAATTGAGCGGTCGGTGCGTCCTTGCACCGGATATCCATGGTAATGGTTGTGGGCGTCGTCATCGCGGCTCATCATTATCTCTCCGATATGCGTTTCAGCAGCATTTGTACTGGGTGCTGAAACGTTGTGTTCCACAATCCTCTGCGCTTCGACTTCGCATCCAATTCGGCAACTAGGTAATTGCCGTTGACTGCCTTGCCTTTTACTGTCGTCGCCGCAAAAGCATATCCCGTCGAGATGAGGGCCGTTCCGACGTCGATTGTTTCGCCGTTCAACTGCGCTCCGCATATGACAAAAGCCGCCTCGTCGAGCGCGTAGCCGATTGGCTGGCAGGTGATTGCCGTGCCGTCAAACAGCGCGGCCAAGTGCGCCAGCGATGCGTTGCCGCAATCAATTTTCCTGCCGCCGGCCTCCTCTGCGATTGTCCCTCGTAAACACGATTGGACCCCATAGAGATGGAACAGGCGGTCTCCATCGCGCCATGTGTCGCCGGTTAGCAGTTGAGCCGACTTCGATACTTGGAACGGAGTCGGTTCGGTGGAAGCATTGCTCTCCTGTGCGTGAGCCGATGCGGATAGTGCAACGGCAATGGCTGCGAGGCTGAACCTTCTCATTTTTGGAACTGCTCGCCCAGTTCGCCCGAATGTTCCAGATCGGGGCGCAGAGATTTGCCATCCTTGTTACCAATCGCCGCCATGTCGAAAAAGATCATTTCGTCATCATCATAGGCGACCGTGTACGGATCGTTTGCATCGCCTGCACCGACGAGGGAGAAGCACGACACGGCGTCGGGTTCATCCTTCTTGCTTTGCAAAACAAGCGTCTTGCAAAGAACGACAGATGCACGGTGGTTGTAGATCCGCTCTTCGTAATCTTGCGCGGCTTTCGTGCAGTCCCATTCTTCGGCTTTATATGTGATTTTTGGCTTTGGGCACGCTGTGAGGCCGCGCAGCCGATACGTCGCGCCGTTGATAACGCGCTCAGTAGCCGACTTCACCCTCACCGGCATCTTCAAGGCGGTAACGTCACGCCGATAAAGCGCGCCCTTGGCGTCGTAGCGCTCATAGACAAAGACCTTCTCGCCAGGCTTCGAGAACTGAAGCAAGTAGTCCTTCGATGGCTCATCGAAGGCATTCGGGGCGCTCGCGGCGGCTGCGAAACCCACGGTGCTTTGGAGCAGCAAGGCGACGAATATGGCTGTCTGTTTCATCGGATTTCCGTTCTCGTCACGCTTATCGATTGACACTTTACTAGGGCAGAGTGTAGCCATAGTAAAGTGTCAAATTGTGGCAAGCCAATGATTCGACCTCTCCTGACAATATCGCTTTGCGGTGCCATAGCGCCTTTCACGGCGCTGGCTCAGGACATGGCATCAGAGCGCGTTGCCGTCGCCTTTGCAACGCCAGCGAAAGCTGTGGCGGCAACCGGTATAGATCGCTCCGGAGCTTGTGAGGGTGGCAACCGTGCACAGATCGAGAGCCTTGTGCGCTCAATAGCGGCTGAACAAGGATTTGACGCCGATCTGGCCGAAGCAATTGCATGGGCCGAAAGCGATCTTGGTGCCAACCAGGGTCCGTCAAAAGCCGGGGCCTTGGGAATCATGCAGCTGATGCCAGGAACGGCCTCCGATCTCGGCGTGACAAACCCCTGCGATACACGGGCAAATGTCCGGGCTGGTATCCGGTATCTGAAGTCACTGTACGACCAGTTCAAAGATCCGCTGCTGATGCTCGCGGCCTACAACGCCGGGGCCAACAACGTCTACAAGGCGAAGGGCATTCCGGTGAATCCGGAGACGGCAGAATACATCGTGAAAATATTGAACCGCTGGAAGTTCGGCGGTGTCGTCAAAAAATCCACCCTACCCAAATTGGAAACGCTCGCGGCCGCTCCGCCAGCGAGCGAGGACACTTGGCAGGATGGTCATGTCATGGATTTCGGCAACTGAAAGGAGCCAAGGGTGGAATACAGGAAAGCGGGTAAATTCGCCCTGAAGCTGGCCTTGGCCTCGGCGGTCGGAATAGCTCTCGCGCCGGCCACTGCGTATGCCCAGTCGGCGGCGCCAGTCGAAAATGTGATGGAGTGGTTTGTCGGCGTTCTGCAAGGCAACATAGCGCGCTCATTTGCCATCATCGCGGTCTGTTTTTTTGGCTTCGTCGCGATGACGGGCCGGCTGGCGTGGATGACGGCGTTTTCCATCATCATCGGCATCGCTCTGATCTTCGGCGCCGCCCAACTGGTCGATTCTGTTCGCGCGACGGCGGGAGGCAGCTGAGACATGGACGACGAGGAGGTCTATGTCGAGCCGGTCAGCCTGCCACTGACACGCCCGCCGATGAAATGGGGGGTGCGCTATGAGGTTTTTGCACTAAACGGCATCCTGGCGGTGATCGGCTTTATCGCCACGAGCAGCTTCATGCTCGGCCTTGGCGTGTTCGGCGTGGTGCATCTGGTCAGCGCATATCTGTGCCAGCGCGACCCGTACATGTTTCATGTTTTCGAGCGGCACATCTCCAAACGGGGAGCGGTGGCGAACCTTACTTTCTGGGGCGCGAGGAGCTATTCGCCATGAGCCTCGATGCCGACCTGAAATTTGGCCGTGAGCGGCGGCGTGAAAAGCCCGCGGCGATGCACATCCCCTATCTTCGCCATGTCGATGACAATCTGATCGTGACGAAGAGTGGCTTTCTCGTCGGCGTCATCCAGCTCAGTGGCCTGCCGTTCCAGACGATGGACCAAGCCGAGTTGAACGGCCGAATGTTCAACCGCAACACCACGTTCCGCAATCTCTCGACCTCTCGATTTGCGGTCTACACAACGATCATCCGCCGCCACGTGACGCCCGAGATCGAAGGCGACTTTGACAATCCTTTCGTGGCCGAGCTCGACGCCCGCTACATGGATCAGCTTGGGGCGAAAAACCTTTTCGTCAACGAGGCGTATCTGGCGGTCATACGCCGACCGATGGTCGGCCGCGTCGGCTGGGTGGACAAGGCGCTCAACGCATTCCGCATCAGTACCGCAGGCGAAGAAACCCGCGAAGAGGCGATAGCCGAACTGCATGACGTTCTCGACGGCGTCGCCAAGGATTTTACCGCTTATGGTGCGCGTCTTCTCGGTGTCGTGAAGCGCCGCAATAGCTTCTTTTCCGAGCCTGCGGAATTTTTGGCGAAGATCCTCGCGGGCGGCGTCGACGTGGAAATGCCTTTGCCGCGCATGAGCCTTGGCGATGTGCTGGCGACGCGGCAGCTGTTTTTCGGAAAGTCCGCGCTGGAACTTCGCGGGCCGGACGCTGGCAAGCTCGGCGCCATGGTGTCAATCAAGGAATACCCTCCGTTCACCGCTCCCGGCTCATTGGACGGTCTCTTGCGCCTGCCACATGAGTTCGTCCTGACGCAGAGTTTTGCGATCGAAGACCGTGTCACGGCGATGCGCAGGATCCACACGATCGCCAACCAGGTTGAGGGATCGGACGAGGCGGGCACGACGGTCGAGGAGTCCGTTCATGATGGCGCCGACAAGCTGGCCGGTGGCGAAGTCGTCTTCGGACAACATCACATGAGCGTCATGGCCTTGGCACCGGTCATGAGTGGGCTCAACCGCGCGCTATCAGACATTACGGCCGAGCTTTCGCGCATGTCGATCGTGCCGGTTCGCGAGACACTGAACACGGAACTCGCCTTCTGGGCGCAATTGCCGGGAAATTTCAGCTACATCGCGCGACGCGCTTTGATCTCGTCCCTTAACTTCGCAGGCCTTTTCTCAGGACATAATTTCCCGTCCGGCCAACGTGAGCGGCTTCATTGGAAACGCCCCATCGCTTTGCTCGAAACGACCAGCCAGACGGCCTACTATTTCAATTTCCACGTTCACGATGTCGGGCACTTCACGGTGTTCGGCCCGACCGGCTCGGGCAAGACCGTGGTGCTGTCGTTCCTGATGGCGCAGGCCATGCGCATCATGCCGCGGCCGCGATGTGTATATTTCGACTATATGCGCGGTGCTGAAATTTTCGTTCGAGCGCTCGGCGGTCGCTACGAGGTGATGGAACCTTCCCAGCCGACAGGGTTCGCGCCATTGCAGCTCGAGGACACGGCAGAAAACCGTTCTTTCCTGGAAGATTTGCTCATCTACATTTTGACGCCGGAAGGTGGCGCGCTGGACGTGGCGGAGATGCGCGTCATCAACGCCGCCGTCGACATGATCTACAAGATTCCGCGCGAACAGCGGACCTTCGACCTGCTGCCGGAAGTGCTGCGGGGCTCGCTCACGCCTGGTATGAATGATCTGGCCGCGCGGATACAACCCTGGCTCGACCCGAAGGACAAGGGCTGGCTTTTCAACAATCCCGTCGATCTGGTGGATTTCTCGAAACCCGTTGTCGGGTTCGACATGACTAAGATCCTGGGCGACCAAAAGCTGCGCTCGGCGGCGTTGCTCTACATCTTCCACCGTCTTGAGGACGTCATCAACGGCTCGCCGATCATGCTTTTCCTCGATGAAGGCTGGAAGCTGTTGGACGACGAGGTTTTCGCCGCCTTCATCAACGAGACGCTGAAGACCATTCGTCGCCGCAACGGCGTCGTCGGCTTTGGCACGCAGACAGCGGAAGACGTCGTCAATTCCTCGATCTCGTCGTCGCTGATCGAGCAAACGAAGACCAACATTTTCTTCCCCAACCCAAAGGCGAGCAAGGAGTCCTACATGGAGCGCTTCTCGCTGACGGCGAAGGAATTCGAGTTCGTGCGCCGAACGGCGAAGGAAACACGGACCTTCCTCGTCAAGCACGACAGCGACTCGATCGTCGCCAAGCTCGATTTGTCGGCGATGCCCGATCTCGTCAAGGTCTTGTCCTCGAACGAAGCCAACAGCAAGGAATGCGCACGGCTCCGGCAGATTTTCGGCGAGGAGCCGGAGGCGTGGCTGCCATACTTCTGCGGATGGGAGAACGAGCATGACGAAGCGGCTTAGCGGCGCTTGTCTGGCGGTGGCTCTTGCGACGGCGGGAAGCATGAGCGTGGCTGTCGCTCAGATCGCGGTGATCGACGGGCAGAACCTCGACAAGCGGCAAGAGGACGAACAGCACAGCAAGAAGTCGGATGAGGCGAAGAGGGGCGAAACCGACAAGAAAAAAAGCGTCGTCTGCACCTATTCGAACAAATATCGCTCACACATGTTTCGCCGGTCGCCGGCCGAAGCGTTGCAGCGCGACGCGGGCAACGTGAAGATGATCCGCTATTATGCGCAAAAGTACGGCGTGCCCGAAGGCCTGGCGCTCTCCGTCGCCTATCAGGAATCGCGCTTCGACACCTGCGCCGGGAGCCATACCGGCGTCAAAGGCGTCATGCAGCTGACCAAGGGCACCGGGAAGTCCATGGGACTGGACCGCGACGTGAACGAGCAGAACGTCGAAGGCGGTGTCAAATATCTCGGAATGGGCGTGAAGCAATGCGGGGCAACGAATTATAGCTGTCTCGCTTCCTTCTACAACGGATCGAACGCTGGCGAGCAAAACCAGTGGGCCGGCGGGGTCGGCCGCTGGAACAACTACTTCAACGAATATGTGTCGAGCGGCAAGGCTCCGGCCGCCGCGCCGCCACCCTTCTCGATCGTAACGGCCGACGGCGCAGGCGGCACGGCCCAGGACGCGGCCATGGGCACGGTCAGGAAGGCGGCTGGCGGGCTTGATGCAAGCTCATCGCAGATGGGCGCCAACGATGCGGCGATCGACGCGGTAGCTGGCACCGTTGGCCAGGTGACGGAATACAAAGACGCTTGGGAGCTGAACTCGTCGGCTCGTGGGATCAACGCCGATGTCACCAACCAGTACCTCGCCCAGGCGGGGGACTTCACGGCGTTGCTGGCCCAATTTCTGTCGTTGCAGAACGTTCAGGCATCGCAGTCGTCCAAACTGGTGCAACGGCCAAAGAGCGGCTCTGCAAACCCGTTCTCTTGTGATCCCGCGGAATTTGAACGGTTGAAGATCGATCGCGGCCGGTGGCTACCATGCGCACCTGAGAACGCAGGGGCAAGCTCAGCCGACAGCCGCTCGATGATCATCACCCCCGACCCTGCTGGCGCTGCCAGCGTGATCGATTCCTTGCAACAATAGGAGGCTGACATGAAGAAATTCGCGATTGCGGCCAGTCTGGCGCTTTGGGCAAGCACGGCCTTCGCACAGATTGCCGTTATCGATGGCGCTAATCTCGATGTAGCCCGCAAGAATGCGGAAAACACCAACTCCATCATGGCCTCGAATAAGGATATCCTAAAAAAGAGCGAAGAGATCCTGCAGGCTCTCAGCGGCAGTCGTGACGGTTCGCTTGGAATCGGACAGATGGGCCTCGGCGGCAATATGTCGATTGCCCAGGCTCCGTCGTTCGGATCGATCCTGAACGGCGGCGCGCTCTCGCTTGGCGGCCTGTCCCCCGAAATCCAGAAAATCGCCGGCGCTGTGATCAACGGGCTTCAGCTGGTGAAGCAGCTCCAGCAGATCGCCGGCAAAGAGACGAGCGCCGTCAACTCAGCCTACGGCGGCAGCGTCAACGTGGCCTGGCTGCTAAGCGCGTTGACTTCGCAGGCCTCGCAGGGCGTCACCCAGCGCGAACAGTCACTGCAGTCCGCGAGCGGGCAGATCGGCAAGTCGGAGGACGTCAAGGGTTCGGTAGACCAGAACACGCGAATGCAGCTCGAAAACGCGCGCGCGGTCAACGAATTGATCGGCGTCCAGAACGGTGCGGTCGCGGCATTGAATGAGAAGCTGAAGACAGACCTTCTTCGTCAGAGCCAGGTCCAGAAGATGATGACACCTCGAAACGTCAATCCGTTCGCGAATTTTGGCAAGAGCGGAGGCTAGCACTTGTCGAGGCTGGTGTTGCGCACATGCGTTGTGATCGGGCTCAGCGCAGGGCTTTTCGGATGCGCAAATCGCGAACTGAAAGCGCCGTGCGGGCGTTTGGCGTATGCGCACGCCGACGAATGCGGCGCGCTGAAGCCGGTCAATTCAACGCCGTTCGCCAGCATCATTGACGAGGATCCATGAACGGTCTCGCCGAAAGCATTCTCGGTGGCATTGACAACATCGGTGAGGACTTCGTCCGCACCGTCTATATGCAGTTGGGCAATGCGATGGGCAACGTCTTCACCCTGATGCTGACCCTCTATATCGTGTGGTGGGGCTATTCGATCCTGAGCGGGCGTGAGTCGATTTCGCCAATCGAAGCGGCCTATCGCCTCGGCCGCGCCGTCATCATCTATCTGCTGCTAACGGGATGGGGCACATTTTCCGCGACGATCTATCAGCTCGCGCAAAGCATTCCAGACGAGGTCGGCAAGGTGATCGTCGGCGCCGTGTCGCGGGCCACCGGCAACCAGCTCAGCGACCAGGCGGCAATTCCAGCGCTTATCGACAATCTCTACCAGGGGGCGCAGGACGTCGCCAATCAGGTCTACAGCGGATCCTTCTATGACATTTTTGGTGCGCTCTTGTCGCTGCTCGTTCTGCTGTCTGCCATCATCTTCGCAGCGCTTGCCATTGCCGCGATCATCGCCGCCAAAGTGATGTTGTTCATCACGCTCGCCTTGGCGCCGATATGGATCGTTCTTTGGCTTTACCGATGGTCCTCGCGCATGAGCGAAGGCTTCCTTTCGCTCACCACCTTTCTGATGATCCAGCAAGTCCTGATTTACGGCTTTCTCGGTTTCTACTTCTCGCTGGTCAATGCGGCGCTGAACACCGCCACGTCCGGCGGAGCGACCATGGATAGCAAAATGTCGCTGGTGCTGCCGCTGGTGCTGGTGACGATCATCGGGATCTACGTTCTCATGCAGATACCGTCGATTGCTTCGATCCTGAATGGCGGCGGCTATCTCAGCACCGTGGGAGCCCGGTACTCATATGGGACGTTCGGCAGGAATGCCGTGCGCTATTCCGGCGCGCGCTGGGCCGCCGGCCGTGCCGCTCGCGGCGCCCGGCAGCTCGCGGCAAACAGTTTTCGAGCTTCGCGAGCAGCGAGGGCGGACGACGCAACCCGGTCCGCTATCCAGCAAGGTGCGCGGGATAACTCCAGGCCTCTGGCCTAGAACACCAGAACGATCGCGGTGCTGGATCAGGATGCGGCGGGCAAACGAGGCAATAATAAAGTGGCAATTCCAGTGGAAACGGTTGCTGACAGCAGCAGCGAACTCGTCGACAAGCGCTATTACAGGGCGGGCGCGACCTGGGAAGACGACACGCACAGGTCAATGCGTCGATCGCGTACATTGGCATGGATCGTCAGTGGCGTTTCTGGACTGGTGGCGGTGTTGTCGCTGCTGGCGCTCGTGCTGATCCTGCCGCTCCGGCAGTTCGAACCGTATGTTGTGGAGGTCGACAAATCGACGGGCTACCTCGAGATCATGCGCGCGCTCAAGCCTGGAGATTTGTCCCAGAACGAAGCCGTCACGGCGGCCAATCTGGTACGCTACATCAGGGCCCGCGAAACCTACGATTCGCGTGAACTGAAACAGAATTACGACTTGGCGCAACTCTACTCCACCGACACGGCGTCCAAGGATTTGACATGGCTGTACACGCCTGCGAATCCTCAGTCGCTGGACAAGATCTATGGCCGCAATGCCACGATCTCGGTCGAGATCAAGTCGGTATCCCTGCTCAACCGCAACACAGCATCGGTGCGCTTCGCCACGACGACGCGGCGGGACAATTCTTCGACCGCCGACAATTGGGTCGCGGTGATAAAATTCCGCTACACCTCGACGCCGCTGAAGAACGAATGGCGCTTCGACAACCCGCTGGGATTTCAGGTTACGGATTATCGCCGCGACCAGGAATCGGCGCCGGCCGCAGGGAGCCTGCAATGAAATGGCGCGCGGGCCTCGCACTGTCGGCCGCCCTGCTGCTCGGCACGATCCACGCCGCGGCGGCACGCGACGGCCGGATCCGATATGTCACCTTCAATAACGACGACGTGACGTCGGTGCGCGCCGCTCTTGGCATTTCCACGATGGTCGAGCTCAGTCCGACCGAAGTCATCGAAACCGTGTCGGCTGGCGACACGAAAGGCTGGTCGATCGTCCCCAAACGCGGATCGCGGTTTCTGTTCGTCAAGCCGCTGGAGCCCGATGCGTGGACCAACGTCAACGTGGTCACCAACCGGCGCGTCTATTCCCTGCTGCTGCAGGCGACTGACAATAGCCGTGACCGGGCATCCTTCCAGGTCCGGTTCAAATACCCGGACGAGGATATCAACGCGCGCCTGCTCTCACAGGCCAAGGAGAGCGCCGCCGATCCGGATTTGAAGGACCTGAACTATGCCGATCTCAATTACGACTACGCCTACAAGGGCGACGACAGCCTGAAGCCGCGCACCGTATTCGACGACGGCACCAAGGTGTTTCTGGAGTTCAAGGGCGACATTCCGGCGATCTTCGTTGTCGACGACAAGCGGCATGAGTCGCTGGTCAACGTTCGTACGCAGGGCAAATACACAATCATCGACAAGGTCGCGCGGCAATTCACCTTGCGGGCCGATGGCAAGACGCTCTGCCTCTACAACCGGGCGCGACCCAACCCTATCGACCCGGTCGAGCAGATCTACGGTCCAACGAAACTGACAGGCGGTTCCACCCTGTTCGGATCCAGCGGAGGGCGGTGATGACCCAGATCGATTATAACCAACTGGACGGCAGCCCGACAGTCGCGCGCCGTGGTGCGGGCGTGGGTACCAGGATCGCCCTGGTCGGCCTCGGCGTAGTGCTGGTAGGCGCGCTGATATGGCTGAACTGGCCCCGGGAGCCGGTATCGCGCGATCTTCGCAGCGATGGCGAGGAAAACTTCAATCCGCCAGAGTTCCGCCCGCCGGCGTTGAACGACCCGCCGCAACCTGCCGACGGCACGATCGACCAGATCGTGGTGCCGCCACCAGCTGACGGCCAAAAGGGCACGCAACAAGCCGATAATGTCGACCAGACCGTGCAGGAGGGCGCGGACCTTGACGCGCAGCGGCGGGCGCTGGAGGCGCAAATGGCGGCCGAGGAGGCTCGCCGCAAGGCCGAGGAGGAAGAAGCCCGCCGCAAGGCCGCGGCTGAGGACGAGGCTCGCCTTAAGGCTGAGGCCGCCGAGCGTGAAAAAGCGGTATGGGCACGCCTGCGGTCGAACCAGATGGTGACGAATGATCAAACCGGCTCGACGGATGCCGGCGCCCCGGCGGCACAGGTCGAAATCGCGCCGGACGGTCAGATCATTGCGGTCCCCGGCGCCGACAGTGATCCCAACAAGGCATTCCTGGCGCAGTCTGAGGCAAGTTCTTCCGGCATTGTCAAAGCCAGGGTCTTCCGCCGCACCGATGCGTTGATCCCAGAGGGAACGATCATTCGCGGCTATTTGGAAACCGCGATCAACACCGACCTTCCCGGTGCCGTGCGCGCTGTCGTGCGCGAGGATGTCTTCTCGCTCGACGGCAGGCGGATCCTCATTCCGAAGGGCTCGCGGCTGACCGGGGAATACCGCTCGGGGCTTGCGCGCGGTCAGAAGCGTGTTTTCATCGTCTGGAGCAGGGCCATCCGCTCGGACGGTATTTCTATCGATATCAAGTCGCCTGGTGCCGATGCGCTCGGCCGCGGTGGCATGGGCGGCCGTGTCGATACGCACTGGCTTGAACGCTACGGCAACGCCATCATGCTTTCCGTCGTTGGCGGCGTCTCTGAATATCTGTCCTCGCTTGGAGATCGCAGCCAGGATGGACAACAGCGCCAGGTGTCGACGATCGATCCCGTAACCGGCGAGACCACCACCGTAACTTATGGTGGCAATGGCTCGCAGCGCGACGCCCGCAGCATCGCCTTCGATAAGTCATCGACCGCCTTGCAGCAACTCGCGCAAGAGGCGTTTCGCGACACGCAGAACATTGGCCCGACAGTCTACGTCGACCAGGGCACATCGATTGTCGTGCTGGTGCGGCGAGATCTCGATTTCTCGGATTTGTACGCTGATCCCGTTCAGGAAGAAGTTGCACGCCTGAAGGCAGGTGGGCGGCCGAAGGCGGCGATCGATCCGACGCCTCTCTACGGTACGCCGAAGGATCATTTCTATTCCGGCTATGGGAGCCCGGTGAAATGAATGCCGTGCTTCCCCTCCCCGACCCTTGGGCGAGAGCCCCGGTCCTGCGCGCTCATCTGGAACCGATATGGTCCTATTTGAATGAAGATGCGGTCTCCGAGATTGCGATCAACAGGCCGGGTGAATTGTTCATCGAACGCCTCGGCGCGAAGGAAATGGAGCACGTCGTCAAGCGAGAGGTCACGCCCGGCTGGATTCGCAACATCTCGACTGGCGTCGCCTCGGCGACAAATCAGGTCATCAACGAAGAAAAGCCGGTCCTGTCGGCCGCTCTTCCCTCGGGTGAGCGCATCCAATGCATCTTGCCGCCGGCGGCTCCCGAAGGCGGGGCGATCTCGATCCGCAAGCAGGTCATCATGGATATGAGCCTTGATGCCTACAACGATCTCGGCGCATTCGAGAACACGGCGATGGGCAGCGGACTGGCGCTGTCAACCGAAGAAAAGCGACTTGTCGAGATGTTGCACGACACGTCGCCGATGGACTTCCTGCAATATGCCGTGCGCAACCGTGTCTCCATCGTCGTTTCAGGCGGTACATCGACCGGCAAGACGACGTTTTTGAATGCGCTCTTGAAGGAGATCCCGGCCCATGAACGGATCATCACGATCGAAGATACCCGGGAACTGAGGCTGCCGGCTCCCAACAACGTCACCTTGATAGCTTCGAAGGGCGACCAGGGCCTTGCCAAAGTCTCCGCCCAACAGCTGCTCGAGGCCTCGCTTCGCATGCGGCCCGACCGTCTGCTATTGGGCGAGTTGCGCGGCGCTGAAACCTTCGCATTCCTCCAGGCCATCAACACCGGCCATCCGGGTTCACTCACGACCGTTCATGCCAATTCCGCCCGGTCCGCCTACGAGCGGCTGGCGCTGATGGTCATGCAGGGCAGCTCGGGCCTCTCACGAAGCGAAATTCTCGACTATCTGCGCGAGGTCATTCCGGTGGTCGTTCAGATGGTCCGCACCGAAGGCGGACGGCGCGGCATCAGCGAGATCAAGTTCACCAAGGCGGAGACGATCTAGCGGGGCCAACCCATGCAGAAAATCGCAACAGCAATTTTCATGGTGCTCATGGCGATGGCCCTGGGCGCCCTGGTCTTCACGGTCGCCTATGCCGCGACTGATTGGTACAGGACTGGCTCCCACGTCCTGTTCGACCAGTTGAACGCCAATGCTTTGCCGGTTGTTCGTTTGGCCTGGGCTGACGTGACCGCGAGAAATTTTGACCGGGTGCAATACGCCATTGCGACGGGAGGTTTAGGGTTTCTCTTGCCACTGGTCGGCCTGTTTCTCATGCGCCCCAGAAAGCGCAATGACTCTCGCTTCATGACTATGAGCGACGTATCGAAAACCGGCTTGACCAAAATTGGCGGCGTGTTCGTCGGTCGAGCCGGCGGCAGGCTGGCCGAAATTTTGTCGCCCGGCCGCGATCAGCGCTCCGGCAAGGTCCGTTTGATCCAGCGCAAGCTGATTGGCGGCAAGAAATTGTGGATTGATGGCGATGATGTTGGCGGCTTTGTGATAGGGCCGCCGCGCTCCGGCAAAGGCACGTCTCTCATTATCCCGAACGCCCTGACCTGGCCGCATTCGTTCGTGGTTCTCGACCTGCGTGGCGAGACCTATGCGGCCACCGCCGGCTACCGTTCAACCATGAGCCGCGTGGTGCGTTTCGCGCCGGCTGATTCGGACGGCAATACCGCATGCTACAATCCGATGGACTTCATCTCGCTGGATTCGGCGCAGCGCGACATCGACCTTCGCAACATCGCTGCAGCGCTGTTTCCGCGCCCCCCTTCGAACGCGGATCCCTACTGGGTTAACGACGCCCGCCTCCTTTTTACCGGCATCGCGTCCTTCGTCATGGAATCGCCTGCGATCCCGAACGAGAAGAAGACCTTCGCCACAATCCTCGAGATCATGAACGGTGCCGAGCAGCCGCTCCTGGAGTTCATCGGCTCGCTGCGCGAGGAACGCCGCCGCGAATGCTCGCATTTCACGCTGCAAACCCTGCTGCCATATTTTGAGATGTCTGAGCGGCAGTTTTCCGGGATATATGCCGGCGTACGCACCGGCATGGCCCCTTTTCTCAACGAGCGCCTGATGCGAGCTACGTCGCGCAGCACGTTCGATATTCGCAGGCTGAAGCGCGACCGGATCTCTCTTTATCTCGACGTGCGGCGCGAGCAGATCACCTCCCTTGGACCGTTGTTCAACGTCCTGATTACGCAGTTGATGAACTTCATGTCGGAAACTATGCCGCGTGCCGACGAGCATCCGGTGCTTGTGCTGCTCGACGAGTTCCAGAACCTCGGCAAGCTCGAGAACGTGACCGAAATGGCGAGCGTGCTCGGCGGCAACGGTGTTTCGATGTGGTTCTTCGTACAGTCGCTGAAGGCTGTAGACGAGATCTATCGCCAGGAGGGGCGCAAGACACTTATCAACGCGGCTCGCGTGCAGATCTTTTTCGGTGCGCAGGACGCTGACGATCTGCGCTACATTTCCGAGCAGCTCGGCGAAACGTCGGACGTTCAAAAGGACGTGACGCGAACCAAGGCAACCTTGTTCGACACTTATTACACGCGCTCCGAGCACCGCAAGCAAGTGCGGCGGCCTCTTATGCGGCCGGATGAAATCCGCACGCTCGACAAGAACAAGGTCATCATATTGCCGCGCGGCGAACTGCCAATTCTCGGCACGCGCAATTTCTATTTCGCCGACGGCCGGCTCGCCAAACGCGCGTTCATGCCCCTGCCCGCCTCTACCGACGCTTCGCGCACGAAAAGCCCTGCATTGGACGCTTCTGAGGCGGTTCCATCTCATGCGCTCCCGACGATTGTGCCGACAGCACCTGCGTACCGCTCGGGCCTCGTGCAGACGCGCCTGCGGCGCGGCGCGACATTTGCAGCAAAAGCTGACCGTATGGCTCTGCCGCGGGGCCGGCGCGCAATCGTAAAAGAACGGCCGAAAGCAACCGACGCTGCGGTCGTACCAGCTTATACCGCCATAGATTTTTCCGCGTTGGCGGCTAAAGCGGTCACGACAAGGATAGCACCCGATAAAGAAGCGGCGGTGGCGGCGATCCTGAACAATGTGCGCTCTCTCCGGGCCCACGCATCCGACAAAGAAGCTTTCGACCGAAATTTGAGCGTCGTCGAAGACACCTTGCCCGATGTAGTCGACGGGTAGGAACTGCTGCGCCCTGCTCGTGTCAGATAGAAGAGCGGCAACGTCATGCCTCAGGCCTTCTGTATCAGCCGCCAGTTGCCGGGCGGTGCCGCTTGAGCACTCCAGTCAATCGCCGCGTAGAATCTTTGCTTCGCGCGCGACCGCGACGAAAGCCCTGCGGGCGGCGGGTGGATGAAGCTCACCTCGTATAACCTTCAGACAGGCGTCCATAGCTGCCCTGTGCTTCTCCGTCTGACGACCACCAAGATCCCGCAGCAGGATGGAGGCCGCATCATTAACATCGAACACGGTGCGTTCTGTATAGCGGCCAATCTGAATCACAACTGGCCTCTCAAATCTTACCAAGCCGGTCATCTACCCTCACCCTTGAAACTCTATCAACAACAGCCTGCGATCACCGGCGGAAGAAAAATCGCGTCGGTTGATCCCGCTTGCGGGTTGCCCCGGTCGGCCGCTCAATCGAAAGTTTAGTAAGAGGTGGGTTTCCACCCATGTTCAATTCGAGCAGACGTTGGTCCAATTCCTTGTCCGCCGCTGTGAGGCGATGGTTAAGGCGCAGATAGTCCATCCAGGTCGGCGTGCGGAAGGTTTCTGTCCAAAGCGAGGAATCCTGAAGATCGCGCTGGAGGTTCCAGTGCCTGGCGCCGACGCGGCTTTGCACCCGCCGTCGTTCCTGCATCTGATCGAGGAAAGCTTCGACGTTTGCCTCCGGTATTGAGTACTCGATCTTGATGACGATCGGGCCGCTTCTCGGCTTCAGGTCGAGAGCGAGTTGCGGTGTCTCGAAGCCAAAAGGATCCTGATCAGAGTCTTGCCATTGACGGATCGGCAACAGGAACCCGGTGGCCGCGACCATCAGTAGCGCAGCAGCTGAAATCTCCAGGGCTGAGGCAAGCGAATAGTTCTCAGCCACCGTACCCCACAGCCAACTGCCGGCCGCGATACCACCCGACGAAAGGGCATAATAGATCGAGAGCGTGCGACCAACGACCCACCTTGGGCTTGCCAATTGAACGCTTACGTCGAGCCCCGTCCAGGTGACCACCCATCCCGCGCCGCCGAGCGCCAGCGCAATAGCAGCCACTGCCACTGAAGACGTGAGAGCAAGAGATAAACAACACGCCGCGCAAGCAATGCATGCCAGTATTGTCAGTCGCTCCTGGGAGAGCGACCGTCTCAAAACATTGTTGCAGATGCCGACGCACAAGGCGCCGGTCCCGAAGCCAGCCATCAGGATGCCATAAACGATCGGTCCTCCGCCTAATTGATCGCGAGCAACGATAGGCAGGAGCGCGAGTATGGAGATGCTGGTCAGGCCAAAAAGCGCGCCACGCGCGATTGCCGCCTTGATCTCCGCCGATAGTGCGGTGAAGCGCGCTCCGTCATGGATGGCCGTGGTCAATGGCTCCCGCGGGAGGGGGGACGAGCGAACATCCCATTTGCGGCGCCCTATGGTCCACAGCAGCGCTAGATAGGTCAGCGTCGCCACAGCGAAAGCTGTCAAAGGTCCAAAGGAGGCAACGACAATGCCACCAATCGCCGGACCGACGCTTCGAACAGCGTTATATCCAACCGAGATGAGCGTAACCGCGGCTGGAACTTCGCGTTTTCGTAAGATGTCGCCGACCGACGCGTGCCAAGCGGGATCGGTGAAAGCGGCGCCCGCTCCGGCCAAACAGCTGAATGCAAGAACCATCCATGGATTGAAAATTCCCAAGCCTGCAAGAACCGTCAGCATCGCCGAGGACAGCGCTATCACGGACCAGCCAGCGAACATCAGATTGCGGCGGCTGAAATTATCAGCCAGGGCTCCGGCGATGATCGACAGGACGAATGTAGGCAACGTCGTCGAAGCCTGCACCAAGGCGACCATCACGTCGGAAGTCGAAATGGTCGCCATCAGCCAACTGATGGCGACAGTTTGAATTAGCCAGCCAAAGCTGGACACCTGCGTAGCAAGCCAGAGCGATCGGAAAGTTGCATTCTCGAGCGGCGCAAATGTCGCCGACGAAGCTGGAGTCGCATCTGCGGGCGCCACCCTGCTCATTGGGTTGAGCCCTCCCCTCGGTCTATCGGTCGCGTTTAGAGGTGCCCTCCCGGCGCAGGTGCCCGTGGAGGAATAGCAGCATGAGCGCATTTGCTAGGGATAGCGCAAGACAATTCTTCACCGCCGGCGCTCTGGCCGAAGCGATTACTTGGTCTGGAAGAAAAGGCGGATGCAGCCTGACCGCAAATCGGGCATCGCACCGAGTTAGGAATTGCCGCCTTCGGGAAGGAGACCTTCATTCCGCGCGGGAAACGATGCCCATGGAAAGCCTGGGACGACGGCGCCGATTTCTATCAGAGAGCTGGCCCGCAGCGGATTCAACGAAGCCGGGCCACACCTACCTAGCCGCCTTGATGCACGGCGACTAAGCTTTTGACGGCCTGAAGCGACATTGTGGTCGCCGTTGCGGTGCTTTTCCACGCGCCGCGTCAGGCGCCGGGATTGCTCCGTCGTGATGGCAGGCGGGGGTTTGCAGGTTGCGGTCGACGGGTTCGTTTCGGGGCGTCTGCCC
>NZ_JAMYSV010000035.1:0-29671 GCF_040322115.1 Mesorhizobium sp. M0195 | reverse complement strand
CGCTCAGCGGCAGCGCAAGATCGTTCATGGTGGGTGTGGTCTCCGGGAAATGGTTCGGATCGGCTTAAGCAACCAAATCCTACGTCATTTCAACGATCAGATCCCGAGCAGCCAGCCAGTATTCGACCGTCGCTGGCGCCTCCGCCCACTGAGGCCTTGTGCTTCCTCCAGCGAGTCAAGCCGATCACCATGCGTGTCGCCAGTTCTGGTGCTCACCCACGTGCCATTTGCGATCTTGTGTCGGTGAGAGCACCGCAAGCACCTCCCCTGCTAGAGGGCAAGGCGGCTTGCGTCGCCCGTGTTGTTACTATTCTTCGCTGTGGTCGGAGTTTTTTCCTTGGCTTCGGAATCGGGACATTCGGCTTTGCAAAAAATAGGCCATCGTGGTCGATCGTCACGCCCCCGAGTTCGGCGGCACGATGGGACGACAGCGGCAGCGCAAGCTTCATTTGCGCGAGGGGCTCGTCCCTTCAACTACTTGATGCGTTTGCGCTTTGCGTACCTCCGTGCATGTTGCTCGATGCCAGGCGGAGACCTCCGTCTAAACGATCGCGCACGATGCAACGCCCACGCGTTGATCGCCATCATCGCGGCGATCGCTTTGCCGCGATCGCCGCAGCCTTTTCGAGCACGACAATCATGCCGGCGGTCGGCAGCGATGCGCATGCAAAAATTCACAGATGCATTCTCGCCAAATGCTAGCTGCCCAGCAAATGTCCGGCATTTCGCAAGGCACCTAGGAAGAGGCTGGCATGGCCGTTGGCATTGATCTTGGCCTGCATCGACAGGGGCATGCTGTGCCAGTTCTCCAAGGGCGCAGTGAAATGTGAGAACGTACCGTTGACGATGCAATGGTGGCTAACAAGGCCCTGTCTGTCCAACGCCAGCACGCCGATCTGGTCGCCCTGATATCGGATGGCTGCGACCCGCTGGACCTCCGCATCACCGTCGACCCGCACGTCGAAAAGCAGGATGCCGCGGCTCCTGGTTGCTACCTCGGCGGCCTTTTCTGCGAAGCTTAAGGAGAGCGAGCGAACGCTTTCGACCGCCAGCTGTAAAATCATCAAATCCAGTTCATCCACTGCCATAAGATACCTGCGCGCAACACATGGGTGATAGCAATCGACCACACCGCTTGTTCACAGATGTCGGCTCACGACCGATCATTCAGGGTTTGGTCGTCCATTGACCGAGGGCGTGCTCCGGTTCGAACCGATCCTGAAGCGGAATGCGCTGGATCTACGGAACCCGAGGAGCAGGCCAGCCAAAGTTGCCGCGACAATTGATGTCGTGATCATTCCAGACATCTGCATCGGCGTCGCTGAACATCCACTGGTAAGTCCGTTCTCTTGCGGCAAGCCCATCCTCGGGCCGTCTTGTACCTGAAGCCCTCGCGGTGGCGTCCCTCGAAGCTCGGGACCGCCGGGCGCTTGATCGTCGAGAACTTTGTTTACGAAGGTCCGGACCTCCTGCAGAGCTTATTCTGGTGCGCTCGCCTTTGAGCATTCCGCTGAAGCGTGACGTTTCGCTAGTCAGTGTTCCTTGCAGGCTCACCGCGAGGGCGCCTTGCACACAGCGGCACGTCAGCGCATGAAACTCGTCCCCCGTTCACTTCACAAAATGGATTTCCTGAAGTACTGGGAGCGCAGAGAAATCTCCGGTCGCAGCCTACCCGGTTAAAACAAGGACCCAAAAATGAAGACTCTCGTCGTCTGCTCCGGCGGATTGGACTCCGTTACCCTTGCTCACAAGGTGGCAGCGGAGCACGAACTCGCCGGCCTCCTATCTTTCGATTACGGCCAACGGCATAGAAAGGAATTGGGCTTCGCCGCCCTTTGCGCGGAGCGACTGAGCGTCCCGCACCGCATCATCGACATCCACGAGATCGGCGGCGGCCTTTCCGGCTCCGCGCTGACCGATAATGTGGAGGTGCCCGACGGGCACTACGCCGAAGACACGATGAAGGTCACGGTGGTGCCGAACCGGAACGCCATCATGTTAGCCATTGCCTTCGGCTTCGCCGCAGCGCACGGCGCTGAGGCGGTGGCGACGGCCGTGCATGGTGGGGATCATTTCATTTATCCCGACTGCCGTCCGGCCTTCATCGACGCTTTCCAGATGATGCAGGACCACGCGCTCGACGGCTACGCGGAGATTCGCATTTATGCACCCTATGTGAATCTCACGAAGGCGGACATTGTTAGGAATGGAGCAGCATACGGCACGCCGTTTGCGCAGACCTGGTCCTGCTACAAGGGCGCCGAGCGTCACTGCGGGAGGTGCGGGACCTGCGTCGAGCGGCGCGAGGCGTTTCATCTCTCTGGGCAGCCGGACCCCACCGACTACGAGGACTCCGACTTCTGGCTCGATGCGCTGCGAAGGAGGACCGCGTAATGTTCCGCATCACCAAGGAATTCCACTTCTCAGCCTCGCATCAGCTCACCTCGTTGCCACCCGATCACCAATGCGCGCGCCTGCACGGGCATAACTACATCGTTGAAGTGGAGCTTTCAGCGAATGGACTGAACGACAACGGCTTCGTGCGCGACTATCACGATTTGGCGCCATTCAAACGCTACATCGACGAGAGCTTCGACCACCGACATCTCAACGACGTGCTGGGACATGAGCAAGTCACGGCGGAATATCTGGCCAGACATTTTTATGAATGGTGCAAGGCACGCCTGCGCGAAACCTCGGCCGTGCGGGTGAGCGAAACGCCGAAAACCTGGGCGGAATACCGGCCATGACCGATACGCATCCCGCAATCCGCGTGAGTGAGATTTTCGGGCCGACGATCCAGGGCGAGGGCGTGCTCATCGGTTTGCCGACGGTCTTCGTCAGAACCGGCGGGTGTGACTATCGCTGTTCCTGGTGCGACAGCCTGCATGCGGTGGACAATCAATTCCGCCATGAATGGGAGATGATGTCCATTGCCGCGGTGTGGCAAAACGTGCTTGCGCTTTCCGGTGGCCGCCCGCTGATGGTATCGCTGTCAGGCGGCAATCCGGCCATCCAGCCGCTCGGCGCGCTCATCGAGCGAGGCCATGGTGAAGGTTACCGTTTTGCGCTGGAAACCCAAGGTTCGGTGGCCAGAGACTGGTTTGCCGACCTTGACGTGCTAGTCCTCAGCCCAAAGCCGCCGTCAAGCCAAATGACGACCGATTGGGCCGCTTTCGAGGCCTGCCTCCAGGCGGCACAAGGCAGGCCGCAAGTCGTGCTCAAGCTCATTGTTTTCGACGAAAGGGACTACGCCTACGCGAAAGACGCCGCTGCGAGATTTCCGCGACTTCCGATCTATCTGCAACCCGGCAATCACACGCCGCCACGCCTCGCAAATGAAGACGCGCCTGTCGATCTTGACGGAATAATAAAACGCATGGAGTGGCTGATTGAAAAGGTGACCCGCGACAGGTGGTTCGAAACCCGCGTGCTGCCGCAGTTGCACGTTATGCTCTGGGGTAACAAGAGAGGCGTCTAGGCGGGGGCCATGCGCTGAGCCGTGTCAGTGCCCACGTTCTGCTAGAATGCGTCAGGTATCTGCCGGAAAAGGCAACTGAACGCTGTGTGCTTTCGACTACGACCGTTTTTTAATCACGCGACTGATGGCGCGAAACCTGGCCAACGATAGCCAGACCAATGACGATGCCCAACCAAACGGCGAAATGGATCGCCTTCACCATATACGAAATAGCCTGTAGCAGCGGCGGCGCCGACAGAGCCAGCCCGGAGGAGGAGAGGTGCTGCTCACCAGCTGCGAAATATTCGGTTAGGGAAGGGATCGTCTGGCCAAGGTCGATATCTTTTAGCGAGGGAGGCGCGTGAGACTTGTTCGCGATGGGCTGGGAAGCGGTCACTCACTTTCAGACGTTCCCGTCGGAACAGACGTTGATTGATTGTTGAATTGGGAGTGTGGATCGGACTGGCCACTTAGGATCAACGACGGGCCACAACTGCCAAAACCGCGTCCACACAGACGATGCATCTATCTCCAGGTTGTCGTTTGGTGCACCCGCTAAGCGAAACTGGAGATTTGCACAGCCCCGACTGCCATGAAGCGGTTTGTTGGAAACCCGATCAAGGGTAGATAGGCGTTGCCTGAAAAGCCCAGCACGTTGGAGCGCAGGCCAAGCCACTCCGCTACGAAACTTAGGGTCGCGCAAACAACACCGGCATCGCGCCAGGCCAAGCTTTCTCCATTCACATAGGCTGCATCGATTTTGGACAGGTCTGCCACCAACCGAAGGGTGCAGCCTGGGGCGGTTCCCAATACCCCTTTCACCTGCTCTCTGTTGAGTTCGGCTGCCTGGGATGAGGCGCCGAGGAAAGCTGCAGCGTGTCTCGTGGGCAGATAGGCGCGTGCCGCATGATCGCTGTTCGACATTTGATAAATGATCTGGACGGGGTGCAATCCACCTGCGGAGGGTGAAATCCGGTGTTCCAAAGGCACGCCGGCACGTCCGATGCCACGAAATTCGCGAGTCCCGCACGCGTACCAAAGCAATGCTTCAATCTCGTGCCAGCTTACAGGCGCCCCAATGGCAGATCGCCGCGACTCCATTACGTCTAGAAATGATCGATCGCGCTGCTCTTCCGGCTTTGGAAGCTCACGTATTACCGCGCCTGCCGGCAACCAGGCAGACCAGTCACCAGGCTGCTCCCTGGGAGCAGGTTCTTCAGTGAGGCGTCCAGCCAAGAGCCGACCAGGTATTGTAATGCTTCACGCAGCCCCTGCATCTGCCGCAGGCGTAATTCCCAACGTGGCACGAGTGCGCCCAGGCGAGGGTCGCTTGGTCGATCTCGGAGGTTCGCACCAGTTCGACCGCATCCAGCTCGATAGCCGGAGCTTCTACAGTGATGCCGCCCTCCTGAAGCGCCAGCAGCTTCGAGATATGCTCGACAAAGTCGGGACGCCCGTCGGCGTGGACGCCGTCGGTGGCGAGGGCGCCGATAAGGAGGTGTTTTACGCCGCTCTTCACCGCAGCCATGCCAGCGAGCGTGATCAGGAGCTGATTGCGGAATGGCCACCACTCCGACACTGGCGCGACCTCAGACGGCGCACTGCCCGCCAAGTCCCCAGATCCTAGAGCCGAGCAATCGACGCAAATGACTTCGTGAGGGATATTGAGGAGGCGCGCGACCTGGCCAGCGGCGACGATTTCAGCCTCAGCCGGCTTCTGCCCATAGTCGATGGTGATGCAAACGTTCGGACGCTTCCACCAAGCGATGCTGACCGAGTCCATGCCTCCAGAGAGTAGCAATGCCGTCTTCATTTAGGCAGGCTCCATATCGCCTTGTAGATCGCGGTCACGAAGTCCTGCGCGACCATCGTGCCCGAGCCCACGAACATCTTTAAGTCTTCCTCCTTCTCGTTCTCCGCCAGTGCAACGATCGGGATGCCCTTTTTTCTCGCATACCCGACTTCGAAGACAGTTCCGGGGTCCATGCCGTTCAGTATCGCAAAGATGACGTCGCAACCGTCCAAACCGATCAAATCCGCCGGAGCGACGACGTCGGCCTTGCCGGGTCCGATTTCATGTACGGGCGAGAAGACGTCTGCTCCCGCATCAATGAGTGCGAGCCGCGCCTCTTCGACCAGCCAGCGCTGTCCAAGGTCAAAGAAAGGTGCGGCAAGGTAAATGCGTCCAGAGCCAGGCTTGATCGGTTTTGCCCTGGCGGACATCAAAATATCTGGAGTGGGAGGTGGAAGGGTTCGCGAGTTGCAATACCAAGCGGTTGCGCGCGACGCCAAATCCGCGGCTTCGACCGGTTCCTTCCCATGTATCGCCCAGAAACCGGCAAACGTTGAGGAAAACACGTCCCCTGACCCGAGCTTCCAGACTGAATCCGATTCGTAGAGTGGAACCTGTTGTTGGTGCTCGGGCGTGAGGACCAATGCCCCCAGCGCGCCCATCTTCAAGACGACGACTTCGGCGCCGTCATTATGAAACAGCCAATTGGCGCCTTCGCGCGGATTGTCGGTCCCAGTGATGGACCGCATCTCCAACCGGTTGAGAACCACACCGAGCCTAGCTGCCGACGAACCGTTTCTCCTGAACGGTTGGGCGTCGAACGCAGATTGAGGGTCATACACTGCTATGTTCGCGGACACGATGACGTCTGATTCGATCATCCCATAGCGGATGACGATGTTGTTCTCGACCTTGATATCTGGAAGTCTCTTCAGCAATGCCGGTGGCGGCGAGATATGTGGCACCGAGAGCGTATGGACATAATCGAAAGTGACTGCCTGCTCGGTACCCAGGAGATTCAGTTGGACGTCAGCAAGTTCTGCCTCAACAGCGATCCGATCGCTGAGCCGGCTGTTGGCGTAACCTCGTAGTTGCACGCGGCCACCTGCAAGCTGCGCGATCGCAAACGCGCCGCGTCCTGCCGACCCTAAGACACGATCCCATTCGGGTTGCAGGCAGCGCTCATGGTAGACGCCGCCCGCAACGGTTACGTCGCGGCTCACACCGGGTAGACCCTGACCGTGTAGACGCCGCCGGAGATCGACAGAATCTCAGCTTTGTATAGCACCGCCTGCTGAACAATGCAGTTGATCACCTGCAGATAGCCAACGAACGTGAGCGACCCGCCGAGGTTTCCGCCAGCATCCCGTACGACAAGCGTTGAAGAACTACCGATGGCCACAACGTCGACATCCAGAACGTTGCCCACGTTAAGCGGTCCAAGGACCGAAGGCTTCGGACTGTTAACGGGAGCCTGGTACTCGCGGCTGCATTGATCGAATCCCCCTCCGACAGCGGGACCGAGATCACTCCGTCCACTGCCTCCGCCGCCACCGCTCATGTCAGGTCCTCCTCGCCTAGTTCGGGACTAGAGCCTGATTCGAAACATTCATCAACGTTTGTAAGAGGCGCGGATGTACGCTTCGCATGACTTTCCACATTACGGCGTCCAGCATTGATGCCCGGACTCCAATCGCAGAGCTGAAATCCAAATATTTCTCCTCCAGTCTGAAATAATCGGTAGCTGGATTCGCCTTTGCAGGAAAAACGCCTATTTGGCAGCAGGCGCGGATGATATGAACGTCGAGTATAGCGACATCATCGCTGCGTCGACGATTGCGAACTACCCACGATGCGGTCTTCGGACCGATCCCGGGCAAGGTACAAAGGCTATCGCGCAACTCTCTGTCGTTCAACTGGGCCTCGTCAATCATAGCAACGCCTTCCAGGCATCTGTGCAAGTAGCCTGCACGTTGCTTTGCGAACCGGTATCTCACGGATCGTCCGAGGACTGATAGCGGTTCTGATAGCAGTGATTCCGCCTGCGCTAGAGTCAGGCGGGGACCGTTCACGCGCATATAGGAGCGGACGCGATCGTATGCGGCAAGGCCAACCTCAGCAGGTGCGCCGTGCCCGCCTAGAAGGCACGCGACCACTTCCTCTGCAAGCGTTTCGCCAAGTCCGCTCTCGTCAGGCGTGTCAAGCGCGTCCATCCAAACTTGCGTTGCCCAGAAAGCCGGCGTGAACACTGCCGCGAAATCCCCCCAAGGGACCGACGGCATAACCTCGGCATCGGCATCCGGCAGATGCAGGAAGATCGGCTGCCCATCCTTCAGCGAAATAACCTGTTGCATCTCTCAGTCCCAATCATTATTCATAAAAATCATAGCCAATTTTGATCAAAATGACAACGGAAAACACCGCTCTGCTGAACGAGATACGAGAGGCGATGGACCGGTTAGGGGTAGGCCAGGTCCAGCTGGCATTGTCTTGTGGTTACACGCAATCATACATCAGTAAAGTCCTGAATCTTCGTGCTAAAATGACCGACAAGCTGGAGCGGAAGCTGACATTTTGGCTTTCATCCCATTCTATGAAGGAAGCGGTTTCCAGTGCGGAGATCGAGGCAATCGTTCAGCGCCTTGCTAGAGCAAAACCGGAAAGAAGAATGCATATAATGAATATTCTTCGCGGTCTGGCCGGTATGTCGTGAGGCGCGCCGAGTCTATAATGGCCGCCGTCGCATGGTGGCAACTTGGCGTCCTGCGACGTCAAGAAGCACTCTTTCCACACGATAGAGCCGTCGCTGGTGGTCCAGTTCGTACAAAAGGCGCTAAGGTGGCGGGCTTACACCTTCTCGTCGTGTCCATTTCCGGGCCAGCACAATGAACCGACTGCCATGCCTGATCGATCGAGCCACATGAGCGACCGCCCCTCTGCCTTCCGCAAGGATGCTGTTCTGGCGCGACTGGCCGAACAATTCAATGTCGCGCAATTCGTTAGCTTCGCACCGAAAGCCGGGGCTCCGATACAGCAGTTTGCCCGGCTCGCTGGGCTGCCGGCCGATCAGCACTTCGATACGCCGGCGGAGGCGATAGGGGCTCTCTTTTTGAGGAGCGTCGAAGGCACGCTCAACGTCCGGAGCTTCAATGAACACCAGCCTCAGAGTGCCGAGTTTCTCTACGGACTTTCCTCGCCCCTTGATGTCGTAGCTGCGGTTGAGCGTCTCTCTGCCGCAGGCTGGTTCACGATTGTCAACGAGACTATCGATGTCAGCGATGGCGGAGTTTCGGGGGTGATCCTTGATGACATCGTTGAATTTGGTCCCGATGTTACGCCACGCGGGGTCGAGAAAGCGGGTTTCGCGACACTACGCTCTGACTGGGCGCGCCGGCTGTTCGACATAGTCTACGGATTCGGTCCCGATTTTGCGTCAGCAAAATCCGCGCGCCTTGAGTTCAGCCTTCACCCCAAGCCGCGCGGCTATCGTCAATCCCACGTCATATATTGGGAATTCGGTGAGAATGAAGCTATGCATGCCGCTGACGTGGAGCCGAGGTGGCCAAATGGCTTCTCGCGCATGCTTGGAGACAAGGCATACGGGTTGCTGATCGGTCATCTTGCCGGCGTGCCCGTGCCGCGAACGACAGTTATTTCTCGCCGGGTCGCTCCATTCTCGTTCGGCGAGAGTACAGGCACCCGCGAAATTTGGACACGGACATGTCCGACCGAACAGGTGCCGGGCCATTTCACGACTGTTCGAGGTTGGACTGACCCGTTCAAGCTCCTGAATGCGGAGGACCCTGATCATCGTGCAATTGCGTCAGTCATCGCGCAGGAAGGCGTCCCCGCGACCTGGTCGGGTGCTGCGATTTGTGACGCTGATGGGCAACTCCACGTCGAGGGAGTTCTTGGCGCCGGCGACGCTTTCATGCTCGGGAAGAAGGCGCCTCAAGAACTTCCACCTGAAGTTTTGAGTGCAGTTGAAACTCTCTATCAACGAACTTCCGCTCAACTTGGTGCGGTGAGATTCGAATGGGCATATGACGGCCGCGCTGCGTGGCTGCTGCAACTACACAAGGGGCGCAGCGTTTCATCTGGTGCAACAATTGTCCCAGGAGAGGCTACGGAATGGAAAAGTTTCGATGTTCGAGATGGCTTGGAAGCGCTACGAGTAGCTCTCACAATGATTCCGTTCGGCCATGGCCTGATACTGGAGGGGGAGGTCGGCCTGACAAGTCACATCGCGGATGTCGTCCGACAGGCCAGTGTGCCGACGCGAATGCGTCTGGTTGCTGACCAAGCCTCTAATTGACGCTCGTGGGAAAACGGAACATAATAAGAACACGATAAAAATATTAAGTATCCACAATGCTAAACGAAGGGAAACGAAGATGCTTTTGACCGCTGTCGCAAACGCTCGTAAAGATGCTGAGTCGCAGCTCGGAACCTTGGATAGGGCTCTTCGCATGCGCTTCGAACGCCGCATGAGAGAAGAGACAGAGAACGATGGCAACACCGCCAAAGAGCCCGTCAAAAACAGCGCCGAAAAGCAAGATTAAGCTCTACACGAGCAACGATGAAACCAGGGAGGTGGTCCGCGGAGGCGCGGACCCCCAAGAAAAGGACTACCGGCACAATTACTCCCGAGATCACGGTCGGATCATTCACAGCGCTAGCTTCCGCCGTCAGCAGGGAAAGACACAGGTATTCCCCAGCCGCGAGTCCGACTTTTTCAGGAGCCGGCTGACCCATTCGCTTGAAGTGGCCCAGATCGCCCAGGGAATAGCCGAGTTCATCAACCACACATACAAGACTACTTTGCCTGAACTTATTGACGTCAGGTTGTGTTTCGCCGCTGGTCTGGTTCACGACATTGGCCATCCGCCATTCGGTCACAACGGTGAACGGGCGCTCGACAATGCGATGCTCGAATATGGCGGGTTTGAGGGCAATGCCCAAACCTTGCGAATCCTGACCAGGCTAGAGAAGAAGGTCAAATACGCCAAAGCTCTCGATGGCGATGGCGATATAAGGGCCGGTCTAAACCTTTGCCATCGGACGCTGGCCTCTGTCCTGAAGTACGACAACATGATCAAAGCCGTGCGCCCTGAAGGCTCAAAGGTTGAGAAGGGCTACTACGCTACGGAAAAAAGGATCGTCGAGAACATCAAAAGCTCAGTAATAGGCGACTTCAAACTAAAGCGCGGAAAAGAGTTCAAGTCGCTCGAATGCTCGATAATGGATCTGGCAGACGACATTGCATATTCCGTCTACGATCTTGAAGACTGCCTGAAGGTCGGGTTCCTAAGCCCTGCGAAGATCCTGGCGACCAAGGATGCGCTGTTGGAAAAGGTGGCAGCGAGCGTATCGAAGCAGATCAAGGAGGACGTCAGCAAGGAAGATGTGCTCGACGTATTCTTCGATATTTTTGCCGGACTGTTCCAGGGCGAGCCCGATAACGATGGAAGTAGCGTGGGGGTGGATGCGACTGGGAGTCCGGATGGCGCTGAAATGAGCAACCAAGAGGATGGCGACAGTCTGCAGCCAGCCGAAGTGGCCAGAAGACAGAAGCTGGAGGCCGAGCGGGAAGGGTTCAGGCGATTTACCGCTGTTTATAAGACGTCCAGGCTGATCAGTGATGACGCATACAACCGCACAGAGTTGTCTTCGCAGTTGGTGCATGAATTCATCTCGTCAGTGGAGCTGGATTACAACGAGCAATGTCCACCTCAGAGCCAGGTGAAGCTGTCCAAAGGGCGATTGCGCCGAAAGGAAGTCCTGAAACAGTACACCTATGAGGCCGCTATCTATGCCCCGCGCGTGAAGCTGGGCGAATATCGAGGCTACGATGTTGTGACCGATCTTTTCGAAGCGCTGATGGCTGACAAGGGCGATATTCTGATGCCAGAGGACGTCAGAGAGCGTTTCAACAAGGCAGACAACATCACTGGACGGGCCCGCGAAGTGTGCGATTTCGTGGCGGGGATGACTGATCGGTATGCCATTGAGTTCTGGGCGCGTTTGAAATCCGACTCAGCGGAAAGCATGTTCAAGCCGATCTGACAGAGACCGGCGAATTTCAGGATGAGCGGCTTTGAGTCACGCCGTCGAGTAGGTTTGACCGGCGTGCTTGGCGCGGGCCAACTTCATAGCGACCGTTCCGCTGTCGAACTGGGCGATTGCTCACTAGGAAGACCTGTATGCCGGACGGCCCCTGACTCATTCCAGTTTGGCCTGGGGTTCTGGCGCCGTCTGGAGTTTCTATGGGCGGCGTCGCCTTGGTGCTTCGCGATCTTGTTCATGCCCGCGGATGCATCTCGGCGCTCCGATTTTTACCTTCACAAGTGGCCGAGCCTCTGAGTTCGGCTTTCTTGTTTCGCCGTCCAGCCGCGCCATTAGGCATTGAAAAAGGCACTCTCTCATTCTATATTTCCGATGCGTCGGAAGATTTACTTAGGAGCGACCATGGCAGCCGTAGCCGAAATGCTGAAGGCAAGCGAGGCCGCCGTGGTCTCGCGTGTAAGCCTGCGAGATGTCAATCGCGCAATCGATGAACGCATCCTGCCCGATGCCTTCGTATCGGTTGACAACGGCCGGCACGTCCTGGCCGGAGCCTGCTCCTTCATCAGCTTCTACTTCGAGACCGCAAAACGTCTAACCTCGGAAGAACGATTGTTTGCGATCAGGATGGTTGAGCCCAAGCTAACACTCTCGCGCTCGCTCGCTTGGGCGGCACTGCTGCGCGAGGACTGGACCGTGCGTGACGACTTTCTGACGATCGATCTGACGCCGTTCCTGAAGAGCACGAGTGAACGTCTGTCCGATCTCGAGGCGGCTCGCGAGATGGTCACGTCGTCGGATGACGTGCTCAGCGGCACGCCCGTTATCCGTAACACTCGCGTCCCAGTGTATGATGTCGCGGCATCCGTCACTGTCGGTCATTCGGTTGAGCGCATTCTTGGGGCCTACCCGAGCCTTGACGCGGAGAAGGTACGGCTCGCGGCGATTTATGCAGAGGCGAACCCCCTGCGAGGGCGTCCTCGTACTGGAGACCTTCCAAAAGGCTCCGTCATCACTTCCGATCGCCGTGTTCCGCGACTTAGGAAGGCGGATGAAGTTCCTGATCGATGAATGTCTCACCCCCGAGCTTGCAAAAATTGCGCATGGGAAGGGTCATGGCGAGACCAGCCACGTTGTCTGGCTGGGGCTCGCCGGGCTCAAGGACTGGGAGCTCAAGCCGATCATTCTTGAAGGCGACTGGACCTTCGTCACCAAGAACTCGGTGGATTTTAGGGGGCCAAAGGATAATCCGGGCACCAAGGGACAGTATGCAGATGTTGCCATCCACGCAGGGCTTGTTTGCCTAAACGGCCCGCCAGGCATGGATCTCGACATGCAGGTCGAACTTTTCGAAATGGCTCTGATCGAGCTCGACGACGATGATCTTGTGAACCAGGTTCTTGAAGTGACCCTCGAAGACGAGGAAACGTTGCGCGTTGTCCGTTATGCGCTACCGAAGGAATGATCGAAGCCAACCAGGCCGCAAGCCGGGGGCGCAGGACCGATCTCATCAATGGTCCTGTCGTCGTCGCGAAGCGCGAACAGGCACCTGCCGAGACTGGCCGCGGCAGAGTGAGACTGTCGCGAACAGACGACAAAAACAAACACCACTTAGGCATGCCATAGAAGGTAGCAAGCCCTCGGGTCGCAACAACTACGGCGCCGGAAGGCACGACTGGACGACATCGTCGCTATGCCAAAGACGTTCGCACTGGTCCGTTCTGAATCCTATCTTGACGCGACGTTCGCCTATGAAGAGCCAAAAAATGTAGCGCAATCGGTTCAAGATTGACTGAAACCGCACCGTTCCTGAGCGGTGCTCAGACCGCTACCGAATGCCTGGCCTTTCCACAATATTTGTCGAACTTTGCCGCGATGCTCCTGACAAACGGCCGGCTTTCCGCCGGCACGACGAAGCGGTCACCATCAAGTTCAAGCAACCGCGCAGGATCTTGGAGGGCCGTGGAACTCGCCTTGAGGAGAAGTCTTTGGCCGGCTTTGCCAAAGCGCTCCACCAGCTCAATCGCCGAGAAGGCGAAGTCACACATCAATCGCTCGATGATCCAGCCGCGAACACGGTCGTCGTCGGAAAGCGCGATACCCCGAACAGCGGCCAGCCCTCCTTGTGCAACCATGCGTCCATACTCGGCGGTCGAAGGCATATTCTGTGCATAGCCTTGCCGAAACTGGCTGATGGATGACGGGCCAAGGCCGATCAAGGTCTCGCAGCGATCCTCCGTATAGCCCTGGAAGTTCCGGCGCAGTGTTCCGGCGCGGGCGGCAAGCGCGAGGGCATCGCCCGGTTTGGCGAAATGGTCGAGCCCGATTGCTTCGTATCCCTGGTCCACGATCGCCCGCGCCGCAAGTTGCGATTGAGCAAACCGCTCTGCCGGACCCGGCAGCCATGCCTCGTCGATCATCGTCTGATGTTTCTTGAACCACGGCACATGGGCGTAGCCAAAAAGCGCTATCCGATCCGGTTCCAGGGTCAGTGCCTGCGCGACGGTGGAGGCGACACTCTCCCTGGTCTGGTGTGGCAAGCCGTAGAGCAGGTCCAGATTGACCGATTCGACGCCGCGCGAACGAACGCCGTCGACTACCGCTTTGGTCTGCAAAAAGCCCTGCTCGCGGTTAATTGCCTTTTGCACCTTCGGGTCAAAATCCTGGACGCCGAGGCTCGCACGGGTCATGCCGATTTCGGCGAGTGCGTCGAGGCGGGCATCGTCCATATCATTGGGTTCGATTTCGACGCCGATCTTGGCGCCGGGAAGAAACGTGAAGCTGTTGCGCAGGGCGGTTCCCAGCGCCACCAGATCCTCCGGTTTGAGCATCGTTGGCGAACCGCCGCCGAAATGGACGGCACGCACGCGGCCCTTGCCTGCGACAAGACCGGCGACGGTGGCGATCTCGGCATGCAGTGAGCGAAGATATGTGGTCACCGGTTCGTAGTGGCGTGTCTGCTTGGTATGGCAGGCACAGAACCAGCAAAGCTTGTCGCAGTACGGGATGTGCAGATAGAGCGAGATCTCGTCACCACCTTCGAGCGCCTCCAACCAGCCTCGGTAAACGACGGCATCGACCCCCGCATGGAAATGCGGCGCGGTCGGATAACTGGTATAGCGCGGGACATTCTCGCCAAGTCTGGCAGCTAGCTCCGGTCGCATGTCGTGGTCCACCGTGTTTGCGTCGCCGGAACTGTGGATGCTTGGATGAGCCTAAGCCCTGATTTCGATCAACCTTCAGCACGGACAAACTGCCGCAAGGATTTTTCTACCGTCGATTGCTATCCTGCCTGCACTGGACCGGTAGACCGATCGAATGACATTACGGCAGGATATTCACAGTTCCGGCATTCCCGTTCTTTGCCTGTCTTGCGAGGCACGGCACCGCGGTGTCTGTGGTGCGCTCGAACCAGACCATTTGGCTCGGCTAGCCAAGACTTCATCGCGGCACAAAATCGAGCCGGGGGTCGAACTGATCGGCGACGCCGAGGCGGTCGACAGCTATTCAAACGTGCTTTCAGGCGTGGTGAAGCTGACGAAGAGCCTTTCGGACGGCCGCCAGCAGATCGTCGGCCTCCAGTTCGCGCCGGATTTTCTGGGACGGCCCTTCAAGGTGAAAAGCGCGATCAATGCGCAAGCGGCAACAGTTGTCTCGCTATGCTCGTTTCCGAGAGCGGCCATCGAACGGATGATGAAGGAATCACCGGAATTTGTGCATCGCCTGCTCAAGCAGACGCTGAACGAACTCGACGAAGCACGCGAATGGATGGTTACTCTGGGGCGCAAGACCGCACCGGAGAAGGTGGCGAGCTTTCTCCTCATGATCGCCCGGAACATCGATTCCAGTGTTAACCCGGCGGCCAGGTCGGCGTGCTTCGAGCTGCCGATGACGCGTGCCGACATCTCTGATTTCCTTGGAATTACAAACGAGACCGTGAGCCGTCAGCTGACCAGCCTGAGAATGGACGGCGTGATTCGGATCGAGAACAACCGCCGTGTCACCGTGGACAGCATGAGCCGGCTGGAACGGCGCTGCGGCGGCCGAGGCGCAACCGCCGTTTGAATGACACCGAAGCTGCATGGCCTCCGTCACCTACTTCGTTCGGGGCAGGGCATGCTCGCGTTGGGCTTAGAAGAAATCGCATAGCGACAGCCCGCTCTCCATCCGATGGTGCGTTTCGGCCAACTCGTCGGCGAAGCATCCATCTCGAGGTGCTCGACGTGTAACCGGCTGTTCCAGGCAGGATCGCACTCGGCCGAAGTCAATACGCCTCATACGCAGGGGAAAATCGCCGTTCCCCCGAATCATGAATGTCACGAAGGCAGCGCAACGCTGGCGCTGGCTGTCCCAAGGCATTGAAACGATCGACGTTCGGCAAGGCATCGGCCTACTTTCCAGCGTCACAGAAGGCGCGCTTCCCACACGCCCGCGATCGCCTCCATACCCGGCCAGACCGGGGACGCCGGGCCTGTCCATAAGCGTGGCGGCCGGTGCTGCGCTTCCACATTCGATCGCCACAGTCTGATCGCACCGAACTCGATGCTGCTCGAAGCAAAATCGTGCGGCTCTGACATGGATCAGGGCGAGCAGGCCACGGCTGCGCAATAAGGCACTGCGGTTTGGCGCCCGCCGGAATCGGAAATCGGGGCTTGCGATGAAATTCGGCACAGAGATCGTCCTTCTAAGCCTGTTTGCGTTTGCGGCCCTGGTGGCTGCCGGCTTCGGCGTAGATGAACCTTTTCGCCAGCATATGTGGGTTTTGTTCTTCACCGTGGCTGGCTTCACTGCGATTCTGTTGCGCAACACGGAGTTCAAGCCGACAGTTCCGATCGACCCCGCCGCTTACATGGATGGGCCGATCCGCTACGGTGCCATCGCCACCATGTTCTGGGGTGTCGTCGGTATGCTGGTCGGCGTCGTCATCGCCCTGCAGCTCGCCTACCCGGATCTCAACATCCAGCCCTGGTTCAATTTCGGCCGACTGCGGCCGCTGCACACATCCGGTGTTGTGTTCGCTTTCGGCGGCAACGCGCTGATTTGCACGTCTCTCTATGTGGTGCAGCGCACCTGCCGCGCGCGTCTGTTCGGCGGCGATCTCGGCTGGTTCGTGTTCTGGGGCTATCAGCTGTTCATCGTCATGGCGGCAACCGGCTACCTGCTCGGCATTACCGAGAGCCGCGAATACGCCGAGCCCGAATGGTATGTGGACCTGTGGCTGACCATTGTCTGGGTCGCCTATCTCATCCTGTTCCTCGGCACGATCCTAAAGCGCAAGGAACCGCACATCTATGTCGCCAACTGGTTCTACCTTGCCTTCATCGTGACCATCGCAATGCTGCATGTGATCAACAACCTGTCGATGCCGGTCTCCTTCCTGGGCTCCAAGAGCTATTCAGCCTTCTCCGGCGTACAGGACGCCCTGACGCAATGGTGGTACGGCCACAATGCCGTCGGCTTCTTCCTCACCGCCGGCTTCCTCGGCATGATGTATTACTTCGTGCCCAAGCAGGCCAACCGACCGGTCTATTCCTACCGGCTGTCGATCATCCACTTCTGGGCTTTGATCTTTCTCTACATCTGGGCCGGTCCGCACCACCTCCACTACACCGCACTCCCTGACTGGGCGCAGACGCTCGGAATGGTGTTCTCGATCATGCTCTGGATGCCGTCATGGGGCGGCATGATCAACGGCCTGATGACGCTATCCGGCGCCTGGGACAAGATCCGGACCGACCCGATCATCCGCATGATGGTGATGGCCATCGCCTTCTACGGCATGTCGACCTTTGAAGGTCCCATGATGTCGATCAAGACGGTCAATTCGCTGTCGCACTATACCGACTGGACCATAGGTCACGTGCACTCCGGTGCGCTCGGCTGGGTTGGGATGATCTCGTTCGGCGCGATCTACTACATGGTGCCGAAGCTTTGGAGACGTGAACGGCTCTATTCGCTGCGGCTCGTCAACTGGCACTTCTGGCTGGCGACGCTTGGGATCGTCGTTTACGCCGCGGTGATGTGGGTCTCCGGCGTCATGCAGGGCCTGATGTGGCGCGAATACAACGAGCAGGGCTTCCTGGTCTACTCCTTCGCCGAAACCGTCGCCGCCATGCATCCCTACTACATCATGCGTGCCATCGGCGGCGCGATGTATCTGTCGGGCGCCCTCATCATGGCCTGGAACATCGCCATGACCATCCTCGGCTACCAGCGCGAGGAGGATCCGATGCCGCGCTCCATCCCCGCCCTCCAGCCTGTGCGATCAGGAGCCAGAAAATGGGCCTGATGGACAGACACGCGGTCATCGAGAAGAACGCCACACTTCTTCTCCTCGGGTCCCTGCTGGTCGTAACAATCGGCGGTATCGTCGAGATCGCGCCGCTCTTCTATCTCGACAACACCATCGAGAAGGTGGAAGGCATGCGGCCCTATTCGCCGCTCGAGCTCGCCGGGCGCAACATCTATGTGCGTGAGGGCTGTTACCTCTGCCACAGCCAGATGATAAGGCCGTTCCGCGACGAGGTCGAGCGCTACGGCCACTATAGCCTGGCGGCCGAGTCGATGTACGACCACCCGTTCCAGTGGGGCTCGAAGCGCACCGGGCCGGATCTCGCCCGGGTCGGCGACCGCTACTCGAACGGATGGCACGTCCAGCATCTCACCGAGCCGCGTTCGGCGGTGCCGGAATCGATCATGCCGAGCTACGCGTTCCTGAAGGACATGCCCATCGAGGTGAAGGATTTCTCGACGCATCTGATCGCCAACAGCCGTGTCGGTGTGCCCTATTCAGACGACATGATCGCTCATGCCAATGCCGATCTCATGGCGCAGGCCGATGCGAATGCCGACACATCGGGCCTGGAGAGACGCTATCCGAAAGCCAAGGTTGGGGACTTCGACGGCGATCCGCAGCAGGTCACCGAAATGGATGCGCTGGTCGCCTATTTGCAGATGCTCGGCACGCTGGTCGATTTCAGGACCTATGACGAAGCCGCCGGTTACCGCTGAGGAGAATGGCGATGACCTACAATTTCATGCGGGAGTTTGCCGACAGCTGGGGCCTGCTTGCCATGGCACTTTTCTTCCTCGGATGCGTTGCCTTTGCATTTCGTCCCGGCAGCCGCAGGCAAGCCGAGAGAGCCGCTCACATTCCTCTCAAGGACGACTGATCATGGGCAGCGAGCATATCGACGAGGTTTCGGGCATCTCGACGACCGGCCATGAGTGGGACGGCATCAAGGAACTCAACAACCCGCTTCCGCGCTGGTGGGTCATAACCTTCTACATCACCATTGCCTGGGCGATCGGCTACACCGTCGTCTATCCGGCATGGCCGATGCTGACTTCCGCGACCAGGGGTGTGCTGGGGTATTCGAGCCGCAGAGACGTCAAGAATGAACTGGCGGCGGCCGAAGTGGCCAAGGGTAAATTTGTCGCTGCCATTCAGGCGAAGACCGTCTCCGAGATTACAGCCGACAATACGCTACGCGAATTCGCCATCGCCGCAGGTGGCGCCGCGTTCAAGGTCAATTGCGTGCAGTGCCATGGCTCGGGCGCTCAAGGGTCCAAGGGTTTTCCCAACCTAAACGACGACGATTGGCTGTGGGGTGGCAACGCCGAACAGATCCAGCAGACGATTGCGCACGGCATCCGCTTCGCATCGGACCCGGATACGCGCCTGTCGGAAATGCCTGCTTTTGGCGACGTCATCACGACGGATCAGATCAAGCAGGTCGGCGCCTATGTCGCAAGCCTCTCCGATCCTGTTCAGGACACAAGCCTGATCGAACTCGGCGCCAATGTTTTCGCCGAGAATTGTGCGGCCTGTCATGGTGAGAATGCAAAGGGCAACAGGGAGCTCGGCGCACCCGACCTGACCGACGCGATCTGGCTTTACGGGTCTGGCGAAACAGCCATCGCCGCGCAGGTCCGCGCCCCGAGGCATGGCGTCATGCCGGCCTGGATCGGGCGTCTCGGCGAGATCAAGGTCAAGGAACTCGCGGTCTATGTCCATTCGCTTGGCGGCGGAGAATAGGAACGCAAGCCTATTCTCGTCCTCCCCCCAACCGCCAAGCGACGAGGCCCGGCGCGAGCCGGGCCTCGGCATCATCCAGAAACCGATGGGTCGGGCTTCCGGCGAAATCGTCGCTGGTGACTGGAGCTTCTCGTGCTCGATAACACGCAAATAGAACGGCTCGAAGCCGATGCGGTCAACTCCGCCAAGACCCGTCAGCCGCTCTATGCCGGACGCAAGAAGATCTTCCCGAACCGGGCTTCTGGCAGTTTCCGCCGCTTCAAGTGGTCGGTGATGGCAATCACGCTGGGGATCTACTACCTGACCCCCTGGCTGCGGTGGGATCGCGGGCCATTTGCCCCTGACCAGGCCGTGCTGGTCCATCTTGCCAACCGCCGCTTCTACTTCTTCTTCATCGAGATATGGCCGCAGGAATTCTACTACGTCGCCGGCCTGCTGGTCATGGCCGGTGTCGGCCTTTTCCTGATCACATCCACCGTCGGCCGGGCCTGGTGCGGCTATACGTGCCCGCAGACCGTGTGGGTCGATCTGTTTCTGGTCGTCGAGCGAGCCATCGAGGGCGACCGCAACGCGCGCATCAAGCTCGATGCCGGTCCCTGGACTGCGCGCAAACTCGTGCTGCGAACATCGAAACACGCCATTTGGCTGGTCATAGGGGTGCTGACCGGCGGCGCCTGGATTTTCTATTTCGCCGATGCGCCGATGCTGCTTGGGGAACTCTTCACCGGCACCGCCGCCCCCGTCGCCTACATCACCGTCGCCGTGCTGACGGCGACGACCTATACGTTCGGCGGGCTGATGCGCGAGCAGGTCTGCACCTACATGTGCCCATGGCCGCGCATCCAGGCGGCCATGCTCGACGAGAATTCCCTCACCGTCACCTATAATGACTGGCGCGGCGAACCGCGCTCGCGTCACGCCAAGAGGGTCCTTGCCGCCGGGCAGCCCGTCGGCGACTGCGTCGACTGCAATGCCTGTGTCGCGGTGTGCCCGATGGGGATCGACATTCGTGATGGCCAGCAGCTTGAATGCATCACCTGCGCGCTCTGCATCGATACCTGTGGCGGTATCATGGACAAGCTCGGCAGGGAGCGCGGACTGATTTCCTATGCGACGCTGGCCGACTACAACGCCAATATGAGGCTGGCGACCCCGGGCGGCTCCGGTTCAGTCAACCCGTCACTGGTCAGGAGCGCTGACGGCCTGTTCTCCGACAAGGTGGCCCGTTTCCATATCCGCAAGATCTTTCGCCCGCGCACCTTCATCTACATGGGCGCCTGGTCGGCGGTCGGTCTCGCGCTGCTCTATTCCCTGCTGACCCGCGAACGGCTCGAATTGAATGTCCTGCACGATCGCAACCCGCAGTTCGTGACGCTGTCCGACGGTTCGATCCGCAACGGCTACACCGTCAAGCTGCTTAACATGATCCCCGAACCAAGAACGATCATTGTCACGATGCAGGGCCTGCATGGAGCCGAAATGAGCGTTGTCGGCATCGACCTGCCGGCGGATCGCTCCTTCGCCATCCCGGTCGAACCCGACCGGCTGAAGATGCTCAAGGTTTTCGTGCGTCAGCCGGCAGATCAGGTTCGGGGTACAGCGCAAAGCTTCAAGTTCCGGGTCGAAAACAAGGCAACGTTCGAGTCGGACGAATATACGGCCACTTTCAACGCACCGGAGAGCGCCAGATGAGCGACACCTCGCGACAATCCCGCGAATTCACCGGCAGGCATATGCTGTTCACCATCCTTGGCTTCTTCGGCGTGGTCATAGCGGTCAATCTGACGATGGCGACGCTCGCCAACACGAGCTGGACCGGCCTTGTCGTCGAAAACACCTATGTGGCGAGCCAGCAGTTCAACAAGAAGGCCGAGGAGGGGCGAGCTCAGGCAGCCCTCGGCTGGACTGGCAAACTGACCATCGCAGGCGGTGAGGTCCGCTACAGCCTCACCGAGGCTGTCGGCAAGCCGGTTGCCTTGCATGGCGTCAAGGTGCTGTTTCGTCATCCCGCCTACGAGGCCGAGGACAAATCCGTCACTCTTGCCGCTGCCTCCGGTCAGATATTCGCCGCGCACCACATCCCCAAGGATGGCGTCTGGATCGTCGAAATCGACGCCGATGCGAGCCTTGCGGAACCCTATCGCGACGTTCGCCGGATCGTGATTTCCCACGGGGCGCTGCAATGAGCTGCTGCGCGCCAGGCGCCGAAATGGCATTGGACCTGGAAAAGGTCACATTGGTCCTGCCTTCTGGCCAGGAAATCAGACTGGCGAGCCGCTCGATCGGCGAAAATCTTCGCCAGACCGACCTCTCGGTGCCGGCTGTGCATTGTGCCGCCTGCATCCAGACGATCGAGACGGCGATCGGCAAGCTGGATCGCGTCGAAGGCGCTCGTGTCAATCTTTCAACGAAACGTGTTTCGGTCCGGTGGCGCGGCGACGAGGTTCCGCCATTCGTCGCCACACTTGGACGGCTGGGCTATGGCGCGCACCTGTTCGATCCCGAGGCTGACGGGAAGGACAGGACGCTCTCGGAACTGATCCGCGCCGTCGCGGTCGCCGGCTTTGCGGCGGGCAACATCATGCTGCTATCAGTCTCCGTCTGGTCCGGCGCGCAAGGCGCGACCCGCGACCTGTTCCATTGGGTCTCGGCCTTGATTGCCATTCCTACGCTCGCTTTCGCCGGCGGCATCTATTTTCGCTCGGCCTGGAATGCGCTGCGCCACAGCCGCATGAACATGGACGTGCCGATCGCGGTCGGGGTATCGCTCGCTTACGCCATGAGCCTCTACGAGACGATCAACCATGGCGACCATGCTTATTTCGACGCGTCGGTGTCGCTGCTGTTCTTTCTGCTGATCGGCCGCACGCTGGATCACGTGATGCGGGAACGGGCACGGACGGCCGTAAACGGACTGGCTCGGCTGGCGGCGCGCGGCGCCATGGTGCTGCGCGAGGATGGTTCGCGCGACTACTTGCCGGTTGGCGAGATCGAACCAGGAATGGAGCTCTTGATTGCGGCTGGCGAGAGGGTGCCCATCGACGGCAGGATCATTGGCGGGGCATCGGATCTCGACTGTTCCCTGGTTTCCGGGGAAAGCACGCCCAGAACGGTGGGCCCGGGGGCGCAGGTCCAGGCCGGTACACTCAATCTCACCGGTCCGCTGACCATCGAGGCGACGGCCGCCGCGAAGGATTCATTCCTGGCCGAAATCGTTCGGCTGATGGAAGCGGCAGAGGGCGGCCGCGCCCGCCATCGCAGGATCGCCGATCGCGTCTCCGCGCTCTATGCCCCCGTGGTCCACCTCACCGCCTTTGTGACGTTCCTCGGCTGGATGGCGGCGACCGGCGACTGGCACCGGGCAATAACAATCGCAATCGCCGTTTTGATCATTACATGCCCGTGTGCGCTCGGTCTCGCCGTGCCGATCGTGCAGGTGGTCGCTGCGCGGCGGCTGTTTGAAAGCGGCGTCATGGTCAGGGACGGCTCCGCCATTGAGCGCCTGGCGGGGATCGACACGGCATTGTTCGACAAAACCGGCACGCTTACGCTCGGACTGCCCAGGCTGATCAATGCGCCGTCCATCGATCCGACGATGCTCGCCATGGCGGCCGAGATGGCAGCGCATTCCCGCCATCCCTTTTCGAAGGCAATCGCTGGCAATGCAGCCTTTGCCGGCCAGCCGAAACTCGCGTCCGTCAGCGAGCATCCGGGCTTCGGCATCGAAGCCATCGCCGAGGGCAGTACCTGGCGGCTGGGTCGCCGCGGATGGCGTGAGTGGAAAGCTCGGATCGGCGGCGAAGGCAAACAAGGCTATGGCGGAACCGTTCTGACGAAGGACGGGGTCATTGTCGCGACTTTCGATTTCGAGGATGAGCTGCGTGCCGATGCCAAGGCGGCCATCGAGCAACTGAACGGCGCCGGCGTGTCGGTGGAGATGCTGTCGGGCGACACAGAAGCTGCCTGCGGCGAAGTCGCGGAAGCACTGGGCGTCGAGCGCTTCGTTCCCGCGTTGCTTCCCTCCGGGAAGGTCGAACACATCGAAGCATTGACGCGAACTGGCCACAAGGTGCTGATGGTCGGCGATGGACTCAACGACACGCCTGCATTGGGCGCCGCACACGTTTCGATCGCTCCGGCCACGGCGGCGGATATCGGTCGCAACGCCGCGGATTTCGTGTTCCTGCGTAAAAGTCTTCTGGCTGTCCCACTTGCTTTAGACATTTCGCGGAAGGCCGGACGGCTGATCCGGCAGAACATCGCCATCGCGATCGTTTACAATGGCATCGCCGTGCCGGTCGCCATTCTGGGGCACGTTACGCCACTGATCGCGGCGGTCGCGATGTCCGCCTCGTCCCTCCTGGTCATCGGCAATGCGCTACGTCTGCAAGGTTTCGTGTCAAATGCATCGGTGCAAGATGCCCGACATGACAGGCGCTCGGACATTGGCGCACTGGCACAATCCTCATGACGACGCTCGCCTACCTCATACCTGTGGCCCTGTTCCTCGGAGCGCTTGGGCTGGCGGGGTTCCTGTGGGCCTTGAGGAGCGGCCAATATGAAGATCTCGATGGCGCCGCCGAGCGGATCCTGATCGACCGCGACGAGCCACGCAGTTGACCCAGCCTGCCCTGCGAGGACTCGCTCGAATATTTTCCGCGGTTGCTTCGCGTCATGCCGATTTCGGCGCGCGACGGGTGCGAACGGATCAGCCAGAATACGTTGCCGAACTTTCGGCCAGGAAAGGGCCGCACCGAACGGGAAGCCCGCCATTCCATGATGACCTGACCAGACCATGGCGTGGCGATCGACCAGTCGACCGTGAACCCGCGGTTGCCGCGTTTATCGAGCCTGGTTGATCCAGATCAAGGTTATCTCTTCGTCGGCATGGTTTCATTGACCATTTCAACGGAGAACGGATGTCTAACGGACGGTTAGGTCGCGTGGAGACGCTTGGGGAGATGAGCCGCAAACCGTGGATCGATTGCGATGCGCTCCAGTGCTCTTCGTCGCAGATAGCCGACGCTATGGCGGCACGCTGATGGCCGGCTCTGTCGATAAATTCGACGTTATTGTCGTCGGAGCCGGGCCGGTCGGACTTTCCTTCGCCGCGTCGCTTGCCCAGAGCCGACTCAAGGTGGCAGTGGTTGAACGGCAGTCGCTCGAAAGCCTGACGAATCCGGCTTTCGACGGTCGCGAGATCGCGCTGACCCACGCATCGGTTGGAATCCTTCGCGAGCTCGGCGCCTGGGATGCCATCCCGGCTTCGGACAAATCACCGCTACAAGGCGCGCGCGTGCTCAACGGATCGAGCCCTTTCGCCCTGAGCTTCGATTCTCCCAGCGGATCTGGGGAACCACTCGGAATTCTGGTCCCAAATTGTCGGATCCGCGACGCCCTGTTCAAGATTGTCCGCTTCCAGGATCATGCCCGGCTGCTGTGCGGCCACTCGGTCCTCAATGCAACAACCAGCCACAAAGAAGCAGTCATAACGCTCTCTGATGGCAGGCAATTGGCCGCTCGGCTGCTCGTTGCAGCGGATTCGCGGTTCTCCGCGACGCGCGACCTGCTCGGCATTGGCGCCGACATCAATCGGCTTGGCAACTCCATGCTGATTTGCCGGGTGAGGCACGAGCGCGCCCATCACCAGATCGCGGTCGAATGGTTCGATCACCATCAGACGATAGCGATGTTGCCGCTCATGGAAGGCGTATCGTCGCTGCTTCTCACTTTGCGCTCAAGCGAGGCCGACAGACTGCTTGCTCTCGACGACGATTTGTTCCTCATGGAATTGACGAGCCGGTGTCGAGGACGCCTCGGAGAGATGACCTTGGCAAGCACCCGCCATGCCTATCCGCTGGTCACGACCTGGGCGCACAAGTTCTGGGCTCCGAGTGCGGCACTGATCGGCGATGCTGCCCTCGGCATGCACCCGGTGACCGCGCATGGCTTCAACATCGGCCTCAGCGGCCAGAAGCAACTCGCCGATAGAATCCTGGCGGCATGTCGCGAGCGCCGCGACATTGCTGATCCCGACATGCTCGGCAGATACGAAAGCCGGCTGCGTCTGTCGGCGGCACCGCTCTATCATGCCACCAACATGCTTGTCGGTCTCTACTCAGGCGAGCACCCGGCGGCACGGCTTGCAAGACATGCGGGGCTCCGCTTTGCCCAATATCTCCCCTTTGTCCGCCATGGCATTTCGGCCATGCTCAGGCGGTGAATCGGCAGATAGCGCTGCCGCTCTGGAACGCTATCTCGGCCCGGCTTCCTTTTGTCTCGCCGGGCGCGTTGATGCCGTTGGTAGGGCTGCTTCCATGGTGACGTTGCCGATCCTGGGATGATTCGGATCAAGGCACGCGTGCGGGCAAGAGCTCGATGGTCAGACGGCAAGGCCAAGAGCAGACGTGCGCCCCGAAGACATGGTGAGCGCACTGGTTACCCCCGCTGGATAGTTAACCCGTCCTTCAGTGGGCCTGCGTAAGCTTGTCCTCGCGAACAACGATGGGAGCTAGCTGGTCCGTCCATGGCCCCGAAGAAAGTAGACACGCTGGAGGCCAAAATCCGTCAGGATCAGCTTGCTGACCTGAGGACCGGCCTCTTCGTGTCGATGCCGATAAGCGGTATCCTGTCAGGCCTGATTTGGGCGGTGCACGCCCTTTCTGGCAGCGGCTTTGCCGCTGCAATCTGGTTCCTGGTCGTCAATGCGATAAATGCCGCCCGCCTTGCACTCGCGCGTTATCAGCTAAAGGAAACGGGGCGCCATGACGGTTTAGTGGGGGTTTTGCCGCGGCTTCGCTGGTTTGGAATCCTTGCTCTTCTGGCAGGGTTTGCCTGGTCCTTCCTGGCCGTCCTGACTGTTGGATACACGACACCTCAAGCACCGCTGCATCTGGTCATTCTGGCGGGCATTTCCGCTGGTGCGGTTACATACGGCAGTTCGTATGCCGCGGCGGCGACCAACTTCATCACACCTCCGCTCCTCATCACGGTGGGTTGCCTTTTGGCGAAAGGCAATTTTGAAGACTACATTCTGGCTTTTACCGTTCTGCTCTTCATGGGCGGCTTGGTTCGAGCTTCATTTGTTGGGCAAGCACGGTTCCGCGAAGCGAGCCGCCTGAGGCATGAGGCCGAGCGGCTTGCGGCGGAGATGAAGGCCAGTTCCAGGCAGGACCACCTCACGGCCCTTCTCAACAGGCGTGGCCTCGAAGACGCAATCGGACGGTTCGAGACCGCGGATGGCCCCTTCGTGGCAATGCTGGTTGATCTGGACGGGTTCAAATCCGTCAACGATACCTACGGTCACAGGACCGGTGATGAACTGCTTGTCAGGATCGCCCGCCGCATAGAGGAGGAAGCACCGGAAGGCTCAACGCTCGCTCGTATCGGCGGCGACGAATTCGTGCTGTTTTTTCCCTCAACGAGGGTTTCGCTTTCTGCCAGTGATCTCGCCTCCAATATCATAGCCAAAGTTGCCCGACCCTATATCGAGGTCGCGTCCGTCCGTGTCGGGGCATCGATAGGAATATACCTGGCGGAAAGCCCGGGCCTGACCGAAATGTTGTTGCGGGCGGACATCGCCCTTTATACGGCCAAGCGTCGTGGCAGGAACGAATTTTGCCTGTTCGATGCCGAACTCGACAGGGAACTGCAACGCCGCCAGTCCGTCGAACGGGACCTTCATTCGGCGATAAAGACGAGAAGCTTGCAACCTTGGTTCCAGCCGATCGTGAAACTCGACACCGAGGCCGTGGTCGGTTTTGAAGCCTTGCTGAGGTGGTCCCATCCGATTCATGGTGCCATCTCTCCACCCGAAATCATCACAGCTGCACGCGAAACCGGAATGCTTCAGCTGCTGACGCAAACCGTATTCGCCGACTGTTGTGCTTTTATCGACGGCTTGGTGAAAGCTGACTGTCGTGATTTCCGTGTGGCGATGAATGTTTCGCCGCGCGAACTGGAAGCCGGCGATATCGACGACATGGTTTTGGATGGTCTGGCGGCAAAAGGCCTCCCTGCAACGATGTTCGAAATCGAGATTACCGAAGAATCCCCGGTGGACCCGGACAGAGTGGATGAAAAGCTCGGACGGCTTTCACATGCCGGCATTTCCATCGCGCTCGATGACTTCGGCACCGGCTTTTCTACGTTGGCATCGCTCAAGGACAGTCGGATACGCAAGGTCAAAATAGACCAGGGCTTCATTCGCGGCTTGGCCAAGTCCCGAGAGGACCGACTGCTTGTCAAATCGGTCATCGATCTCGGTAACATGCTCGGGATCGAGGTCATGGCCGAGGGCGTCGAAACAGAGGCGGATCGGCAAACCCTGCACAAGCTTGGCTGCCGAACCGCTCAAGGCTTCCTGTTCTCCAAGGCTGTGCCTCTGAGCCAAGCACTGGAAATGGCAGTCAAACAGCACGCGAACCAGTTGTGACCGCTCCCGCCGCGCCGTCTCTCGCGGCCGTGCGCTCATGAGTGACGGGTATCTGAACTTCCTTGTTTGAAGAGCATGACAATCCGTGCTGTGCGTCAGCCGGCGAACAGTTCCTTGTAGCCGGTCGTCACCATCCAGTTCGCCCGGTCGATATGGCTGCGAAGAGCCTTGCGGGCGCGGACCGGTTCAAGGGCCGGGTCGATGCCTAGAATGAGATCGGCCATCTCCTCTTCGCTGGCATTGTCGGCGCAGGCATCCAGGATCCGCAGGTAGATCGTGAAATGCTGCCTATCGTAGGCCGTCAGGTTCTCCGACCAGGGGACTTCGTCGCACAGAGTTGAGTTTCGAGTCTCATCTGTTCCCATTGATCGATTCATGCCTGTTGCGAGCCTCGGCTGTTGAGCGCTGGATGCAACGCAGCATATCCCAAAATGGGATAATCCGAAACCGGGATTAGTCGCTGATCCGGTCTTTACCCGACCGGTTCGCCTACATGCCCAAATCTCTTCGCTCGCCCCGCCACCAGCGGTTTCTGGCCCAGCTGGTTTCCCTGCGCAAGGCCAAAGGCCTGACTCAGGCGCAGGTGGCCGAGAAGCTTGATCGTCCCCAATCCTTCGTGGCCAAGTACGAGGGTGGAGAGCGGCGTCTCGATGTCATCGAGTTTCTCGACTTAACTGCGGCGCTTGACGCTGATCCGTGCGAGATTCTGTCCAGCCTGCGGGCTAACGGGCGCCTGCGCGTCTAACGGCTCGCGCCGGTGCCGTGAACCGAGCGTGCTTTTCTTCGGCAAGCTGCCATTCCGCTGCGGGTGGGTCTTTACCAAGCCATGCCGATATAGGATGATAATCCTAGGTGGGGCGATTCCTCAACGGAGATCGCAATGGCTAGGACCAAACTTTCCAAGCAGCTTTCACAGGCTGAAATCGAGCGCTTTCTCGCGGAGGCGGAACGGCTGCACCAGAGCATCGTCCAGCCGCTTCTATCACCTACCAGCAACCATTACCGGGCTCTCCAACGCACCCATGAAGCGCTGTTGAAGACGGTGAAGGATATCACCGGTAAGGATGCGCCGTTCATTCAATGGTTCGGAACAGGACCGGTGAATTAGACCAGACTTGTAGACTCCAGGCTGCAAACGTCGCATTCTCTCTTCGGGGAGAAGGGGCGTGGGCAACCATCGCTATCAAGACAATCGGTACAACCGTCGCAGGTATGGCGAGCGCCATCGTTCGAAGGACGCTCCATTGTGGGCAAAGATCGTTGCTGGTGGAACAATCCTGGCTGGCTTTCTTGCCTTCGAAATCGGCCCTGCCGCTCTCGGCTGCAACATCAAAGCCAATATCAGCTACAACACGGGCGAGCGCATCTATCATGTTCCCGGACAGGAATATTACTGGGAGACGCGCATCAACCTGTTGAAAGGCGAGCGCTGGTTTTGTTCGGAGGAAGCCGCGCGCAAGGCTGGGTGGCGGAAGTCTCGGGTCTGAGCGTCCGTGGTAAATGCTTGCGAAAATGCTGCATCGCACATGTTTTCGGTGCAGCATTCATTTGAAGTATTTATCGCGATCCGTTCGAAAAATCTGTCCAGCCTGCCGTCCTGGCGGGCGCCCGCGCGCCTGACTACGCGCACCAGGTGCTCGTGAACCGAGCCCGCTTTTCTTCGGCAAGCTCAGGCGGTCTCGGCCATTCGGCTTCGCCCCTTGGCGTGGGCAGCCCTTCGGGCTGAGACGGCCGCCGCCCTTGCGGGCGGCGGGGTTTGTCTGTTGGCCTTTCCCGGTGGCGCGGGGTGGGCGGCACTCCCTTCTAGGCCCGCCGCGGCAGCCCGCAACCCTTCGCGTGCCGCTCAGGGTCCTCCTCTTCGTTCCGGTCCTTCGGATGCGGTCC
>NZ_JAMYSV010000034.1:0-32511 GCF_040322115.1 Mesorhizobium sp. M0195 | reverse complement strand
TGCGTTTTTGAACCCGCTTTACATTGACGGGCCCATGTGAGTTCACCTGCCGCGACTGCGAGACGATCAGCCAGGCTCCGGCGCCGTTCCACGCCACCCCGCGCGGCTGGGCCGGTCCCAGCCTGCTGGCGATGATCCTGTTCGAGAAGTTCGGCCAGCATCAGCCGCTCAACCGTCAGGCTGAACGCTATGCCCGCGAAGGCGTGCCGCTCAGCCTGTCGACGCTTGCCGACCAGGTCGGCGCCGGCGCCGCGGCGCTGATGCCGCTGTTCAGGCGACTCGAAGCCCATGTGCTGGCCGCTTCACGTTTGCACGGCGACGACACGACGGTGCCGGTCCTGGCCAAGGGCAAGACCGAGACCGGCCGATTATGGGCCTATGTGCGCGACGACCGTTCGGCGGCGCCGATCCTCCGGCGGCAGTGTTCTACTATTCCCGCGATCGTCGAGGGGAACATCCCGCGGCGCATCTCGCCGGCTGGAGCGGCATTCTGCAGGCCGATGCCTTTGGCGGCTATGGCGATCTCTATGCGACAGGCCGTCAGCCGGCGCCTGTTCTGGAAGCCAGCTGCTGGGCCCACAGCCGGCGCAAAGTGTTCGAGCTGGCCGATATCGAAGCGGCAGTGCGCAAGAAGGCGCGCGGCGACAAGCCTAACCTGGTCTATCCGCTAGCGGTTGAAGCCGTGAAGCGCATCGATGCCCTGTTCGATATCGAACGCGCGATCAACGGCCTGTCGCCAGGCCAACGCCTCGCCGTGCGCCAAGAGCGGAGCGCACCGCTGGTCACCGAGCTCGAGCGCTGGATGATCGAGACGCGCGACAAGCTCTCGCGCGGACACGATCTGACCAAGGCCTTCAACTACATGCTGCGCCGCTGGTCATCCTTCACCCGGTTCCTCGATGACGGGCAGATCTGCCTATCGAACAATGCAGCCGAGCGAGCCCTGCGTGGCATCGCTCTCGGCAGAAAGTCCTGGCTGTTCTGCGGTTCCGATCGCGGCGGCCAGCGCGCTGCCGTTCTCTACAGCCTGATCGTCAGCGCCAAGTTGAATGACATCGACCCGCAGGCCTGGCTCGCCGACGTCCTCGGCCGACTGCCCGCCTGTCCGGCCCATCGCATCGATGATTTGCTGCCATGGAATTGGAGATCCGCAAGACTGCGGACCCAACCAGCGGCGGCCTGATCATGCAGCGCAATAAGGTGCATCACGTCTACACCGTCGAGCGTGTCGCCAGGGACCTCGGCGTCAGCGAAGCGCTCATCCAGGATCTGACCCTCGGTCTCGAGCCCGAGGACGGCGTCATCTGGGTGTACGGCGCCAACGATGACGACGGGATCTTGGCCTTCACCGATGAAGGCTTGAGGAGGTCAAGCTCCTCTCGAAGAATATCATCGCGTCTCCCCATCGAAAGGTTGACCCCAGCACCGCGGTGCTCAGGTGCTCATGGCCGCTGGATACGCACGTCTGCGGTCTTCACCGGACTTCACCGGATGGGTACGTTCGGCTATGGCAACGATGGGGACCTTAATGATGTCCATCTCATCGGCGGGGGCATCGACGCCAACGGTCGTGGCTTCTACAAGCAGTGGGGCGGCAACTGGGCTTGGTGGGCCGGCGGCACCTACAAGTTCAACGAGAAGACCGCGTTTAATCTCCAGGTGTCTGGTGACGACGACAAGAACTACGGTGTGGCTGCGAACGTCGCCTATACCGCTGTTCCTGGCTTCACGATCACGGCCGAAGTTGACTACAACCACTACGGCAACTTCGACACTCCGACCATCTACGGCAACTGGGTCGGCGCCGACAAGAAGAACAGCGTCGGCGGTATCCTCCGCTTCCAGCGCGACTTCTAATCGGCAGCATCTGACTGAAATCGACCCCGGCGGGCAACCGCCGGGTTTTTTCGTATACGTGACGCGATTATCTGATCAAGGTCGCACGAGGAACGTCGACGGCTTCGTCATCAGGATTTGTGGTCAGTCGCCAATCCTGTTCAAAGTACGGCAAGATCACCCAAGGCATCGATCAGTGGCTGGATCCTATTTTCATAGTTTTTCCAGCGCTTGACCGACGATTTATAGATCGGTTGCCGGACTTGCCAGCGACTGATAGTTCTGACCGACCCAGCCTTATCGAAAAAGCGAAGACAGGCATCATCCCAGGTCAAGCCAAGGTGATCTATCAAGCGACGCGATTGCCCTTCCTGGTCAGATATCAGCTCTTCGTAGCGATTCTCAAAAATTCGCCCGGGCAAGATCGAGTGCCAATGGCGCATAAGCCGCTCATACTCACGATAAGCCAGTCCAAGAGTCCCAAGGTCGTAACTGTAATCAAGGCCCTTTTTTAGGTCGGAAAAGAAACAGGAAAGACAATTGTCGATCGCGTCGCGCTTGCAGTGAATAAAACGCGCGTTCGGGAAGAGGATGGCGATCAGACCGATAAGCTCGAAATTATGAGGCAGTTTGTCGATAATGCGTGGTGCGGTAGGCGAATAGAGACGCAAGTTGGATAGATATTCCTCAGCCAACGCATGCGATTGCTGGATCGTCATCGACTTGACTGTCCATCCAAAGGTTTGTCCCGGCTCTCCCTTCAGGCCGATGGAGGCCGCGATTCGCCCCAGTTTCGTAAGCTCTCCGGCCCCGTGAACGTAAGGATGGCTCGAGCAGATTTGCTCGGTCAGTGTTGTACCCGAGCGCGGCATCCCGAGGACAAACACGGGCGCTTCGGATGGGTTACCATACCCGGCTTTGGATGCCAGCAAGCCGGCATCGAATAGCCCGATCAGGGAATCGACCCACCTGCGGTAGGACTCAATGTCAAAATCTAAAGTCCTGAATGTCTTGGCCTTTAGAAAATGGTCCATCGCCTCGCCGTAACGGCCAAGGTCGTTCAGAACCTTGCCTGCCGCCAGATGAAGCCCATAGGGCTCGTCGGCGGAAATCGCCGGGTTGGCAAGTTCGTCCAGGATGGACTTGAGTTCGGGCGGTTCGGTAGAAAATTTCCGGATGCCTACAAGGGTGTTGTAAGCCCCTGGCACGTTGAGACGCCTGGCGATGTTTTCCGTTAAACAAGCTGCTGCCTCGTCCATCCGTCCGAGACTTACGAGCGTATCCGCTAGACCCATCCGGGCTTGCGGATGATAGTGGTCGATCCGCAGCGCCTTCTCATAGATGGGCAAAGCCATGTCGGCCTTGTCGAATTTGGCGTAGGCCTGCGCCAAGCCGCAAAGTGCCTCCAGAAGATCAGGCTTCAATTCGCAGGCCCGTTGCAAGTGCCTGATTGCGGGCAGGTAATCGCCAACCTTTAAATAGGTTTCGCCAAGTGTGAGCCGGTAGTACGGATTGTTAGGCTCTTGGGTGACCGCCCGGGCCAAGTATTTGATGGACAACTCATCATCGAAATCCAGCCCCAATGTGCCAAGTATGTACAATGCCAGCGGATGCTCACGCGTGCGCGCCAGAACGCGATGACAGAGCTCCTCGGCCTCAGGTAGCTGATCCAATTTCTGAAGTTCAAGCGCTTGCCTCAACAGCATGTCGTCGGCCTGCGCGCGAGGCGGGCGGGCCTGCGGCTTGGCTTTGGGTGGCGCAGCTTTCGGCGGTGCCGCCTTAGCCGGGGGTTGAGTTTTGAGGTGCTTTGCCCAGGCGGGCGGCAATCGGTTGCTCATACTATGTCGCTAGCAAAACGGCGCGGGAGAATCCAGCCTTGGGCGAACCGCCAAGTAAGCGCGACGATGCTCTCGGCCAGTCAGTACGACGGCGAAAACACCATGTCCGTCGAAGGCTCAACCCGGGATGCGTCGCTAAAAGGTTTTGAAATCGTCCTGTCACTCTTTCCGGGCGTTAGCGCCGCCCCTCACCTGCCTGCCGGCACCCTCTCCCCTTATAGTGACGGGGAGAGGGGCGCTGTGATCGGCGATCTCACCAATCGCCGGCCTGCAAGAGAGCCAGCGCTGCGGCCCGCCCCTTCTCCCGTCACTATCTAGCGTGCGCACACATTTGATTCAACTCCAATGAAATCAAAGTGATGGTCGCATTTCTGGAGCCGAGCATCGGGCTCAACAGCTTGGAAAACGTACGTTTTCAAGGCTCTTGGCTTATCAAAGAAATTGCCCCTTCGAATCAGATGTGTGCGCACGCTAGCCCGTCACTATACGGGGAGAAGTGCCCGGCAGGGCGATGAGGGGCAGCGCCGGCTTCGAGAATTGATGTTCCCACCACAAGTTGGAAGCGGTCAGTCGGCTGAAGCGATCGCCGCGGCTCGGCCACGCCGGAAAACTTGCACCCTTCCCCCGCCCACGCTAGCAAGTGACTCCCCTTCCACGCGAGCCTGTGCCATGCTCGCGCAAGGCGGCCTTCGCCGGAGGCCTACGCGCTATCCGTCTGATTTGACGGACGAGGAGTGGGAGCAGTTCGCGCCGCTGATGCCCAAGCCTGGGCGTCGCGGCCGTCCGCGCGAGCGTTGATGTCCGGGAGGTGGTCAACGCCGTGCGCTACCTGGTCCGCTCCGGTCGCGGTTGGCGAATGCTGCCGATCCATTTCGGGCCCTGGCAGACGGTCTACGGCTGGTTTCCCGAGTTGGCGCGGCGTTTTCTGTTCCAGACCATCCACGATGTGGCGCTGATGCTGGATCGCGAGCGAGCCGGGCGCGAGGCCAGTCCCACGGCTAGCGTGATCGACAGCCAGTCGGTCAAAGCTCCGCAAGCTGAAACAAGGGTTACGACGCCGGCAAGAAGATTGTCGGCCGCAAGCGACACGTTGCCGTCGATACGGATGGGCGGCTCTTGATGGTCAATCTCACCACCCCCGATATCTCCGACAGTGCCGGTGCTCAGGCGATCCTGGATGGTAGCCGCAAGCGTTGGCCCTGGTTGAAGCATCTATTCGCCGACGGCGCCTATGACAGGCTGAAGCTCATGGACAAAGCCGCCTATCTCGACTTCGTGGTCGAGATCACTCGTCGATCCGACGACCAGAAGGGCTTCCAGATCCTGCCCCGCCGCTGGGTCGTCGAGCGGACCTTCGGCTGGATGACAAGATGCCGCCGCCTCGTGCGCGACTACGAGCAGCGCATCGATGTCTCGCAAGCCATGATCCTTGTCGCAATGGGCGGCAATCTCATCCGCCGAAACGCTCATCCGTGAATTTCAAAACGGACTCTCAGAAGCGGCATGGATAGGCAATCCATCGTCCGGGATTGAACTGATAGTTTTGATTTTGATGCTCGAGCGCTCCCGCGCCAGTGAGTATATAGAGCCCCAAAATTCGGGTTCGCGCCGGTTCAGTCGCCGGATCTTTATGAGCGCATGATTTCTTCTGGCGCGGGAAGTGGATTAGGAAAACCTGCTGACGGCGCGGCCGCCTTCAATAAGAAAAACTGTGCAGCCTATAAGCTTCGGCTCGACGACATCCGGTTCTCGATTTCCTTTAGGATGTTGGTTGCGCGTGCGATGCGGCTATACCTGGCCAGAAAGTCTGCCTTCGCCTGCTGACCGATCTGATCCCGAAGCGCCTTGTTTTCGCGCAGGCGCTGAAGAGCTTTGACCCAGTCGGACGGGTTGTCTGGCGACACCAGAACGCTGTTGACGCTATCCCTCAAAACTTCTCGGATAACTGACAGGTCGGAGGACACTATGGGTTTGCCATGCGCCATATATTCGAAGAGCTTGAGCGGCGACATTCCCTCAGCGATATTTCGACCGCCGCCCTGGCCCTCTACATCTCTAAGATAGGGCGCGAGTACAACGTCCATTTCGGCCAAGTAGGCACATGTCGCGGCGTGAGGAACGTAGCCGTGAAACACTGTGTTCGGGCATTTGGCCAGCTTCGATGTCCAATACTCTATATCGCCTGGTGTTCCGCCGACGATGTGAAATGTCGCCCAGCCGCATCGAGGCGCAATAGCGCTGATTATCTCCATGCCTTTTCCCTTATACAGATGTCCGACATAACCAACCTTGAACGTGCCGCTGAGGCTGCATGGCTCGACATTCGGCGGAACCGGATCCGCGCCATTGGGCGCGATGAGAAATTTTCCCGCATGTTGAGGAAAGAGGCGGATGCTGTCGTCCCGCAGACGTTGCGACGTGACGACCAGCATACGGAATGCCTCTAGGCCTATCAGTTTGGCAAGGCGCTGACGCTGACGTCTGCTCAAACTGCCAATCGGGTCGTGAAGCTCAAAAACGGTCGTGAACCCGAAAAGTCCGGCAGAAACAAGCGCTACAGTAGCCGAGCGTGTAAAGACGACATGCGGCCGCAGCCAGACCGCAGCAAGAAGTGCCAACACAGCAAAAAAAAGCTCCCGGCCGGGCACAGGCCAAAAGGGTACAGGGAGAACGCGGAATGGGAACTCGGTACCGAATCCGTATTCGCGCGCGATCTTCTCATAATGATCCCGTGTATTCATGGAGGCGCGTGGAAGCGCTAGTAGGACCTCCGCTCCGGCAACCCGAAATGCATGGCACATCTTTGCGACTTGTACCGCATTGGCGGCCGGCGCCGGAACGTGCGCAGAATGTATATAGAGAAGCCGCATCCACAAAGCCTATCTTTCACGCCTCGCGGCTGGTCTAGTTCTTCGCCTCTGAGCCGCAAGTTCGGAGACCACGGGCTGGGCAGACGCACCAAGTCGAACGACAAAAGCGCCCTCCGCCCCGGTGGCTCCATGGGTTGTGATAGTACCACTCGCCGGTTGCCTCACCAAAATCGAGCGCCCTTTTTCGCGAACTGGGGGCAGGCCCAGCGACAGCACACGCCGCCCTTCACCGGACAGGTTCTGACCACAGCCGTCATCAAAGCCCCAGCCAGCCAGCAATTATGTTGCGCTGTATCTCAGAAGTTCCGGAATAGAGTTTGCTGCCGATGGCATCACGCACGGCACGTTCGACGTCGAATTCGCTCAAGAAACCATAGCCGCCGAAGACCTGGACGACATCGAGCGTGGTGCGAACAAGCGATTCGCTCACAAAGAGCTTCGAAACGGCGGCGTCGAGGGATACGGACTGGGAGCGTTCAAGGCCCCACGCCGCTTTGTAGACGAGCAGTCGGGCCGCCTCCACCTGCATCTTCATGTCGGCAATCTTATGGGCGACCGCCTGGTGCTTGGAGATGGTCTGGCCGGACTGACGTCGGGTGCGCGTATAGGCCACTGCCTTTTCCAGAAGCCGCTCCATGGTGCCTACATGACTGGCGAATAGGCACGCCCGCTCCCAGTCCATGCTATGGACGAACAGCCTGGAGCCGCCGCCCACTCCACCGAGAACAGCGTCCTTCGAAACAAATACGTCCTCGAAGACAAGCTCCCCGATCGGAGACGTCCGCAGTCCCATTTTTTCGAACTTTTGCGCGACCCGATAGCCGGGCAGCGTGCGGTCCACGAGGAAGCTCGTGATGCCGCCGAAATACCCCTTGGCGCGGTCAGTGACAGCAAAGACGACGGCAACATCCGCCACCGGCCCGTTGCTCACGAAGGTCTTCGTGCCGTTGATTAGAAAGCCGTCGCCATGAGGCTCCGCCCGGGTTTGCATCGCAAATGCATCGGAGCCCGACTCCGGTTCGCTCATCGCATTGGCCGCGATCAAAGTGCCATCACAGAGCCTCGGAAGATATCGATTCTTCTGCTCTTCAGTGCCGAACTTCCAAATCGGCACCACGCAGGCCAGAAGGTGGGCGCAGATCGAGAAGACCAAGCCGGAATCCTCGCAGCCGTAGCCGAGCGCGTCGATTGCAATGGCCGTGGACAGGGAATCGAGACCGGGTCCCCCGTAGGCCTCGGGGACTGGCAGGCCGGTCAGGCCCATCTGCGCGCAGGCCTGCCACAACTCGTGCTGGAATACTTGGTCCCGGTCGCGCTGCCTGACATCTTTATTGAGCTTATCTTGCGCGAAGCGATGGATCTCACCGCGCAGGATGCGCTGCTCCTCGTTCAGCGCGAAATCCACTACTCCATCCTTATCAGATGCTGGTAGTCAATTTTATCTGTCGATGTCTTCGGAAGTAACGGCTGATGCGAGAACCAGTCCGGGGCCATGTAGGCCGGCAAGTTGTGAGCGCAGAACCGCTTCAGCTCGATGAGCGACAGCGCATGGCCGTCGCGCGAGGCATAGAACACCTTAATGGAGACGCCCGACTCCTCCGAGCGAGCGATCGCCGCCACCTCGGAGATCGCTGGATGGCGATAGAGCGCCGTCTCGATCTCGCCGAGTTCGATCCGATATCCCCGCCTCTTCACCATCCGGTCGCGTCGACCACGGAAGGTGTAGACTCCGCCATCGCCTTCGATCACTACATCGCCGGTACGGTACCAGCGACCGCTTGAATCGACGTGAAAAGCGGCGCTTGTTCGCTCAGGCATGTTCCAATAGCCCAGCATCACGGGAGCACCGCTGATTGCGAGCTCGCCTTCCTGGCCTCGCGGCACGTTGCGACCATTCGCATCGATCACGCGTGCCTTAACATGCGCGCAGGCGCGCCCGATCGGAAACGGCGCCGAGCGGTCTTCGGCGATCGTCTGCGGGATTTCGTAGTAGGTACAGACGTTGGTTTCGGTTGGACCATAGAGATTCAGGTAGCGTGCGCGTGGGACCACAGCCTTTAGCCTGCGCAGATGCTTGACCGGAAAAACCTCGCCGGCAAATAGAATGAACCGAAGAGCGTGGTCGTCGCGAGCATCAAGGCTGCCGTGCTCGACCAGAAGCGTGAGTACGGAGGGCGTGGAATACCAGACGGTCAACCGCCGCTCGGCGATAACCGACGCCATCCGGGTCGGATTCTTGCCGAGCTCCTCACCGATGAGGAATACGGTCGCGCCGTGCTTCAGCGGTACGAAGATGTCGAGGATAGACAGGTCGAAGTGGAAAGGCGCATGGGAGGAGAAGCGGTCATTCTCGTCAGGGGCGAGGATCTCGGAGCACCAGTCCACGTAGCTCGAGCCATTACGATGCGTCAGCATCACGCCCTTCGGCTGGCCGGTCGAGCCCGAAGTGTAAAGCACGTAAGCGAGGTTGTCCGGCCCCGGCCGCGCCGATTCGTCCTCCACCGCCAAGCTGCCGGCCTCTACGCGAGCCAGGTACGTCGCGAGCGGCGAGGGACCGTCGGACCAGTCGAGCGGTAAGAGACACGGTTCCGCAGCCAAGCGCGCCAACTCACAGCGCAAAGTTTCGGCTCGGGACGCCTCCACGAAAATCGCGCGCACGCCGCAGTCGTTAAATATGAACGCGCTACGCGCAGGCGGTGCCAGAGAGTCGACGGGCACATAGGCCGCGCCCACCTTCAAGGTGCCGAACAGAACAGCGAGCGAGGCGATCGATTTTGGAAGGCAAATGCCGACGCGGTCCCCCGGCCGGACGCCGATCCGACGCAGATGGTCGCGGACTTGGTCCGACAGCGCGTCGAGCTCGCCGTAGGTGATCTGCCGCCCAGAGCTCGCCTCGACAGCGGCGCACGTCTGGGGATGCCGCCTCGCGCTCTGTTCCAGATACTCGTGTAAGGCAGCAACCGTCATGGCGGGCTCTATGTGGACGCCTGCTTCGACTGGACGAAATTGGCAATTTGGGCGATGGAGTTCAGGTTCTCCGGCACGAGTTCGTCAGGGGCGATTTCGATACCGCAGGATTTTTCCAGGTAGGCAACGAGCTTAAGCGTCGCCAACGAGTCGAGAATGCCGTCAGTTATCAGCTCCGTTGAATCCGTCAGATTCTCCGGCCTTTCACCGGGCAGAAACTCCTTCAATATGAAATCCTTGGCCATCGTCCTGATCTGGATCGCGTTCATTGTTCCTCCTTGTGTGGAGCAACCGCAAGGTTCAGGGGAATTAGATCCTGGTGTTGCTGCAGCACTTGGTAAAGCTTGTCGGCGATGAGCCGATGGCCGGCGGCGTTTGGGTGATCGTCCCAAGGTGCTACAAGAAGCGTCCGCCAGTCATACCCGTCATACACACCGGAAAGATCGAGAACGTTAAAGCCAGCCTCGGCAGCGAGGCGCTTCTCTAGCTCGGTGCTGGTCCTCTCGTCTGGTCTGGGTAGATAGATCCAAAAGACCCCGACCCCTTCTCGCTTCGCAGCTTCCACGATTCGAGAATAGATCGCACGCAGAAGTCTGTCTCCGTAGGGCATGAGCTTTCTTTGAAGTACCTCGTGGTCGGCACGGGGATCGATCCCGCTCTCGCGTACAATGTCGCGCACGAAGTCGTAGCGATATGCGGAGCCATTCTGGATTGCTTTCCCGAGACGCTTTAGCGTTCGTGGAACAAGCGCGCTGTGCTCGAAGTAAAAGATGTACTTTGGTTTGAATGCGAGCACTCGATCCTCGATGATGGCCAGAATGTCCAGAGGAACATAACCCCCAACGGCAAAGTTCAGCACCTCGTAGTGTCGATACCCGCTGTCGTCTGCCTGCGCATTCAGCCGCCGCTCCAACAGGCCCTCGAAAGTCTCGTCATCCGCGACGCCCTCGCCGAAGACATGCGAAGAGCCGACGATTGCGATTCGTGGGGTGCCGGGAGTAGGAACCTTTTCATAGTCCTGATCTCGCATGCCCCAGCGGTTGATGTGGACCCGCGTTCCCTTAAAGTCTGCTTGGGAGAGTGGTCGCAGATAGGTCGTGGGAAGCGCACCGGTGAACTCGCTCAGCGGCGTCTTGTCCAAATTGTCCCAACCGTCGTGTCGTCGTTGGCCATAGACAATCCACAGTTCTGGGTTAAATGCGCCGACATTGACGAGGTTCTCGTAGTAGCCGCGCTCCAGGTTCGCGTTGTCGCGGCTATTGAGGTTCGGCGCTCTAATGTCGGCCATTGCGGTACTGACCGTCTCCCCGAGGCGATCGTGAACCATGGGGAGCGAGATGCAAACCGCGATCAACCCGCAGACACCGACCGACGCAACCGACCGTCGGAAACTGTACTGGCGGTCGGCGCCGCCGCGCGCGAGCGCAAGCGCAGGAATGCCAATGATAGCTGCCACCGCGACCAGTACGAGGGCGGGCGTCATTTTGCCAGGAACTTCCACGCCCACAGTGTCGAAGACGGAGAACCATTGCGGGACCGAGCTCGCGCTCCAAAACGACCAAAGGAGGCAGATGACGACGAATACGCCAATGGTCCGGCTCGCAGTTTGCAGCGCACCGTTCCAGCTTAGTGCCCCGCCACGCAGGCGCCGCGTGCGACCGTGCCGCATTTCATAGTGGGCGTTGATCGTCACAAGCACGGCCAGGATCATCCAGAAGAGGAAGTCGTTCCAGGTGAATACCCAGGTGCCACGTAACCAGAACCACTGATAGTTGTGCAGCAGCCAAGTCGCGAGGAACGCGAGGAGGGTCGCGCTGACCAGCGCTACGCTCTCTCCCCAGCGTCGAAAGCGAAAATACAACGGATAGTATACAATCTTCATTATGAAGTCCTTCCAGTATATATTTATTCGACGCCAGAAATCTGTGAAACTTGAGGAAAGAAAGTACAGATTGTGGGTTTCTGGAAGGTTGAATCCAAATAAATGCAAAATCCCGGTGATTATGTGAAAAGTTCCTGAAACCTTCAGATAAAGTAAAAATGGCCATATGATAAATTGCAAAAGCTCAATCTGATTGTGTACGTCCGCAGCATCGATAACAAATCGCTGATATACGATGCGGTAGCATATCAAATGGATAGCGCCGCGAAACATCCACTGAATGCCCGTTTGATAGATGTAGTGCCGGTCAGCATTGTAGTAGCTGCTGCGGAAAGTTCTAAAATCTACGACCGGAAAGAGCGGGAAGCACACGTTCGGCAACATGAAAAAATACGCGAGCCGCTCCGAAAGCGTCGCCATCTTCTGTTCACGTCGCATTTCGTATGCATAGACAATGAGACGGAACATGAACATGGAAGCGAGCACTGGCCAGACGGCGCGCGTCCACGGGGTCGCTATCCAGTCCATTCGTGCGGCGGCGAGCCCGCAGCCGGCGCCAACCAGCGCCAGCACTCTCCATCCAAAAGCGATCGGTAGGTGGACAATTCCGATCAGTACGAGCCCAATGGCGACGATCCAGGCGGCATCGATGAGGCCGTCAAATCTCCAGTGGTGCCAGTTGGGCCCAAGGTTCGCGAAAACTGCGGCGATAGTCGCGAACGAGAGCAGCACGAAAAACGGCAGCCGGTAAGGCTGTGGCAGGAAGTAGTGCACGCACCAGCCGGCGAGGGCAACGAGCAGGACGCGGACAAGCGCAGTAGTCTCGAGCCTGAGGAGATAGACCAGCGCGATGAAGAGGGCCAGCTGGCAGGCTATGGCGAACCAAGCCAGGATGCTTCTCGACTCAGTCTCCGTAGGATCCGCCGACCAGGGACGAGACAATGTCTTGATCCAATGCACGCTCGCGCGCCTCAACCAGCTGCCGGCGGACATCGACAAGAAGTGGCTTTGGGGCATGCGAAAGATCCGCAAGCTGCTGGTCCCCCTCCCATGGCTCCCATCCCTGACGGGTAAAGCGCCCCGGTCCTTAGAGGGATGCCTTGACTTCTTTGAACGAGTCCGGTTCCGCGCAAACGCAGAAGTACATAAAACGCAGAAGTACATAAGTGTATCAGAAACAAATCGCTCCGCTGTGCCCGGGGTAACAGCGACTCGTCTCTAAGACGCTTAAAAACAAGCTAAATCTGATCGATTGAAAGCCGATTCCGAATGGGATCGATCTGCCCCGTAATCCGCGCCGCGAGCCGAACGCCGATGGCAGTCGACGCTCTGTCTGCCTTGGCCATCTTAGTCCGGAACGCTCGGGCACATGATCGACGAGTTCGCGGCACTTCCAGCCGAGGCAAAGGCGCAACTCACCATCCTGGGCGATGCCAATGCCGCGCCACTCTCGACGAACAGGCAGCCCGGTTGGGCCTTTCCAGCAGCGTCACTTTCGCTGGCGCGGTCGAAAATGTCTTTCCATTCCTGTGGGAGGCTGATTCTATCTTTCCACCTCGGTGTCGGAAGGTATGTCAAAGTCAACGCTCCTGAAAACAGCCTCTCTTCGTTGAAGATCGTTAAATACAATTCGACCTCGGAGGCAATTGTTGCCTACGTGCTGGCGTGATACTAGGCGGAACAACTTGACGGAACAATTTGGCCGTATAGCCGCCGTTGATAGCAACGGACCTGCTAAATGTTGATTGGCACACTAACTTTGCACACCGGTTACAACGAGGGGGCGCAGCTTCAGAGCCTCGCCCTCCAACGCTGCATTTCGGACCTGCGTCCCGGCTCGCCGGCGGAGATCGTGGACCACCGCTATCCAAGACGACTGGAGACTGGCTATGGGCCGGCGACAAACGCACGCCAGCGAACGCTTGCCGCCTTCGCCGATGGACTGCTGCTCAGCCCCAAGAGGTTCTACTCGGAGGATAGGTCACCAACGTTTCGCTACGTAAGCGACCGCTATGATGCGGTTGTGGTGGGTAGCGATGAGGTTTGGAAGATCGACTACGTCTCCCGTCTCGGTGGGCTGATCAAGCTTCAGACCAACCCACTATGTCCGCCATTTCCCAATGTCTACTGGCCAGAAGTGGCGTGCTCGAAGATAGCATATGCGGCGAGCACCGGCAGCAGCACCAAATGGACCGAAATGCCGCGCCGCAATCGATACTTGATGGCCAAATGCCTGAACGAATTTGTCGCGATCGGCGTGCGGGACGAGCGGACACGTGAGTTGGTCCTCTGGGCAGATCCAAGCCTCGCGGATCGTGTGACATTGACCCCAGACCCGACAGTCACTCACGATCTAACGTCGAATGCCACTCATGAAAGCCTGCGCGTAAAGCTGGCTTCCTGGGGCGTGGATTTCAATCGGCCCCGGGCGTTGGTGATAGCCGGCCAGCACGAGCTCTATGCAGAGGCCACGACCTCTCTGCGGGCGCGCGGCGTCCAGATTGTATCAGTCTCGGATCGCAATCACCTCGCAGACATCGATCTCACCGAAAAGCCGATTGATCCCCTCGAGTGGGCAAATCTGGCATCACAATTCTCCTACTGCTTGTCAGAGCGCATGCATGGGGCACTATTTGCTCTGCGGAACCGGTGCCCGTTAATTTGCCTGGACAGCCGGCGACCCGCCATCGGCTTCCCCACTAAGAATGAGGCTTTGATGACGCTGATGGGCATTCCCTCTCAGTACGTGTGTATTCACCGCAAGGGTGCCAGGGACCATTTGCTGGACATGTGCGAAAACCTCGGAAAACTTGTTCACGACTACATGAAGATAGACAACCGGTTCCGGGAACTAGCTGAGATTGGCCGTACGTTTCTGGATAGGGCCCTGCCTGCGGCCAAGTAAAATAACAAATCAAGATGTTGTAAAATGCTTCGAAAGCTGCAAATTCTTCTGTATGCTCAAGCGAAGGTAATCATCTCCTACGTATATGACGTTGGAAATTACCTACGTTACAACGGGGATTCGCTGCTGGTTCCAAAAAAAGAGCGGCTATATTACCGAATAATCGTGGACGCTCACTCGATTGAGAAGGGCCTTTCTCTAAAGGACAGGAGGCCCGGTTTTGGCCAGGAAAAAATCAAGCGACTTATGAATGAGGTGTCCTCCTACGACGCCTCGCTAGGGGCGTTTCCGCTTGAAATGGCTGTTGGCGCACTTCGCGCCTATGTTGACCTTCATCCACCAGGGGAGCCTGAGCAGCCCTTTGTTGAGAAAGTTCGTCAATTCGTCGAGCGTTTCAATGGGCTTGATGGAGTCGCCTTGACCGGCGGGGTTCAAAGCGCCGTTCTGCCAATTGGGGGGCCAGCCCTCACACTCCTGGAAGGACTTCAGTGTCGTCGCTCGGTTAGATACTTTGACGAACAATTAATAGATCGCACCACATTGCTAGAGTTGGTACGCTTGGCGCAAGGTGCGCCATCCCAATGCAACAGGCAGGCGACAAGAGTATACCTCTACCAGGGCCGTCATCAAATCGATCAGATACTCGCCCTGCAGGGCGGGGCGCGAGGCTTTTCACAGTCCATATCAAACCTGGCCATTATCACGTCAGACACAAGGGCCTGGCGAGGAAGCAATCAACGAAACCAGATTTATGTCGATGGTGCGCTGTTCCTAATGCATTTCCTGTTGGCCGCGGAGGCACTTCGGCTCGTGGCTTGCCCCCTCAATCTTGCGGTCGATAGTCGAGTTGAACGGCAAATTCGTGACGTCGGTCGAATTCGAGCAGGCGAGAGATTGATTGCATGCGTCGCCCTTGGCCCTATGGCAGGTACTGCCATCAGATTTGCCAGGTCGCCGCGCAGGCCGATTGATGAGGTGGTCTCGTTTGTAACCGAGGAGTAAGTCTCCGCTGGCACTTGCAGAGCGATCGAACGAAGCTGGCTTCTCGGGGAAGGGACAATGTCTTGATCGACTGCCCGCTCGCGCGCGCCAACCAGCTGCCGCCGCACATCGACAATAAGTAACGTGGAGCACGCGAAAAATCCGCAAGCTGCGGGTCCGGCCTCTCCCATAGGTCCCTTAAAGCATTGCCTCCACTACTTTTTTGAACGAGTCCGGTTCCGATCCGATTTCGCGCAAACGCGGTGAGGCAGAAGTATTGGTCCAAGGTATACCACAGTATACCACAAAATAATCACTCCGCTGTGCCCGTGGTGACAGCGGCAGTTCTCTGGGACGTTTAAATCCAACAAGTTAGATCTGATCGACTGGAAGCCGTTGGAATAACCCTCCTTACGGACTGCATGTGCCATGGCCCAAGAAGGAAGGGCACACTTAGGATTCGGGGTTCATCTCCATACGGCATGCACCCACCGAGGCGTGGCATGTCACTCCAATGCAGTAGCACCGATATCGGGACGCATGGACCAAAAGCGCGGCTGGGCGTGGGAACGCACCCAACGGATAAATTCAGCGCGATCGGTGCGGCGATATGAAAGTACAGGACGCGGAAGGCAAGATTGACTTGGGGCGTCGACTGCGTATCGCTCATGTCATCACCCGTCTCATCAATGGCGGTGCTGATGAGAATACTGTCCATTCCTGCAATTGGGCCGCGCAAGGGGGGCATGATGTTGTCCTGCTACATGGCGAGACGGTCCAGCCGGAAATCATAGCTAAAGTGGACCCGCGGGTGGAACTCATTGGCGTCCCGGGCCTGACTCGGTCCATTTCGCCTGTCTCCGACATGCGGGCATTGTTGGCGCTCACCCGGAGATTCCGCGCCGTGAATGCCGACATCGTGCATACGCACACCAGCAAGGCAGGCATTCTCGGGCGGCTCGCCGCATGGGCGGCGGGAGTTCCAGCGATCGTTCATGGCGTGCATATCGTGCCTTTTGTCAATGTCGGCGTCGCCGAGCGGTTTGCTTATCTCGCCTTGGAAAAGCTGGCAGCGCCATTCACCAGTGCGTTCATCAGTGTGAGCGAGGGCATCCGCGACTTATGCCTGAGCGCAGGAGTGGGACATCCAGACAAACATTATGTCGTCCATTCCGGATTCGATCTCGATCGTTTTCGCAACGCCGGTCCGCCCGACGGTTGGCGCGATTTGTTGCGCTTGACCCCGGACGCGCCGCGCCCGTCCGTGCTCTTGATGATCGCGGCTTTCGAGCCACGCAAGCGACACACGGAATTTCTGGACGCTTTCAACAAAGTCGCCGTCCGGTTACCCGACGCGGTGCTTGTGCTCGCGGGCGACGGGCCGCTTCGCTCGACCGTAGAATCGCGGGCCAAGCGGCTTGGGCTCGAGCGACAAGTGGTCTTTACCGGTTATCGGGACGACCCCGAGCGGCTGATCGCGCTCGCGGATCTCTGCCTGCTCTGTTCCATGCGGGAGGGATTGCCCCGCGTAGTTATGCAATATCTCGCCGGTGGCAAGCCCTGCGTCGCTTGCGATCTGCCAGGTCTTCGCGAAGTGCTCCGCCCTGGTATCAACGGTGTGATTACACCCGCGGATGATTTGGCAGCCATGGCCGACGCCATTGCCGCCCTCCTGGAGGATCGTGCAAGACTGGCCTGCCTCGCCCAAGGTGCCGCCGCGGCGACGGATCTTTCGAACTGGGACGTCAAGCTGATGGGAAAGCGGACCGATGCCATTTACCGCGCGGCTCTTGACCAGCATCGGGCAAGCAAGGGAGTATCAACAGTACCTCCTGTCCGAAATGTGGCGCTTCCGCGATGATCGGGTGCAGCCTTATGCGTTTGACGGTGATCGGGCAACTTGCCGGATTGGTTAGCGGTGCATACTTCGCCGATTTCGGCGATGAGGTGGAGTGCGTCGATCTGGACGACAAGGGGATCGATGCGCTGAAGGCAGTGAGATGCCAAAGAGGCATCTTCTTTTTTGCACATGGGACGGGGTTGTAATCTTGGTGGCCGCCTTGGCTCCGGGAACGCTACCCGGCGGATTGATATGATTGCAGCAGAAGTTGCCTCCGCTTATCCGATGAAGACCCCGCGAGCCGAAGCTCTTCCCAGCATGCGTGTTCTGCTCGTGCTCCCAACCTATTTTCCTGAGTCATATGGCGGCGGCGAACAACAGGCGCGGCGATTTGCTCGGGTGCTGGTTGAAAGCGGCGTTTCCGCAACCATTCTGGCGCCCAGTCTGTCGCACTTGACCTCGAAACGGTCTGCCATCGACGGGGTGCCTATCCATCGCCTTCGTTTGCGCGCGGCTCCGTATTTGGGCGGGCGGCATATGCTGTCGTTCCTGTCGTGGTGTGTCCAAGTTGTGATCTGGATGCTGCGCCGTCGCGACGAATTCGATGTCGTACATATCATCCACGCCCGACTTCACGCTGTTCCGGCGGCGTTGGCAGGAGCCCTCCTGCGCAAACCGGTTCTCGCAAAATTGGGCCGGGGCGGACGGTGTTTCGATCTCGACGTTGTGCGCGAAAAGAAAATCATCGGTCGCTGGGCGTCCGCCTTGATTAAACGTCACGTCACGGCCTTCATCGCCAATAGCCGCCAAATCGCTGGTGATCTGAAGAGACATGGCATCGGCGCGGATCGCATTCATATGATTCCGAATGGGATCGATCTGCCCCGCAAGCCGCGCCGCGAGCCGAGCGCCGATGGCAGCCGACGCTTTATCTGCCTTGGCCGTCTCGATCCGGAAAAATGCCTCGAGCACATGATCGATGCGTTCGCGGCACTTCCCGCCGACGCAAAGGCGCAACTCACCATCCTGGGCGATGGCCAGTGCCGCGCCACCCTCGAGGAGCAGGCGGCCCGGTTGGGCCTTTCCAGCAGGGTCACTTTCGCCGGCGCGGTTGAAGATGTCTTTCCCTTTCTGCGGGAGGCTGATTTCTATCTTTCCACTTCGGTTACGGAAGGCATGTCAAACGCACTGCTCGAGGCCATGAGTTGCGGCGTGGTCCCGATCATCACCGATGTCAGCGGTGCATCCGACGTTGTGAAGCATGAGCGCAGCGGCTTCTTGGCTCGCTCGCATGTGGAGTATTGCGGACTCCTTCATCGCGCGCTCGGCCTATCGGAAGCCGAGCGCGATGAGATGGCGCGGCGCGCAGTACAAACAGTCACTGCGCGATTCAGCATGGAGAGCGTCGCAGCACGGCAAATGAGGTTGTATGCCACTCTTGTGGACACTGCCACCCAGATCGTGAGGCGGTAGGTTATTCAGGAGCAACCCCGAAGCCGGCCTACGCAATGACGACTATTGATGCCGGAGAGAGGCGCTGAACGAGATGCATCCACTGAAACTGGTTTTTGCGCTTCCGGCAATCCCCGGCCAAGCGGCAAACATGGTGCCGGTCGTGAACGCATGCAGCGCTTTTGAAGCAGCCGGTTGTCCGATAGCCACATTTTTAAGCAGCGTGGAGCTATGCGCGGCCCCTTTCCGCTATTCAATTATGAAGCAGCCAAGGCGGTTTGCTAGCCTTATCCGGAGGCTCTCACCCGAAAAGCGACAGGCAATAACGGGCAATAAAATGCCATTACAATCCCGCCGCTCGGCCTGTGGCTGGTGTAGGAGTGCCAGCGGACCAGCTATTGCTAATATCGTTGCGGCAACCGCCTTGTCGCTTGCTTTGAGCGCCTACAACGCAGCAAAGAGGCCAAGTAAGCAGCCATGACGGTCGACTCGCGCGAAAGGCTGAGATTCGTGGCTAGGGAAAAGTGTCCTGGATGCGGCAGTACAAATATAGCCATACTATACGACTCCCCCTTTTCCCAAACGGATGTTCGTAGGTTCGTGCACGAATGCTTTCGTGGACGGATCTCCGACCAAAACCTTAATGGTGCGCGATACACGATTGCGCAATGCCGCGCTTGTATCCTGTATTTTCAGAGAGAAATTCTAGACAGCAAAGGCATGGAATTTCTCTATGACGACGTTAGTGACGAATCTGTTTCTCTGGCCAAGAGGGAACGCGCGGGCCGAAGCTATTTCAATAACCTGCTGCGGTCTGCTGGGATGATCGAGGAATTGTTGTACATTCCTCCAGTGGCACGCCACATAAAGGTCTTGGATTTTGGGATGGGGTGGGGCCACTGGGCCATCGCAGCGCGCGCCCTTGGCTATGATGTTGTCGGGGCCGAGCTGTCAGCGCGGCGCAAATCATTCGCGGCCGCGCACGGCATTCAGACCATTGATCCGAGTGAAGTGGAAAATGAGAGGTTCGACTTCATACATATGAATCAGGTGCTGGAGCATGTGTCTGAGCCACGCGAATCCGTAAGACAGCTGGCTCGAATCTTGAAGCCTTCTGGCATTATAAAGATATCCGTTCCCTTTGGCGAATTGGTTGCGCCGCAGATAACATCGGGCTGGAAGATAGAAAAAAATGAACTGTACCCGCTCGGACATATCAATGCATTTACAGATCGATCTCTGGATACGCTCTGCGAGAGCGTAGGTCTCAAACGCGTTGCTCCTTCAGAATATGTAACACCTAAGGCGCGTCTACGTGCACTCTATCGGAAGCTGCGCTGGCCTCGAAGAGCAAATGGCTATTTCCGCAAAAATGAGGGGCGTCGCTGAAGAGATTGCTGCTGGATGCAACAAGGCGGTTCCAGTCAGCCTGTGCGACCGTGACGGCGCGGTGCTTATGCTGGGATGCCTATCCGCTGGCATTATGACTTGGGTTGATGAAGCGATGACGAAAACGGTGATTGGACGCCTGAGGAATTCACCCGCGAGGCGTGGGCGAGAAAATAGCTCATGAGGTTGGAGCACGCTTGCATGCACTGAAGCGTGGCAGTCGAATTGGACAGTCCGGAGCAGGTCAACTTGGACGAGGTAACTGGACATAAAAACCTGACACGAAGGGCAGCCAACGGCCTCTCGTGGTCGGGTGCCACATTGCTGGCCCGAACCTTTTTGAATGTCCTGGTCACGGCCATTCTCGCGCGCCTGCTTTCCCCCCAGGAGTACGGCGTTGCCGGCGCTGCGCTGATCATCGCATCCGTCGGCAATAACATTGCCAATCTCGGCATGTCGCAAGTCCTGGTCCAGCGACGGGACGTCGACGAGCGCCATATCGGAACCGCAATTTCTTTGTCCGTGATAATCGCTGCCATTCTCGGCATACTTCAATGGGTGTTTGCACCACAGATTGCAGATTTTCTTCATGTGCCGGAATTGGTCCTCATTTCGCGCCTCCTTGCTGTGATGATGGTCGCGAACGCGTTCAATCTGACCGCCGAGGCCATTTTGTCGCGGCACCTGAAATTCAGAATATCCTCCACAGCGAGTCTGGTCGCTTGGATTGCTTCCCATGTCGGCCTAGCCATTCCGCTTGCCTATTTTGGACTCAGCTATTGGGCCTTGGTGATCGCATATATGGCCGAGGCATCGATCTTGGCCAGCATCTATTTCTTCATCGCCAGGGACTATCTCGTGAGGCCCAGTTTCGACATGCAGTCCTATCGCGATATCCGCAGACAGAGCCTGGGCTATTCGCTGGCTGGTATATCAGCCGTCACCGCAAAATATATCGATAATGTTATTGTCGCGCGGTTGATCGGCACTGCAGAGCTGGGCATTTACTCGCGAGCGTATTATCTGATTGCGATGCCAGCAAGTCTGTTCGGAAATCTGAACAAGAGCGTGATTTTCCCGCTCCTGTCGAAGGTTCATCACGACAAGGCCAGGCTATGCAGCGCTCAGCTCAAGGGGTATGCTTTAACGGCGGCGCTTGCTCTACCGACTAGCGCGTTTCTATGCTGTTTCGCAAAAGAGATTGTTCTCACAATTCTCGGCCAGAAATGGACGGATGCCGTCGTTCCCATTATCATATTCTCTGCAGTAATTTATTTCCGCGTCGGTTACAGAGTGTGCGGAGTCGTGACGCTTGCGACGGGCCAAAGTTACCGAACGGCCTCCATGCAGATCATTTACATGGCCCTTGTCGCTTCATTCGCGTTCTTCTCGGCGCCCTACGGCGTGAACGCAGTGGCCTTTTCAGTGTCCGGCGCCATTGCGACGAGTTTCTTCCTTTATGCGGCGATGACTTGTCGGATAACGGGATTATCAGCTGTGGATTTCGCGCTCGTACATGTGCCGCCTGTCGCATTCGCCGCTGTGGTGTTCGCCACTGGCTCGGCGGTCAAAATGCTGCTTGCCGGATCGCCCGACTATCTTGTGCTCGCGACCGGGCTTCTCGTTATAGGTACATTGTCCGTTGTCACTGTCTATCTGAGAGCGTCGCTACTCTTCGGAAAACATGGTGCGGAAGTCTTGCAAACTCTAACATCCAAGAAAACGAAATGGATTAGATTTGTATAGCCCACGGTATCTGCACACTCGGCGCCTCTCCGACTGCCCATCCGACGACTTAGAGTCTCTTATACCGGGACTGGAGACACAGTCGGCGGCCTTGAGACGGCAGGCCTCCTTGACGCCGTTTTCTCTCATCGGAATTCGACCTTGCGCGGGGCAAACCGGGTTCAGTGAACGGCTGCTCCTCTGTGCTCGAACAGGCACTACGCACTGGGGACCGTGAAACTTGTCTATGCCTGTCCCGTGCCTGTTCGGGGCCAGGCGGCAAACGCCGTTAACCGCACAAGGTCAGAAATTATCATCTCCATAATCGAACAATTCTGCGGTTGCGCGGGTGCCTGTCGAAATCCGCTGTCGTGCTGAACGATCGAGGCGGGCAACCGCTCGGGTGTTGACGTCTGGTGCGATGTGATCGGATGCTTCGTCCAATTTTATCCGCAGCCTTTCGCCAGTTGCGGCGTCTGCGTTTGCCTTTCGCGCCGCCCCAAATGATTTAACCTTAAACCGGATCTTTCCGTCCTCCGCTGCCGCTATGCCGAGCGCGTCGTAAAGGCTTCTAACAAACGCATCCGGTGATTGGATCAAGTCCTCGAATCGAAGCGATAGCGCATCACGCTTCCTCGAGGCTTTGAACATCAGGCTAGTCACATCATTGTACCATTTGATCGCGAGCGCCTCGCTGAGACCGCTGCGTATCAGCCCTTCGCACATCGGTAATGGATGCCGCGTAAGCACAAGGTTCCGCGCTTCCATAAAGCCGCGCGCAATCGCGTCGTCGAATGCAATGTAGTAATCCATCACCTTCAGAACGACGTAGCGTGCTTGGGACTTTTCGTTGCGCTCCCCGGGGCGGACGGTCTCGGCAGTCGCTGCGCGGATATGACGCCAAAAGACGGGAACAGATGCCCAGTTGACGGCCCCGCCAATATGGCACGCGGCCTTGCGCAGCTTGTAGTAGCGTCCGAATACTCCCTCATGCCATTCGCGGTATGGCATCAACACATCCGGCGAGCTGCCGATGATATTCCAGACAATATTTGACCCACCTCGGCCAAAGCAATTCAATAGAAGCGCATTGGGCGGAAGAGCTTTGCCCGGCCTGGTGGGAGGCGAAGCACCGATCCTGTCAGCGGTCTGCATCTGCTTTCTCCAGTTATCGCATTAGGCGCGACCCACTTCCCCAGCTGTCGTTGAAAGGTTAAACTGAAACCTATGATATGCTGCGGAGCTTGTGAGGAGAAGCGCGATAGTAAGTAACGGGTGTCCATGCGGAGTCTCATCCCGAAACCAGCAATTATTGGCACACGACAATGACTAACCGCTTTTCTCGCCGGGACCTGGCGCGGGCCGCATGCGCCGCCCTTGTGCTGGCGGCATCCGGTCGCCCAGGACGGGATGCTCGCGCCGCCGGTCCGGCGCAAGGCTCGCAGCCGAAAGCTCACTCCTGGCATCCTGGTCTGTTCCCGGAAATGATTGTGAAATCCTGGTTTCAGGAGGATCTGGCCGAGGGCGAAGTCTCCTCATGGCAATCGGCCGGCGCGAAGCCGGTGGCTGCGATGCAAGCCGAGCCCTCCCTGCGCCCGACAAAGCTTCCGAATAACGGCGGAGTCCATTTCAAACAGGGTACGAGACAGGCGTTGACCTGGCCCGCCGATAGCGATGCGCCTTACCTTCACCGCTGGTGGCTCGTGATCGCCCGGTGCAATTCGGCGATCAATGCCGACGCGGAATGCGTTTCCGTTGTTTGCGCCAATGGCGCGGAGGGTGGCCCGGTGCATCGCCAACCCCAGGTCTGTTTCAAGCCATCGGCCGGCACATTCGTTTCGCGGCTCCATGACGGCAAGCTCAAGAGCGAGGAAGGGCAGTGCTCGACCGATTTTGACGAATGGAATGTCATGGTCGGGTACCGCCGCGGGTTCGTGATGCAGGCTGTGGTGAATGGGATCAAGACGGCCGGCCAGACGGTTTATGCATTGACACCCAACCGGATGAAATCGCAGAGCTTCATGGGCGATGTGAACAATCCGATGAGGGCCGATGTCGCGATCGATTGCGTCATTATCGGGCAAAGCGAACTAAATGACTCCCAGATCGACAGGCTGATGGGATGGGGCATGTGGCGCATCGGCCGGCAATCCGCCCTGCCCGACGTTCATCCCTATCGCCAGAGCCCTCCTTCAGCTGTGGATGCGAACGACAAACCGGCACGTTATGCCTTTGATTCAGTCTCGTGGGCGTCCTGGACAGCCATCGGCAATGAACGGCGATATGGTCATCGTGGTGAGGCGGCGCCGCCGATCCGCGGTTACACAACGGTTTTTTTTGACGACTTCGACTCCAACACGGTTGTCGATGATTCCAAAGGCGCGCAAAGCAGCATCTGGTATGCGCCGACCCATCTGACGACCGTTGGTGTTGACGCCGCTACGCCGCCGATGTCGGCGTCGCCCTCCTCCTATGTGCACGACGCCAGCAGCCACACGCTGGCGCTCCGGCTCTTGCACAAGCGGCGTTGGAGAACAGGTGCATTCTCTTCCGTGAACAACAATGGCCAGGGGCGGTGTTGGGGAAAGGGGATCTTTGAGATCCGCGCCAGAATGCCGAAGATACTCGCGCCCCGCCCTGGATTTTTTCCTGCTTTCTGGGCGTATGGGAAGGAGCATCTATTCTGGCGGACGCGCAATCGTCTTGAGACGGACTTTTGGGAATATGACGGTCTCAATGGGGCCTATATCAACATCAGCCAGCACGTGCACAAACCCAGACTCGGCTATGCAGATCCACATATCACGCCACGTAGCGTGCACCGGAAAATCGCCGGCTATCAAGTCGATCCATCAAGTGGTTTTCCCAGCACGATCGACGTATACGATGGCGAATTTCATACTTGGTATGCGCAGATCGAAGATGATTATACCTATTTCGTGATCGACGGCTATGAAGTGGCGCGCGTTCCGACGACACCGGAACTCGCAGCAAAAAAATACATCATTGTGGATTTCGCCTACGATGAAAAAAAGGGGCGCGCTCAACCGAACCCGTCGCAAACGTATGACATGGTGATTGACTATATAAGGGTCCGGCAGACGGAAACGGATCTGGCTAGGGCCCCGACGGCCTTCAGCGCATTGCCGGCCTTCTCGGGCCAGACCTCACCGGGCCAGGCGCTGACCGTCGTACCGAATGTTATTGCGTCGCAAATAGAGTATCTATGGTATCGTGACGGCGTTCCGATCGTGGGCGAAACCGGCACAAGCTATGAGCTCAGCTCGCGGGATGTCGGGCATAAGATTCGCTGCCATGTTCGCGCGGTCTCTGTGCTCGACCAGCCAGAAGCCTGGACCCCGGAGAGCGAGACCGTCGGCTAGAACGCATCGACTGCGCGACGCCAGGATGCGTCATCACTCTCGTCGGACTGCTGACGAGCTCTGCCGCCAGTAAGCCTCCCCACAGCCGAGGCGGGTGAGTTTTCCCAACAGGCGGAAACCTCTTCGATATGCGATGCCACAGCGGGCGGAACGATGAGGTCGTCGGCTGGAGCAGGGTGAAGTGTTTCTCCGCGGGCTGGCATTGATACATCCAATAAGTTCTGTTTCCGGGGAAGAGAATATGCTAAAGAAGATCGCGCCCAGCGAGAGAGCTGTGATGCGTTACCTTCTGACATTCGCGGTACTGAGCCTCTTCCTGCCAATCAGACTCGAGACGGGTCTTGTATTGCTGCGTCCGTTCGAGCTGATCGCATTGCTGATGCTCTTTTTTGGCCTGGCGACGGGGCGTTGGCGAAGGTTGGCTTTTTCAGCCGGTTTTCTACTGCTCCTGCCCTTCTTGGGCTGGCACGTGGTCTCGGCCTTCAGCGTGGACGCAGAGAATGGCCTGCGCGAGCTGTTGCAGATCTCCGCTGTGGGCGCCTTTGCGTTCGCCTTGGCACAGGAGGCCAGCCGCGTCGACACGCACAAGGCCGTCAACATCTTGCTTTTCGGCATGGTGCTGATCCTCGCCTATACGATCACCTGGCATGTCGCCCATGGCTACTTGGTCGGTTGGAAGCATCTGTTCGATCCGAGGCTCGCGTTCACCTTCCTTCCAATTGCGCTCGCAGGGCTCCTCCTCTTCGTCAACGGGGGCAAGCGGCGCACCCTTTGGTTTGTATGGGCGGGGATACTTCCCCTGCTCGTGCTATCTGGGGAACGCAAGGCGTTTTTGATCTATCTCTTTCTGACCGCCGCGCTTCTGATGCGCGGACGGCTCGCTGCGATGGTGCCAGCGATCGCCGCGGGCTTCGTGGCACTTTTCGTGCTGTCGACCACGGTCAATAACGCCTATGTCGAGAAGCAGATGCAGACCATTCTCGATCCGCTGAGCATGGGGCAATACGAATATCTGGCCGCGACGGGGAAATATGCCCCTGGAGACACCCCGAGCAATGTCCAGCGCGCGTTTGCTTTCACTCTGTCCAGACAACTCATCTCCGAACATCCACTGATGGGCGTGGGTACGAACCAATTCAAGAATATTATCGATACGGATTTCAGCGGACTTCCTGGCGAGTTGCGGCTTGGGATACATGGCGAGTTTCAACGTATCCTCACCGAGAACGGCATCATTGGGCTCAGCCTCTATGTTCTCATATGGATTGCTGCATGGTTTCGCTTAAGCCGTACTCTAAGCTGGGCGCTTTCTCACGGATTGATCGGAGCGGCCCAGGCACGGCTTCTGCCCCTCGTGCTCCTTGTTCCTTGCGCCTTTTACGTTGGAACAGAAGCCTCCGGCACACGAGCTTTCGTTACGCTGAGTCTTGTCTCGCTCCTGCCTGAATTGACGCGGCACGGGCTTTGCCTATCATTGCACAGGATGCGGAGGAGCCACCCCAGAGCATGAGACATCCTGGATTTCTCGCGAGCCCCTTGCAAGGAAACACGAGATGAGTGTTTCGGTTATCATGACATGCCACAATGAAGAACGCTTCATCGCGCAGGCAGTGGAAAGCGTGATTAGTCAGACCGCCTCGAGCCACATCAAAGAGATCATCATTGTCAATGATGGCTCGAAGGACGGCTCGTCGGAAGTGATTGCCTCGCTGGGTCGCAGGGAGCCGCGCGTGCATGTCCTGACGACGGCGGGTATCGGGCTTTCATCGGCGAGGAATCTTGCCATCAGACATGCTGCCGGCGATCTTATTGCAATTCTGGACGGCGATGACTTCTGGGCCGAGGACAAGCTTGAGCGTCAATTAGCCGTCTTGGGCAATGGCTGCAAGGCAGGTCTTGTCTATGGCGATTTCGTCGATTTTTCCGCTCCGGATCTGTCCGATGCTCTACACGTCGCCGTGCGCCGCTATCGCGCGGACCAATGCGATACGCTGCCGACATATTTTCTGCTTGATGGGCCGATTGTTCCTTCCAGTATGGTTATGCGGCGGGAAATGGTCGAAGATATCGGGTTATTCAACGAGGCATTTAGGGCTGGAGAGGATACAGAGTTTTGTATGCGCGCAGCCGAGCGTTGGACATTTCAATATGTGGCCGAATCACTCGTCTATAAACGGCGCCATGGCTCGAACATAACCCGCAGACTCGACGCGCTTCTGCCGGTAGCCGAACGACTCACGCGAGAATGGGCCATGCGACGGCGGGAACTTACGCACCTCGCGCGCCGGCGCAACGCGCGTTTGTACGCAAAGGCGGGCAATGATTGCGTGGCTCAAGGCGAAAAGAAACGCGGAGCGCGCTTGCTCATTCGCGCGATGTGGCACGATCCATTGTCATGGCGGGTGTACGTTTACTTTTTTCTTTGCGCCCTGCCGAGGGGCATGGATCCGCAGGTGCGCCGTGCAGCCAAGCTATTGTTCTACCGCGCCTTGCGCAAAGACTTTGCTGACGGCTCTTAAAGATGCTGGCGGAATGGCGAGAAGCTCGAGCATCTCAGGCGGCAGCCCTGGAATCCTTCCGTAGCGATTATTCTGTACCGCGACACAGGACCATAACGGAGGCGAAATCAGAGCTCTCCGCGGTCGCCAAGTCTCTCTTAACGCGGGTAAGAACTTGAAAGGTCTCCAGACCCACCACTGAGCCCTCACCACAAGCGCAGGAGAATTCCACACAAGATCGGGCTGTTAGTTGCGACAGTAAACACGAGGTGCAAGAGAATCGGAGCGCTTCACTATCACATGCGAATTCTTTACTTCATCAACGGATTCGATCCCGGTGGCGCCGAGCATGGGCTACTCACCTTGCTGCAAGCAGGATTTTTCAGCGGCCACGAGCTGAAGATTCTCGCCTTTTGCCGTGGTCGCGGGGCTCTTGCCGATGAAATCGCCGCACAGATCGGAGAGCATAATCTTATCCTGACGTCGCAGAGTGAAGAGCCTTCCTTGCGCACCTTTGTGGGTACGTTCTTTGTAATGTTGCGCCTTATCTGGGAGTGGCGGCCGGATATGGTTGCGTTGTCGCTCAAGCAGGCCAATCTCCTGGGACGGCTAGTTGCGATGTTTGCTCCTCGGCTGCACTGCGTTTCATTCGAACATACTACCCGCTACCGCTCCCGGCGCGCCGCAGGTATTTATGGCCCTGTGCTCAAGGCCCTGTCCTGGCGCGTCGACGAAATCTGGGCTGATTGCGAAAGTACGCTGCGGGAGACGCAAGCCTACTTCCTGCCGCGCAGGCGCCGCTCGCATATAGTGCCTTTGTTTTGCGCCGATGAGGCTTCCAGCCACAAGCGCGATTACGCGCTTCACACACCCTTGCGCCTTGCTGCTGCGGGACGGCTTATCGCGCTAAAGAACTTTGACCGCCTGATCGAGGCCGTCCGAATGCTCCAAGACCGCGGCGTTTCTGCAAGCCTCGATCTTTACGGCGATGGGCCGGAACGGCAGGGGCTTTCGCGCAAGGCGGATGAGCTCGGCGTTGGAGATCGCGTGCACTTCCATGGCTATGTCGCGCGCTGGTCCGAGCTCGCCTCTGATCGTGACGTGTTCATCAACCTGTCCGATACGGAAGGGTTCTGCATCGTCGTCGCCGAGGCGATGCTTGCCGGACTTCCGGTGATCGCGACTGACGTCGGCGGTATCCGAGATTACGGCAAGGATGGAAAGAATATGCTGAAGCTTACTGTTCCCTCGGCGGAGATGGCGGTGACGCAAGCACTGGTGTTCGCGGGCGATGAAACGCTCCGCAAGAAGATCGGAATGCAGGCACGACAGGATATGCTGCAGGCCTATTCGCAGGGTGCTTTGCGTGTCCGTGCTACGGCAGTGTTGGGTGGCGGAATGTAAGGAGCTGGCGACCAAGATAGCCGGGCCGATCGTGAATTCTGACGGCTCGGCATCGCACCTGTCTGACATGGTTCTCGACCTGGCGCTTCTCCCAGCCCGATGCCAGCGCGCGGGATTGTATTGCCGGTCCTTGCCGACGAACACCATCTCCACCGCCCTATTCGTGTTGTCGTAGATGATGCGCGCAGAAGGCGAACGCCCGGTCATGCTCGTCGAACACCATTTCCTGAATCTGGCGCGGATAAGCCCGGACGAATATCATTAGACTAGTCGTCATTCTCGGCATTCGAGGAGTTTGTCCGTCAAAGCCCTCCTCGGGCTATCTGCATAAGACAAAAAATGCTTGCTCCACAACTAGGCTTGGTAATACCGACTATGACGTTCACTGTAAAATTCGGCACTGCCGAACTTTTGATACAGCTTGATTCTTTTGAGATCGACCTTGTTAAGCAGAACGCCGATACATTTATCCGCAAGGATCGGATTGTTGTTGAGGCTTTCGCGCACGAATGTACGAGCGGTCACGCCCCATTCAACAACCAGAACAAGGCCGTCGAGATGCTGGACAAAGGACCTCACGTCCGCGACTGGAGCTAACGGGGGCAAATCAACGACGACGTAGTTGAACATAGAGCCCACCTTGAGCAGAAAGTCGCCCATTTTCTCGATAGGCTGTACGGTCTCTGCGAGCTTTTGTTGCCTCTGGTTCACCCCGGGCAGGAACCTCAATGACAATGACTGATGAGCAAGCAAATCTCTCCGATTGAAGTCTCCAGCCAACACATTGGCTAGGCCTCGTTCCCAGCCGTTGGCTAACATAGGGGACAAGCCCGGATTGTGGATGTCGGCATCGATCAACAGCGTCCTACAATGCTGCATAGCGAGAACCATCGCAAAATTAGCCGCGACCACCGACTTCCCTTCTCCCGGGAGGCAGGAAACGATGCCGATCGCCCTGGTGCTCTTCCTTGGTAACTCGACATCAACAGCGACTTTCACCGTTCGCATCGCTTCAGCGAATTCCGAGCGCGGATGTTGCTCTACCCAGTTGAAAGCGCTGTTCCCCACCTCGATGAATGACGGCTCTTCGGTCGCAATGAATGACGGCTCTTCGGTCGCACGATCACGCTTGTTTCGGCGAATTGGCTTTCCGTCCAGCAACGGGATCATTCCGAGCGTGTCAAGTCCGAGCTCATCGCGCACTTGACCCCTCGTGCGGAAAAAGCGCTCCCGGTACTCCCGAACTCCGCCCACACCGGCGCCAATCATGCCGCCAAGCACGGCGCAGACCGCCAACGTAAGAATGCTATTCGGAGAACTCGGTCTGCTGGGGTATGGTGCCTCCGAGATAACCCGCGCCTCCGGCAACGCCATCGAAAGGTTCTGCAGGCTCGCTTGGTATTGCTGCAGGACCTGTTCATATTGCGACTTGAGAGAGGACGCCTCAAGTTCGAGCTGGCGCAAGGTAACCAGCGTTTCCTTCGTCAGCGTATTGTCTGTTCGGAACCTGTGGACCGCGAGCTCGGCGTCGACCGATCGCTTCCGCACCCTCTCGAGCTCTTCCGCCAGTGCACTGCGAGCTCGGATAATCGACTCATCTTTGGCTCCGACTTGGTCAGAGATATAGATTTCCGCATACTTATTGGCTATTTTTTGCGCCATTTCAGCGCTAGGCGACTGAAATTGGACCTGCAGAATGTAAGAATCGCCTACACGAGCTACCGTTATATTTTCAGCCAGAATGCCAAATGCCTGCCATCGAGGATCGGGCCCTCGCGCCGCACTCGATTTCCACGGCGCTCCGCTTTCTTCGGAACTGCCAATGAATGACCGCACCACCCGAGCGACCGATCCTGTGAGACTGTTGAGCAACGAATACGGTGCTGACAAGAAAGGGCGATCGGTAGCAAGACCGAGGCTGTCAACGACCTTTAGCCCGATGCGGTCGGAACGCAACAATTCGACCTGGCTCAGCATCATCGGGTCAAGCTGTGTGGAGCTTCCGCTCTCTGTTAACTTCGTCACGACGGAGGGCTGGTTTTTGTCGATCAGGATTCTGGACGTCGACTCGTACAAGGGCACCTCGAGCCGAAGATACCCCAGCCCCAGCACAAGGCCTGCGAGCGCGCACGTAAGGACGAACCTCAACTGCCGTCGCGCTGCCGCCACGAGTGTTTCGAGATCAATCGTTGCCGACTGAGGATCGCCAAATATCAAGGCAGAATCCGGGTGCCGATTTTCAACTTCGCGGAGCATAAGCCTTCAGACCCGTGGGGTGAGACTGGCAGCGCATAGGTAGTCAAAAACACCATACCACATTGTCTGACCAAATGTCTTGAAATTCAGTATCCACGCCGGCGGAGCCGCCCCTCCCCAAAGACGCAAAATTTTAACCTCGGATTGCAATAAATGAACCTCACGCGGCCCATGCTGTCTGCAATTCCGCTACACGTCATGCGATCCAATTAAAGGAAGAAATCGGGTCGTATTGCCAAATGGCAAAACATCTGAGCAAGAGATTCCGGGTCTAGGTTGAGCCTGTCGTACGGGAAACAGGGACGTCGATTGGAATGACTCGTCGATCACCGGCGCGCGATATCGATCACCGTAAGAGTTCTGGGCGCATTTGGCGCATCGCGGAACGCCTCTCAGGTGCCCGAATAAGACAGGTTGCAGTCACATTTTGTATCGTGATGTGGGGTGTCATCCTGCTGATCGTCCTACTCTAAACAGCCAGAGCCTATAAAGGCGGAGAGTGGTCCACCTTATTCACTAAGTGGCTCGGCAGTTGCTCCCTTTCGGACTCATCGGGTGGGGTATTTGGCTTCGGAAACACGGATACTTTGGAGACCGAGCGCCACACTAGCAGCATGACAGCAACAAAGTACCCGATCTGTATCAAGATCCCACAAATTAACGTTTGGACAAACGTACTCCAGAGCGAGGCGGTAAGCAAATATGTACTGATGGCGAATGCCGACAGGACTATGATAAAGCCGCGCAAAAAAAGCAAAAAGGACATCGCCGTCCCACTCGCAGCCGCTCGCGCGACGCGCTCCTTGGCTATTCAGCCCTCAACGCATTAACCATCATAACATATCGGAACGGGTTAGAGCGATCAAATATTAGGAGATGCGAATAAAAACCCACCCTAACCTTTGCCAAGACGCTTTCGGCGGATATGGCGGCCGCGCCTCATGCGACCAATGCCATTCAGGCCTTCCTTCTTGTGCTCGCGTAGATGGCCAGCGTTTCGACCAAATGGCCGAAGCCATTGCTCGGTGCCTGGTCGACCATGAGCAGGTAGCGCGCGACCGGTCGCTCGCTGGTCGGCGGTGTCGCTCCCGATCGGCGATGCGATGGCCACGTCAGCGATAACGCTTGCGGCTCCATGACTGCGCCAGGTTGACGATCAAGAGCATCAAGAATGACAGCACCAGCATGATCGCCGCGATGGCGGTCGCCGCCGCGTAATTATATTCCTCCAGCCGGATGACGATCAGAAGCGGTGCGATTTCGGATTTATAGGGCAGATTGCCGG
>NZ_JAMYSV010000033.1:0-33160 GCF_040322115.1 Mesorhizobium sp. M0195 | reverse complement strand
CGCAGCGATATACCGGATAACCTTGGCCGCGTCCGGCATACATGACAACCAGTCTTCGCCCGCATCGACCACAGGAGATGAGACCCGGGAGCAGCGCGCGACCGCCGCGGCCCGACTTGACGCCGCCGGCTTTGCCATAAGCGTTGGCCGCGAGCAGTTCCTGGTTCCGTTCGTACTCGCTCCATCCGATATAGCCTTCGTGATGGTCCTTGAGCACCACCGCCCACTCGCTAGCCGGCTTGTAATGGCCATAGCTCTTGCGAACGCGGCCATCGACGATCTCAGTGCGCTTCTCGCTCTTACCATAGACATAGGCGCCGGCGTAGAATGGGTTCTTCAGGATCGAGATCACGTTGCGGTAGCGGATCGGAACCCAGTCGAAGGACACCATCTTCTTGCCATCGGAGGGTCTGGGGAAATGCTATCGTCGATCACCGAGATCAGGACCTGGCGCGCACTGCCGAGTTCGCGGAAGCGCGCGAATATCAGGCGAATGGTCTCCTGCAGGCGCATGTCGGGATCGAACCCGAGACCGTAATCGCGGTGCCAGACATAGCCGAACGGCACGGAGATGCGCAGTTCCCCGCGCTGTGCCTTGGCGCGGGCGGCCTCGTACATGCGGGCACGCGCACGCCGAGCTCGAACTCGCTGATGCTGCCCTTCATACCCAGCAGCAGGCGGTCGTTCGGCAATCCCGGATCGTAGACCCCGTCCAGATCGATCACGCGTGCATCGACTTCGCCGCACAACTCGAGCAGCCGATGCCAGTCCGGCCCGTTGCGCGACAGGCGGGACGCCTCCAGGCAAAGCACGGCGCCCACATGGCCGGTGCACAGATCGTCGACCAGGCGCTCGAAACCGGGACGCTCCACAGCCCCGCTTGCGGTTCGTCCCAGATCCTCGTCGATCACCTCTACTTTGCGGAATCCCCAGCGCCGGGCGACGTCGACAAGCTCATATTGCCGACGCTGGCTCTCAAGGTTGAGCTGGACCTGCGCCTGAGTGGACTGACGCACATAGACGACGGCCTTGCGCTTGAGGACGGCAGTCGGAATCAGATTACCGCTAGTCATCGCAGCTCTCCTCCTCCGTTGCCACGCCGGCGGCGGCCATCAGGACGTTGGCGAGCCGGGCGATCACTATGGTCCGTTGCGCTGAACTCAGCCCGTTCAGCTTCTGCGAGTCGAGCGGCAAGCTGAGTTGGCGAACGACCACGAGAGATCGTGTCGGGGGTGGCAGGGTTCTCATGTTGCGCCTCCGCGATGATGAAACCATCCGGAGAGCCTCGCCGGAAACGGCGTTCGATCAAGAGCTTGTGAAGCTCAAGCAGCGCGGCAAGCGATACGCGCGGGGGGCCCAGGTCCATCGCCGCGCAAGCCACGGGATCGATCATCCAGGCCGGAGCGGTAATGACATGCCCGGGCGCGACGACGAGATGAATGATCCGGCCGTTGGCGCGCTCTTCGCTGTTCTCGCAGCGAAGCCGACGTCCGAAATACGGATGCCAACGGTAATGGACCTCGACCTCCTGCCCAACAGGCGGGAGCCAGCTTGGAAATCCTGGCGCAATCCGGCGGAAAGTCAGGCTGCCAGACGACCGGCTCTGGCAATACGCGCTCCGGTTTCGTCGTCGAAGAGGTGTGCGAGCCCTGGATCGAATCCAATCCCGATCTCATCACCCACCCTCACATCGAGCCGATCGCGGATAAGGCATGCGAGTCTGTTCTGTCCCGCGTCGACAATGATTTGAGTTTCTGAGCCGGTCGATTCGACGACATAAACTTTTGCCCTTTGCCCTTGCGGATCAATTCGAATATGCTCCGGCCGGATACCAAGGGTGACGGATCGACCGCCGCTCGCAGCGTGTCCTTCCCCAACGCTCCAAATTGTTCCGCTCTCATCCGTCATACCTGTCGCTGACATCGTTCCCTTGACGAAATTCATCGCCGGTGAGCCGATGAAACCGGCCACGAAAAGATTGGTTGGATTGTCGTAAAGATCCAATGGCGTGCCAATCTGCTCGACGATGCCGTCATGCATGACAACGATTTTATCCGCCATTGTCATGGCTTCGATCTGATCATGCGTCACGTAGACTATCGTGCTGCCCAGGCGGTGATGCAGGGCTTTGATTTCCGCACGCATTGAGACACGAAGCTTCGCATCAAGGTTAGAAAGTGGTTCATCAAAGAGAAAAACTTTTGGATCCCGCACGATTGCCCTTCCCATCGCCACGCGCTGGCGTTGGCCACCGGACAGCTGGCGCGGATAGCGGTCGAGCAGCTTTTCAAGTCCGAGGATGCTCGCCGCGTTCGATACACGCTGGTCAACGTCCGCTTTTGGAGCCTTTTGGAGTCTGAGCGCGAAACCCATGTTCTGCGCGACTGTCATATTGGGATACAGCGCATAGTTCTGAAACACCATCGCGATATCACGCTCTTTTGGGGAGATGTCGTTGACGATTTTTTCGGCAATGCGGATATCGCCGGATGTAATGGTCTCGAGGCCCGCGATCATGCGAAGCAATGTCGACTTTCCGCATCCAGACGGTCCCACAAGAATTACAAATTCGCCGTGGGCGATATCGATGTCCACGCCATGGATGACGGGATGGTTACCGTATGTCTTGCGGAGATTTGCGATCTTCAGGTTGGCCATGTCTTGTGTTCCCTTAGCTATTTGGTTTGCTTTTGTGTGCGGTAGTCTGGGCAGGATGGTTCGATGAAGCCCTGATCCTGCCTAGTGGTTCCCACCTGACATAAGAGTCCAGTCAGAGATTCCCTTTCTGGCCTGCGCGTGCGAGTCTGGCGCAGGCGCACAGGAACATCGTTCACCGTTTCGTCGGCCGATCGCGTCCGTCTGACGGCGCTGATCATGGATCGCAACGCCCCGCAAAAGCATGTCTGGCGCGCCGAGATCGTGCTTTTGTCCGCCGACGGCGTCGGCACCGTCGAGATCATGCGCCGCACCGGCAAGTCGAAGACCTGCGTCTGGCGCTGGCAGGAGCGCTTTGCCGCGGAAGGCTGTGACGGGCTGCTGCGCGACAAGACGCGACCGTCGCACATTCCGCCGCTCGGTCCCGATGTCGGCGAGCGCGTCGTGGCACTGACGCTTGCCGATCCGCCGGGCGAGACGACCCACTGGACCGCCGACATGATGGCGCAAGCCGCCGCAATCAGCGCCAGCGCCGTCAGGCGCATCTGGAAGGCACATGGTCTCGCACCCCACCGGTGGCGCCAGTTCAAGCTCTCCAATGATCCGAAGTTCGTCGACAAGTTGCGCGACGTCGTCGGCCTCTACCTCGATCCGCCGGCCCACGCCATCGTGCTGTCGGTCGACGAAAAGAGCCAGATCCAGGCGCTCGACCGCACCCAACCCGGCCTGCCGATGAAGAAGGGGCGGCTCGGTACGATGACGCACGACTACAAGCGCAACGGCACCACCACCCTGTTCGCCGCCCTCAACGTCCTCGACGGCACCGTCATCGGCAGGAACATGCAGCGCCATCGCCATCAGGAGTTCATCCGCTTTCTCAATGCCATCAACGCCGAGGTTCCCGCAGACAAGGCGGTGCACGTGGTCCTCGACAACTATGCTCCCCACAAGCACCCCAAGGTGCGCGCCTGGCGCGACCGTCACGAGCGCTTCACCTTCCACTTCACTCCGACATCATGCTCATGGCTCAACGCGGTAGAAGGCTTCTTCGCCAAGCTGTCCAAGCGCCGCCTGAAACGCGGCGTCTTCCACTCCGTCGTCGATCTCCAGGCCGCCGTCAACCGCTTCCTCGCCGAGCACAACCAGCAGCCAAAGCCCTTCACCTGGACCGCCGATCCCGACAAGATCATCGCCGCCGTCAAGCGCGGGCACCAAGCGTTAGATTCCATCCACTAGCCGGTGCACTCGCCAAAAGTTCATCTTCGGCGGCAATTGACAGTGTGATTGACTGAAAGCCGTCAAATGACGCCACAATCTTGGAGCCCCGTCGCACCTTTTGCGCAGGCGTGTAAGATCCGGCGATGACAAACTGTCCGGCTCTCAGCTCTAATTTTCGCTCGGACAGATGATTTGCCAGGGCAACCAACACATCGAAAGGATCTCCTGCAGGATGGGTGCAATGTTTTGAAAGGATGACCTGACCATCCAGGCTAAGGGTAATGCCGATCGCCGCGAGACTGCGGTCGTGCCAAGCATACGACGGAACGCCTAGTACAACTCCGCCATTGCCGAGGTTATCAGCAACAAGATGCGCTTGGGGAGATCGAAATGCGTCGGCCAACCGACTGGAGAGCATCTCAAATGCGGGCATCACACCGCTGACATGTGGAGCAACGTCAGACCTTGTGTAACCGTGGCTTGGCCGAGGCGGCAGAGAAGTGTCGATTAGAAACGCGAGCTCACATTCCAGGCCATGATCAGCTCGACCAGGCAATGGTACTGTGCTGCCCGTGTTGAATGTGTCGCATTGGAGCACTGGCGCTGACAACAATTTGCCGTCCGCTTGCAGTGAGGCCTTCCAACCTATTAGGGATGCATCCATGATCAGGCGTGTCTGTTCTTGTATCATGTAAGCCTCCGACACCGTCTCGATACCGGTGAGCCTCACTTCGCCGCAACAGGTATTTTTCCGCTTCTCCACCAGGCGCAGCGCGGCAGCATGAAGGCCTTTGCTCACGACATCTCTCCTTCACGCGGATCTAAGCGGCGGCGCGCTTCTTCAAGGTCTTCATGAGTGTCCACACCGAGGGGAAAGGTTTCAACAACGGCAACGCCGATGGTCAGACCCAAGGCAAGCGCTCTTAGTTGCTCAAGCTTTTCGAAACGTTCGAGTTGGGATGGCCGGGCCGCGACAAAACGATCGAGTGCGTCGCGTCGATAGACGTAAAGCCCGATGTGATGCAGGAGGGTCTGCGCCCCGTGAGGGATAGGCAAGCGACTGAAGTAAATGGCTCGACCGATGAGATGATTTTCCGTCGAGGGCTCCATCGCAACCTTGACTACAGCGGTCCGCTCCACCCCTGCCTGGTCAGACATAGGTGTGGCCAGTGTGACGATGTCGATTTTGGGATCATCAAGGATAGAAACCGCCTGACGTAGCAGCAGCGGTGAGATCGTGGGCATATCACCCTGAAGATTGACGATTACATTATAATTTCGATCCGGGTCAAAGCTTGACAGGGCCGCGTGTGATCGATCCGATCCGGATGCAAGGTTGGGGTCGGTTAGAATGACATCGGCACTCGTCCCCGCTAAAGCCTTTGCGATCTCACGGTCGCTGGCCGCAACTAGCACAGGCCCCAGATCCGCCTCCAAGCCTCTGCGAAGAACATGGCGGATCATGGGCTCACCATGAATGTCGGCAAGCGGCTTCCCGGGGAGCCGGCTGGAATTCATGCGCGCGGGGATAATCACGATCGGTTTCATGCTTGCTGACTCATTCGTTCGCGCAGCTTAGCGCCCACAAACGAGTGGCGCGCTCTTTTGGAGCATAAACTGTTCATGCCCCATCGCCTTCGCTTGTATCGGGACCGGCGACGGAGCGCAGGGGCCACACGAGCGCCAATTCCGCCGCGCTGGCCCTTGCCTGCCCACCAAGCTCTTCTAACCGCTTGTCATTCAAGCGAAAGGCCGGCGCCACAATGGCCAGCGCGCCGATAAATTGGCCCGAAACTGTAACGATCGGAGATGCGACTGCGCCGACCGCCTCCTCTGCTTCCTCAAGCGCGACACCGAACCCGCGTGTCGCGGTGCGATCTAGTTCAGCCATGAACTCATCGACTGTTTTGATTTCCCGCGGCCCGTAGCTGCCGGGCTTGCCGAGCCCGGCTTCCAGGGCGCGTTTGATCGCCGCCTCACGTGATAGCGTTGCCAACCAGACTTTTCCACTGGCGCTAACGTGCACAGGTAGGATCGGGAATGTTCTTGAGCGGCAAATTAGACTGCCTTGAGCGCCCTGTGCGTGCGCAATCGTCGTCAGGTTGTCATTTGCAAGGGCAGCTAGACGGATGAGCTCCCTACTATCGCGTGCGAGTCTATCCAGAACTGGCTGAAGAACGTCGGGAAGCGTTGCTGCCTGCATGAAGCGATAGCCTATGGCCGGAAGCTTTAGTGACAGGCGATAAAAGTCTGTGGCGTCGTCCTGTTCGACCCAACCTAGCGCAACGAGCGTCGTCAGGACGCGGTGTGCGCCACTCCTCTGTAGTTGAAGCCGGTCCGCGAGATCGGAAAGCCGCATGCTCTTTGCTTCTGTAGCCAGCAGCTCCACGATTGCGAAGCAATTTCCGATAAGTGAGTTGACAACCTTCATGATCATAGAATACCGTTCTATTAGGAATCGGATTCAAGGTAGACTGCTTTTCGAGGTCGGTCAACCGATTTTGTTCCCAGAGAAACGACCCACAAATGACTCAGGAGGAAGTCCAGTATGAAAGCGTTTTTTCGAAGAGGAGCACTCACTTTGGCACTCGTGCTTGCGTCATCCGTGGGCCACGCGGCAGACATTCAATGGCCGAGTTTCCTTTGGAATGATCCTGGTCTCGCACCGGCGCTCAAAGAGCTGAAAAGCACGTTCGAGCAGGAAAATCCTCAGGATCACATCAATAGCGTGCTCATCCCGGTTTCGACGTTCTGGGACAAGCAGTTTGCCGATGTCAGCAATGGGAACCCCCCAGATATCGGCACATTCTATGACTCGGATGTTCGAAAATACATCGAGCAAGACCTTCTTGAGCCGCTGGATGACTACTTAAGCGCGGCGAGCATTGATCGCTCCAGCTTCGTGCCCACGGCGTCGCTTGGTCGAAAGGATGGTCATGTTTATGCCGTACCCGTCGTCGTGAATGCGCGTGCGCTTTTCTACAATGAAAAGCTATTCCGTGATGCCGGTGTGCAACCCCCGCATGACGCCGCGACTTTCCTGGAAGCGGCAAGAAAACTGCGCAAACCACAAGCACAGCAATTCGGATTTGCCACGGCCTCGAAGCCAGGCAACGCAAGTCTGAACTTCATCGAGACTTCGCCGTTGATTGTGGGCTTCGGTGGTGGCTACTTCAAGGATGGCCAGCCTACCGCCAACTCGCCTGAAACGATCGCGGCGCTTCGGTTCTACAAGCAACTTTTCGATGAAAACCTCATACCGCGCGGCGTTGAGACTGGCGTCTATCGCGACATGTTCGCCCATGGCAAGGTAGGAATGTATGCGGCTGGTTCCTTCATCGCCAGCGTTGTCGAGGGCGCCGACAAGGTCGTCTATAAAGATCTGCGTGCAATCCTCCTGCCGTTCCCTGGGGGTCAGACGGTATCAGTTACAGTTTTTCTAGGTATCCCCAAAGGTGCCAAAAACAAGGACGCGGCTGCAGCTGTGCTCATGCGCATGCTCAAAAGCGACTTTCAACTAAGAATTGCGCAGATCGGCAAGGCTTATCCGGGTCGCGTAAACATGTTGCCTGGCACGTTCTTCGATCAAAATCCTTGGTTCAAGGCTTTCGAAAACGCATCCCTCACGGCTCAATCATATGCGCCGGACGGTGTGGAGCAATATGGACCGGAGATCATCAAAATCGTTTCGGAAGGTTTGGAAAACATGCTTTTCAACGGTGCCTCGCCAGAAGAAACGGCGAACAATCTTCAACAGAAGCTCACGGATTTCATCGCGACGAAGAAGTGAGCTTTTTTGAACACAAAATTCCAGGGGAAGTCCAAAATGGAAAGCAAGATACAACAAGGCAGCCTACAAGCGGCTGCACTACCCCCGCAGGTAGGCCAGGGTCGCCCCTGGTTCGGCTATCAAAGGCGCGAGGCGTTAGTGCCTTATGCTTTCTTGTTGCCTAGCTTCCTCGCTCTGGCGGTCGTGTTCTTCTACCCGATGATTTACGCGATCGTTATTAGCTTCTATTCGAATAACATCGGAAGTGCGGCCCATTTTATCGGATGGCAGAATTATGGCGACATCTTCGCCAGTGACTGGTTACCGGCGGTGATGAAGACGTCGGTGCTTTGGACAGCGGGCAATGTTGTGTTCGTATGCGGCCTGTCGCTAGCCATCGCACTGATGCTTGATCGAAAATTTCCCGGTCGTGGTTTGGTTCGCGCCCTGTTCTTTCTACCTTGGGCGGTGCCGTACGTGGCAGCGGGTATCGTTTGGGGATGGATGTACGACTATGAATTTGGTGTTCTGAACTACCTGGTGCATGCCTCGGGCCTTTCCGCTGACAAGATAAACTTCCTGACAGCGTGCCCGACCGCCTTCTATAGCGTCGGAGCATTGTCAGTCTGGAAGCTCGTCCCATTTGGCACAGTAATGTTTTTGGCGGGCTTACAGACGATCCCGTCGGAATACTATGAGGCTGCGAAGATCGACGGAGCCGGTCCAATTCAGGCCTTCCGGTTCGTGACCCTGCCCGCATTGCGCGGTGTAACGACCATGCTCACGTTGCTTGTCACGATCTGGAGCTTCGGCTGGAGCTTCACGGCGATTTTCCTGCTGACAGAGGGTGGGCCTGCCGGGTGTACAGAAACCATCGTGGTACGAAGCTACTTGGAAGCTTTCAAGTTCTTTCACGTCGGCACGGCAAGCGCTATTGGGACAATTGTCCTTTTTCTATCGCTAACATTTTCCGCCGCCTATCTTGCGCTCGTTTATCGGAAAGGACGCCCACAATGATCAGCGTCAATAGAGCAAAGCAGTCCCTCTGGTCAGCGGCTTTCTACGTGGCTCTAGCCGTCCTTCTCCTTGCCGTGCTGTTTCCATTCTACTGGATGTTCAAAACTTCCTTGGATTCGGGCGAGGCGCTATTCAGCTATCCACCAAAATTCCTTCCGAAGTCCTACGATTTCCATGCCTATCGCGATGTCATAAACAATACGGACATTGCTACGTGGCTTTGGAACTCTTTCATAGTTTCCATTGGTTCAACAGTGCTTGCTTTGGCCGCCGGTGTTTCTGGCGCGTATGGGCTGTCACGATTCAGGTACCGCGGGAAATCGACTCTGGCGCTTGTGGTTCTCACGACGCAGATGATGCCACCCCTTGTGCTGATCATTCCAATCTACACGATCTATATCGGCTTAAACCTGACGGATACGCTATTCGGGTTGATCATTGGCAACTTTGCGTTTTCGCTTCCCGTCGTGATCTGGATGATGAAGTCAATCTTCGACACGATTCCAGTAGAGATTGAAGAGGCTGCGCGTGTTGATGGCGCGTCCTGGTTTTTCATCATGACCCGGATCACTCTGCCAATCGCGCTCCCTGGCTTGGTAGCGGTTTCCGTCTTCACTTTCATCAATGGCTGGGATGAATTCATGTTCGCGCGCACGGTGGTTTCGGCAACTGACAAATGGGTGGGCACCGTTGGCTTGGCTTCATTCATTGGGATCTACGTCACACCATGGGATCAAATCCTGGCTGCGGCGACAATATTCACTCTGCCGCCTGTGATCCTTTTCCTCCTCATTCAAAAGCACTTCATGGCCGGCTTAGGTGCCGGCGCAGTAAAGGGATGATCACATCATGCTAGTCACTTTAAGTCCGGAACAAGAGGCAATCCGAGATATGGCACGACGGCTGGCCACTGAGGAGATCGCACCCAAAGCACGCAAAATAGACGAGACCTCGACCTTCGATCGCGCTCTTCACAAACGACTGGGTGAACTCGGCTTGCTCGGTATGACAGCGCCGGCAGCATACGGAGGTAGCGATGCAGATACCGTGACCTGGTGCATGGTCGTCGAGGAGATCGCTAAGGCGTCCTCGGCGGTGGCAAACGGTGTCACCCTTACAGAATCGATGGTGCATTACCTGGTCGCTATGGGCACTGAAGAGCAAAAGCAGAAGTATCTCCCGCGCCTTGCGAGCGGCGAATCCCTCTGCAGCTTTTGCCTGACGGAACCGAACGCCGGTTCCGATGCCGCCTCACTCTCCACAGCTGCGACAATCGATGGTGATGACGTAATCCTCAATGGTCAGAAGATGTGGATCTCGGGCGCCCTCGTTGCTGACTTTTTCATTGTGGTGGCGACGGTCGATAAGTCTCAACGTTCCAAAGGCGTTCGCACCTATCTTGTCGAACGGGGAACCCCCGGCCTCTCGTTCGGGGACAAGCTCGATCTGATGGGGATCAGGGGCTTCGCCACAGCGCCGGTGTTCTTCGACAATTGCAGGATCCATAGTAGCCAGCAACTAGGAGGAGACGAGGGTTTCCGAGCGGTAATGCATGGGCTTGACGGTGCCGGCCGTCTTGGCGCCGCGGCGATGGCGGTGGGCGTCGCGCAGGCCGCCATGGATGTGGCACTGAAATACTCGCTCGAACGTGAACAGTTCCGCCAACCTGTGTTCGACTTCCAATCCGTGCAGTTCATGATTGCGGACATGGCAATTGAGATTGAAGCCGCTCGCCTTCTTATGCACAAGGCCGCGGCTCTCAGGGATGCAGACCAGCCTTTCACCTTTGCGACATCACTCGCGAAAACTTTCGCGGGCGATATGTGCATGCGCAATGTCACAAATGCCATGCAGGTTTTTGGCGGTTATTGCTACTCGAAGGAGTATCCGATCGAGCGGTTCTTCCGCGATGCGAAGATACATCAGATCTGGGATGGAACCAACCAAGTGCAACGAATGATCATTGCACGTCACCTTAAGAAGGAGGCTGCATGATGCCTAAGACTTCGCTCGAAGGAATCCGTGTTGCTGCTTTTACACATTTTGCCGCCGGCCCCATCGCTGCTCAATATATGGGTTCGCTAGGGGCCGATGTGATCAAAGTCGAGAGTCCGGCGCAGGATGTTAACCGGTACGCACTACGCGACCCCGACGGTCATCTGCAAGGCATCAGCCCCTATTTTGTGGTTACCAACCGAAATCAGCGCAACGTTTGCCTGAACCTCAAAACAGAGGATGGCCTGGCGGCTGCGAAAGCGCTAATCGCATCAAGCGATGTGGTGATTGAAAACTATCGTCCTGGCGTTATGGAGAAGCTCGGTCTGGGGTATGAAGCAGTCAAGAAGATCAACCCGCGCATTATTTATGCTTCAATCTCGGCATACGACCCGGAGGGCTCAGCGCGCGACCGCCCTGGACAGGATCTCTTGATTCAGGCGCTCAGTGGGATAGCATCCCTGACGGGTCGTGGTGACGGCCCGCCTATTCCCGTGGGTGCGTACATTATCGACGGCTTCACCGCGATGCAGGTTCTGGTGGGTATTCTGGCCGCTTTGCGCCACCGTGACGCGACTGGCGAAGGTCAGGCCATACGTGCCGACATGATGTCATCATCCATGTTTTTGATGTCACAGGAAGCGTCCTACATCCTCAACGTAAACCCTGACCCGATTAGAAGCAGTGCCGGTATTGCGCATGTCAACCAGTCGGCTCCTTATGGTGTATATCAGGTGAAAGACGGGGCGATTGTGCTGTCAACGTTCGGTGGCGTGCCTATGGTCAAAAACCTTGTGGCTGCATTAAAGATCGATGATTTGACCGAAGAGGATATTACGGAACAGAAGATCCGGTTCAATAGGGATGAGATTGCGAGCAAAATTGCTGCGCGCCTTGCACCTATGACGAAGGCAGAAGCGATGGCGATTATCGAGCCCACTGGGACATGGACCGCACCCGTTCGAACCCTTGCTGAGGCGCTCGCAGACCCAGCGGTGGTTGAAACCGGCATCATCCAGGATGTTAGGACGCCCTATGGCGGCGAATATAAGATTGTAGCAGAACCTCTTAGAATGGAAAAGACTCCCTTGGTTTCGCGTCGCCCAGCAGCGGCATTAGGCGAGCACACCAGGGAGGTGCTGGCTGAACTCGGTCTTGCCTCCGGCGAAGCGCAAAGTTGCGCTGTAGGGAAGCTTCAACCGACCCCGGCACGACTGTGATCCGGGGTCGATTACTAGCTCACGGTTTCAAATAGTCTGATGATTGGAGAACTAGCCGATTCAAGATTCTGTAGCTGGCAACATATAGCACGTGACTTCAGCCGTTGCAGGTTTTCTGGCGAGGAGTAAATTGGATCCAGAGTAGTGCCGAAATGGGCCGTCAGATGGAGGGCCGCTTTTGCCATGTCTATTGAGTTAAAGCGCGCACCGCGGGGATCTCTCGCCGAGCTTATCGGATTGATGATCGATCGATCTTCGGATGTTCCTATTTTCCGGCAGATATATTTGGGACTAAGAGAGGCGATCATCGGCGGTCGTTTGAAGGCAGAGTCCAGGCTCATGTCCACACGTGCTCTCGCAGATGAACTCAACGTTTCCCGCAATTCGGTTACACAAGCCTATGAGCAACTGACGGCGGAAGGGTACATCTACGGGCGGTCAGGCTCGGGAACTTTCGTAGCCGACGTATCCATGGACTTGTTGCAACCAACGACAGGCCGCAGTGTAGAGCATACCCCTACTCCACCAGATGATCTATCTGAGTTAGGCAAAATTGCCGAGCGCTGGTGGCCGTCACTTCCTCTCGGAGGGCGTCAGCCTTTCAACCCCGGTGTCTGCTCACTCGATGCAAATAGCCTTCAGAGCCTGCGCAGGCTAGGTCAACGTCACCTGCTAACCTTGGGCGAGAGCCACGCTTCCTACTCCCATCCTCAAGGGCTGCCCCAACTGCGCGAACAGATAGCAATCTATTTGCGAGCGGCGCGGGCGGTAAGATGCGATGCGGACAACATCATCGTAGTAAGCGGCGCTCAACAGGCAGTCGACCTGGCGCTCAGGGTTTTGGTCGACAAGGGTGATCACGTCTGGCTTGAAGACCCTTGCTATTCCACGACGCGTGCGGCGGTCGAGAGTGTCGGAGGTCGCATCTTTCCCGTCCCAGTCGATAGTGACGGTATAGACGTCGGTTTCGGCGTAGCTAACTGCAGGACTGCTCGTTTGTCTTTCGTGACGCCATCCCACCAGTATCCTCTTGGCGTCACCCTTTCGCTACAGCGCAGGCTAGAGCTTCTAAGATGGGCGCGCGAAAATAATGCTTGGGTTATCGAGGACGACTTCGATAGTGAGATCCGCTATGAAGGCCGGCCGCTAGCTTCTCTGCAGGGCCTAGATGAAGCATCGAGAGTGATCTACATCGGGACTTTCTCGAAGATGCTTATGCCCGGGCTGCGCGTGGGATTTGCTGTTGTGCCAAAACGTTTGATGCCCGCGATTCTTGCTGCCCGTTTTCTAGCGGACCGGCAACCTCCAATGTTCCAGCAATTAGTTATGGCGGACTTTCTAGCTGAGGGTCATCTTTCTAGCCACCTTTCGCGAATGCGTCGAATTTATCGCCAAGCCCGCGATCAAGTTATCGAGATCTTTCATCAGCATTTGAACGAGCACATAGAGATAGTTCCAACGCTCCAAGGCACTCAGCTGTTCGCGCATTTGCGAGATGAGCATATCGACGACGTAGAATTTTGCCGTCGAGCAGCGAGTTCAGGCGTCACCCTCAAACCGGTTAGTCCAATGTGTATCCAACGCAAAGACATACGTGGCCTCTTACTTGCGTTCGCCGGGTTTAGCGAGACCGAAATTACCCTTGGCATCTCACGTCTCGCGCGGCTCTTCCTCTCTACAGAGAGAATTTCCTCTTCTGCGTAGATGTTTACATATTAACCCGAATTGGCCTTCTGCAATCGCACCAAGCGGCCCTGTCTCGGACTTTTGTCAAGCGTACATTAAGCAATCCAAATTTTAAAGGATTGCAACATGATCGCCGACGATAGACGCAGCTCAACTCCGCCACTAGGCGGTTTTTATGGAAAGCAATTTGATCTGACAGGGCGCACCGCCGTTGTCACGGGAGGCGGACGAAATATTGGCTTTGCATGTGCACAAGCACTCGCTGAGGCAGGTGCAAAAGTTGTCATCACTGGACGCTCGGACAGCGACACAGCCGATCGCGGAAGGGATGAACTTGCGCGTCTCGGATATGAGGTAAGTGTCGTCAAATTCGATGTGACCGACGTGAACGAAGTTGTCAGCGCCGCGGAACATGTCGCTGATCAGTTTGGTGGCGCGGACATCCTCGTCTGTAACTCGGGCGCCGGGCTTGGGCGATTTCCGGCCGAAGACCTAGAGGATGAAGCTTGGACCCAAACTCTTGATCTCAACTTGAATAGCGTCTTCAGATGCTGCCGCGTATTTGGCAGGCAAATGCTCGCAAAGAAGAAAGGTGCGATCATCAACGTAGGTTCTATTTCTGGCGAAATCGTCAACCGGCCGCAGTTTCAAACGGACTACAACGTCGCAAAAGCTGGTGTTCATCATCTCACCAAGTGCTTGGCGGCTGAATGGGCCGAACGTGGCGTGCGTGTCAATGCAGTTGCTCCGACCTACATCGACAAGCCGGGCAGATGGGGCAAAGATGATGACGCGATCTTTTCCACGTGGATGAATTCCACGCCGATGCACAGGCAAGGCCAGCCACATGAGATTGGCTCAATCGTTCTGTTTCTGGCCTCGGATGCATCGAGCCTGATGACAGGTGCGATCGTCATGGCCGACGGTGGTTACACACTATGGTGAGAAGTTGAGAGCGGATTCCGGCTCGCTGGTCAAAGGAAAGCGTGCGTGCACCTCTTTGTGGTTTAGACGTATCGGACGGGCTAGTATCAGGCTTTGCGCGCTCCGCGCATCTCGGAACTGAGCTGCCCTGGAACAAATGCGCCTAAGCCGCAATAAGCTACATAATTCAGCAATGTCGGCATTACGAGCAAGTGGCTCCATTCAGCGTTGCAAAGCGGCTCTTCAGTGAGCGCAAGCTAATGCCGATGATATCCTCGCTCTGTGGAGCCTCCGGCAAGTCCGGCGCGGTTCACTCCGAGCAACGCTTCATCTAGGGAGAGAGAGAAAGCATGCGTATAATATCAACAATGGGGATCGTATTAGGAATGGCTTTGGGGGCGACGACGGTCGTTCACGCTGAAGAGATCACATGGCCCGGCTATATGTGGCAGGATCCGGAAGACGTTCCCTTTTATGGAGCCTTTGCGGACGATTTCGAGAAAGCTAATCCAGATATCCAGATCAAGCGCGTCCCCGTACCTTATAGCGGATTTTTTGATAAGCAGCTCATCGACCTTGCTTCAGGAAACCCAGCCGATATCATCACAATGTTCGATGGGGAACTGGGAACTTACATCGAGAATGGATTTCTCGAGCCGCTCAATCCCTATCTCGATAAGGCGGGCATTTCGCTTAAAGACTTCGGTCCCAGCGCTCGTCTTGCGGTCAAAGACGGCAAGATCTATGGCGTAAACATCATCGTCAATCCGGTTGTATTGCTCTACCATTCAAAGCTTCTGGAGGAAGCGGGCCTGCAGCCGCCGAAGAACATTGCCGAGTTTTACGACGCGCTCAAGAAGCTGAACCATCCGGAAAAGCACCAGTTTGCTACCAATATCTTTGCAAAGCCTGGCGCGGCAAATCTGCAATACAACAGCGTAATGGCCTATGTCCGAGGATTCGGAGGAGACTTTTTTGAAAAAGGTCAGCCGACTGCCACCAAGCCTGAAACCATCGAGGCGCTACGGTTTTACAAAAAAATCTATGATGAAAACTTGACGCCAAAAGGGATGGACATCAACGGCGCTGCACAGATGTTTTATCATGGTAAGATCGCTATGGAGCCCGCATCCTCTTTTGCAGGTAAGCTTGTCGCGCAGATAAGCCCTGATCTGGGACCTCAACTGCGTGCTATGCCTTTGCCGTTTCCTGGGCATGCGACCAGAGCGCTGAATGTTTTCGTGGGGGTCGCGAAAGATTCTAAGCACAAGGATGCTGCAGGTAAAATGGTGGCCTTCATCGCAACCCTTGAGGAGCAGCAGAAGATCCTAGACCTCATTGGTCAGCCACCGGCACGCCTCGATGTGGACTACACGGCAACTCTCGCCAAGTATCCTTGGTTCCAAGCTTACATCGACGCGACGCGTGATCCGAATACGAAGTCAATCGCTCCCGAAGGTGCGGAGTCTTTCGCATCCGAAGTGCAAAAGGTTGTTGGCACAAACGTTGAAGCGATGCTCTTTTCTGGCGTCTCACCCGAGGATGCGGCCTCGAAGATGCAAAAGGAACTCCTGGCTTTGGTTGCGTCCAAGAAGAAGAACTAGCTGGGCAAAGAAATATAATCGCTGCAGGTTCCTGCGGCAGCATTTGGATCGACGCCGTTTTGTGCGGCGTCGGACCTCTGCCTTTTCACCGCTCGAGCCACAAGCCTTCCGAATGGGAAGTGCGGCGATCTACTGAGGGTGTAGGTAAGCCGGACCGTTGTTCCCTCCAAGTTTCGGGAGAGGTGAAACATTGTCGGCTTTGAACCTACGACCTAGTGGCACGCAACACTCGGACACCAGGAGGCTCGCTGATTGAGCCTCTAACTGCGCTCTTTAGGAATGGATATCATGCCCGAAGTCTATCTAAACGGGAACTATTTACGCGATACTGAGGCTCTGGTTTCGGTCTTTGATCGAGGCTTTCTTTTCGCTGATGGAGTTTATGAGGTTACTCTCGTCCTGGACGGGAAACTCGTCGATTTTGCGGGCCACATGCGCCGTTTGCGCCGGTCACTTGCCCAACTCGGCATGTCATTCGCGTCGAATGATGACGAGCTACTCGGAATACATCGTGAGCTGGTCCGGCAGAACGATATCCGTGAGGGCTTGGTTTACCTGCAGGTAACCCGTGGGGGGGATCGGCGAGCGCGACTTTCTCTTCCCCCCCGCTGAGACGCCGAATACAGTTGTGCTCTTCACCCAAAAGAAGCACGTCATTGATACTCCGCTTGTGAAGCGCGGCCAGAACGTTATCACGCTGGAAGACATGCGATGGCGGCGCTGCGATATCAAGACCGTGCAGCTCGTATATCCTTGCATGGCGAAGATGGAAGCAAGATCGCGCGGCGCGGATGATGCCTGGCTTGTCAGGGACGGCTTCGTTACTGAAGGCTCGACGAACAATGCACATATCATCACACCAGCAGGGAAAATCGTGACGAGAGATCTCTCGACGGATATCCTACACGGTATCACCCGGCAAACCGTACTGCAATGCGCGCAAGATCTTCAACTGACGGTCGAGGAGCGCCCGTTCACGATCGAGGAAGCCGAGAACGCAGCAGAGGCCTACTCTACCTGTGCATCCGGTCTGGTCAGCCCAGTCGTGAGTATCAACGAGCGCCTGATCGGGTCGGGGAGACCAGGCCCGATTACGGCATCGCTGCGGCAGATTTATATAGAGAAATGCCGGGCATCGGCATTCTAGCACGCGATCCTTTCTTGGGTGCGGCACCACGCATTCTTCACTCTTCCGAACCTCGCAGTTGGAGATCTGGGGCTTGACGAAGCGGACATGCTGGCTGGTCTTCATCGCAAATAGAACAGCCCTCTGACACCTGTAAAGCGCTCTGGGAGGCTGACCAGAAGCCATACCTACAATGAAACAACAGGAGAATCCTTGAATTATGAGCCACGAAAATAAATTCTCAAGCGAGCTTGCTAAGCTGGACGGTGTTGCCCAGGCCGAACTTGTTCGCAAAGGCGAACTTTCGGCCCGCGAACTGGTCCAAGCGGCAATCGACCGCATCGAAGCCGGTGACGGCGTAGTCAACGCCGTCGTGCACCGGCGATTTGAGCAAGCGTTGGAGGAGGCAAAAGGTTTCAAGCCGTCTTCGACTGCACCATTTGCGGGCGTGCCATTTCTGTTAAAAGATTCCGGGTTGGTGCAGGCAGGTGTTCCGCAGACCCAAGGAAATGTCGCACTGAAACGAATTAACTACGGGCCCAAAAAGGACTCCCCGCTCGGGTCTCGCTTCAAAGAGGCCGGGTTCGTCACCCTGGGTGTAACCAACATGCCGGAGTTTGGGCAGCTTTGCGATACTCAACCACTCGCGTTCGGCCCGACGCGCAATCCGTGGTGCCTCGACCGCTCAGTCGGCGGCTCTTCAGGGGGGGCGGCGGCTGCAGTTGCGGCTGGTTTTGTCCCAATTGCGCACGCAAGCGATGGTGGAGGTTCGATCCGGCAACCCGCAGCATGGTGCGGGGTCTTTGGCCTTAAGCCATCGCGGGGGCGGATGCCCAAGCTTGTGGGCTCGATTGACGACGTTTTCAGCAGCCCCTTTGTGATTTCGCGCAGTGTCCGCGATAGCGCAGTGGTGCTCGATGCGGTCAATGGAGCGCTCCCAGGCGACCTCTTTTCGCTGCCACGGCCCAATGCACCGCACTTCGCTGACTTGGCTGCGCCGCGGCGTGCGCTACGCATCGGCCTGCTAGCGCAAGCTCCCGGCGGATTAAAAGTCGATCCCGAATGTGTTCGCGCTGTCGAAGAGACAGGAAAGCTACTGGAGGCTGCCGGTCACCACGTGGAATTCACGCACCCTCAGGCGATTCTTGAGGCGAAGCCAGAATGGGTCGACCGTATCCGTTTTGGGGAGTGCTTCGTGGCCGCCATCTCAAACCTGGAGAAACTCCTTGGCCGCCCGGTAGAGGAGAGCGACGTTGAACCACGCACATGGGCGGAATATCATAACAATCGGGGTATTTCCTCGCAGGATATGCGTTCGGCCTGGGATTGGCATATCGCTCGATCAGCAAGGATGCTTCAATGGTGGGACCAAGGCTTCGATCTCCTGGTAACGCCGGTTGTAAATGAGCTACAGTATCGCCTCAAAGACGTTGTTGAGAGCTCTTTTGAACAACAGTCAGCTATCGATCTTCAGGAATCGGTGTTTCTTGAACCCTTCAACGCGTCTGGGCAGCCGGCGATGGTCTTCCCTGTCCGGTGGACGAACGAACATCTTCCAGTTGCCGTTCAGGTCGCTGCCGCTCGAGGCGAGGATCGATTGTTGCTACAAATCGCCGCGCAGATGGAGGAAGCGATCGGATGGCCCGCCCGGCTTGCCAACTTGAGGCTTTCGGATCGCGGCTAGATTACTTGCGCTAGTTTGGCCAGGAGGTCGGGCATCGACATAGCCCGATCTTCGGCGGTACGTTTGCGTTGATGAGATTAAACTAAGCCCCTAACGCCACCAGCCGCCATCCACGGCAAAAGACGATCACTCTGTCAGTCAGTCGGTTGTGAACTCGGCCGGAGACACCGTCATGCGATTTGATGAACCGGGCATGACGGTTAGACCATTAGACAACAGTCGAGGCCTGGTCGGGTGGCGGGAGGGTGCTGGGAGAGCGGCATAGCTGCCGACCGAGTTTAACCCCTCTGCGTAATGTTCTCAAACCCGCGTAAGATGGCGTTCGGATCGTGCTGGCCGGCATCCAGTCCGAGGGATACAACGACCGCCTGCGCACCAAATTGCTCAACCTTTGACAGCGCAGTCTCGAGTGCCAGCAGCCATGCCGCATTACCAGTTCCTCGCGGCAATGGAAGGTTGATGTTGCACCCTTTACTGACCCCTCCCCTACTTCGTCAGCAAATCCTGCATAGAACGGAGGTGCGACCGAAGGGTCGACGTGAATAGAGCAAAACAGCACATCGGATCGACTATAAAAAATATGCTGCGAACCATTGCCATGATTGACGTCGATGTCCACTAGCGCGACCTTCTCAAAGCGAGTCGTGAGCAGTTGTGCTGCGATCGAGGCATTGTTAAGAAAACAGCTGCCGGACATAAGATCTGGATAGACGTGGTGCCCCGGAGGGCGGCAAAGTGCATACACGCTACTTGCGCCTTCAATTAGGCGGCGCGCCCCGTGGACGGCCACTTGTGCACTCGCGTTAACGGCCGTCCATGTGTCGGCTGCTACAGGACAGCCTGTTGAGTTGCAATACCACCCCAACTCCCCACGCAGGTCAGTCGGCTTACGGCGCATGCGGTGTGTGGGATGTGAATCAGGCACTGCATATTCGCCGCAGTCCGGAGTTGCCCTCCAACGTTGGTAGAGAGTCCTCAAGAATTCGACGTACTCAGGGTCGTGCACGGCAAGAATTGGATCGGCCGATCCCATCGGTGCGATCTCCTCGGTGTGGCCGTCATCACGCGCGGCCCTTAAAAGGATAGGGTCCGGCCCAAAGGTTTCCGCTCCATCTGGAGCGAATGATATCATTTGCGGAGCGTTCGCCGCATCTCTGAAAGCTTTGAACCAAGGATTTGCCGCGACAAAGTTTGAGTAGTCGATGCTACGCAGGCCTGGCGGAGAACCTTGGATCTTGAGTACTTCGCTTTGCCACCGCTGGCTCGTGGCCGCCAAAAGGACGCGCGCTGCCGCATCCTTATGCTCGGCCGTCTTGCCAATTCCCAAGAATACCGAGAGCGCAAAGGTTCTGTTGCCTGGAAATGGCAGCGCCGTAGCGCCTAGCTCGGCCATCCGCTCGGCACTCGCTTTCCGAACGAGTCCACTCATGAAGGGACCGCTAGCATACATCGCTATTTTGCCCTCCGCAAAGAGCTGGCGGTAAGCATTGATATCCAAGCCTCTGGGGATCAAATCTTCGTCATAGATTTGCTTGTAAAACTTCAGCGCTTCCACCGTTTCCGGCTTGGTTGCTGTTGGCGCCCCCTTCTCGAAGAAGGCTCCGCCAAATCCAGCGATGATTGGCATAATTTCACTAAATAAATTGTTTGGGTCTCCCGGTTTGGCATATGTCGCGAAACCCCACTGCTGCGTCTCCCTTTTTCGGAGCTTTCGCAGAGCTGCATAGAACTCCGCCAGGTTCTTTGGTACCCCTAGCCCTTCGTTTCGAAAAAGACCGCCGTGATAAAACATTGCCCGCGGATTAACGAGAAACAGCAGACCATAAATATTGCCGTCTTTGACTGCGGCTTGGGCACCGGGTTGGAAATCGTCAAGTGTGACGCCGGCTTTCTCGAGATAAGAATTGAGCGGCTCAACGAAGTCATGTTCGACATATGATTTTATCTCAGTGTCGAACATCGTCACGATGTCAGGTGAGTTACTGGCCGATAGCTCAACAAATTGCTTATCCCAGAAATTTCCGTACGGCACTGGGATATCGCGGATTTTGACGTCAGGATTACTCTTCTCAAACCCTTCCTTGAATGGCCTCCAGAACAAAATATCCTGTGGATTAGACCACTCATAGCCTGGGAAAGTTACCTCGGTGACGGGTTCGGCGGCATCGGCCCCGGTGCAACCAGCTACGCGCGCAGCAGCTAGGGCGCCCACCAAAACCTGCTGTCGTGACAGATTTAATTTTGTCGTCGCCAATAGAGTCGGCGATATGCCGTCGGTCAGCAAATTACTGTTACTTACTCCCCATCTTTCCCTCCCTTACATGATTTCGGCATTTGTTCCTGCCCTCATTATGTCAAATTCGCTTCACGATGAGGAAGGAGCCAATTAAGTAAGATGCAATTGTCAGCGAGGTCTTCCGGTGGGCAAGCCCACCGGAATTCAGTTTGGTATCCAGGCAGAATGCCCTTTGGAGAGCCGGCCATCGAATAACCGCTGATCTTATTCAGCGGCAGTTCCTGCTGCCTGTGGCTGGACATCGACTCGTGCAGTGAGCCAATCTCTGTATTTTGAGATATGTCCGCGCGCCACATTTTCGTAAGCGTCCCAAAGGCGCAGAGTGACGGGACCTGGTGCCGCTCGCTTAAGCTTGATGCCGTCGATGCTTGTGACTGGACGAACCTCTTGGAAACTATTGCAGAGGAACGCTTCCTCGGCGATTGCAGTTTCAGTTCGGTCAACCTCTCTTACCTCGACAGGGATGCCGAGTTCGTCAGCAGCAATCTTAAGGAATGTATCGCGAGTGATGCTATCGAGGATACCTGCCGAAACGGGCGGTGTGACGAGGGCCCCGCGGCGGATCATCATGAAGCAGGAATTCGTAGATTCCGACACCATTCCAGCGGAGTTCAGCAGGAGCGCTTCATCATAACCATGACGCTTCGCGTCCATGAGCGCAAAACGGCCGTTATGATAGTTCGGGCCGGCCTTGATGCGCGGTGGCATCGACGCGTCATCGATGCGCCGCCAACTGCTGAAACCTAAATTTACTGTTCGGTCCGATAGCGTCCCAGGCTCGCGTGGTGTTGCGGTGCAAACCAGTGCGAGGGGACCGCTTACGTCGTAGAGGCCTTCACCGGTGACAATGATGGATATGCGAATATGGGCGTCTCCTGCAATGTCGTTGGCTTTGAGAGTTTGCCAGATTGCATCTTCGAAATCCCCATCAGAGTACTGTTGAGGGAGCCTCATCAGATCAACAGACTCGTGTAGCCTATCGAGGTGCTCGCGAAGTCTGAAGAGGTATTGCTGGTCGCCGTAGTAGCAGCAAATTCCCTCGAAGACGTTAGCTCCATATTTGGCGCCGGTCGATGCTACGTGAATTGTGGCGCTTTCCCATGAAACGATCTTTCCGTCCATGAAGATTTTGGTTTTGTTGGTACTCATGGCTTCTCCTACTAAAGTATTGGGCGGGATAAAAAGGACACGCGTGTCCGCTCGCGGCCGCACTTGGCCGTGAGAGAACCCTTTACGCGCCGGCCGCGCCGGCATTCACACTATTCAGATCGCGGCCAACGCTTTGGGGCTTCGGTTACTTCTTGTGGGACGCCGCCAATGCTTCCAATTCTTTCTGCATTTTCTCGGCCGCATCTTCAGGCGTGACGTTGTTGAAAAGCATGCCCTCAACGTTGCCACCGATGATTTTGATAACCTCAGGAGCATAGGACTCGGCTCCGTCGGGAGCATAGGACACGGTGTTTGGATCTTTCGCAGCGTCGATGAACGCCTGGAACCAAGGATGTTCTGCGAGATAAACACTATAATCCACATCGCGCCGACCTGGAGGTTGGCCGGCAATTTCGAGAAGCTTATTTTGCCAATCGCGGCTCACCATGGCGGTTAGAACCTTTGCTGCCGCATCCTTGTTCTTGGCGGACTTGCCGATTCCCATAAATACGCTCAGCGCAAACGTCCGTTTTCCGGGGAAAGGCAATGCCTCGGCAGCAAGTTCTTTTCCCCGTTCCGCATTCGCTTTTTCCACCAGCGCGCCCATGTACGGCCCGCCGGCATACATGGCGATTTTGCCTTGGACAAAGAGCTGCCGATAGCCATTCACATCCATGCCTTTGGGTATCAGGCTTTGATCGTAAAGCTTCTTATAAAAACGTAGGGCCTCGATGGTTTCCGGTTTGGTTGCCGTGGGCTGGCCCTTCTCGAAAAACGAACCGCCAAAGCCAAACACAATTGGCGCAGTTTCCAGGTAGAGGGTATTCGGATCGCCAGCTTTTGCCCAAGTTGCGAAACCGAATTGACCGTCGCCCTGGTCGCGCAACTTTTCGACAGCGGCAGTAAAATCGGATAGATTGGTCGGTGGTTTGAGACCGGCCTTTTTGAGCATCCCTCCGTGATAGAACAATGTCCGTGGGTTGATGATCAAGTTAATGCCATAGATCTTGCCGTCTTTGACCGCTGCGCGGGCGCCAGGATAGAAGTCGTCGAGCGAAATGCCCGCCTTCTCGAGGTACGGGTTGAGTGGTTCGAGAAGATCGTTGTCGATATATGACCGCACTTCTGTATCGAACATCGTCACGATATCTGCTGAGTTCCCAGACGAGAGATCGAGAAACTGTTTGTCCCAGAAGCTGCCGAACGGCGTAGGTATTTCCTGGATTTTGATGTCTGGATTGGCTTCCTCAAAGCCCTTTTCGAACGCTTTATAAAAAGGTGAGTCTTCCGGGTCTTGCCAGACATAGCTAGGCCAAGTGACATCCGCAGCACGGGCGACAGTTGCCGCGCCTAATGCCATCGCAAGAACGATCCCCATTGTTGATATTGTACGCATGTTATCTCCCCAAGCTCTTCCAAGAGCTTCTTATAGGTTTCACAAAGCGGATCCATTCAGAGCCAACAACGGCGGTTATACAAGGTCCACTTCGGCAGGTCGAACGGAGCCAATCTGCCACGCTAATGGCGTGCTCAGGCAAGCGCGTCTTCATGACCCCTGCCTGGAGACAAATGCGGGTCAAATACAAGCCTTTCGCCCTTTCGTGAGTGCTGTTTTCTTCGCCTTTTCAAGATCACTCCAATCTTTGGAGACCGCTAATTTCTCTTGGGTCGAATACAACTTGTTAGGCCCGCGTAGTCCATGAGCGTCGCTTTGATCGGAGGGAAAGCGATGGCGGTGGAATGGACGATCACGATCGAGGGCAGGAACGAGTGCGGTGATTGCCGAAAGGCGGTTCGTATCGACAAAGCTGGGAACGTCTGTTTGGCGGCGACCTCGGCCTGTCGATCGAGGACGGCAAGACCATTATGACGGCGCTCCAGAGCGCGGTCGTGAACCACGAGGCGGAGACGTAGTCCCTCTTTCGTCGGGTCTGCCCGGATTGCCACAGGTTTTGGCCGGTCAAGGACTACACGACGCGACGAATCCGGACTGTCTTTGGCATCGTGGAGGTGCGCAATCCTCGCTGGATGCTGTGTCGGGATTGTTACCCGGGCATGGTCGTTGCCCTCTGCGCCGCTGACGGGCGTGCCGCCGATGACCGTTCAGGACTTCGTCACGTTGCACCGGGCCGCCTTCAATACGCTGGACGCGGCGGCGTAAGCCGCTCCGGCGTCACCCGACAGAACATCGGAATCACTGGGTCGGAAGCACCGGCTCCAGCCAAGACGCTGGTGGCGGCGCGATGAACGCGCGGCCCGACCAATCTTTCCAGGAGAAGCAAGTTGAACATCGACCTATCAGGTAAAGTCGACCTCGTTACGGGGGGGTTATCAACTTAACGGCGCCGAGCCGAGTTTGGGCTGCGGCTTCGGTTGTCAGGCAGGCATTCCGGTGACGATCATCCATTCCGCGATAGCGTTGAGGCGGTGAAGACGAATACCGAGAGCGGAGCGTTTGGAGCTTGGCGGAACGAACAGGTTGCGGATGGCGGAGAAGATGGAGACGAACCGTTGCAACGATCCCGGCGATCGGAAGCCCTGCATCATTCGTTCCCGTTTTCGCAGCGGCACATGTGAATTCTCGGCGCGGTTGTTCAAGCCTTTGTGGGATCGATGCTCGACATCCGGCATGACTTGGCGCTTTGCTGCACCGTAAGAACGCAGCCTGTCGGTGATCATGCGCTTCGGAGCAACGCCCTGCTTCTTCAGCAGCCTTGTCAGCAAGCGCTTGGCGGCTTTGGTGTTGCGTCGGCTCTGGACAATCTCATCGAGCACATAGCCGTCCTGATCGACCGCGCGCCACAGCCAGTGCTTTTTGCCGGCGATGGCGACGACGACTTCGTCCAGATACCAGACGTCATTCGGTGACGGCCGTTTCCGGTGCAGGCGGCGAGCGTAGTCAGCTCCGAACTTTGTCGCCCATTTGCGGACCGTCTCGTAGGAAACGACGATGCCGCGCTCCAGCAGCATCTCTTCCACCATCCGCAAGCTGAGCGGAAACCGGAAGTACAGCCACACCGCATGGGCGACGACCTGAGGCGGGAAACGGTGGCGCTTGTAGCGGACGACGGACAGGTTCATCCCGCTGCCCCTACGCTGACAATCGCTGAAAGAAAGTTAAGTTGATAACCCCTCATGGAGGTATTATTCATGATATCGCTCCTGCACTGGGGGCCAGCAGACGGCGCGCCTCGTCCAAGTCTTCCGGCGTATCGACTCCAAGAGGGTGCGTATCAACGACGGCAACTCCAATGATCAGGCCCAATACCAGCGCCCTCAATTGCTCTAGCTTCTCGAGCCGTTCGAGTTGAGACGGTTGGGCCGCGACGAACTTGTCGAGTGCGTTCCGTCGATAGACGTAAAGCCCAATATGATGGAGAAGGTTCCTGGCGCCGTAGGGAATGGGCCATCGGCTGAAATAGATCGCACGACCAATCGACGAATTCTCGGCCGCCGGCTCCATTGCAACCTTGACTACGGCTGTCCGCTCGGCCTCCGCTGGATCGGATATCGGCGTGGCGAGTGTGACGATATCGATCTGGGGATCGTCAAGGACAGAGATAGCCTTGCGTAGCAGCGAAGGCGAGATCGTCGGCATATCGCCCTGCAGGTTGACGATCACGTCATAGTTGCCATCGAGATCGAAACTCGATAAGGCCGCGTGTGACCTGTCCGACCCTGATGCGAGATTGGGATCGGTCAGGACGACATTGCCACCGGCTAGTGCCAACGCGTTGGCGATCTCGGGATCCCCCGCCGCAACCAAGACGGGCCCCACATCCGCCTCTAAGCCTCTACGCAGCACATGACGGATCATGGGCTCTCCGTGAATATCGGCGAGCGGCTTTCCTGGAAGCCGGCTTGAATTCATGCGCGCAGGGATAACGACGATCGGCTTCATAACAATACCACCCATTGCCCGTTGATACTGGCGCTAGCGGGAGCACCAACGATCGACCACCTGTTTTGCAGCTGGCTTTTCATTCTGCCGCCTCGTCATTGGGCCTGTCGGGGCGAGCAACCGAGCGCAGCGGCCAAAGCAGAGCCAACTCGGCTGCGCCGGCCTTTGCCTGCTCACCCAATTCGGCCAGCCGCTTTTCGTTAAGCCGAAATGCGGGCGCGACGATGGCGAGGACACCGACGGCTTGCCCCGAGGCGGTAGCGATCGTGGCCGCGACCGCCCCGATTGCCTCCTCGGCTTCTTCGAGCGCAATGCCGTAGCCACGCAATGCCGTGCGATCGAACTCCGACATGAACTCGTCGACTGTCTTGATCTGGCGCGGGCCATAATTGCCCGGTTTCCCTAGTCCCGACTCCAGTGCACGCTCGAGCGCTGCCTCGCGTGAAATGGTCGCCAGCCACGCCTTTCCGCTCGCACTGACATGTAAAGGCAGGACTGGCAATGTTCGCGAGCGGCAGATCAGAGTCCCTTGAGCACCCTGGGCATGTGCGATCGTCGTAAGGTTGTCGCTTGCGAGGGCAGCTAGACAAACCAGTTCACGACTCTCACGGGCCACCTTATCCAGAACAGGCTGAAAAACATCGGGCAACGATGCCGCCTGCATGAACCGGTAGCCTATGGCGGGAAGCTTCAGCGAAAGACGATAAAAGTCCTCCTTATCTTGCTCAACCCACCCAAGCCCGACAAGTGTCGTCAGAATGCGATGAGCACCACTTCGCTGCAGCTGAAGCTGGTCCGCGATGTCCGACTGGCGCATGCTCTTCGCTTCGGTGGCCAAGAGTTCCAGGATTGCAAAGCAATCTGCAATAAGAGAGTTAACAACCTTCATGATCGTGGACAGGTTTCGCGGTCGCTGACACCTCGCGGCACTCTTCGTTTCCGAGCAGCGCGACGGTGATTTCTTGCCCGTCGATGTATTCTTCCACGAGCGCGTCCTGCCCATACTGCGAAGCTGTCACTACTACGGCCTGCCTCAAGCGGGCTCATGTACGAGCTGCAATCTGAGACTGATTATCGTCGAGACGCTTCACCATCACTGGGAATCGCAGATCGCGGTAGGCTCAGTGCCGCAATCCATTACGCGAAATTTCGGCGTCGGCACTCCGCGGTCGCGGATTAGCCTCTTTGTGATGACCTTGTCGAGCGCCAGCCCATGCCCGAGCGGGCTCGGTCCGGTGTACGGAATGCCTGCCATCTCAATCATAGCCGGAACGTTTCCTTTATCGCTCTCGCATAGGAGTGTCTCGTGGCCGCCCTCTTGCAGTGCCGTCACGACGTTTTCGACCGGCTCGCGGTCGTCGAACTCCGGACTAGGCTGACCGAACCGTTTGATGACGCCCCTACGATCATAGTTCCACACGATGGTGACCCGCATCAGATACTCCTTGGGTGTTTGCCCGCTGTCGCGTTCATTCACTCGCATTTGATTGCACTAGGGGAACAGCTCGTCCGGGACCCCACGTGCTTCAGCGTTCCCCATGCAATCGGCGCGCCACCGAAGAAGTTGTGCGTGCAAAAAGGGGAAAACATGGGTTCGCGCCGCGCCGGCGGTATGCTTGCGTCTCGGCGTACCCGGTTTCGATGTCTTCAATCAGACACGGCTGAACGCGAGAAATGTGCCTGAGCACGAGAGTTCCATCACCGCTTGACGACACCCCGGTCGAGCACATTTGCGAAGCTTTTGCAGGTCAAGTACTCTTATGGCCGTGGTAAAAGGTGATGGATGAAACTTTCCCGCCCCTGTCGGACGTTGGGGACGAGGTCCCCAACCACATATTCCTGCGGGATTTCCCCACCGTGCCCCACATCCGGTCTCCATGCTGCCCATGATTTCCGCCGAGAGACGGCGCGACGCCGCCTTCGGCGGTGCCCGCGCCTGGGGCGCGCTTGTCGGATGATCTTCGATGAAGAAGTGCAGTGCATCTAAACGAACCGGTTCGACCTTGGTGGTCGCTGCCCCATATTAACGCCGCTATCTCGCCCGCGATCGCCACGGGTGTCGCACTGCACTTAAATGTGAGATTGCGCCCAGCTCGCTCAACCGCTGCACCTAATCATGAGATTCAATGGCCCTGAGTCTCAATTCACCTGCAGCGACTGAGAGTTTCTTGAAACCGATATGCGGGCGTCGATCGCAGCGAACCGCGTATAGTAAGCCCCAAGCGTTTGGCGCTTGAGTCCGGAGACGTACGTCGGACCAGCCTGATAGACGATTGAGACACCAGCGAGCAGCGCCATGCGGAGCCCAATAGGCAAGATCGGTCTTGCAATCGTAGGTCTTGGGAGTCTCTGTTCGGCTACAAGCTCATCGAAACCCGGAACGACGGCGCCAAGGATGGTGCAGCGGCCTATCGATGGGTGATGGCGGACTGGCTTCGGGCATCGTCTGATGAGGAGTAAACGGACGATATCGATTGGCGACACCCAACCGACAGATGCTCCCGTCAGCGACTGATCGATGAGCCGCTCGCCCTGGACGGCATCTACCCAAAGATCCTCGAATGGCAAGGACGTGCTTGCGAGGGCAGATGACCCCTCCCTCGTCTCTTGCTGCCGTTGCCTGCAAACGGGACAGGTTATACGCCAACCCTCGGTCCAGCTTCGCTGTACCGCAGTTGCGGCTCCTCGCGATCTGTTTTGCTCACAGCAGGGGATGCAGCATTGAATGGCGCGTGGCGCGACGAGCTGCGCTGCCGATTTCGGGAACCCGGACGTGGTCATCGCCAAGATTGTCGAAGGTTGGGTTCGAAACAGCCTCGCAATGTCAACGGCGGCGGTTGGCCCCAGGTTTGTATCAGTTTGCCGCAAAGATGTTGCCTCCGGAATGGCATGGCGAAGCATTGTGAGCGGGGCGACGCCGTAGAAATCGGCATGGCGCGTGATCCACGACGACAGGAGCTCATCTGGGACGGGTTTGAGAATGACAGGAAGTGGCCTTGTGCCGCTGAGCTCGCGGATCATGCGTAGGCTGTTTCGGCGCTAACTGGCGGGCGCCAACTTTCCACCGCTTCATCGGTGATGTGCTCTATGCCGCTCTCGATCGACTCGGCTGCCACGCTCGTGATCGCGTGAAAAATATTTGCAGTGATGCCGCCGCTGATCTGCAGAATTCGACGTAGAGATTTCGGCGTCAGCACCGTCGGTCGGCGAAGCGGCATATTCCGCAAAATGGACGAGACTAGTGCTTCGAACTGTTCGTTGGCCGCCCACCTATTCAAGGTCAGCTCGCCGAATCGGCGGGCAAGCTGTACGTCGCCACTTATCGCTTCGCGGGCTTCAATTACGCCGAAGCAAACGAGGGAGATCTGAAGCCGATTGCTGAGAAATCGCAGCGTGTTCAGCACGACCCGCTGCTCGCGGTACGAGCCGGCGAGAATGTTATGTACTTCATCGATCACCAGGACCTGGACGCCAACCGTTTTCAGAAGCCGCAACGCCGCCTGCTCCATCTGCACGATGTCGGCGCGGGGTGCCTGTGGCGCGCCAAGTGCAGCCAGGATCTCGGCATATAGACGGCGCTCACCTGGCTTCCCCGTCATCTCGATTGCCAGAACCGGCATAGCCTGAACGCCGGTCGTCGGATCAAAGCGGGAGGGGTTATTGTCGCAGAATTTTTCCATGATCATCGTCTTGCCCATGCCACTGTCGCCGTAGATGGCGACCGAGGGCATGCGCGTGCCGCGCGGATGGCCGACCAGCAGGTTGAGACGATCGAGTGCCTGCTTGGCGCGCGGATAAAAAATCCATCGGCGAGCCTGAAGCGCGCGAACTCGGACAATATCGGGCTCGCCGAGGAGGTCTTTGGCCGCCTGCGTCAGATGGACGTTATCCGTGCTCAAAGGGGCTCAATCCAAATCTTCGACGGAGGGAACAGGTTTGCTTGAATCGACGCCACGAAGCGAGCCCACTTCATCGTCATCCACATTCGTTTTCGCAAGCCGGCGCCCTTGTGTCTTGTTTTTCGCCTGCTCGATCAGTTCGCGCTGCGAGAGCGCAGTGCGAATAAGGACGTGCATGTCAATTTCGCGTTTGCCCTGAGCGTTAAGTTTGCGTCGGGCAGCCTGCGCCTCCCACAACGTAATGGGCGCGAGTGTCACATCGGCATAGCGAGCCTCAACAAAGCTGCCTGAGGACCGCTTAACAAAGATGCGCGACAGATCGCGGGGATCGTATTTCACAATCAGGCGGGCCTTGGTTCGTCCAATATCGGCGGCCAGGGCGGGCGACCAGTAGCGGATGTTGAAAAGATGGATGCCGGTCGGGCGCAACGTTCTCTCTGCCTCCGGCAGGAAGGAGATCCAGAACTGCATACGATCGTTCGGCAGGCGCAACACCAACTCACTCTCCTGCTGTCGCCAGACCGCAATCGGTGGCCGACGGAGTGCGCCATGGATAGCATGATGGTATTGCCCAACGATCTCGAGTGCGATGTAGCGCTCAAGCTCTCGAAGCGTCAGTGTCGCATGGCGTTTGGCATCATACTGGCGCCGTTCCTCGATGTTGCTTGAGGTCGATCCTGGCAGCAGATGAACCGCGCCCATCTGCGTGCCGATCAACCGTTCGATGTGGCCGCCGAAATGAGGCGTCCCCGGCGGACGCCAATCGATCTTTATGCCGTTGTCCCGGCAAGCACGTTCGAATGCATGACTTCGAAAGTCCGCGCCGTTGTCGACATGTATCGTTCCCGGCAAACCGGCCACTGGCCACGCTTCATGGATACCCCTCTCCTGCAACCATTGGGTTTTGTCGAATACTGAGTGCAGTATGCATAGGCTTGTCGATAATCGCGACGGCGCCTCCATGGTCAGATAGAGGCCCGTCACCATCCGAGAAAAGATGTCCAACGCAAGTGTCAGCCAGGGCCGTCCGAGCGGCAGACGCGTTTCTTCGTCGACAACGAATACGTCAACTTTGGTATGATCGATTTGCACAAGTTCGAGCGGCCGCGACGCCGAAAGGGCACCTGGCGTGGCCGTTGTAGCTTTGACGACCTCGCTCTCGCCGCGCTTACGCCCCCTCACCCGTAGATCGACTTCTTCAACCCGGGATTTGATGGTGCGCCAGTTTGGTGGAGCAAGGCCGGCCGCTGCGCAGGCGATTTGGACCTGGCGAACCAACTGCGCGAAGGACGGGCGTGTCGGCTTGAGATAAAAGCCTTCAATCGTTCGTCGCACGAGAGCTTCTCGATCTTTGTCGAGGGCACGATGTCCCTGGCGCCGACCGCGCTTGCGGTCCATCAGCGAACTTACAGTGCCACCTGCTCGAAACAGCTTGATCATCCTGTAGAGAGTGGCCCGGCTCAGGTCCAGTTCCCACGCCAGATCCGCTACAGCCTGACCGCTCAGGCTTTTTGGATAGCGCTCCACGAGCTTGCGGATTGCCTCTTCGCGCCGGCACGCCTCGTTCCAACGGGTTCGCTCCCCGTAATCATTGGTGTCGTCGCCCATGCTGCCCGCGAACAATTCAAACTAACGTTAGACCGTCAGAATCTCACATTAACTGCAGCGAGCCAAGCGCGAATCTCAAATTAAATGCAAATTCTCAAGTTAAGTACAAGGCTAAGGGCTTGCAATCATTAGGCGAGCAGTCTCACCTTTAAATACAGCGCGACACTCAACAATCGGATCGAACAGGATCACCGGCGCATCAAGCGCCGCCTTCGATCCATGCTCGGCTTCAAGTCTATGGAGAATGCCCAGATCACCCTCTCCGGCATCGAGCTGGTCCACATGATGCGAAAGCGACAGGCGAGGTTCGCCTACAATCCGAGTCCGTCAATTGCCGAGCAATTCGAAATGCTCACCGCCTGATCAATGCTCCCAGGCGACGCTCTTCCCGTCCACATCCCGGAATTGCGACAGAGCCCCTCATGTTCCTTCAAAAATTCCGATGATCTGCTCTTCAGAAAAGCGGCTACGTTTCATGTCCTGGTCCTCTCGATGGGCCAGAACGAACGTCAACCGGATTAGATCAGCGGGGCAAGGTCACCGCACGTCGGCCGTGAATACGCCAACCCGATTACATTGTTGGAAATAAGTAACTCGAGCGAAAACGTGCAATTTGCCTTCGACACGTACCCTAATCGCGCAGAGATATCAATTTCCACGTCCTGGAATTCAAGAACGTCATTGTACAGTGGAAAATACGCCTTATATACGGCCTCCTTCAAAACAAAGAGGTCCCGCCGCTCAAGCAGATGTAGATCGTACATGCGTTGCTCGTTAGGGGTGGCAATCAATTCGATCAAGTTCTCCGGCAGTGGCTCATTAGGCTCAATGTCGATGCCGAGAGTTGCAATCCTCTTCGTCCCTGCAATGGCGGCGGCTGCTACGGTATCGTGGTGCGCCAAAGATCCGACGATGCCGGGTGGCCAGATCGGAACACCAGAGCGCGTCTTTAAGATCGGCAGTTGTGGGAATCCCAGTTGCCCAAGAAGTGTTCGGGCAATTACTCTTGCAGCACCGCTTTGGCGGCGAACTTTGGTAACAGCGCGTCCCAACGAGGTAACTTCGGAAGCGTACAAGGTGGAGTCGTCAGCCGGTTCTATTGGACGGATGCCGACGAGGATGTTCTGTTGATCAATGGTGATAGTCTCCATTCTATCTGGTCCCTTTGAGCTTTTCGAATGAGAAGCTCAGCCAATGCAGCTTGGCCTTGGAGTTGATCGACTCGGTCGTCGATCAGCAGCGGCGGCAGACCACATATGCTTCCCATCTTTGGATCACCGAGCCAGAACTCTCCGACATTTGGGGATTGTCGCGATCCGAGACTGAACCTCGTCTGGGTGCCAGAACCTTCGGTGCAGTTCGCTAGGGATCTTTTTCAAGAACCCCGGTTAAAGGCGTAGAAATGGCTC
>NZ_JAMYSV010000032.1:0-35644 GCF_040322115.1 Mesorhizobium sp. M0195 | reverse complement strand
ACAAGGGCGCGACCTTCGGCTACAACGCCCAGACCGGCGAATATGGCGACATGATCGCCATGGGTATCGTCGATCCGGTCAAGGTCGTGCGCACGGCTCTGCAGGACGCGGCCTCGGTCGCCGGCCTGCTCGTCACCACCGAAGCCATGATCGCCGAGGCTCCGAAGAAGGAGTCGGCTGGTGGCGGCATGCCGGGTGGTATGCCCGGCGGCGGCATGGGCGGCATGGGCGGTATGGGCTTTTAAAGGTCCTCGCATCTCGACAATTTCGAAAGGGCGGCAAGGAATGCCGCCCTTTCTTCGTGCCCATTGCGCCGGTTGTCGGCGACCCGCAAGCCGGGGTATAGGGTTGTGCTTATGTTTGGACGGATACTGCCTTTTTTCCTGGGGCTGGCTTTACTGTTGGGCAGCGGCTGCGCGCGCAGCGATGATGGTGCGGTGGTTATTCCGAGATCGCTTGATGCCAGGCGATTCTTTGACAAAGAGCCGCCATCCCTGCAGCAGCCACAGATCGAAACCAGCGTGTTTCCGGTTGCGCCACAGGAGCCGGAAAGGCTCGAACCGCGCCGTGCGGCAAGTCACAAGACATCAAACAGACGTGCATCGCGGGTCGCAAGTCCTCCGCTCTCCTCTTCCGAGCCGCACAAGCTGCTTGTCTGCAAGAACGTCAGCGAGCCCGGCAAGCGGTACCGTGTGGTTTGCGAATAGGGCACTTGGTTTGGCCAGCGTTCTACGCTCAGAGGCTCGCGGCGCCTTTCCGGATGAGGTTGTCCAGAGCGCCGACCCCTTCGGCGACAGGTGGGAAAATTCACGTATCGCCGAAGGAGATTCGTCGGCGAATTTTTGTTAATCTATAATGCGAGTAGATTTTGGTTTGTACCCGCGTAGATCAAATGATTATTGCCCAGAGACGGCCTGTAAGTAGGCCGTGTCGACACCCGGGATTTGCCAGCGCATCGCGCTGAAGGTCGTGTGCATGGCTTACAACGGGCTGTGCCCGATCCGCCACTGATATGGTGGTGGCGTGCCGTTGACTGCGTAGTCGCCAACGATGCGATCCTTATAGATGCGTGGGTTGTGTGACGACAGGGTACGAGCATTGCGCCAATGACGATCGAGGCCAATCGGTTTCCTGGTCGAGGACGCACCCAGCGCATCGAAGATGATCGTCGACGCTTCAAGAACCAGATTCGTAACGACCGTCACCGCTTGCGACGTCTCGAGTTCGGCGATGGAGTTGGCCTTTTCCTCGGCATCGGCATCGCCGGCAAAGTGTGCCTGATAGGCGCGTTCGATGGCTTGCGCGACCTGCAGAACGATGGCGCCAGACGCATAGGCGTTGCTGCGAATACGGCCGACGACCTGAAGCACCTGCGGATCCTGGCTCGAGCGCGAACCGGCGGCATTGGAGTATGAGCGCTTGCGCGCGGCAACGGCGGCAGCGGTCTCGTTGGCCATCGCCCGACCGATACCGGCCAGCGTAGCAAGATGCACCAGTTGGTAGAAGGCAGCGCCATAGCGGAACTTGTCATCGTCGACGACGACATCGTCCGGGTCGACTGTGGCGTCGGTAAAGCTGGTGGTGCCGCTGGCCGTGAGCGTTTGGCCAAACCCGTCCCAGTCGTCGATGACATCGACGCCCGGATCGTCGCGACGCACTTGCAAGACGATGCCTTCGCCGTCAAGCCCCGTCGCGCCGACATCGATCCAGTCGGCAAACAGCGAGCCGGTGGTGTAGTATTTGGTGCCGTTGAGCACCAGCCGGTCGCCCTTCTTCGAGATGCGGGTCGAGAAGACGTCCTGTTTGGCATCGCCGATCTCGGTCCAGGCATTGCCGGCGATCTCGCCGTGGGCAATGCGCTCGGTCCAGCGTTTGCGGCTCTCGCCGGCCGTCTTGTTGACGACATCCTCGACAAACCCAAAATGACCGCGCAGCGCCTGGGTGATATTGGAATCGGCCTCCGACAGTTCGATCAGGATGTTGGCCAGCTCAGGCAGCGTCGCGCCAAGACCACCTTCGGCTTCGGGTATACGCAGCGCGCCCAGACCCGCCTGCTTCAACTTCGCAATCCCCGCCACCGGCAGTTCACGGTTGAGCTCCCGCTCGACCGCGCCGGTGGCGATCTGCGCAAATATCGGCCGGAACCGTTCGGCCAGTGTCTCATAGCGAGCGCCGGGGCCTGCACCCCATGCAGCATCGATCTGTGTCATTCGCATTTTCCTGGAGTTGGCCTCACCCGGTGCGGGCGAGGCTGTCAGTGTGGTTTGGCGGCATTGGCACCGCCCAGGTAAAAGTCCTGGACATCCTCACGGGCTCGCAGTTCCTCTGCCGTTCCCGACAGAACGACGCGCCCGTTTTCAAGGATGTAGCCGTAGTCAGCGTAGCGAAGCGCGAGATTGGCGTTCTGCTCGGCAAGCAGGAAGCTGACGCCCTGCTCGCTGTTCAGGGTGCGGATTATCTCGAAGATTTCCTGCACGATGATCGGCGCGAGCCCCATTGACGGTTCATCGAGCAGCACAAGGCTCGGCTTGGTCATCAACGCGCGGCCGATGGCCAACATCTGCTGTTCGCCACCGGAGGTCAGGCCGGCCTTGACCTTGCGCTTATCCTTGAGGCGCGGAAACCATGTGTAGATCCGTTCGACGTCGCGCTGCAGGTCTGCCCTGCTTGGCTTGCGGACGAAGCCGCCCGAGAGGATGTTTTCTTCGACCGTCAGTTGGGCGAAGCAATGGCGGCCTTCCAGCACCTGCACCACGCCTTTGGCGACGAGCCGAGACGCCGAGAGGCCGCTGACCGGCTCGCCCTGCCAGACGATGCTGCCTCGGCTGACTTTGCCGCGCTCAGGTCCGAGCAGATTGGAAACCGCCTTCAGCGTCGTTGTCTTGCCCGCGCCATTGGCGCCGAGCAGGGCAACGATCTTGCCCTGCTCGACCTTGAGCGACACGTCGCGCACAGCAAGGACCGCCTGACCATAGAGCGCTTCCATATTCTGGATATCGAGGAAGCTTTTTGCTGCAATGGTCATGGATCAATCCTGTCAGTGCGGTCTGGTGTCAGTTCGTCGCCACGCGGGGCTGGATGCCCTTTTCCTTGGCGTAGGCGGCAGCCTTTGCCTTGATGACGTCGGCAAACAGCGAAGCATCGGCCTTGATCCAATCGGTCCTTGTGTCCCAGGACTGACCGTTCCATTGGATGATCTTGGCGGCGATGGTTTCGCCCTTGTGGTTGTCTATGGAGGTTTTCAGCGGACTGATGAGGCCTTCCGCGCCAAGCTCGGCGATCCGCTTCTGATCGATGTCGAGGTTTTCGAGCGCCCACTGGCCTTCGGCGGCGGTCAATGGCCTGTTACCGAATTTCTTATGGCCGGTGCGCAGCGCCTCGACGAAGGTGATGGCTTCGATCACGCCGTAATTGTAGTAGACCGTGCCGAACTTCGAATTGTCCTTCAGGTCGGACTTCCCCTTGTCGAGAATATTGGCCTTGAGCGTCTTCAGGATGGTGTAGTTGGTGCCCGGCGGGAAGACGGAGACGGCGAGATAACCCTTGGCGGCAGCGCCCGCCGGACGGGCGTCGTCTTCCGAACCGCTCCAGATGTCGCCGATGATCCGATCGGCGGGGAAGCCGACACGGGCCGCTGTCTTGATCGCCACCGGCGTCATCACGCCCCAGCCGCGCAGAAAGACCCAGTCGGCGTTTGCACGGCGGATCTGTTGCCACTGCGTCTGCTGCTGTTCGCCGGGATGCGGGACCGGGATCTGGATATCTTCGAAGCCATATTTCTTGGCGAGGATGCCGAGCGGCTCGATCGTATCGCGGCCATAGCCGCTATCGTGATAGAGCGTGGCGATCTTCAGCCCCTTGAGCTTGTCATAGCCGCCGGCCTGCTGGGCGATGTAATCGACGATGATCTGGGCTTCGCTCCAGTAGTCGAACACCAGCGGATACTGGTAGGGAAAGACGCGACCGTCGGTGGCGATGTTCTGGGCCACCGCCAGGGCTGACGATCGGGATCTTGTCGATGCGAGCCTTGTCTGTGAGGGCCACATCGAGGCCGCTCGAATGCGGATAGCCGTTATAGCCGTTCTTGTAGCGCTCGTAGCATTCGATGCCGCGCTCGATCGTGTAGGCCGTCTCGCATTCCTGGACCAGGATCTTGACGCCATCGACGCCGCCTTCGACCTCATTGATGTAGGGGAGATAATCGATGTTGCCGGCACCGAAAGGAATGAACGATGGGGCATAAGGGCCGGTGCGATAGGTAAACAGCGGATAGAGCTGTTGGCCGGTGCCGTCTTCGGCGAAGGACGCGCTGCTCATCAGCGTTACAGCCATCGCGGCAGCGGCCGCCAGCGACATGGTCTTGGTTAGCAATGACATGGTGCAACCTTTGGTTTGAGTGGTTTGGAGAAAGTGACGACCGATGCTTGGGAGGAGGCGAAAGACCCGGCGCCGAGGTGTTTCGTCTGTCTGAGTTCAGTTGGATGATCGTGCTCGCGAGCGAAGGGCTTCCACGCCGCGCCTTCCCAGGCTCGACAATCCATCCGGTTCCTTGACCAGCAGCACGATGATGATCGTGCCGAAGATGATGTGCTGCAGGTTTGCCAGCGCGCCCTGATCGCCGAGGAATGACAAATCGATAACCAGCGACAGCCGATCGAGCAGGATCGGCGTCAGCACGATGAAGGCGGCGCCGAGAAAGTTGCCGAAGATGGTTGCCACACCGCCGATGATGACGATGAACAGGATCTGGAACGATTTATCGAGATTGAACGCATGCGCGTCCGAGGTGCCGAGATATCCGAAGGCCCAGAGCGCGCCGGCGATGCCAAGGAAAAACGAGCTTATGCCGAAGGACAGCAGTTTGCGGCGCGCGACGCGAATGCCGATGACCGAGGCAGCGACATCCATGTCGCGGATCGCCATCCATTCGCGGCCGACCCGGCTTTTGACGATGGCGAATGCCAACGCGATGAGCAGCGCCGTGGTTGCAATCACCAGATAGTAGCGGCCGGTGGCCGACTGGAGATCGTAGTCAAGGATCTGCAGTCGAGGCGCCGAGATGGTCAGCGACTGGCTGTCATTCGAAAACCAGCTGAAATTGGTGAACAGCCATTCGAACAGAAACTGGGCGCCCAGCGTCGAAGCGCCGAGATAGAAGCCCTTGATGCGCAGCGACGGCAGCCCGAAGATGACACCGGCAGCAGCCGCGATCAGGCCGGCAAGGATCAGGACGACCGGCAACGGCAAGAACGGTGCGCGCAGCAGCAGATTGTAGGTCGAGAAGGCGCCGATTGACATGAAGGCAGCCGAACCAATCGACACAAGCCCCGTATAACCCATCAGCAGGTTCAGGCCGATCCCGGCAAGCCCCATGATCACCGTCGGGATGATGATCGAGCTCAGCCAGTAATCGTCCGCAAGGGCCGGCACGGCGAAGGCGGCGATCAGGCCAGCGACGATGGCGATGGTGCCGACGCCAAAGGCGGGCCGGCGGAGCGGCTCGGACGGAGCGGATTCCTGCAGCGTGGTCACGATCAGACCCTTTCGATTTCGTGATCGCCGAACAGGCCGGCCGGACGCACTAGCAGGAAGCCGATCGCGAGGATGTAGGCAAACCAGGTGGAGACGCTGCCATTGACCAGCGGGCCGATATAGATGTCGGCCAACGCCTCGGTGGCGCCGACAAGCAGGCCGCCGGCGATCGCACCCGGGATGGAGGAGAAGCCGCCGATGATCAGCACCGGCAGCGCCTTGAGCGTGACCAGCGACAGCGAATATTGCACGCCCTGGCGCGATCCCCAGACAAGGCCGGCAACCAGCGCCACGATGCCTGCGACGCTCCAGACGATGCGCCAGATGACGGGCAGGCGGATGCCGATCGACTGTGCCGCAAGCGTGTCGGAAGCCACCGCCCGAAGCGAGATGCCCATGCGCGTCTTGTTGAAGGCGATAGCCAGCGTGGCGACCAGCGTCACCGCGATCAGCGAGGCGATGATGTCGAACTGGCTGACATAGATGCCGGCAACCTGTACGGCGACATCGGGGATGCCGAGATCGAGCATGTGAACATCCATGCCCATCAGCAGTTGGGCAAAGCCCTCGATGACATAGCTCAGTCCCAAAGTGGCCATGAACAGGGTCAACGGATCGCGATTTCGCAGCGGCCGCAGCACCAGCCACTCGATCAGCATCGCCATCACCACCATGACAAGTGATGTGACGATGAAGGCCAGGACGAAGGGCATGCCTTTCTCGGTCAAGGTGACGAAGGTCAGCGCCGAGAAAAGCAGCATCGAGCCTTGCGCGAAATTGAAGACTCCGGATGCCTTGTAGATGAGCACGAAGCCGATCGCGACGAGTGAGTACATCACTCCGGGAAAAAGACCGCTAACCAGTGTTTCAAGGAAATAGGACATGAGTTCCTCAGTGAACCGTGCCGAGATAGGCGGCTATCACGTCGGGGTTCTTGCGCACCTCGTCGGGTGCCCCGTCCGCGAGCTTGCGGCCATAGTCGAGCACCACCACATGGCTGGCGAGGTTGAGCACGATGCCGACATCGTGTTCGATCAGCACCACGGTCGAGCCGAAGACGCGATTGACCTCGCGGATCACGCGGCTCATCTCCTTCTTCTCCTCCTGGTTCATGCCGGCCATCGGTTCGTCGAGCAGCAGCAGCTTGGGGCCGGAGACCAGTGCCCGTGCGAGATCAACACGTTTCTGCAGCCCATAAGGCAGGGTAGAAACGCTGCTTTCCGCATGGCGGTCGAGCCCGAGGAAAGCCATGGTGCGCTCGGCGCGGGCAAGAAAACCGCGGCGCTCCGCGCTGTCCCTGCCCAGCCGGAAGATGTTTTCCAAAAAGCTGGCGGTGCCATGACGAGAAAGGCCGGCCAGCACGTTTTCGCGCACCGACAGGCGCCGAAACAACGCATTGTGCTGGAAGGTCCGGCCGATGCCGAGATGGGCTGCCTTCTGCGGATGGATCGCCTCGAAGCGCAAACCGTCGAAGACAATGTCGCCGGCGTCGGCGCGATAGACGCCGTTGATGACGTTGAGAAGCGAACTCTTGCCGGCGCCATTCGGGCCGATCAAGGCGCAGATCTCACCCTTGGCAACGCGGAAGCTCAGCGCATTCAGGGCTCGCACACCCTTGAAGGACAGCGAGACATCGTGGAGGTCCAGCAGATTGGCCATCACGCATTCACGGATTTCAAGCGGGCCACCGAGGCGCGTTCGGCTTCGCGGCGCTTGACGGCTTCGATGTCGCGGTACCCGTCAGCGGGATGCGTCGTGGGAAGATAGGGGCCGTCGCCGAACAGCTTCTCGCGCAGCGTGCCGGGCTTGTAGGCCGTGGGATAGACGCCGCGCTTCTGCAATTCCGGTACGAGCAAGTCGACGGCGGCCTCGAAGCTTTCTGGCGTCACCGCATAAGCAAGGTTGAAGCCGTCGACATCGGTTTCATCGACCCATTCCTGCAGGATGTCGGCGATGGTGCCGGGCGAGCCGACGAAGACCGGCCCGACGCCGCCAATGCCGCCCCACTTCGCCAGCTCCTCGACGGTCCAGGCCTTGTCCTTGCCGGCGAAATGCTCGACCATCGAAACGATCGCATTGGTCTCGACCTTCTTGAGCGCGTCGGTCGGCGCATACTGGCCGAAGTCGATGCCGCTCCAGCCGGACATGAACACCAGCGAGCCGTCATAGGACGTATAGCTCTGATACTCCTCGAAACGCTTCTGGGCCTTTTCGTCCGTTTCGTCGATGATCAGTGTGGTGAGGTTGTAGATCAGAACTTTCTTCGGATCGCGGCCGGCAGCAGCGGCCTTTTGACGGATTTCGGCAACATAGGCCTTGAGCAGCGATTTGGTCGGCGCGCCGCCGAAGACGCACTCGGCATGCGCAGCGGCGAAGGCCTTGCCGGGACCGGAGGCGCCCGCCTGATAGAGCACCGGAGTGCGCTGCGCGACGGCTCGGACAGATGGTAGCCAGGCACTTCGAAGAATTTGCCCTTGTGGCCGATCTCGTGAACCTTGCTGGGGTCGGTGAAGATGCCGCGGACCGGATCACGCCGCACCGCGCCCTCTTCCCAACTGCCTTCGAACAGCTTGTAGAGCACCTCGACATATTCGGTGGCGACCTCGTAGCGGTTGTCATGGCTTTTCAGGCCGGCCTGGCCAACATTCTTAGCGCCGCTTTCCAGATACGAGGTAACGATGTTCCAGCCGACGCGGCCCTTGGTGTGATGGTCGGCGGTCGAAAGACGGCGGGCGAATGTGTAAGGGTGTTCGAACGAGGTCGAGGCGGTAATGCCGATGCCGAGATGTTCGGTGGCAAGCGCGATCGGCGCAGCGAGCTGCAGGGGATCATTGACTGGAATCTGCGCCGCTTGCTCGATCGCGTGGTAGTTCGAACCCTTGTATACGTCGTAATAGCCGATGACGTCGGCGATAAATATCCCGTCGAAAATACCGCGCTCGAGCGTTCGAGCCAGATCCTGCCAGTAATCCAGATCCTTGTATTTCCAGGACTTATCGCGCGGATGCCTCCACAGGCCTGGGGATTGGTGGCCAACGCAATTCATGTCGAAAGCGTTGAAGCGAATATGCCGACCCATCCGTCACTCCTTTGATAGCCCTGTCAGGCGACTGCGGGAGGAAACTACCGGCAAGGCGAGCGCGGATTAAGATATAAGATATTTTCCTAGATTTGATGGAGAATTATTATTCTGTCCTTAGGTCGGATCGTGGTACCCATAAGCGGCGCGGACTCACGACGATCCATATGTGCCGTGATGATAGATCAGCGCTGGCCGGGGTTCGCCGCTCACCACATGCCGGACGCTGCCGAGGATCAGCGCGTGGCTGTGACGAACAATCGTCTCCTCGACTATGCAGTCTACGGCGGCAAGCGCGCCGTCGAGTGCCAGTGCGCCAGTTGCAAGACTGGACCAGCAAGCGCCATCATAGCGCGCAGACCCCTTCAGGCCGCCGCGCCCGGCGAAGCGGTCGGCAATCCCAATTTGGTCGGCACGCAGCACATTCACGCAGAAATGCCGGTACCGGCTAATTGCTGCCCATGTCGACGAACTCAGGTTGATGCTGACGACCATCACCTCCGGTTCGACCGATAAGGAATGGGCGGTGGTAACCGTTGCGCCGGTGCGCGCCTCGCCAATACCTGCGGTGACCACGGAGACGGCTCCGGCCAGGTGTCGCATCGCAAATTTCAGCGGAATCCGGGTTTCCACCAGGGGAACGCGTTCGGTCAGTGTCATCTGGACAGCCTCAAGTGTTTGCAGCGTCACGACGCCTTGCGACGCAACGCCGTTTGGTACCCCAACCATTGGAGAATTTCGGCGGCGATGCGCTCGGCATGTGCGGTGACTTCGGGAATTCCCATCAGTTCGCCGACGCTGCCTCGCGCCAGTGGCCCGCTGACGAAAATGCTATCGGTCGGGCGCCCGGATGTGCCGACCGCACGGCCTTGGCTGTCGGTATCCAAACCAAGACCAATCGGATCGAGCCGGACCAATCCCATCCGCTCGAGCGCCGCAATCGCCGTGTTGGTCCGCAAGATATCGGCGTGCGCCGGTCCGGTCGTCACGATCACACTGTCGAAAGCATCGACAACGAGGCTGCGTTGGCCACGCAGCCGCTGCCTGACGCGAATGCATCCGTCTACCTGTTCGGCGCCGACAATCGATGCGGCGCGATAGGAAAGCCTGCCCTCGGCAGCGCGGCGATCGAGCACGGCCGCGATCTGTGGCGCAACGCGGAAGCGATGCACATCCCACAGCGCGCGAAGGTGACGCACAACCTGGCGCTGCTCGGCTAGCGGCAAGGCCTGCCAGATGGCCTGTCCCTGACGCCGGACGGCATCGAGCACCGGGTGCCAGTCTTCGCCCTGACGCTTGGCATCAAGAATCGTGGCCCGGATGCGCTTGAACAGTGCCGTTGCGCTGCGTGAAGGAAGGGTCGTGAAATCACCGACTGGATCGGCCGGTATCGAGGCGTGGCTGCGCGAGCGATAGCCATGACGTGACAGCGCGACAATGTGGCCACGATGCCCCTTGCGGTCGAGGGTCGCGATCACGTCCGCGGACGTCAGTCCGGTGCCGATGACCAGGACATGGTCATTGCGGCTGATCGCTTCCAAGCTCTCGAGGTCATAGGGATTGGCCACCAGCCCAGCTATGCCAGCCACGGACTGCATGGCCAACGGCAAGGCCGGCGGCGGATGCGTCGTCGCAATCACCACGGCGTCCGCTGCGAGCGTCCTGCCATCGGCGAGGATCAGGCTGTAGCCCTCGCCACTGCGCTCGACTGACGCGACGGCGGACCTGACATGGCGGATCGTTTTGCTGAGCAGAAAGGGCTGGAGATGGGATTCGACATAGCCGCCGAAAACACGGCGCTGCGGGTAGATCGCGCCGTTGGCGGCAATAGCCTCGACATCCCCCACAATAGCGCTGCTCTGCTGCAGCCAGTCGGCGAAGTGGCTATCCTGGCCGGAGATCAGCGTCATCCTCGAGGCCGGCACATTGATGCGGTGTGAAGGATCGGTCGTCGAATAGGCCAGACCATAGCCGAGCCTTTCGCGCGGCTCGACGACCACGATATCGGATGCACTGGCCGGCAGCAGCCGCGCCAGATGAAACGCAGTCGCCGCACCTGAAAAGCCGCCGCCGACAATCGCTATGATCGGTTCGCTGGCGCTCAAGACTGGCTCGCGCGCAGCGACGACGGGCGATGGTCGCCGGCCACCGTTTCGCCGAAGGGGCCCATGTTAACCGCCGTCGGCCGCGTCGAGATTTCGTGATCGAGCGGCAACAGCGGCAGCACCAGTTCGCCGAAGCGATAGGCTTCCTCCAGATGCGGATAGCCGGACAGGATGAAGGTATCGATGCCGATGCGCCGGTATTCGTCGATGCGCTCCGCCACCGTCGCCGCATCGCCGACCAGAGCGGTGCCGGCGCCGCCGCGCACCAGGCCGACACCGGCCCACAGATTCGGACTGATTTCGAGTTTGTCGCGACGGCCGCCATGCAGCCGGCTCATGCGCGACTGGCCGACGGAATCCATGCGCGCGAAAACCTTCTGCGCCTCGGCGATCGTCTTGTCGTCCAGGCGGCTGATTAGGCGGTCGGCATCGGCCCAGGCTTCGTCATTGGTTTCGCGAACGATGACATGCAGCCTGATGCCGAAACTCACCTGGCGTCCGGCCTTCTCGGCAAGGCCGCGCACATGGTCGACCTTGGCGGCGACGTCAGCCGGCGGTTCGCCCCAGGTGAGGTATTTGTCGATCTGCTCGGCGGCGACCGCATTGGCCGCCTCCGACGAGCCACCGAAATACAGCGGCGGATGCGGCGTCTGCACAGGCGGGAACAGCAGCCTTCCGTCCTCGATGCGGAAGTGCTTGCCTTCGAAGGCAATGGTCTCGCCGCTGAGCACGGCCTTGTAGATATCGAGAAACTCCCGCGTCACCTCATAGCGCTCATCATGGCTGAGGAAGATGCCGTCGCCCTTGTTCTCGACCGGGTCACCGCCGGTGACCACGTTGATAAGCAGGCGCCCGCCGGAAATGCGGTCGAGCGTCGAGGTCATCCGCGCCGCGAGCGTCGGCGACTGCAGCCCGGGACGGACGGCAACAAGAAAGCGCAACCGCTGCGTCAGCGGCGCCAGCGCCGACGCCACGACCCAGCTGTCCTCGCAACTGCGCCCGGTCGGCAGCAACGCGCCGTAGTAGCCGATGGCGTCGGCCGCCTTGGCGACCTGGGTGAGGTAGGGCAAGTCGACCGCCCTGCCCCCCTCGGAGGTGCCGAGATAGCGGCTGTCGCCATGGGTCGGGAGAAACCACAGGACCTTGATCCTGTCGGGGATGGCAATGCTCATGAATAGTCCTCTATGACTTGACGGCGTCTCGCTCAGCTCCAGGCATGGAACGGCGGATTGACGTCGTTCAGGTAGTAGTTGCCGAGGATTGCGTATTTCCAGCGCACCGGATCGTGCAGCGTGTGGGTGCGGGCGTTGCGCCAATGCCGGTCGAGATTGTGCTCGGCCAATGTCGAGCGCGTGCCCGCGAGTTCGAAAAGTCTGTTGGTGGCGTTGATGGCGATCTCGGTGGTGAGGATCTTGGATTCCGCCACAGCGATCTGCGCTTCCGCGACGGTCTTCTCGTTGGGGTCGAGCACAGCGCGATCAACCGCAGGGCCGGCCTTGTCCAGAACCGCCTCGGCCGCATTGGCCCGCAGGCGAAGGTCGCCGACCGCCTGGATCGTATAGGGATCCTGCCAGGCATGATCGACGCCGCTGTCGATCCACGCACGCGACTTAGTGCGCACGAAGCTGACGGTTTCGTCGATCGCCGCGTTGGCGATGCCCAGATCGACAGCAGCCTGGATGATCTGGAAGATGGCGCCGTCGCCGGTCGGCCGGTCATAGCCCTTGTAGCCGGGGACGAGATGCGTCTTCGGCACTTTCACATTGTCCAGCAGGACTGTGCCGGACAGCGTCGTCTTCTGGCCGAAGCTCGACCAGTCGTCGATGACCGTCAGTCCGGGCGCGCCGCGATCGGCGATGGCATACCAGGCCCGGCCCTCGTCATCGAGCGCCACGATCGGCACCAGATGGGCGAGCAGCGCGCCGCTGGAATAGAATTTCTGGCCATTGACCACGACGTGGTCGCCAGCGTCGACGAATTTGGTCTCAAAATCGGCCGCCCGCTTGGAGCCGAATTCCGAGAACGCGTTGCCGAACCGCGTGCCGGACAGAACTTCGGCGAAGAGCAACTGCTTCTGGGCCTCGTCAGAGACGGTGCGGATGGCGGCGACGACGCCGAGATGGTTCTGCGGAATCTGGCCGAGCGACGGATCGGCCGCCGAGATGATGGTGATCACCTTCGACAGCGTCACATAGGAGAGTTCCGGTCCGCCATAGGCCTTCGGCACGTTGATCGACCACAGGCCGCTCTGCGAAAACGCATCGAGCTCTTCCTTCGGCCAGATGCGCTCGCGGTCCCGCCTGGCGGCGTCCTTGGCGAAGTCTGCGGCCAGTTTTTCCGCCACAGCGATCGCCTCGGCGTCGGTCTTGATGACATGCGCTCTGGCCGACGGACGCTCGACCGGGGGGACGGCGCTGCGGATATCGGACGGCTGCTTCGATTGGATGGTCATGCTGCGGTCTCCTGGGGAAAATGTTGCGATGGAAGCGGCGTGCCGCCGAGATAGTAGGTCTTGATGTCGTCGCGCTGGCGCAGGTCGGCGGCCGACCCTTCCAGCACGCTCTTTCCGTTTTCGAGCACGGTGGCGCGGTCGGCATATTTCAGCGCCACTGCCGAATTCTGCTCGGCGACAAGGATCGAAAGATCTTCGTCCCGATTGAGCCGCTTCAAGGCGCTAAAAATCTCGTCGACGATCAGCGGCGCCAGCCCCATCGAAGGCTCGTCCAGCACGAAGAGTTTCGGCCGCGACATCAGACCGCGGCCGATCGCCGTCATCTGCTGCTCGCCGCCGGAGGTGAGGCCGGACCGGGTTCGCCGCTTCTCGGTGAGCCTGGGGAAAAGCGCATAGACGCGGTCGAGGTCGGCCTTGACGCCGGTGCGGGAGGACGAACGCCCGAGCGCGCCGGTCAGAAGGTTCTCCTCGACCGTCAGCGAGCGGAAGCAGTGTCGGCCCTCGAGGACCTGGACCAGACCCTTGCGGACGAGGTGAGAGGGGCTTGCCCTGGAGACATCCTCGCCGTCGAAAGTGATCCGGCCAGCGGTAACGGTGCCGCGCTCGGCCGGGAGGAGATTGGATATGGCGCGTAGCAGCGTCGTCTTGCCGGCGCCGTTGGAGCCGAGCAGTGCGACGATCTCGCCTTTACCGACCGACAGGTCGACACCGTGCAGGGCGGCGATGGCGCCGTTGTAGACGGCCTCCACGCGACTGACCGACAGGATCGGATTTTCCGGGCTGGACATCGATGACTCCGCAATAGGCAGGAAATCGCGGCCGGCCCGTGGGCCGGCCGCGAGTTGTTTGACTTCAGTTGCTGACCACTGCTTCGGCGTCTTCGGCCGTGCGGATCTTGATGCCCTTTTCCTTGGCATAGGCCTCGGACGACTTCTCGATGATCGGACGCAGCAGCTTCCAGTCGGGCGCAATCCAGTCGGAGACGACGTTCCACTTCTTGCCGTCCCACTGCTGGAAGGTCACGTAGCCGTCACCTTCGTGATTGTCCCAGGAGACGTTGATCGAGTGGAACAGGTCCTTGGCGCCCAGCGCCTCGACGCGTGCCGGATCGAGCTTGAGATGCTCGAAGCCCCAGCGGACTTCGTCGCCGGTGAGCGTGCGGTTGCCGAACTTGGCCTGCGCGATGCGGACCGCCTCGACATTGAGGATGCCGTTGACGATGCCGAGATTGTGGTAGACCGAGCCGATACGGCTCTTTTCCTCGAGATTGCCTTTGCCGGCGCCGTAGACCGTTTTGACGATCTCCTGGACCACCGGATACTGCTCGCCTGACGCCTGGGTGGTGATGGCCGTATAGCCCTTGGCGGCATCGCCCGCGGGGATCACATCCTCTTCCGAATTCGACCAGACATTGCCGACGATGTGATCGGCCGGGAAGCCGGTCTTCTGCGCGGTCTTGAGCGCAACCGGGTTCATCACGCCCCAGCCGCGCAGCACCACATAGTCGGGATGCTCGCGACGGATCGTCAGCCACTGCGCCTGCTGCTCGTTGCCTGGATGCGGAACCTCGATCTGCGACAGCTCGAAGCCGTATTTCTGCGACAGCAGCTCATAGATCGGAATCGTCTCCTTGCCATAGGGCGAGCCGTGATAGAGCACGACGATCTTCTTGCCCTTGAGCTTGTCGAGGCCACCTTCCTTGGAGGCGATATAGTTCACGATGCCCGAGGTCTCGCTGTACGGATTGAGCAGCAGCGGGAAGACGTAAGGGAACACGCGTCCGTCCGTGGTGTCGGTGCGGCCGTGGTTGATGGTGATCAGCGGCACCTTGTCATCGGTGATGCGGTCGATCATGGCATAGGCGATGCCGACCGAAAGCGGGTTCCAGGCGGCGATGCCGGGATTGCTCTTCAATCGTTCATAGACCTCGACGCCCTTCTCGACCTCATACTGCGTCTCGCCCTCGCTCCAGGTCAGCTTGACGCCGTTGACGCCGCCGTCGCGGATGTTGATCAGGTTGAGATAGTCGATGAAGCCGCCGAAGAAGCCGGTGCCGCCGGCGGCATAAGGGCCGACGCGGTAGCTCTGCAGGGGAAAATACTGCTCGTCGGCGTGGACCGCCGTCGCGCCGAGGACGAAGGCCGTGGCGATCGCCGCTTTCTTGAGGTGACTGAAGAAGGTCATGGATTGCGTCTCCTGAGGTTGTGGTCCGTGAGAGGATGTCGAGCGGCGCTCAGCTGGACCTTGAGCCGATCCGTCGTTTCAGGCGGTCGAAGAGGGCCGACAGCCCGTTCGGTTCCGCGATGAGGAAGATGATGATGAGCGCGCCGAGCACGATGCGCTGGCTCATGTCGAGAACACCCGAATCGAACAGTCCGCCAAACAGGAAGGCGCCAAGCCGCGACAGGATGAGCGGAAAGACGACGATGAACGCCGCTCCCAGAAAGGCGCCGCGTATCGAGGCCAGCCCGCCGATGATGATGATGAACAGGGTCTGGAACGAGCGGTCGAGATTGAAGCCGGCCGGCTCGACGGTGCGCAGATAGGTGAAGGCCCACAGCACCCCGGCGACGCCGATGATGAAGGACGAGATGGCGAACGCGAGCAGCTTGGTCTTCAGCACAGGGACGCCGATCACCCGCGCGGCGGTTTCGTTGTCGCGCACGGCGATGAAATTGCGGCCGGTCGCGCTGTTGACCAGGCGCCAGACGAGCGCCGTGAGCACGATGACCGTGGTCACCGAGAGCAGGTAGCGGCCCGTCGCCTTGTCGAGCGAGAAGCCCGCAACGGCAAGGTGCGGCGCCGAGATCACCCCGGAAGGGTTGTCGTTGGAGAACCACCCGAACTTGGTCAGCGCCCACTGCACGAAGAACTGGGCGGCGAGCGTCGAGACGGCGAGATAGAAGCCGCGCAGGCGCAGGCTCGGCAATCCGAACACGACGCCGATGCCGGCGGCTGAAATCCCGGCCAGGATCATGGTCGCAGCCAGCGGCAGTCCTTCGACCCGAAGGTTGAAATTGTAGGCGGCGAAAGCGCCGACCGCCATGAAGGCGGAGGAGCCCAGCGAAAGCTGGCCGCAATAGCCGGTCAAAAGGTTGAGGCCGACCGCCGCCAGGCTGAGCGCAAGGAACGGCAGCAGGATCGCCTCGACGAGATAGCTCGACGCATAGGCGGGGATCAGGCCGTAGGCCACGGCAATCAGGGCGACGGGCAGAGCTAACCTCTGCCAGTCGATGGGAAGCCTTGCGGCATCGAGCGCTTGCACGGCCATCGGTCAGACCCTTTCGACAGTCTTCTGGCCAAACAGGCCGGAGGGGCGCACCAGCAGGACGACCAGCGCCAGCGCATAGGCGAACCAGCCTTCGATGCCGCCACCGACAAAGGGTCCGAGGTAGACCTCGGCGAGCTTCTCGCTGGCGCCGATGATGAGGCCGCCGACGATGGCGCCGAGGATAGAATCGAAGCCGCCAAGCACCAGCACCGGCAGCGCCTTCAGCACGATCAGCGACAGCGAGAACTGGACGCCGAGGCGCGCGCCCCACAAAAGTCCCGCGACCAGTGCCACGAACCCAGCGGCCGTCCACACCGTCCCCCAGATCCGGGGCAGCCGCAGCCCGACGGCGAGCGCCGCGAACTGGTCGTCTGCGACGGCGCGAAACGCTAGGCCGACGCGGGTCCAATAGAAGAATGCGCTCAAGCCGGCGACCATCGCCGCGGCAATGCCTGCAGCAAGAAGATCGAACGACGATATCAGGATACCGCCGACCTCGAACGGCGTGTCGTCGATGCCGAGATCGAGCCCGTGCACCTGCGTGCCCCACACCAACTGGGCAGCGCCTTCAATGATGTAAGACAGGCCAAGCGTGGCCATGAACAGCGTCATCGGCGAGCGATTGACCAGCGGCCTCAGCACAGTTCGCTCGATGGTGAAGCCCAGCGCAACCATGACCGCGAGGGTAATGAGCATTGAAAGCGCAAACGGGATGCCGCGTTCGACAAGGCTGACAAAGGTGAGTGCGGCGAACAGCACCATCGACCCTTGCGCGAAGTTCAGCACGCCCGACGTCTTGTAGATCAGCACGAAACCGATGGCGACGAGCGAATACATGACGCCTGAGAGCAAGCCACCGACCAGCACCTCGATGACGAAGAGGAAATCATAGTAGCTCATCAGATGCCCTCGCCATCTTCGCCTTCGGCGGTGCCGATATAGGCCCGGATCACCGCCGGATTGGCCCTGACCTCGGCCGGTGTCCCGTCGGCGATCTTGCGGCCGTAGTCGAGCACGGCGACGCGGTCGGAGAGCCCCATGACCACGCCGATGTCGTGTTCGATGAGGATGATGGTGACGTCGTGCCGGTCGCGCGCTGCGCGCACGAAACCGGCCATCTCGGCCTTCTCGGTCGCCGTCATGCCGGCCATCGGCTCGTCGAGCAGCAGGATCTTCGGCTCGGCGACAAGCGCGCGCGCCAGTTCGACCCGCTTCTGCAGGCCGTAGGGCAGCGTTGCGACCAGGCGATCGGCGACGGCCTCGAGATGCAGGAAGGCGATTGTCTGGTCGACCTTTTCAGCGATCGCGGCATCTTCGCGCCGGGCGCGCGGTAGACCGGCGATATGTTCGACGAAGCTGGCGCGCCGGGTGTGGACGCGGCCCGACGCGATGTTGTCGCGCACTGAAAGCCCACCGAACAGTGCCAGGTTCTGGAAGGTGCGCGCGACGCCGAGCCGTGCCAGACGGCTTGCCGACACCCGGGAGAAGGACTGGCCATCGATCGCGATCTTGCCCTGATCGGCGTGATAGAGGCCGCTGATGATGTTGATCAGCGAGGATTTGCCGGCGCCATTGGGACCGATCACAGCGCGGATCTCGCGGCTTTTGACCTCGAGGTCGACATCCCGCAATGCCATGACGCCACCAAAAGAAATGCTGATCCCGCCCAGCGCCAGGATCGCATCAGCCTTTGGCGACAGGCGCGCCGGGCGCGTGTCCTCGACGGGACCAGCACCAGCAAGAATGCCGGAAATTTCGGGCGCGCGCTCGTATGCGGCGGCTCCCAGCGAAGCACTAATCATGAAACATTCCTGATTTTGAAGGCGTGCCGGCGGCGGCCTGAAGACCGCGCCTGTCCTATTCCGCGGCGACAAGCTCCCTGTCGCGCGCCGCTTCCAGTTCGCGCACCAGAGGGATGACGCGCTTGCCGAAGAACTCCACCTCTTCTTGGAAATGCAGGAAACCGAGCAGGATCAGATCCGCGCCGGCATCCTTCAGCTTGAGGATGCGTTCGGCAATCTGTTCCGGCGTGCCGATGAGATTGCTGCGGAAGCCGTCATTGTATTGGACAAGATCCTCGAACGAGGATTTCGCCCAGTTACCCTCGCCTTCCGGCGACGCCTTGCCGGCATTCTTGACCTGATCGGCGAAACCCTGCACCGCCTCCGGATTGGCCTTGGCGATGATCTCGTCGAGCACGGTGCGCGCTTCTGCCTCGGTTTCGCGAGCGATGGCAAAGGCGTTGACGCCGATCTTCACCTTGTGGCCATTGGCCTTCGCCTTGGTCTTGATGTCGTCAACCTGCTTCTTGATCTCTTCCGGCGTGTTGCCGTTGGTGAAATACCAGTCGGAAACCCGCGCAGCCATGTCGCGCGCCGCGCGTGATGAGCCGCCCTGGAAGATCTCCGGCTGCGGATCGATCGGCTTCGGCTTCATCGAGTAGTTGGTAAAGCGATAGAAGTCGCCCTTCAGAGTGAAATTGTCCTCGGTCCAGATGCCGCGCAGCGCACGGATGAATTCCTCCGAACGGCGATAGCGCTCGTCATGGTCGAGCCACAGCTCGCCGATGGCGGCGAACTCACCGCGGAACCAGCCGCTGACGACATTGACGGCGACACGGCCATTGGTCAGGTGGTTGATGGTGGCTATCTGCTTGGCCGCCAGCGCTGGATTCCATGGGCCGGGCAGGATCGCCGCGATGACTTTCAGCGTTGTGGTCGCCGCAAGCAAGGCATGGCTGAACGATACCGATTCGTGCTGGTTGTCGGCGCCATAGCCGGCCGTGAAGCGTATTTGGCTCAGCGCGTAGTCGAAGCCGTTGGCCTCGGCGATCTGGGCGAGCTTGCGGTTATAGTCGATGTCCCAGCCGGTCCGCTGCTCGATGTTGGAGATGACCAGGCCGCCCGAGACGTTCGGGACCCAGTAGGCGAATTTCACGTTGTCGGAATTCGAGGTCATTTCGTTCGTTTCCCCTTTTGATTGGCTTCAACCGACGCGCGTGGCGACGGCAGTGTTTGCATCACTGGAATTAAGCAAGGAAATCGCTTCGGTAGCGGCCCGTGAGATGCGCTCGATAATCGCCGCGCCGACGATCTTGGCATCGACGAAATCGTCGGGCGCGCCGTAGACGCCGGTCGGGACCGTGACGGCCCCGAAAAAACCGAACAATGGCCGGAGCTGATGTTCGAGAACCAGGCCATGGTATGGACTTCCGCCGGTTGCCGCGAGAAGCACGGTCTTGCCCGTCAGTGCACGATGATCGACGAGGTCGAACAGGTGCTTGAGAGCGCCGGTGTAGGACGCCCGATAGACCGGCGTTCCGACCACGAGCAGGTCGGCCTTCTCGACACGCTGGATGATCGCTTCGCCAGACGCGCCGAGCGCGTAGCGGGATAGCGTCACAAACAGCGAGGGCGCGGCTTCGGTGATTTCGATCAGGCCGGTGTCTGCCGGGGTGCGCTGCGCGATCGCCTTGACCAGCGCGCTCACCACCGCAGTCGTGCGCGATGGCGTGCTTACGCCACCCGATATGCCGAGAACCGAAATTCTTGCCATCGTCGATCTCCTGTTCCACCAAGGGAATGGCCGATTGCCAATGGGATCGGACGATATTCGATATAGAGATAAGGAATTATCTTTCGATTTTCCCAGACCGGTGAGAAAATCGAAAGTGCTGACGCGTCATTAGCATTAGCTATAACATCCGATTGGCGGCAAACCGCGAGGGCAGACCGGCCAGGCTTGATCATGGCGATCGGCCCGTCCGGCCACTCCTGCGCCGCCGATCAGCAATGCCGAGCGCAAAGAGTTCGCAAATGCAACTTGACACCCCAGATAATCGCTCATCTCGTGTGGTTCGGCGGAGGCGAGGCCGGCAAAGCGTCTTCATCGCGCTGGCGGCCTTCCAGCCGACCTTGATCAACCCCTGGCAAGGCGTGTCTGGCATCCCGCGCAGCTATCGCGAGCTTGCCGACGTGCTGACCTTCGGCTGGTTCGACTTCGCCCGGATCATCGCCATTCCAGGTGCGCTGCCGCAAATCTTCACCGGCCTTCATGCCGCTCTGATCTATGCCTGGACACAAGTCCACCTTGCTGCGGCTCGTGCTTGGCCTCGACACTGATTACGACGGCGACATCCGAGTCGATGGACCGAGGGTGGAACGGCCGAGTCTCGACCGCTCGATCGTTTTCCAGGAGCATAGGCTTTTGCCCTGGCTCAATGCCGAGGGCAATGTCGCGGCGGCGTGCTGCGCCAGCGCCGATTGGGTGCCGCCGAACGGGACGAACTCGTTCGTGACCATCTGCATGGTGCTGGCCCTCGTTCATGCGGCCGCCGATACCTGGTGCGATGTTGAGCAGAAGCTCGGCCCCCACCGTCGCAAGCTGCCTGTTCCACATGGATCTATTGCTGCTGTGCATTCTCCTCCTCGGTGGTGTCGGCGTCGTCTCCAACGTCATCGCCGGCTCCCTGGAGCATCGCTTTCTGCGCTGGAGGATCCCATGAGCGGCCCTGTCGCCATTTCCGAACGGGGACGTGGCCAAAACCACGCATTGGAGATGACGTCAGCAAGAGGTTCAGTATCGCCGGCCGTCAGGTCCAGGCGCTGTCGCATATCCATCGTGCAGTCGACGAGGGCGAGTTCGTCAGCATCGTGGGATCCTCCGGTTGCGGCAGCATCTCGTCGGCCTTGATCAATTCGCCAAAGCCTATCCCGCCCAATTGTGACGCGCTGACCCGGCTGCGCTTGCAGGGCGAGCTTCAGCGGATCGTCCGACACGAGGGCACGACCGCCGTGCTCGTCACGCACGACGCGATGCAGTGTCTCGCGACCGCTCCGATCCGAATTTCATTCGGCTGCCGTTACCCTCGCCATCAACGAGCTGATTGCCAGCGGCAAATATGGCGAGGTGATGAAGGAGTGGAGCTTTACCGCCGAAGCCATCGACCAGTCGCGCACTAACCCGCCTGGCCTGCCGAAGCCCAATAGCTGAACAGAAACATTGAAGGCGAACGCCGATGGCGTCCGCCTCTTCGGCCATGCCGGCGTGCGGACGACGTACCAGACAACACCGTAAAAAATCGGAAATTCAATGTGTCGCTGAGCAACTCCTCAGGTGGCCCGCATAAGTGGGAGCAGGGCCGCTATTGAAGGAGACGTGCCCTCTCAGGACGGCCGTATGGCATCGGGTTAGCCGGCTTGCCGAGAAGGATGATGCGGCAGGTGGTTTGGCGGAGCATCGCCCGGCCTGTTCTGCCGTAAGAACTGAGCCGATGCTCATGCGACCCACCCTCAAAGGACGCCAACGACATCCGATCTTGGTCCTCTGCGTGAACGAAATCAATTTGATGTTCGAGACCGCGTCGAACTGGCTAAAGGAATGGTTGATGAAATTGCCACTTACGAGAGACCTGCATCGCCCCGCCGTGTCCTGTCGCGGCAGTTGAGAAGGTCGACCAAGTCGTCGGCCTCTTCGATAGGCATGTCGATTAAGGGGACGCCCACCTCGACGACTGGCAGCCCCGTGAAGACGTCGATAATGTCCCACGTGCCTTCGGGCGTCTTCTCTATGTCGTAACGCTGGGCCATTGGGGGTTGGGCGGGATATCTAGAGGTTACAGGCCATCCTTTGGGCTCCGAGAATGGCCTCCCGATTGGACTGCTCTAGCGCCTCAATTTAGCGAAGCGAGCGGACTTGGCAATCCTGGGTCCACCGCCAGATTTAGCATGACGCGTAAGTAACATCGGCTGCGAATGCAAACCGTCTTGTTTCCGAAAGACTGACCCAGCGAAACGCGTTCCAGCAGATCTGAACAAAGCAGCCCGTCCAACAAAAAAAGCCGGGCTCGAATCCGGCCCGGCCAAAGGAAGGTCAAAGCCTTCAGAGGGGAACACCGTTTAGCGGAATGGGAGGAAAACCGCCGAACGATTTTGCCTTTCTGAGCTCATTTCACGGCTTTGGCGACGAATGGCATTCCAAAGAAAGCGCGAAACGGCAAAGATTCGTGCTCCGACCGCAAACCTGAACATCGGCATAGTACCGGCGTGCCACATCGACATACGAACGCAGTCGGCTTTTCAGGCGACATGTCGGAACAACGGTGCCCCGACCACTTGCCGGTCCGCGGGCCTCGGCCGCCAATTCTTGCGGCAGGCTCAGAATCGACGTGGTCGCATTCCCGCCGCGCTTGAGAAAAACGGAACGGAAGCCCCTGGACGCCGGCGGCGGCGTCTCGACGCGATGCACGGTCGCGCGCAAATAGCCATTCGACGCCAGTTCGAGCACTGCGCCGATATTGACGACCAGCGTTCCGGGAATCGAGTCCACATGCCATCACATCGCATTCTCGGGCGACTTCTTTCTTATGGTCAGGTCACGCAAGTACGAGCTTCGAAGTTCCTCATCCTGCGACAGGCATTGGGTCTCTTCGATCTCGCCGACCGTGTCGGCATGAAGGTGGTTGAGCTTCAGGAACACCGGCCCCTTGCCCGACTGTAGTTCGTTGTAGAATTCCTGCATCATCTGTCCCGACCAGTAGTCGCTTTCGATGAAGCGATTGCCTTCACTGTTGGCGGTATAGGCTCCGAACGGACCGGCAACTAAGCACAAGCCGGGCCGTTATAGCCCTTGATCAGCGGATTGATCTGATAGCATTCGAGATTAGCGAGCGCGGCACCCGCGTGATAGGCCATGGCATAACCATCACCGGAATTGGTCGGATTCTCATAGGTTCCGAAGAGATAGCCGGAATGCGGCAATCCGAGCCGGCCCGCCGCGCCCATGCACAGGATCGGGCGTCGCATAGCCCGGGACGACGGCGTTGTTTAGCCCGTCCATGCCCATGCAGATAGCTCCGGAACGCTTCACATTGGCCTTTTCGAGCAGGACGACATTCAGAGCGGGATTTTTCTGCTTCGCCTTGAGCGCCGCCATCGGTCCGGCCGTGCCGCCGCCGATCACCAGCACATCGCAGGTGACTTCCGACAGCCCTTCGACAAAATTATCCATTCTCGTTCCTCAAAGCCTCAGCATCGGCGATTTCGCGCAAATAGCTCCAGGGATAGATGCCCCGGTCGTGACCGTCGGAGAAAACCAGACGTATGGCATATGAGCCGATCGCCCCTGCGCTCGTCACGGTGACAGTCTCGAACGAATGTTCGTTACCCTCGATGTCCGCCCGGACCTGCTGTGCCGCCCGGCTGCGCGCCCGCAGCATGGACGCCGGGATGAGCGAGACCGCACCGTCATCCCATGTAACGGAGAGAAGGCTGCGCGCGGCAGTGACATTGAGCTCAAGAGGTATCACGGCGTTTCCTGATGGTTCGCGCCCATCCTAGGGAACAGCGGAACATGGACACGCAATAAATTGCCTGCGTCCAGCATGCTGATTGAAACCGGGATAAATCGGGGCGGAACAAGATGGGTGGTTGCCGCCCACCTCAACGGCATCGAGTGGGCCAAATAAGTGGGCCCTCCGGTCGCCTCTAGCTTGGCCAATGCGATCGACTTCACATCTGCTCGCTCCCGGTGCGCCTCGCTAGAGAGCGACAAAGGTTGCCTGTATCCCGCGCCCGCTGCACGAACCGAAGGCGAGCCGAGAGAGTAGTGGTAGCGGTTGAGAGCGCGGTCGCGTTCCAGAAGGTCGATGTACTTGAAAAAAGGAATCGTCTTAGGCGGAAGGCCGCACCTAAATCCGGGTCAGTATTTATGCCGCTGCCAGCGTTGTGTCGGCCATGTGCACGCGCGCTGCCGCCGCCAGCAGGTCGGTCTGGGTGATCAGCCCAATAATGCGTCGCTCGGCATCGACGATGACCACGGCATGGCTGCGGCCGTCGGTGAGCACCGGCAGCAGGCTCATCGCCGGCGTATCGGGAGAGGCGGTGGCAGCCTTCGACATCACAGCCCTCACCGTGTCGGTCGCCGTCGTCAGCTCGCGCAGGCCAACTACACCGACCAGCCCGCCCTCGGCGTGGGTCACCGGCAGCGTCCGGATGTTGTGATCGAGCAGCAAATGACGCGCCTGGTCGGCAGGCGCATGTTCATCGACCGAAATCACATCGCGCGACATGATGTCCTCGCACAGCAGGGTGCGGTGGGAGCGCACCATCGCCTGCAACTCGACCTGCCGCAGCAGCCGCTCAAGATCGTTGCGGTCGATATCGAAGGTTTCCTCCAGCGCGCCGAGCGCGGCATCGATATCCTCGGGCTGGAAGCCGACCCGCTCCCGCGCCGGCGGATCGATGGTTCCATGCGCGCTTTTAAGGGCGGGGGCCGCCACATGTGGATAGTTGCGCCGCGACAGTTTATGGATGCCGTAGCCGAGTGCGACCAGCACGATCGAGTTCAGCGCTACCGGAACGAAGGGAAACAGCAAGCCGGAACTGAAGACGGCCGGTCCGCCGAACACCGCAGTTAAGGCGGCGGCGCCACCCGGCGGATGCAGGCAGCGCGTGAACGACATGGCGGCGATGGCCAGCGCCACCGCGATGCCGGTAGCAAGAACGGGTTCACGCACGAAATGCGCCACGATCACCCCGACCAGCGCCGAAATCGTATTGCCACCGATAATCGACCAAGGTTGCGCCAGCGGGCTTGAAGGCACGGCAAAGAGCAGCACGGCCGATGCTCCCATTGGAGCAACTAGCAGTGCGACATGTGGGCCAGACCCGTTCGCCAGCGCACTGATCACGCCGGTCAATGCGATGCCGATCATGGCCCCGCTGCAGGCGAGCAGCCGCTCGCGCAGCGTTGCACCGGCAAGGATCGGAACAAAGAGACGAAACGCCATGGCATGCCCTGCGAGTGGTCGGAACTCCGCAGTCCGCAATGCAGGCAAAGCCACAGATTTGGAAGTTAAGCCAATTCGGAAAGTCGGCTCACGGGGGAATACTTTTGCGCGAAGCGGCCATTCCCAAATGGGTGCAGACATTTGATCAGCCAGAGGAGGCGGACGGCACGGACGCTGATCCGCTCGAGCGCAGTAAGAGGCGAAGGCTACCGTGTCGCAGGCAGCCGGAAGCTTAAGTCCAGCTTTCGGAACCTTTCGTGAGGTGATTGATCTCGAGTTCTCATTGCCACCGAGGAAAAGCTAGCCCAGCCTTTGCCGCGCGTCTGCTTCCGGTACAAAAAAGCGGCTAACAACCGGTTGGCTGTCAAATCAACGGCGTCGAGCCTCACACCTACCTCGCTGACGTGATCGCCCGGATCGTCGCCGGCCATCCACAAAGCCAGACCGACGATCTGCTGCCTTGGGCCTACAGACCCATGCCGCTCAAGGCCGTGGCCTGAGAACGGCGGTTACCATTCACGCCGCCGCTGACCTAACGGTTTCAGGCGGTTCCCTTGGCTCGATCGGCTCGAAGTGTGCCCCGCGATGCACGTCAGCCATACGATGCGCATTTCGCAAAAGCCGGACAGGGGTGGAGTGACTGGATAAGGAAAATCGCGGACAGGTTTCCTTCAAGGAGAGGAAACTTTGGCATGGCCGGACGGCAAAGAGTTATTGATGAGGACCAAAAGCTGGAGCTGCTCCAGCGCATGAAGGCCGGCGAAACCGTCACAAGTTAGTATATGAAGGGGTTATCGATACAATGTTCATCATCATACCCCATTCTAGAATGACAGCACTGCTTTAACAATGCCGAGCCTGGTCCTTGTCGCAGTCCTTGTCAGCTTAATAGCTCAAAGATCGGAAGTCGCGGATTCGATGAAATGTAATAAGATTAGTATATTGCGCGTCGAGCGCCGCGTCGTCTCCTGACCGGCACAATACTGCTAGATCATCTCCATCAATCGTCATGCTCGGATAGTTGCGGGCGTGCCGCTCATCTGAGCTGGCAGCTACGATGCCAGCAAAACACCAATCGATGCAGTTCTTGGAAAAGTGCAGTTGGAGCCTGTGTCGCTCATTGTTAGCTAGGTTGTAACGCCCGGCCGGTAGCGTGGTCAGCTTGGCCATTGAGTCGGTCGCTTGCGAACTGATCAGCCAAAAGAGCGACGTCTCGGGATCACAGAGAATGAAGAACTTGAGGTGCCCTCCGGGCAGCGGCACGAACAGCGCTTTCTTGCCAGAAGGTACGCGCTCGATGCTAGTTCGCATTTCTCCATCGTCGTTTTCTGCAACCTTGGCAAGTGCTGCGTAGCCAGTACCTCCGGTGTTGGTCCGCAACAGCAAATGCAGGGTTTTCCCGGTAGGATCGTACCAAATGTGCCCAGGATCCCGGAATTGCACGATATTGGGCTCCAGCCATCCCATGGGTGCGCAGACGCGATTTGCACCAAGTTGACGGGGCTGCCGCTCGTGAGTGCCATAAAATGGGACACCCATCCAATCTATGGCTCCATCTCTCAATACCTCGTTGAATGCCGGTGCGCTTGAGATGGTCCAGGCGGCACGATCGAGAAGATTTGCGCCTATTTGCGCGCGTAGGACGCGGGGCGCCAAGCCCGCTACGTTCCAGCCCTCTATATCGGTGTCCTTCCTTTGGTCCATTGCCAAGTAAAGATGTTGGCCATCGTAGTGCACGTTGCAAGCCGAACCGTGCCACTTTTCCCCGAAACTTAGCCGGACAGGCGTGGTCCAGCTGTCACCGTCATCAAACGATGCCATTATCATCAGGTCGCTTGCCTGCCCTAACACATAAAGAGCGCCAGCCGCGAAAAACGGTCGCGCATGCCAGAATGGAAAGTCGACGCGGTGCGACCATGTTACGCCACTGTCGTCGGAAATGAACAGTTTTCCTTTTCCGAAACGCCCCCCCGCGGCACGGGAAGCCTTCGGACCGCAAAGATCGGCGACCCCGTGGCCACCGACGTCAAGCGTGGCAATAAGCCGCCCCGTCTCGGACCGAGCAATCCCCGGCGTGTAGCAGTAGATATTCGAAGGCCTGGCCGATCTGAAGACGACAGCGAAGTCCTGCGCCAGCGGCAGCGGCGACTTACGGGACCTCGCCTCTATTTGACTTTCTTTGGGTCTTTTCATGATGGCAACGGGGTACTTGTCACGGCATCTGCAGCGGCGCGTGCATATCCTGGTATATCGGAAGTGGCGAGTAATCCCACCACGCGTTTCAGATTGTCGACAATAACAAGATGCTCACGGGTGGTTCCCTGAACTAGCTCAAGGGCTGCCTGTACTGGTGCGTCAGGCATGAACGTGGGCGGGTCTCGGTGCATGAGGCTCTCGATGGGACTGCTGAAGATAGAATCATCTTGGTTTATGACGGGTTCTAAGTCGCGATCTGTTAGAATGCCAAGGAGACTGTCGTGGCTGTCAACAACCACGACGGCACCGGGGCGGCCTGGTGTCGTATACATGACCAAGAGAGCGAGCTTGAGCGGCGTCCCCTCAAGGACGAGCGGCAACTTATCATCGCTTCGCATGATCTCTCGAACACGCATTAGGCGCCGGCCCAGACTACCCGCAGGGTGATACCGCGCGAAGTCTTCCGGAGTTAGACGTCGTTGTTCGAGCATCACCAATGCGAGGGCATCTCCGAGGGCCATCTGTGCGGTTGTCGTCGTTGTTGGTGCTAAACCAAGAGGGCACGCTTCACGTATCGAACCCATGTCGATGACGAAATGCGACATCCTTGCAAGAGTTGAACCTGCATTTCCGGTGATAGCGACGATCATGACTCCCAGGGGTTTTACTGCAAATACCAGCCTGGTAAGCTCCTCGGTCTCACCTGAGTTGCTGAGGCAAAGGAGGATATCCTCCCGCCGTAGCCGACCAAGGTCCCCGTGCAGGGCGTCGACAGGATTGAGAGCGATCGAGCGGGTGCCCGTCGAGGTGAAGGTGGCCGAGATTTTTTCGCCGACGAGCCGAGACTTTCCGACGCCGGTAACGACGACCATTCCTTTAGATCGCAGGATAAGATTGGCGATCACGCAGATTTGGCCGTTTAGCTTTTGGGCCAGATTGCCGAGAGCTTGTGCTTCCATGTGCAGGAAATCCTTGGCGCGGCCGAGCATTAGACGATCGTTAGCGTCTTCAGTCGCAAGTCCAGTCTCTTGGTCCGTGTTCAAGGCGTCTGCCCCTACAGCTTGTTTTTTAGAGCTCCGGTCCAAAGACTCCGCTTTTTCGATTTAGCATCAAGAGAATTTCAGGTAAATATTGTTGCTCCCTTTGGTAACGCGCTTCACTGCCCCAGATGGCCTTGGCTTCGATAAGTACTGGCCCGTGGCCCGCGCCTGATCAGCCTCCAAGTAGGTGCGACGCGTTGGACGCCGAACTGAAATACTGAAACGAACGGGCAATCGCTGGTTCGAATTGGCGTCTACCTGACAAATTTCGTGCTCTCCGCAAGGTGCTTTGATGCATCGCCGGTGCGATTTAGATCTGGACGTGAGGTTGTTTCGACATCGATGCGTTTGTTCTGAGCACCTGTCTCATTCTGCGCCGCCTGGCTTGAGGCATCAGGGTCGTGGCTTAAGCCGCTGAACAACGCAGCGTCGCGCCAGTTGTTAGAGCTGTTGAGGGAGGCGCTGCGCATCAGATCGCAGACCTATCTAGCCTTTGGTGGTTGCCGTTGCCCTATCGTTTCGACCGGCATGACACATCCCGTTGTTGCCGACGCTATTGCTGCCTGCATGAGAGCGAGACTTGCAATATTGCCACGGCCAAGGCTGGCGAAAGGTGTGACTGTGCCAGTCTCGACAGCACGTGCAAAGGTCGCTAGGCTTTCTCTACGCCCGAACAACGGCATCTCCGGAAGGCCTATCGGCACTGCGGGTTGGCCGCGCTTACGGATGATGACGTGATCGCCATTCAAGGTAACATCACGGTCACCGCGGCAGGTCCACATGATCTCGCCCTCGGCACATTCCAAATGCCATTCTCCACCGTAGGGCGTCTCCACGCCACCGCTAAGCCAGTTGCCGCGGTAGGTAACAATGGTGCCTCGATCGAAGCTGATCGTCGCAGCTGCTGCGGGCGGTTCTCTGAACGAACTCCCCGTCGGCTGCCAAGCCCTACAATATACCTCCCGAGGTTCCTGCCCGAGCACCATGCGCATCAGGTCAAAGTGATGAATACTAAGCTCCTCAAGTAGGGGTTGTCGTAAGGAGTAATGGCCATAAGCTTCGTCGGTTGCTGTATAATTCACGAAGCGTCGGAACTCGATGTGGACTGCGCCTACCGGGCCGAGTGCTTGCTCTCTGACGAGCCGGGCGGCGGTGATGGCTGCAGGAAAGAACCGGAAGTTCTGGCTCACCATCAGGACGAGGTGGTAACGGTCTGCCAAATCGACGAGTTGCTCGGCCTCGACGATTGTAGACACAAAGGGCTTCTCCACCAGTACGTGCTTGCCGGCCTCGAGAGCGAGTGCAATGAGAGAAGCATGAGCCCCCACATTAGCCGTGATCAAGATGGCATCGGCACTAGTATGCGAGAGCGCTGCATCAAGAGTTGGAAAGCATTGGTTAGGGCGAGCCCTTAGCCGCGTCTTCACCCGCTCAAGAACCTCAGGGTTCGGCTCAGCCCAACCTACCATCTCGACCTCGGGTACATGAGGCACGACAGTCTCAGCCCAGTCTATACCCCATCGACCAAGCCCTACCTGAACTACCCGAGTTGGCATGATGCTGGCTCCTATTCAGACGAACCGAGGACGCTGCCTTGATGGAGGGCGCTGGAACCCGCTTGGCTCATATCTTGCGTACGTGCTGGCGTGAGATGGCCAAGGCGGCTTGCAGTGATCTGCGCCTTCAGTGCGAGTTCGCAGGCAAGAAAACAATGGTTTTGGCTCATCGCCGTTTCGGTTCGTTGAACGATGTCAGCAAGCAGTTGCGGGCCATAGGGAAGGGGAGTTCCGCTACAGTCGAAATGATAAATGCCTTTTCGATCGACGAGGAATAGATGGCTTGCGCCGGGCCGCCCTGCGATATCCACAACTTTGCGGATTTCCATGTAGCCCTCAGTGCCAAGCACTACGATGCGACCATCACCCCAAGTGCCGAGACCGTCTGGCGTATACCAATCCACACGAATATACCCAGTGCCGCCATTCCCTTGCACGAGCGCCTCGCCGAAGTCTTCGAATCCCACATGTTTAGGATGCGCATAGTTTGCCACGTGTGCTGCCACGATTTCCGCCGAGGTGCTGCCAGTGAACGCGAGATAATGATCAAATTGATGCGAGGCGATGTCTGTTAAAATACCGCCCTGTCGTGCAGGGTCGAAGAACCACGAGGGTCGAGCTGCCAGATTTACGCGATGCGGCCCAAGACCAGTTGTATGAATGACCTGACCGACAGCGCCTGAACACGCGAGTGCCAAAGCCCTGACTGTGGCGCCATTCTCAAAGCGCTCGGCGAAAAACACCGAGCAAATGCGGCTCGTCTCCTTTTGCACGGCTCGTGCTTCGATAAGCTCTTGAAGAGTTACAAATGCCGGTTTGTCGAGCATCACGTCCTTGCCATGGCGCATGGCACTTATCCCTATTCTGGCTCGCTCGTCCGGAATTGCTGCACAAACGATCAGTTGGACGGTTTCGTCCTCTAATATCTGCTGAATTGAGCACGCCCGTCTCACTTGCGCATGCCTCGCGGCGAATTCAGCCGCGAGATCCTCCTCCGGCGCATAAAAAGAGTGGAGTTCTGCACCAGCTGCCAGGAGGATACCAGTCTGACGAAGGACATGGTCGTGGTTGAGGCCGATCACTGAGAAACGTACGGTGGGTAGCCGTGGCATGGAATGCTCCCATTCTGACGGATGGTGCTAGCTCTACTTTGAGCGCTAGGGGGCAATTGTTGGCAAATACGGTCCGACATGCAAATGACGTTTTCGCTAAGGTTTTGCGACAGTCGGGGCTGTGCGCTCACTCTTTAGGAGCGAGATATGCCAGATCTCGTCAGCTTGTTGGGAGATGGGGGTTCACGGGCTCGAGGTGATTGGAGCGCTTTGGCTGTCGGCTGGAGACGGTAGTGCTTGGGTTCGACCAATATATCCGAAATTTAACGAAATTATATTTGACGACATGGAAAAGCTCGTATCACAGTAATGGCACCCGAATGCGTTTGGGGTTCATGCCTATACTGCTCCGGTTGCCGCCTCGGAGAGAAAGAGAGAGAGAGAGGGAGAGAGATGGTTCGTGTTGTTCAGGTCGGCCTTGGCGATTGGGGCATGAACTGGGCTTCAAGCATCACGCCCAAGGTTCAAGCCATCGAAATCGTGGGCTACGTGGCCCGGAGCCGGGGGGGGGGGGGGGGGGGGGGGGCGCCCGGGGGGGGGGGGGGGGCCCCCCGCGCGCGGTTGGGAGATTGCGCGGCCCCTTTCTTTTTCTCGCTCAGAGAGGCAGTGGAGCGAACCGCAGCCGACGGCGTGCTCGTCCTCACGCCCACGGAGACTCACGTCGAACTCGTATCGCGTGCCCTCGCGCTCGGCTGCCATGTCCTTGTTGAGAAGCCATTCGTGCCAACGGTCAGCGAAGGTCGCGAACTCGTGCGGGTGGCCGAGGCCCGCGGCCTCGTATTGATGGTCAATCAGAACTTTCGTTACTTTCCAGCGGCGCAGCGCGCCGCCGACATCGTCCGTGGACGAGAGCTTGGCGAGGTTGCTGCGGTTTCAATCGCATTTCGCCGCATCCTTTCCTATGAGAGCGACGCGAAGGCGCACTGGCACCGCACGCTTCGCCAACCTCTCATCGCCGATCTCGCCATCCATCATTTCGACCTGATACGCATGGTGCTTGGCAGCGAGCCCGTCTCCGTCTATTGCACCGCACCTCGACTCTCGTGGAGCACGTTCCGTGATCCCGGCACAGCTGCGGCTATCCTTGTCTTCGAAAGCGGTGCCACGGTTACCTGGACGGGGTCGTGGGAGGCGCGGGCTGAGACCACCTTCTCGGGCGAATGGCATATGCAGTACCAGCACGGCGACGTGATCTGGGCGTGCAGAAGCGACCGCGACGTAACGCTCGATGGGGATCGTCTTGCGGTCGTGGACGGTCTGGGAGCAATGCGGGCCGAGACTCTCCCACGGGACCAGGTTTTTGGCCGCGTGGCGGTGCTCGAAGCCTTCGCTACGGCGATTTCCAATGGCCGTCAGGCATGGTTCTTCCCCAGCGGGCGCGACAATTTGGGAAGCATCGCCCTCATGGAAGCGGCGATCCGCTCCTACCAAACGGGCCGCGTCGTCGATGTTCGCGCGGAGCTCGACCGGGAGGGGGAGAAAGGAGTCTCCCTGAGCAATAAGCACGGATACCGCGTATAAGCAACGGAGTCATCGGCGCTCGAGGGAGCCAGGCTGCGTGAGGGGGCACAACCCGGCCATAGGCTTCGAGCTGCTCACCATGGTCGCTCAACCGCCAAGCCGGATCATCGACATCAAAGAAACCAAGCGCAACACAGCAAAACTATCCGAAATCGCACGCGCTGACGGGGCATCAAAGCCCAGTTGGAAGTTCTAACCACCTCGCCGAATCAGTGCTTGTGATTCGATGGTGCGCATTTGGAGAGAACGTCAGAGCGCGTCGCGGCTACCCCTGAAAAACCGCCTGGTGTTGTCAACAGGCCGTCAATCGTAAGAGCTGCGGGTGGCCGATCTAGGCGCCGGTCGCGCGCCTACTCGGATAGTGCATAGCCGACGGATCTCACGGTCCGGATGAGATCTTGTCCGCCAGCCTGATTGAGGGCCGCGCGCAAGCGGCCGATGTGAATATCGATGGTGCGGAGGCCAACATGAACAGCGCGTGGCCAAGCTGCATCCTGCAGTTCTCCTCTGGAGTGGACCTTGTGTGGGTTCTTCATGAGATGGTGGAGCAGGCGGAACTCGGTTGGAGCGAGATGGATCGTCCGGCAGTTTCGCCGCACGCGATACCTGGTCACATCCAGTTCCAGGTCGATAAATGTCAGCAAATCACGTGGGCCGAGGTCGGGAACCCGATTCGAAGCGTGCCAGATCGCATCGATAGTTGTCATCAGCAGCTCAGGCGAAAATGGTCTACTGAGATACTGATCCGCACCGGACTCGACAAACTCTTGCTCACTTGCTTCTTCATCGTCGGCGGCTAGCACGACAATCGACATTGGGCGCGTCCGGCGATCCAAACGCAAGCTTGCACAGAGCGTCCGCGTCTCAACACGCGGCAGTCTTGATTCGAGGAGCAATACATTCGGCGTTAGTTCATGCAGGCGCTGGACCAGCGCCTCTCCGTCGCTCACCCCCGCCACAACTAAGTCCTTACTCCTAACGGTATATTCCAGAAAAGAGCGAAAGCTATCATCTGACGTAGCGATCAGCACGATCGGTGGCGGCGGCGAACTCTGAGCGGGGTCGTCATTCAACATCGCGTCAATCCCTGCAGATGTACTTTCGCGGTCTGGACTTTGGATCTGTGCACGGCGCTGATCATGCCACATGAAACCGCTCCTCATGGACGAATTTGAAACGTGGAAGTAGTTGGCTGTCTACGCAACTCAACAATCGCTTTCGACTCGTAGGCCCCCACTTGGCTGAGCCATCAACTCCCTAAGATCGCTCAGCCTGACTAGGAGCCGGTCTTCTTCTCGTTTGCCGCCCAGCGGCAGCGTTGTTGGCAAGAATGATCATAGATGATTCTCCTGGAAAGACGGCCCGTTTGTGGACAACTACGCAGGTACCGTGCCAATGAGCGATTCGTGTTAAAGCAACGGGATAGCGCTGAGAGTGCCTATGTCGAATATGTGACATCGTCGGACATCGAACAACGCAATTTACTCGACGTGAGGTACTCCTCGTGATGTTCGGGAGAACGCAGGCCAGCCGACCTCTACTGGTCTCTACCACGAGAGTGGGATTTGGACCCGAAAAGCGCGTGTCGGACGCTGATCATGCATTGAGGGCCTATGTACTATTAAGCGCTGGTGTGATGATGGCCCGGAGCGGCCATACCGTCGAAAGTTCGGCGGCCGCGCCCTTTACCTGCTCGGCTACCGCTTTGATGCATTCCTCGCCCAGACGGCAGGCGGGCGCAACCACGGCGAGTGCCGCGCCGTTTCATCGCCGACACTCACCGCAGCTGCAACCGAGGGTACGCCCGGCTCGGTCTCCTCGCGCGCAACTCCGAAGCCTTGTCGACGTGGTTTCGTCAGCTCCGATAGAACGGCACCTACGGAGGTGAGCGCGTTGGGTCCGTACCGTCTTCAGCGCCATGTCATTGGGAAGTGTTGCCAGCCATGCTTTGCCGTTGGCGGTGACATGCGCCGGCAGCGTCGGGAAAGCCTAACCCGGAAAATTCATGGTGGGTTGGCGGATGAAGTGCAAGCCATTGAAGTGACGTAGGGCGCCGACGGAGCGAGATTTCTTGAAGTTGTCCGGCTCCTCAATGGCGGTCACGAACGAATTCGCGGTGATTGCGCCGACACCGGGGATCGACACGAGTATTTGACACGCTCGGCTTTGACGCGCACCAGCGACAAGCTGACGCCCGAGTTCAGCGGCCCGAACGCGCATGCTGCGCCAGGGGCTGTCGGCCCGGATCAGGATCCGTGTGTTCGGCCAATTGTTCCGGATCGCCTGCACCAGGCGGCGCAGATGGGGGCGGATCTCAGCCCCGCTCGGCCGCTTGGCTGGCCGAAGAACCGCACCGACGAACCGGCCATCGCCATCGAACACCACGATCGGCTGGAAGCCGTATTCGTCATAATGGGCGTTGAACAGGCGCAATTGCTGGCCGCCATGCACGGCATCAAAGGAAACATTTCCAGACTGCCCATCACCAGGACCTTCCCGCCTCGGCAACGATCATGCGGGAGGGCCACGCCTTTGAAGGGCGGCCTCTGGCCGTAATCAGCCGACTCAAACGCCGCGGCGAGCCAACGCTGCTTTTAGAATTGCCGGACGGCAGCCGGACCTACATTCCCGTCGCGTGGACGGATCTCGGGGGCATGGGGGGTGATTCCACAGCCACGCCGGCAAATCACTCCAGCATTGGGCGGCTTTCAGACCTTCTGCATCTGCGCCTTCTGACCGACGCTCTTCTTGAACGGCGCGGCGAGTCGCCGCCTGATGACAAGGAGGAGCGACATGCAACTGAAGCCGAGATTCGCCGAGGAAGACCGCAAGCGGCCTCCCGACCCACCCGCCTGGGAGACGCTGGACGCCGAGGCGCGGGCGGAGGCGCCATTATTGCAGTCCACCGGTCATCGACTGGTGCCGCGCCAACGACGTCGACTTCATCTTTGGCCTCGCGCCCACCACGACCCTGCGCAAGCATGTCGCGGAT
>NZ_JAMYSV010000031.1:0-38233 GCF_040322115.1 Mesorhizobium sp. M0195 | reverse complement strand
AGCTTTCGCGCTGCCGCACAATGGCATTACGCACCTCGCGTATGGATTCGAAAGCCTGGGTGGTGGTCTGGAAGAGCCGCTCACCCTGGATTAATACACGCGTATTTTCAAGATTTGCCCGATATTGAGTTTCTGAAGGCGCAGATAACGTTCGAAGGTGGTGCTCTAGAAGTACGGTTTTGGATCGACAGCCCTGATTTAGAGGCGGATCTCGCAGCTAAACTCGAATTTCAACTCGGTCGACTAAAGTTGAATGAGCGGTTCCGCAGCCAAATTAATAAATTCCTCTCAGAGCAGCGTACCGCTATGCGCATGTTCAACGAGATCAGCCCTGAACTTTTCGCACAGTACCTTGGTCGCTGCGCAAATAGTCTATCCGGATCGTTTGGGCGGAACGATTGGCGGGTTGCACTGTTGCGCGCGCTATCCGAACATCAAGAATTCTGCACTGCGCCAGAGCTGTATATTGGACTATGAGTTCCTCATTGTCGTCGGACGCATCCGGCTAGGTTGCTACAACTCACCTGCAGCATTCTTCATCCGCTCCAGATGCTCCACACAGATTTGTTCCGCAGACTTCTGAAGCTCCTCCGTCCGCTCGCCCAACTAGACAAGCGCTTCCTCGGTTATCTCGGAGTGCTCGGAATACCGAGCTTTGACATAGGCCTCGTTTAGGTTGTTGAACCGCGCTGGCGCATTTTCACAATCGCATGCGAGCCACTGACGATGAAGGGCTATCGCAGCGATTTTGATCTGCTGGCAGTCGTCAACAACAACAAGCTCGCCGACTTCGCTTACTGGTACAAGGCAGTCGACGTGTCCGTTATAGCAGCCTTCGACATATACGAAAGGCTGCCAGATCCGAGTGCGAGCTACCGATCCCGGCGGTTACGCGACTTCATGCGGCGTATGACTTCCCAGTGTGTTGGAGGCGATCAGGGGCAAGTCCTTGGCGCTGATTCTTTCCACCATTGTGACCAGTGTCATTAGGTCGTTTGTGAGGAAGTTGTCGAACTTCGCCAATGCGGGTTGCGCTAGTCGTACAGCCAGGTCTTTTCCGTGTGGCGCCGGCGAACCGGCTATGTCCTGCAGCGTTTGCATGGCCTTCTCCGCTTCGCATTCCTGAAGCTCAATGGCATGCCCGAAATGCGATGCTCTAACCTCGCGCGACAGCAGTGCCAGGGTCAGCGTCTGCAGTTTCCTGGTTCCGACCCAAGGGAAAATCAGGACCCCCTCTCCATGCGTAATGATTGAACGACGATTCAGCTGCAGGTCCAGGAACGAACTGCGCGCCTCATCCAGCAGCCGCTTTGCGGCGGGATCGAGATATGGATAGGCCTCGTCGGATGCGAGAACCGTGCGCATCGTTGCCACCACATGATCGTGGATCGCCGCCCCCTTGCCATTGAAATGCGGTGGCTTTCCCGCCCGTGTCGGCTTGACCATGATGACCCGAGCGCGATCGTCGATTTCGCTGACTTGCCAGCGGCGCCCCGCAAAAATGATGGTTTCGCCACGTGCAACCGGGGAATTCAGCGGGTAGGTGCCGAGTGTGCGTGCATCGTGAATGATGCGGTACTCTCGTTCCGTGGCGAAAACAGCATAGAATTCGTACGATTCCGTGATTTTTTCCCCGGTCGATCCGATCATGAGCAAGCCTTCCGGAGACTGCTCAAGCAACTGGTTTTCAGGTGTGGCCATGCACCGGAGCAATTCGGCAAACAGCCTCCTGTCCACGGCTCGGAAGGGGCCGCGCTCGCATAACAGTTTCCAGGCGACCGTCGGGCTTACGCCCCCCGTCTGTGCTATCAGTGCCATCACTTGATGGAGGAGCGTTGAAAGATGCAGGCCAGCTGGCAATGGCGGCTCACACCATCCCCCCCGCAGGCACTCAACCATTGCAATCGACTGAACCAGATCCAGGCGTAAGCGATCAATTGGGTGTCGCCCCTTACCAATGGGGGGCTCGATGACGAACATGCGCAGCGTTGCGGGCTTTCCGGCCCTGCGGCCGGATCGGCCAAGGCGCTGGCGAAGTGATGCGACCGAAAAACCGGGCCCGATCTGGGCGATTGTCTCCACCTCGCCAATATCGATTCCGAGTTCCAGGGTGGTGGTCGCGACCGCCGTGGTCGGGCGCGGATCGTCTCGAAGTCGCGCTTCGACCTCCTCGCGCATTGCCCTTGCGAGATTGCCATGATGCGGGAAGAACTCATTTGGAAAGCTCGCTTCGTCGCACATCGAACGCAGCATGTCGGCATAAACCTCGACATTGGCGCGAGATCCGGCAAACAGCAGATTGCTCTGGCCGCGCAGCAGACGAAACAAGTCGGCCGCAAGCGCCGCTGGGACCGTCGGTTGTTCGAAAGGTTCGGCCGACTTTCTGGGCGGATCGCCATCGTCTGATGTGGCCGTGAGATCGCCCGGGGCGGTGCCGTCCAGCAGATAACCCCGGATCTGCAAACGGACCCCGTTTCCCTCGTCCTCGCCTTCCACGATCGTGACGCTGGTCCCTTTGCCGGGCCGCAGCGCCTCGGCAGCCAGGCTCATGTCGCCAAGTGTTGCCGACAGCCCAATTCGATCGATGCGGTCTCGCGCGGTCGCCACTTCGATCCTGTTCAGGATCGACTGCAGCTGCATGCCACGCTCGGTGCCGATGAAGGCATGCAACTCATCGATGACCACCGCATCGAGGCGCGAAAACAGCTGCGTAACCTCACCGCCCCTGCGAACGAGCAACGCCTCCAGCGATTCCGGCGTGATCAGCACGATACCTGACGGGCGTTTCCGTGCCCGGGTTTTGGCGTCCGCCGATACGTCGCCATGCCATTTGTGCAGGAGGACGCCACTGCCCTCGCACAGGCTCTCCAGCCGCCGGTGCTGATCGTTGATCAATGCCTTCAGTGGGCTGACATAGAGGATGGCGAACCCATCGGCGCTGCCTGCGTGCTCGGCATACCGGGTCAACAACGGCAGGAAGGCGGCTTCAGTCTTGCCGGCGGCAGTGCGTGCGGAGATCACGACATCGCCGCCCGCGAGGATGGCCGGAATGGCTTTTTCCTGGACATCACGCAGGGACGACCATTTCCGCTGCCATATCCAGCGCCTGACCGGCTCGGAAAGCGTGTCAAATGCGGAGGGTTGCAAGCTCGTCGTCCGATCCGCCTTCGACGTCGTCGATCGCCTGGTCGCCAGCACTGCCTCGATCTTCCGCGACATCCATTGCGCCGAGCATCTCTTTCCAATCCGTGCCGGGGTTTTGCTGCAGGATCGCGAGCAGATCGACGAAGGCCTTCACCGTGTTGCGCGGGGTACGAAAATAGGCCTCGCCGATCCGGTTGGCGCAATGGTCCATGAATGCGTGGAGCGCCTCATCCGGTACGAGCCATTTTTCCTGATCGCCCGCCGCAAAGACGTCGCGTAGCCGCTCCAGGAGATGGTAGAGTTCTTCCGGCGTCAGGTTCGGCAGATTGACCACCGGACCGGAATAGTCGGCAAGGCCATTGCCGGCAAAGCTGTTCCCGGCAAGGCGGGACTGCAAGGCCTCGTAAGAGTACAGGCCGCGCCGCGTGTCGAGCAGGAATTCCGGCGTCCCGCCCAATATGAAGCCGATACCCTGCGTCGTGCCCTGCAGAACATCGTTGAAGATGCGCAGAATCTGCTCGTAATTCTGTTTGCGGGCCTGGGCGCTCTGCAGCTTGTAGAGATTGACGAGTTCGTCGAGACAGATCAACAGGCCGCCGAAGCCAGCGAGCCTTGTGAAACGGGCGAGCAGTCTCAGGCCATCATAGAAGGACGCGTCGTCGATGATGGTACGCACGCCCAGGTCGGCCCGCGCCTCTGTTTTGGTCGTGTATTCGCCGCGCAACCAACGCAGCGCCGCGTCCTGCAAATTGCCATTTCCTTCCTCGTAACCGCGCGCATAGGCAACGATCACGGTTGCGAAATCATATCCGCCGACCATCTCGCGAAGGTCGCCAAGACCGTCCTTGATCGCGGTTTCGATGGTCGTCCCGCTGGAGGAAGCCCGCTCCGACGCTTTCTGGATGTAGCTTTCCAGAATGTTTCTGAGCGCCCCTCCGTCTGGAGCAGTGCGGGTCGCCAGGCTGGTGGCAAGCTCGGCATAAAGCGTTCGCGCCTGTCCACCGGTGGCATGGATGCGTCGGTCCGGAGAGAGGTCGGCCTGGCAGACGGCGAGCTTGCGCTGAAGTGCGATCTGCCTGATGAGGAACAGGAAGAAGGTCTTGCCGGCACCATAGGCGCCAATGACGAGACGGATGCTCGAGCCGCCATTGCTGATACGCTCTATGTCCTGAATCAGCGCTTCGATCTCGCGCTGGCGTCCGACCTGGATATGCTGGAGCCCGATGCGCGGTACGACGCCGGCACGCAAGGCACTGATGATGGTGTCTCGATCTCTCGGTTTGATCGGTGGGGTTTTTGTCGTCATGCTGACATTCCTTCGACAGACACGGTAAGCGACGGAGGCTGGGGAATAGTCTCGGGAAACAGGCTGGTGTTGACGGTGACAGGGTCCTCGCCGTCCAGGACGAGTTCATCGAAGCGGTCGAGCGACCAATCGTTCAGTGCTTGCTTCGCCGCGCCCGGCATCAGATCGGCACCACGCACCAGACGCTCGAAATCCGAAGCTGTCCAGTTGTCCCGCTCGATCAGTTGCGACAGAAGCCACGCATAGCGTCGCTCCAGTCCGTCGAAGCGCGCGTCGCCATTGGACGTCTCGATTTCCTCGATCGCGGGCGGAAGCTCGATCGGCGGCTCTGCTTCGTCGACGAAGATATCGGCAAGGACGCTGGACGTGCTCCGTGTTTCGCGTCGGATCGCTTCCAGACGCGAGATGTCGACGCGCATCGCAGGCGCTCCAGGAGGCGCCAGCGACACCGGAGTGCCCGGCGGCTGGATCCCGGCGGGGATAACCAGGGGAAGATCGTCACTTCCGTCACGCGGCTTGTTCTGCGGCGCAACACTCCCATGCAGTCGCGAATACAGGGAGTTTTCATCGAGATCCATCAGCCTGAACAGTTTCTCCAGCTGCGACACTTCTCGTGCGTGAAGGGTTCCGTCTGCCGCGGCGACAGCCACCAATTCATCGGCAAGGTCTTCGCGGCGGTCCTCTGGCACGTCTCCTATGCGTTTGGTCCAATCCACCACGCGGCTGGCATCGGCTGCGCAGACGGTGAGTTCGGCTTTGAGGCGTACACGTTCGTCCCTCGACAGACCGGGCGCTTCGTTAATCCTGCCGAAGAGCCTGCGTTCCTCCAAGGGGTGAAGGAGACCGTCGGCGAAAGCGATCACCATGCCGAGCATGATTGACAATTGCATGGGACGGTAGTGGTCGCCGGGCTCGAGGTCAGCTTCGGCTTCACGCTCCAGAGCAAAGACCATCGCCAGTTCGTCTGGCTTTGCCGACTTCAGGGAAAAGGAAGGGTCGGCGGTATGGCCATAGCCAAAGGCGGCCAGAATTGCTGAGAGTTCCTTCTGCTTCGCCCGCGCGGAAATTTTGTTGGGCTCCATCCCGGCCAATTCAGCGAGTTGTCGCATGGGTATCAATATTCCATCACGCGCTAGTTCCTGGAGCCGGCTCAATGGGCGACCAGCGAGTGTTTCACAATTCTTCACGCGCAAACCCAAGGGCAGCTGAGCCGCAGCCGCAAGGCTAGGCCTCAGTCCCTCCGAACGGCCGAGCATGCGGCTGTAGTTGTCGAGCCGATCCGTGCAGTCGTCGAAGATGCGGCGTGCACCGCCTATCGGTTCGCTGCGGTTTGTGATGTCCGGCAGGTCACCGCCAAAGGCGCGGATTGCAAGATCGAACGTCCCGCTGCAGGCACGGTAGTTGACCTTCAGTTTTCGTACTCCGGCGGCCGGAACGCGCACACCATTTGGATATTGCTTCTCCACCGCTTCCGCGAACAGCTCTCGCAACAGAGTCTGTGCCCGTCGCGCCGGCGTTCGCACCCTCGTTTCGGGGTCGGCTAGGACGTAAGCCAACAAAAGGTCCGGCTCGATCGCCTCTCCGCTGCGCACCCGCATCCCGAGGGCGACCTTCAGCATTATCGGGATCTCGTAGCTATTTTCCTCGACCTCCAGATCAAACTTTTCTGGCAACCGAGCCGATTTTAGCTGGTAGGCCGAAAGCAACGCACCAGCATAACGCTTGAACGAACCATTCCCTCCATACACCTGCAATAGCCGGCAAACCTCGGCAACGACACCATCGGCGTCGGGTGGGCTTTCTTCCAACATGAGGCGGCGTTCGAGACCGTAGAAGTAGAGGAACACGTATCCGATATAGGCGTCGGGATCGGATCGCGATCCGGCAAGCCAGTCCAGAAAGGATTTTCGCGCCGGGGGCGAAATGCTCAAGTAGGACGGCCAGTAGCCCATCGTCTGACCGAGCGGATCGCCGTGAGCGCCCACGGTCAATCTCGGGTCGATCAGGCAGTTCTCCGGGTCGGTTGAAGTGCCCTGCCTCGGCAGGTGCTCGCCTACATAGATCATGCCCCCGGGAATGTCATGGCTTCCCACCATTGCTGCTGTATTCGCAGGAATCCAATGTGCCGACTGGCGGGCGGTGGGGCTCGCTCGCACTGCGGGTAGCCGGTCGAACCACCGCGGCTGGTCCGTTCGGGCCGTGTTGGGAACAAGCATAGGGCCGCGTTGCCGAATGAAATCCGAAACCTGAGCATTGTCCGATGCGAGCGATCCATCGGTTGTGGTCGTTACCGGGGTGACCTTGGTGGTTTCAATGCTTTGCCAACCCGTCTTTGCGGGAGCGGCTGAAGGATTGGGCAGTGGTTTGGGCGGTCTAATGGCTCCGCGTTGTCTGATGAAGTCGTGGACAGCTCTATTATGTGCGGCGACAGAAGTCGCAATATCTGATGGTAAGGCTTGTTTCTGTTCGACCGGTTGTCTTGCAACTGCAATATTGGCTGGAGCGATCAGATCGTTCCGAACCAAGAGGTGCCTGTTGCGTCTGGCCGATTGGTAGAGACCGCTATCAAGTTGGCTGCCCTTGCTTTCGGAACCCGACGGCTGCGTCTGATCCGTTGCGGCCGTAGGGGGAATGAGAACAGGACCGCGTTGTCGAATGGATTCCGCTATCTGAGCACCATGCGATGCGAGCGATCCCGTTGTCGTTACCGGGGTGACCTCGCTGGCCTCTATGCTTTGCCAACTCGTTTTTGCGGGAGCGTCCGGCTGCCTGGCTGAAGGATTGGCCCCTGATTTAGGCCATCGGATTGCTCCTCTCTGTCGGATGAAATCGTGGACGGCGGCGTTGTGTACCGCAAGAGAAGCCGCAATATCCGCCGGCAGGACCAGCTTTTGGTCGACTGGCTGCCTTCCAGCAGCATTGTTGGCTGGAACCATGCGATCGGTCGGGCCATGGAGGCGATGCCTATCGGTTCTGGCCGACCGGTTGGGAGTGCGCTCAGGTTCGCTGCGCTTGCTTTCGGATGCCGTTGGAACCGACTCCGCTGCTGAATTTCTTCGGCGTCGCCGCAGGAAGAAGAACGCGGCTGCGATCCCTAGCAGGCCCAAATAGATCAAACGTGGCGTTGGGCTGGTTGGCCTCTCTCTGACCTTGTTGGGCTCCGGCGCCAAACGATCGGATTTGGCTGAAGCCCCCTCCGTATGCGTCAGCAAAGGCGGTGCCTGGCCGACATCGCCACCAGCTTTCCCGGCTTCCACGTTACTTGTCTCTGGAGTTACCGTCGTTGGAACACCAGGCTGCTCCAAACTCGAAGGGCGCGCATCCGTGGCTATGGGCGTCAACGGGCCACGCGCCACCTTGGGTTTCGGAAAAAGCGCCGCTGACGTCGCTTCGTCCAAAGTACCCGTCTGAGGAAGATTGCTCGCTTTCTGGAATGCCTTGAGCGCACTGATGGACCGACGTCCCCAAATTCCATCCGCGGTGCCGAGATCGTACCCATGTTCGGTAAGGGCCTGTTGAACCTGCCGCGCAGAGTATCGGGATTCCTGGGCAGTGGCGGTGCCTGCAACACTCAGCACTGTCGCCAAGGCGACAGCCACCGTCCAAGGAAATGGCAACCTCATCCCGTTTGCCCCGCCGCCCCGTTTAAGCATAGCTGGGATAAGTTCCTTTGAGAACTCGCGCTGTTACATTTCCTCCAAATGAGAACGGACGTTCAACAGCAGAAACTGCCGATCTCTTTGATTGCACTCTTCCCCCCTCGAACTCGTCCTCGTTCAGCCCGAACAGAAGCTCCATTCACGATAGCCGATCTGGACAACGGATGGCTCTAAGGCCGGGCCAAACGAGGCCGGGCTGAATTTCGACCGATGTCCGAAATATGCCCGCAAATTTCGGACAATGCGCCACCTGTCGGCCTGCCCACTGCCTATCGCCGATCGATCTATTGATCATGTACATGCAAACGCAGCGGTCGTTCCGTCGTCAGCGTCCAGGTATTCGTCGGCCTCGACTTCAACGGCCTCTTTGAGGCTGGCAAAGTCGGACATGATGTCACCAGCCAGCAGCTTCTCCTTGCTCAGCAGTCCGGCATCCTCCAGCGCTTCGAAATCCGGCAGGTCGCGCAGCGTGTCGAGACCGAACTCCAGCAGGAATTCTTTGGTCGTGACGCATCTGACGCGGCCGGCCTATGCCGATGCCATCGGTGCCGCGGTCGGCGGAAACGAGCGAGCCGTGGATCTGACACAATCTGAAGTGCTGGTGCTGATGTGTGTGGCGTACTTCCAGCCGATCACCCCCGCCGAGCTATCTTCCTTCTTCGGCAAGGAGATCAGCCGCGATCTCATCGGTCATCTGCGCGGCGCGAAGCTGATTGCGTCCGGTCCGCGCAGCCCGACGCCCGGCGCGCCCTACACCTACGCCAGCGGCCTGATGACCATGCGCGCGCTGGAGGCCGCGAAGGCGCTTGAAGCCGACAGGATCGGCTGCGCCGTTCTGCACGTTCCGACGATCAAACCTCTGGATACGGAGGCGATACTCGCTGCCGCGCGCCGTTCGGGACGGCTGGTGGTGGCGGCGGAGAACCACACCATCATTGGTGGCCTTGGCGAAGGCGTTGCCGCGCTGCTGATGCGCGAGAGAGTGACCCCAGTCTTTCGCCAGATCGCCCTGCCCGACGAGTTCCTCGACGCTGGCGCGCTGCCGACGCTTCACGATCGCTACGGGATTTCAACTTCCGAGCTCGTGCGCCGCGTCCGCATTTGGAGCGAAGGAGAAGTAAGAGCTCTCCCCACACAACAGTTGAGTCATCGACCTTGACCTTGCCCCTCTTATCTAATCCGGTTTGAAGTTCGTTCTGGCCCATCGAGAGGACCAGGACATGAAACGTAGCCGCTTCTCTGAAGAGCAGATCATCGGAATTTTGAAGGAACATGAGGCCGGGGTATCGGTTGCCGATCTGTGCCGCAAGCACGGGGTCAGCGACGCCTCGATTTACAACTGGAAGGCCCGCTTCGGCGGGATGGATGTCTGCGAGGCTCGGCGACTGAAGGCTCTGGAGGACGAGAACACGCGGCTGAAGCGGCTTCTGGCCGACGCCATGCTCGACAATGCCGCGTTGAAGGATCTTGTGGGAAAGAAATGGTGACGCCCGCGGCCAAGCGGAAACCTTTCCAGCGACCAGATCGATCAACTTCAACGCCGACTGCAACGGACCAGGCGATCAAGGAAAGGTGCATCATGAAGCATTCGCGGAGCCGACAATAGCCGACGCCATTCTCGACCGGATCATCCACAACGCCCATCGCATCACCCTCGAAGGCGACAGCATGAGAAAGCAAAAAACACCGCCGCCCTTGACCGGCGCCGAAAACGGCGAAATCAATCGCAAATGACTTCAACCAGGCAACCGAGCGCCGACCCCATCCTGCTGTCCGCGAATTAGTGAAACTGCTGTCCGCGATTTAGCGGAACGACTGTCCCGTTTTTGCGAAATACGCACGTCCGACGCAGCTTGCGTTGACAGAGGCGGTTTTACGCGCAGTTGCAATAGCACTTCCGCCGGCCTATTTTTGTGGAGTTCAATTGTGGTTCGGCCAAGGGCGCTTTGGGCGCCGGACCGGCCCCGTGTAAACCTCATTAAAGAGAGACGAACCCTGCCATGGAAGAATTCTTATCGCGCATCGCCACTGGTGCCGGCATCGGCCCGGCTCTCGCAGAGAAGGCCGTTGGGTTAATGCTGGGTTTCCTGCAACGCCACGCGGCCGACGGTCCCGTTGCGCGCATGATCGCGGCCATTCCCGGAGCTTCGGAATTAGTGGCGAAGTATCATGGCAACGACCCAGAGGGCGGAGGCGGCCTCATGGGGCTCGGCCAGCAATTGATGAGTGAGGGTCTCAGCATTCTAAAGATCGCCGCCATCGCCAACGAGACGATCGCCTTCGCCAAGGAACATGCCGGCGACGAACTCGTGGACGAGGTCCTCAATTCCGTTCCTGGCCTTCCCCAGTTCGTCTGATCAGCGGCAGCCGGGGGCGCATGACCTCGTGCGCCCGTGCCGGCCCGTCTGCGCAGGTAGGCATTCTCCGCCGAGCGCTCCGTACCGATCTCGCCAGACCACCAACCGCCGGGCACGCGAAGCGAGCGTTGGAGTACTTCATTCGTCTGTCCCAAAATCGACCGCAGGCGAACCGATGTGTATAACTTCCGGCGGTAAGGGTTTATCGTGAACGCTTTCGATGAAGCCCGCGAGATAAGCAAACGTATTGTATTTCTCAAGAACCAACCGCTTCGCCTCTTGTATTGCGCCGCGACGCTCCTTCCAGAGGTCCGAGTCGATGATTTCTTGAATTTTTTGGATTACGTTCTTGTCCTCTGGGTCAATCAGAACCATTGAGTCGGAAGGGAAGAACCTCGTGATTGCCGGGCTGCCGTAATAGATCGGCATTGTTTCAGCAACGAAGCAGTCCATAAGCTTCTCTGTAAAATAGTAATCAGCACGAGTATTCTCGAAAGCTATACTGTAACGGTACGGTGCGAGTGCGTCCCATTTATCTCCAATCAGCCGAAAACCTCGGCCGAACAGGTCAAAATCGAGCTCCTCTCTCAGCCGTTCCAGAAACGCCAGCCGATATCGATGCCCTTTAAGCAGGGCGATGTTACTGGTAATCCATGAGAGCCGAAGCGGCTTGTCCACGACTTCGCTGACCAGAAGTTGGTCATATGTCTTTGTTACAGACCAAGACCGAGTGATAGGTGGAGACAAAACGAATCGGCGCTCTGCATTCTGCCGAGCAGCCAGCTCTGCGTCAGACGTCAGGACGATGGTATTTTTCCCTTGCCCTTCATGAAATGCGCGATGAGCTTTCGTCGGCGGTTCGCCGATTGCAAAAATTGTCCTGTTTGGACTCGCCTCGATATCAACAGGGAGCCCAAAAATAGAAGCAGAGTTAAAGACAATATGCCAATCGGGCGCGAAGGATGTCCTGCGTACAAAAGCGACATTGTTCCAGATTCCACTGCCCTTTGGAGTGAGATGGTGGATTGCATCATCCAAAACGCCCCAAGAATCCAGACATGTAGCAACAATGGGCGCCGGACGTTCCGTCAACAATTTGGTCGACAAAGCAGTTCCACCCCATTCACTTCCGTTGGACCGGGAGCAACTCGTGCATCGGGCGCAAGACCTCTCTGCGCCTGAAATAGCTCGCGATCCTGATCGGTATCAAACACACGATTCTGTGCGACTTCGCGATTCTGTGCGACTTCGCGCCATTCGACAACTCATCTCTAAGACCGCGGGAATCCCTTCACTCGTGAAGGTACTCAATCGCCATTTCGGATTGCGGTAAGATTGGGCAGCATAAACCTTCCGGGACCCGCTGTCGAGGCAATTGTCGCTTTGCACCTAACCAGGTTCTTCCTCACTTTGTGTGGTGATCAGGCCGGTTGAGTGGCAGCATGCGTGCCCTCTAAAATATGGAAGTTGACTACATTCTTATTATTAATCGGGATATACGACCAGTTTAGAGGCGGCTCGCCTCTCACAGGCGACGTTTGCAGCGGCGACGGCAGATCGAGATATTGGCGGGTTGATGCCGGGGCTTTGTCCGAAATCTGTGGTCCGATTTCGGACGAAGTGACGGTCAAGATGTCCGAAATATGCTACGAATTTCGGACAAGCTTCACACACAAAGCGCCGCGGCTTTGCCCGACATCATCGATATCGTCATGCAGATGGGCGATGCCGACCTAGCCTCGTCCCCCTCCCCTTCCAGCCATTGCCAATCCCAGCCTGCCTGCGCAGCTTGAGGCGCTCGCCGGCCGCGCGCGCGATTATATCGAGGCGGCGAGTTCGGCCAACACGCGCCGCGCCTACGCAGCCGACTGGAAGCATTTTTCGAGCTGGCGCCGGCGCCAGGGCATCGAGATGTTCCCGCCCGATCCTGAGGTCGTCGGGCTCTATATCGCCGCCTGCGCGTCAGGTACGGCCACTGGCGACAAAAAGCCCAACACCATTTCAACCATCGAGCGCCGGCTTTCGTCGCTCTCCTGGAATTTTGCCCAGCGCGGCCAGCCGCTGGACCGCAAGGACCGGCATATCGCCACGGTGATGGCTGGCGTTCGCAACACCCACGCCTCCCCTCCCCGGCAGAAGGAAGCGATCCTGCCCGAGGATCTGATCGCATGTTCGAGACCCTCGACCGCGGCACGCTGCGTGGTCTGCGCGACCGCGCCATGCTGCTTTTGGGTTTCGCCGGCGGCCTTCGCCGATCCGAAATCGTCGGCCTCGACGTCGGCAGGGATCAGACCGAGGACGGGCGCGGCTGGGTCGAGATTTTTGCCGATAAGGGTCTGCTTGTCACATTGCGCGGCAAAACCGGCTGGCGCGAGGTCGAAATCGGCCGCGGCTCCTCCGACGCCACCTGCCCTGTGGTCGCTCTGCAGACCTGGCTAAGACTGGCGCGCATTGCGCACGGACCGCTGTTTCGGCGCGTTGCTGGTCAAGGCAGAGCCGTCGGTGCCGATCGCTTGAACGACCAGGAGGTCGCACGCCTGGTCAAGCGCACGGCGCTCGCCGCCGGCGTGCGCGGCGATCTGTCGGAGGGCGAACGGGCCAAGAAATTCGCCGGCCACTCACTGCGCGCCGGCCTCGCCTCGTCGGCCGAGGTCGACGAACGCTATGTGCAAAAACAGCTCGGCCATGCCTCCGCGGAGATGACGCGAAATTATCAGCGCCGGCGCGATCGTTTCCGCGTAAATCTCACCAAGGCGTCCGGGCTCTGATGCCCCCGTTTTGTCCGCTGGGATGAGGCGGTCAGATCCCAGGCGATAACAATACCTCATCGAGCACAGGGAGCGCTGTATCCAGACTATCGGCGGCCGACGCTTCGTAGTCAGGCATGATCATCAACTGCGTTATGGCACGGCCCACAAATTCCGGGTTTAGCTTTTCCAACCGATCCTTGGTCCGGGAGACCTGTTCCGGGAATGCGCGCAGATTGAAGCGAACAAATGACGAGGTCTCTTATCCCCGACACGAATAGCTCGCGATCTCATCGGGATTTCCCTTACCGCCATAGGCAGCTTGAGTGGGATAAGCGCAGATCGGCTGGTGCTTGCCGGGGAATGCCTTGCTGCCAGCCGCGAGAGAATCCGGAGCCTTGTCTTGGTTTATCCAGCCCTCGATGGCGGCCAAAGGATCAAAGTCGTCGAAGGCTTGGCCATCGCCGCAGTGGGTCATCCCCGGGATTATGAACATGCGCACGAAACGGCGAGTCGCTTCCAAATCGCCGCCGCTTGTGACCTCGACGACTTGCTTGTACCAGCGCACCAGATCGTTGGCTGAGAAGACCGGATCGGAAAGTCCCTGAAACAAGAGCAGCTTTCCACCGTGGGCACCGAAGCTGGCGAGATACGTGCCGGTCGCATCATTGAGCTTGGCCGTATCCGCAACGCGTGCCGGATCCTTGTCGAAGTCGAACTTCAGGGGGTCAAAATTCGGCGCCGGGGGCGTCATGAAGTAGTATTGAAGCGAGCGGGCTCCCAGAACGATGTTATTTGCATCCGACTGGGAAGTGGGGGAATTGCCCAGCTTCCACATTCTCCAGTCCGCGCCCGCAACGCCCGTATCATATGGCCAATCGCTGTAAAGCTTTTCGCCATCGGAGCTTTCCGGACCCGCGAACGCGCGGCTCATGGCCTGCACTTGACCAGCCGTGAGGCAGCTGTCCGTCTTATCGCCTTGGCAGGACAGGACCTTTGGGTCGAACCGGCACTGCTGCCAGGCGTTGATGACGCCATCCTCAATGCCATCGCGAGCATCACAGGCAGCGAGAACCGCCTTGGCGACGATGTTCAGATCCTGCTGGGAGAAGGCGCGGGATAGAATGGGATGGCCGGCCTCATCCTTGGGAGCGATGCTCATGTACTGGCGAGTATCCCAAGCTTCGGCAATGTTGGCGGCACTGAGACGAAAACCCGGGCTACCTGCAACAATGCCGTCGAACTCGAGCGGATATCGCTGAGCCGCTATCAACGCCTCACGACCGCCATTCGAGCATCCCATGAACACCGACTTTTTCGGAGCCGCCCCATAGAACTTTGCAATCACCTGCTTCGAGACCGAAGTGACTTTGCCAATGGAGGCGTACGCAAAATCAATGCGTGCGGCTTGATCGACCCCGAAAGCCGGATCGGGGCTTGGGTGCCCGCCATCCATGCTTACAACAGCGTAGCCGCGCAAGAGCCCGGGAGCCGCGGTCGAGTTCCGGCAAGGAATGGTCCCGACGGCCGGCGCCAGGAAGCCATCAACTGCGCCGCCGCCCTGGAAAAGGAACATGTCGTTCCAGGTCGTCGGAAGACGCACCTCAAACCGGGTGCCATATGATTGACCATCGACCCCCTGGCGTTTCCCGATAACACCTCGGACAAGGCAGTGCCCGCCCACTTTTACCGCCTGAGGCGAGGCGCCGGTGAATGCAGTGAAGGGATCTGCGGGGATCTCCTGCGGCTTTTGAAGGCTAGCCTCGGTAAAGATCACGCTTGGAATTTGGAGCTTGGCGATGGACCGGCACGCCTGATCCGACGCGTTTGCCGCCAGTGCAGGCGCACATACAAATATGATCGCCAACATCAGTGCCAGCGTGCACCCGCGGTCCCGCAGCTTGAGCCCGTTAGCCAAGAACATACCCATCCTCCCTGGATGCGCCCGATAGCCCGAAAGCTGATCGCATTGGTAGCTAGTTGTGAGCTTTCAGTAGCTTGTCCATCCGGTCCGAACCGGGAAAGCTGAGATTATCGAAGCTTCAGTGACTCCAGGGGGACCGGATGAACATCCATAAGAATACCGGTCTGACGCCGCTCGGTCGAGAGCGGATTTTTTGCGCCTGGGCGCGCCGGCAGCACCTCGGAGGTGTTGCCGCCTGATCCGCAGACCGTCGGCCTCTACATCACGGCCTGTGCATCCAGAAAGGTTACAGGAGACAAGAAACCAAACTCTGTGGCGACGATCGAGCGCCGTCTCTCCTCCCTGGCGTGGAATTATACGCAGCGTGGCGAGCCGCTCGATCGAAAGGACCGCCATATCGCCACCGTGCCCGCCGGCATCCGTAACAGCCACGCAAAACCGTCTGTGCAGAATGAGGCCATACTTCCCGAAGACCTGATCGCCATGCTGGAGACGGTGCTCCGCAAGACCCATCAGGTCGCCCCAGGCCAGAGCAACCGGCTCGTCCCCGGGGAGGACGAAACGGTCGACCACTCCGCTTGTTCGACTTGTGTTCGGGCGACTATCCCGGCTTCTATGCATCGCGCTTCGGCGCGGCGAGCTTTGTCCAACGCGCCAAGCCTTTGAACCGAATCGCTGTAGACGGAAGTCGCGGCGAGCTTCGCGTTGTTGATCGGAGCATCGAACCAGGCGTCGTATCCGCGGTATCCACCCCATCGTCTGTCGCGCAATCTGTTGGCGAGCGCGTCCTCAGCCGTTCGATCGCGGCCGTCTTTGCCGCAAACTATTATATGGCGGCCGCCGATGCCATTCGGGCGCGCAATATCTCAGGGGTTGAAGGATCGTCGATCAGTTTTCCGATGTCTTGGCGGGCCGCGATGATCTGCACATGACCCTACAAAGATTGCGCGTAGTAGGAAATACTGGTGCAACTGGTCACCCCAGGCGTCAGGATAATCGTAGAACCAATCGAACGAATGCACGCATCGCGGTTTGCCTATAGCACTGCTCTCCTGTCCCGATAGCGCAAATTCGCGGTTACCTCCGGCCACGAACAGTCGGACCAATTTTATTTGTAGGTTAGACCTTCGTCCTCGGCAAGATTGGCCAAGCGATGACTCGCTGCTGAATTGCCGGCCCGCGCGTGATGAGCGCGAAGGCGTCAGGTGCCCCCGCCGTCAAGACTCAAGCCGCAACGTAATCAGGCGGGAGTGCCTTCCGCTAGGTGGGGATGGACTGGCCGCCGAAGTCAGAAGCAGCAAGCCTGGAGCATAATGGAAGACCTCGACCATGTGAAGCAGGCCGTGAAGGGCGACCTAGCCTATTTGCAGCCACCTGCTCAAAGCCGCGACATGAAGCCAGCCGCCAGCCTGCTAGTTCGACAGCAACCGTTCAGCTTGCTGCCGCCGACCGCTTGAAAACGATGGTCACCTTCGTCCCTTTGTTGGCGCTGGACTCGACGGCTAAGTGGGCCTTGGCGTTCTCGGTCAGCGATCGCGCGATCAGCGCTCCGAGCTTGCCTGGTTTGGGCCACACCTCGCCTTCCGGCAGGCCGATTCCGTCGTCCGCCACTATAACCCGGCAGCCGTCGCCATCGACGACGCTGTGCAGTGTTATCGTGCCGCCATCGCGGCCCCGGAACGCATGCTTTAGTGAATTGGTCAGCAATTCGTTTACGACCAGCCCGGCCGGCATGGCGACGTTTATTGACACGGGATATGTATCCACCTTCATATCCAGGCGGATCCCCTCGACTGCATGCGAGCTCATCACCGCGGACGCGATCTGGCTGAGATAGACGCCAAGATCGACCTCCTCCTTCGGCTCGTCGGCGGTTAGCGTCTGGTAGAGGATCGCCAGAGCGTCGACGCGACCGGCGAGCCGCTCAAACCGTCTCCGGTCGGCCTCGGTCGCGTTGCGGCTTTCCAGCCGGATCAGCGCGGTGATCATCTGCAGGTTGTTCTTCACCCGGTGCTGCAGTTCGCGCAGCAGCGTGTCTTTCTCGCTGACACGCTCCTCGGCCGAGCGCTGATCTCCCGCCTCGCCGTGAGCCGATACGTCGACCAGGGCCACCAGTCGGAAGCAAACCTTGCCGTTGTCGTCTTCGATCACGTTGGAATAAACGTCGACGATCGCGGGTTTGTCCTCGCCGCGCTCCAGCCTGAAGGTGCCGACCAAATCGGTTCCCTCGACCACCGCCTCGGCTAGCGGCCTGTCCTTTTGCTGATGGAGGCCCGTGCCTAAAAGGGCCGCCCAGTTTTCTTGGGTGAGCCTGGCGGCCATCAGGCCTGAGAGTTTCTCGAATTCCGGATTGGCGTAGACCACGCGCTCTTCACCGGCAAGGTCCGAAACGGCTATGGCGATCGGCACCTGGTCGAGGAATTTCTTGAACTGTTCGCTTTCCAGTGCGGTTGCAAGGTCAGGTGTATCAAGTAACTGCTCGACCGCCTCAGCCTTCTCTGAATCCGATGTCATTTGCGCGCCTGTTCTGTGCGGATGATATCAACAATGCGGCGAGCCCGCCATCGCCAAAACTGGAGCTGCATCTCACGTTTCGCATCACGCATCTGACAACCAGCTCTGCATCGCGTAACGGCCGCACGTCCAGCATTGCGACCGGCCGAAGGAGAGCGGCAAGGATCGGCTAGAATCCAGGTGCCTGGAATGTCGAAGCGACCGGTCAAGTGGGTACGCTGCGGAAGATCGATAGAGCAGGCATTCAGGGAGAATGAGTTCGCGTGCCGGCCTCGGCGATACGTGCCGACACTGTCAACCTCATGACCGCATGCGGGCTGAAAGAGCAGCGCTTCGCTCCAGCGGTAATTCAGGCCGCTAGCTGCCTAACTGCGGCAAGCCCATCGATCGTGTATGTTGAGACGCTATTGCCGATGCCTAAATATCGAACCCGTCATGGCAATCGTTGTGACGGGAAGCGCTCGCTTATGGGCTGTGCTGGAATGCGCATGAAGTATACGCCTGTGCGCCGCTTCGTTGATCTTTTGGCCTTCGAGGAAGTCGTCAATCTCATCGTATGTGAGACCGGGACGAGGTTCTCCAGGTCGGCGGTCGGGATCTTTTCAACAAGATCAGACGGAGCGCCCAGATACACTGCCAAGGCGCGAACTCTGCGCTTGTTCAGCCCGGAAAGAGGAAGAATGTCTGCGGCACCATCGCCGAACTTGGTGAAGAAGCCCATCAAGGCCTCGGCTGCTTCGAAGCGACTTCTGAAAAAGAAGTGTGGGTTTGCTCTCATACCCTTTGCTGAAAAATGTTGTCATAGAGCGCATGGAATGCCACGCGCTTCGAATCGGAGTAGCCATCCGGGAAGCCTGAAGCCCCTTTGAAGCGCATGTCCGGCAGCTATTCATAGCGTGGATGACTTTGATCGAAACAAACGATTTCATAACTCTTCGGAAATCTTGCATGGACAAAAGCACGTCCGCACCGATCACCCATCCAAAGGAGAAAATCTTCCATGCGCCCTGACGTGCAGTGGAGGTCGTGCCGAGAAGTGAGTTGCAACTGGCCGATCATGTCGGCGGTTCGACGCTAGTCGTCCCCAATGTTCCTGAGCTGCGAAGTCTTGCAGGCGAGCCAGCTGCCCAGCGCGATTCTGCTTGTGGCGGGCTTTTTGCCGCAGGCAGTCCGCTCGTTTGGGCAGCGGATTGGAGACCCGGCCGGCAGCGCTACCATACAACATCAGCGCACTTTACATCTACGCGGTATTGCCGGGCTTCCAGTCGGTGCCATGTTTGGCCGACGAATGACGCGATGCGGCCTCCTGCACAAGCGAAGGCGTTATCGGATGTGCGACCGGGAAGCAGGCGGACAGTGCAGCACATGTCACTCGCCTGTGCGACGGTCTTTCGGGGAATGAAATCGGGCCAGTTCACGGCGCGGCATTATTCGTCAACAGCCGCCCCTTCGCAAGGATATAGGCAGCCCGCGTCACAAGTTCGTGCTGCAGATGAAAACGGCATCGCCGGCATGCAAGTCAGCAGCCGCTCAAGATTCGATGATCCAGCCAAGCTCTCGGCGTCATGGAACGGCAGGCGCCACGATCGAAGCATCTCATGTTGATTCAGGCGGACCCTTATGAGGCGTTCTTTGATGCCGGTGATGCCTGACAGGCGGTTGCAGCTGCAAGCGACAACGCGGCCTATTTAGTTGGAAACGGTCTGAGGCAGGCCAATTTGGCTTGCCCGTCACTATGTGGAGAAAGAAATGCTGTGTCTAGGAATTAGCGGCGGACTTGACCAAGTCCATGAAAACCGATTCGAGCTTCGGAACGCCTTTATGCACGATGGCGCCGCGGTGCTCGTCCGAGACGGACGGGTGATAGCAGCCGTCGAAGAGGAACGCCTCAATCGGATGAAACACTCCAACAAGCTCCCAATTCGTTCGATTCAATACTGTCTGTCAGCGGCGGGGGTTCAGCTCAACGACATTGATCGTGTCGCGCTCTACGCCAGCGAGCCCTATGCCAACGCCATGCTTGAAGGTATGTCCGCATCCCACCCGGACATTCTCTCCATTCCGTTGGATGCTAAAACGTTGGTGCAGGATCTGTTAACGCGTGAGTTCGGCACTAAGTTGGACAGTTCGCGTATTTCATTCGTAAGTCATCATCAGGCGCACGCCGTGAGCGCCTTTGCAATGTCGGGCTTCGAACAAAGTCTCATTCTAGCGATTGATGGCTCTGGTGATTTCCTATCGGGCCTCTTGGCGGTAGGGTCTGGCACAGAAATTACGCAACTCGAGGCTTTCCCCGAGAACAATTCTCTTGGGCTGTTTTATCTCGAGACGATCCGCTATCTCGGCTACGGCTTGTTCGACGAGTATAAGGTAATGGGACTCGCGCCCTACGGCGACCCCGCTCCCTATCGCGAGCTCTTCGAGCAGTTCTACGAGCTCTCCGCCAACGGCGGTGGCTACCGTGTTCACCTCGACCGCATCGGTCCGGCGTTGCTCCGCAATATCGAGGTCAGGCGAAAGGGAATGCCCTTCACCCAGCAGCATCGAGATGTGAGTGCGTCACTGCAGGAAGCGCTTGAGCGGATCGTGTTCCACATTCTCCGGCATCACCGTGAGGCCACCGGCATGAAGCGGTTGTGCCTGGCGGGGGGGGTGGCCCACAACTGCACGATGAACGGTAAGCTGCTGTATTCAGGGCTTTTCGACGACATTTTCGTGCAACCCGCGTCTCACGACGCTGGCTGCGCATTGGGAGCTGCGCTGATAGTCTCTAACGAGATGGGCCGCCCCGCGCCGTGTGAGCGACTGCAGGAGGTCTATTGGGGTCCTGATCTCGGGACCGAGCGCGCCGTGCAACAGGAACTGAATGCATGGGCCGGACATCTCGAGGTTGAACGCTCTGATGACGTGGCAAGCAGTGCAGCCGACTGGATCGCCAACGGCGCCGTGATCGGCTGGGTGCAGGGTCGTTCGGAGTTTGGGCCACGTGCGCTGGGCAACCGCAGCATTCTTGCCGACCCTCGGCCCGCCGCAAACAAGGACCGGATCAATGCGATGGTCAAGAAGCGCGAAGGCTATCGGCCCTTCGCGCCATCTGTGCTGGAGGAGGATGCGAGCGAATTTTTCGACCTCCCGGACGGTAGGCACGAATTTCCATTCATGAATTTCGTCGTTCGCGTGCGTGACTCAAAGCGCGCCTTGCTCGGTGCCATCACGCACGTCGACGGTACCGCTCGCCTGCAAACAGTATCGCGCAACGCCAATCCCGCGTACTGGGAGGTCATCAATGCGTTCAAGAAGCGCACAGGCACTCCAATTCTGCTCAATACGTCCTTTAACAACAATGCCGAACCGATCGTGGATTCGGTTGCAGACGCGATTGCCACCTTTCTGACGACAGAGCTGGATGGACTTGTGGTCGGGCCCTTCCTGGTAAAAAAGCGGGCTGCAACGCTGCAGGATTGGACTGCGCTTGCGGTTTCGTTGCCGCCCTATGTGTCCCTCCATCAAACCCGCGCTTACAAAGCGCCAGATCGTCGGGAGACTCACTGCGAGATCAGCACGACCCACTTCAGCAGTGACAGTGTACGAATTTCACACGACTTGTTTAATCTGCTGATGCGGATTGAGGGCGAAGCCGTGTTGGGAGATCTCCTCAATACAATTGCGCCGGATCAGGCTAAGCGTGAAGCTCTGATGGAGGGCCTGCGACGGCTGTGGGAGCAGCGCCTCGTTCGATTGCATCCCTCACAAGCTGCTCGCATGGATCAAGACCGCGATCAAACGCTGGACCAGCATAACAGGCTCTCAGCGTGATAGAGGTGCCGCTATCCAAGCTCGGCGAATAAAGGTGTTCATCGACGCCGCCTGCCAACTCACCCCTGGGAGGCGGTCGCTTCATCACAGGGTTGATTCGTCCACTTCATGTTGGACGACCCGGACGCGCAGAAAAAAGCGCCTGCGGCGGGTCCTTTGTAACCACCATGATGCGGGACCACAGCGACAGGGCGTGCCGGAGACAGTCAATCCGGCCGGCGATGTCGTCGCCGGCGGCGACGGTCTCATTCAGGATCAGCATCGACCAAAGAGCGAGGCCACTGCCGTTATGCTCCGAGATCTGGGGACGGCGGCTTGGCGATCACCGTCTACTCGGCGTTGCCGAACTAATGCATGCGAGACCGTGACGAAGCCCTTCACATTGCGGGTCGGGACATAGCTGGCTTTCTTGGCGCGCTACCATCGCTAGAGATGCAGACTTCGCCCAACAGCTCCTGCTGGAGCGCGGCTTGGATCTGATGGCAGAATTCTTGCGGAGACGCGGACAAAGTGGGGAGCACTCCAACCTACACACGCGTCACTGGGCTATCAGTGTTGACCGTATAATCTTCGGAATGGCAATGGCATATTTTACAAAGCACGACGGCAATCAAATTATATACCGCAGCTGGGAAGAGCCGGAACAGTCAAGCGCAAGGATGAGAATTTTGGTCCTCAAGCTTGATCATGTCGGCGACTTTTGGATGTCTCTAGGGCCTCTAAAGGACCTTCGTCAGCGTTTTGCGCATGCCCACATTACGCTGGTGGTGGGAAGCTGGAACATCGCTACTGCAAAACAGTTTGACCTCGCCGACGATCACGTTGCTTTTGACTTTTTTCCTCGCAACCCAAAAGTCAAAACGCGCAAAGAAGCCGCGGACATAAGGCCGCTGCTGACCGGCGAGTTTGATCTTGCCATTGATATGCGTGTTCCGGAAGAAACAAGGCCGATCTTGCTTGAAGTTCCCGCCAGGCACCGTGCGGCGATAGTTGATCCGTACAGCATGCATCAGATCGATATTGCGATAGCGCCATTCAATCTGAAACTGCGCAGAACCATTTTCTACAAGCTGGTCCAAAAAATAGGGCTTGCTAACAAAATCCCCCGTAGATGGCTTGATTGGTTCATTGACCGTAAGCAGGTGCGTCTCCAGCATGTGTCAGAAATCCTCCTCTTTCTGGTCGCAAAGGCAGCTGCCTATTTCGAAAGCGGAGCGGGTCACCCACAGAATTCGACTACAGGCAATGCCCCGATTGTCGTGGCTCCGTTCTCCAATTCCAGCCTGCGAGATTGGCCCATTGAAAGTTTTGGCAAAGTTGTCGCTGCTCTTTCGACCCGTGGTGAGGTGGTCCTCGTTGGCCGTGGCGAATGCCTGGAAGCGCTTGAGGAGGTTGCGAAGATAGCTAGGGAACGTGGGGCCGCGAACATTCGGACGGCTGTCGACTTGTCAGAATTGGAATTCAATTGTCTCGTGAATTCGGCCGCGCTCGTCGTTTCGAACAATTCAGGCACCGGCCATGTCGCTGCCCAGCTTGGCCGCCCTACTATCGGCATTTTCACGGCGTCACATCTACCGGAGATTTGGGGGTTTCGAGGTCCCTTGGTCAGCATGCTTATGAGTGTTATTGAATGTCGCGGATGTGGTCTGGACCAAGTGCGGCATTGTCCGGTCAAAGTCCGATGCAAGTTCGACATCACGCCGGATCTCGTGATTGCCGAGGTAAACGCCTTGATGAATCATTGTAAGGGTACGGCACAAGCTTAGTGGCTCGCGGTCACCACAACCGCGATTGCCCAGCCCTTGTCGCTGATTCAATCGCTACAATCATCTAAAGGCCGAAATTCAGAATCGAATCGACTTGTTCGAAGGACCGCAGTGGCGATGTCACATTGGCCGACAGGTGGCATAGAGCGGCGCCTGAGAATGAAAGTGCCGCCGCCCAGCCTTCATAGCCGTTCCTCCTTTGTTGCGTGACGGCCCGAAAGTCGCCATCGCGTCAGATGTTCATCAGGTTCGGGATAGCCGGGGCTCGTCCGGCGACAGTCATGGCAGCGACTTCGCTTCTGGACCCGCTCATCCGGCCGCCAAAAACAAATGCGCTTTCTAAGCCGTAATTGATCCGCAGGAGCTGACCAAAGCCACCTTGCTCTGGGTTGCGGCAATGGCGACTGGGGCGAGAAGCCGAGAAGAACCGATGCGGCGAGAAATCCTGAGACCATCCGCCACGAGACGTCGCCAGGGAACGTAGTATTGCGTTCCGCGTTACACTAACGTATATACGTCCGCAGCACAGGAGCGCGCCATGGCCACCATACCCACCAGGAAGGAAGCACCCGTCTCGATGCGGTTTCGCGACGATGATCTCACCATCATCGACCGCGGCGCGGAGCTGCTCGGCCTGTCGCGCACGGAGTTCATGCGGCGCGCCGCGCTGCACGAGGCGCAGGCGGCCATCCTCAACGAAACCGTCATCCGCGTGTCCCCGGAAGCCTATGACGCCTTCATGCAGGCGATCTCAGCCCCGGCCGCTGCGCCCCCGGCGAAGGCGGCCGAGCGGCTGCGTCGGTCCCCGCCCTGGGACCGCTAGGTGGCGCTTTCAGGCATCGAACTCCTCGACGACGCGCACCGCCTCGACAGCTTCGATTGCGGCAAGCCGGCGCTCAATGCTTGGCTGGCCGGCTTCGCGCGAACGAACCAGGCCCGCGGGTTTACCCGCGTCCTGGTCGTTCACGACGAGGGAACAGTCGTCGGGTATTACGGCCTCGCGCCGGGCGTGATCCAGCCAAATAGCGCACCGCGCGCCATCCGCACCGGACGCCCGCCCGATCCGATCCCCTGCCTGCTGATCGGACAACTCGCCGTCGACCACCGCTATGCCGGACAAGGCGTCGGTAGCGGCTTGGTCAAGGACGCGCTGTATCGCTGCGTCGCCGGCGCCGACATCGTCGGCGGCCGCGCGGTGGTGGTGCGGGCGATCGACGCCGAGGCAGAGCGCTACTGGCAGAGCTGGGGCTTCATTCCCGCGCGGGACAATCCGTCGGTGCTCATGCGCTCGATCCAGGACGTGAGCCTCTGGCTGGCCGACAAAGGCCACTAGCTCCGCGCGCGTAGCGCCTCCGGAAGCGGCAGGTCTGCGCGCGGGCCTGCCGCCGACCGGGCTCTAGTTGCGGCGTCCCGCCGCTCCCCGAGCCGGCTTCGCCGTCTCGGCGTTCGGGTGACCCCTCACGCAGGGCCAGAGGGAGACGGCGGTCAGAGCGAGGGAGCCCTGGAGAGAAGGGAAAGTCATGATGTCGATGATATTCATAGGGGGTTCACGCGAGATATTTGAGCTGCCGGAACCTGCCATCGCTCGGATCCGCCCAATCGTTGTTGCCGTGCACGGCGTGCTGATTGGCGACGCCTCTGGAGCCGATGCCGAGGCGCAGGGCCTGCTCGCGGGCTACGGCTACAAACATGTCGGGGTCTTCCATGCGGCCAAGGAACCCCGCAATGATCTGGGCGACTGGGCTGTACGCCGCCAAAGACCGGGAGATGGCGCGCGCCGATTTTGGGATGATAGTCTGGGACGGCGCATCACCCGGCACGGCCGTCAACGTGCTTCGGCTCGCCATGGCGAACAAGCCGAGGTCATCTACGATCTGGCCAGGGGCAGCATGGCGACTACGCACCATGTCGTCCCGGCGAGAAAGTCGTCATTGTCCGTGAGGGTGACCGCCGCCTCTACGGTGAGAATATTGATCGCCGGCAACTTATGGCGCCTGCCGACCTCAAATTCGTTGAAGTCGTGCGCCGGCGTGATCTTGACCGCGCCGCTGCCTTTCTCCGGATCAGAATACTCGTCCGCCACCACCGCGATCCTGCGGCCGACGATCGGCAGAGGATGAGGTTCTTGCCGACAAGATGCCGGAAACGCTCGTCGTCGGGATGCACCGCCGACCGCCATATCGCCCAGCATCGTCTCCGGGCGGGTCGTCGCCACGGTGATGAAGGTTTTAGGATTTTCCGGATCCAAAACCTCGCCCTCGACGGGGTAGCGGAAATGCCAGAGGTTGCCGTTGACCTCCTGCTGTTCGACCTCAAGGTCGGACTCGCGATCAAGAGCTTCGGGTCCCAGTTGACAAGCGCTTGTCCTTGTAGATCAGGCCTTTCCTTGTAGAGCGTGACGAACACTTCGAGCACCGCCTTGGATAGGCCCTCGTCCATGGTGAAACGTTCTCGGCTCCAGTCGGCCGAGGCCCCAGCCGCTTCAACTGGTTGAAGATCGCGCCGCCGGATTCGGCTTTCCACTCCCAGACTTTCTCAATGAACTCGTCGCGCGTCAGGTCACGGCGGTGGATCTGCTTCTCCATAAGCTGGCGCTCGACCACCATCTGCGTGGCGATGCCGGCGTGATCCATGCCGGGCTGCCACAGCACGTTCTTGCCGCGCATGCGCTCGAAGCGCACCAGAATGTCCTGCAGCGTGTTGTTGAGCGCATGGCCATGTGCAGCGAGCCGGTGACGTTCGGTGGCGGGATGACGATGCTCAAGGCTTCCGCGCCCTCCTCGGCGCCTGCGCCGACACGAAACGTCTTTTACAAGCGTATTATGTTTTTTGCGCATAGACCAACGAGTTGAACGGCGGCCCCATGAATCGCCGATGTGTAGGTCGGGCAAAGGCGCCCACCAGCTCGTACTTGTCAAGACGATGCCACCCTTGATCTTGCACCCGCCTCCGATACCAGCGATGCACTGCGTCGTATGCTCATGCCTGTCAGGATGGGATGGGCGCTGCTAGCACCGTGGCAGTTTGACAACCCGGCCATCGGGGCGGTAGCACCGTCCAAGGCCAAGAGTCGCAGGGCAGACCGCACCCCATCGGGCTGCGCGACCCAGACCAGCTGACGCCCAACTGGCACACTCATCGCGCATCGGCACCGTGGATGCGACATCTACTTTGTTGCGAGCGCGATATCGGAACTTGGTTGTGACGCAGCTGTGCGTAAGCGCACCGCTGTCAGCGAGTGAGTGAGTGAAAGAACTACGTGGTGGAGGTGAGAAGTCATGCGGCGTCAAGATTCCCCGCCCTTTGCGGCAAACACACTGATCCCTCTTCAGAATCCGGTCTTTCGTTCGATCTGGACAGCCACGCAGATATCCAGCCTTGGCTGGCTGGTGCAGAGCGTGGCTATAAGCTGGCTTATGGCAACGATTTCAGCCTCCGATCTGATGGTTGCGCTCGTGCAGGCTGCATCGACACTGCCCGCCTTCTTCTTGTCGATCCTTGCTGGAGCGATTGCAGACAGCTTCAGCCGCCGCGGCGTGATGCTTGCCGGACATTGCCTGATCGCACTCGCATCCACGGCGCTGGCTCTCTCTGTTGGACTGGGCTTTGTCAGTCCATGGCTGATCTTGGGACTGAGTTTCTTGGCGGGATGCGGCTTTGCCTTGAATGATCCAGCCTGGCACGCCTCGGTCGGCGACATCCTGGAAAAGCGCGACATACCCGCTGCAGTGACGCTGATGTCGGTGGGGTACAACGTGGTTCGAAGCATAGGACCGGCGCTTGGCGGTGTAATTTTGGCTTTGCTGGGCCCCCTTACGGCTTTCGCCTTCGCTGCGCTGACCGACCTGGTCCCGTTGAGCGCTGTACTGCGCTCCAAGTGGCAAGTTCGCTCTTCGCCTCTTCCGCGCGAGCGGATGACGACGGCCATTCATGATGGCATGCGCTTCACGGCAATCTCCTCGGAGATCAGAGTGGCGATCGTGCGTGCAACCCTGTTCGGGCTGTCAAGCATCTCGATCCTTGCTCTGCTCCCCCTCCTGGTTCGCGACCAACTGGCGGGGGGGCCAATTGTTTACGGCGTCCTGTTGGCCGGCTTCGGCACAGGCGCCTTCATCGCGGGCATTGGCAATAGCTACTTGCGACGCATCACGTCCCAAAATCGATTGATCACGTTCGCGTCCGTTGCTTGCGCAACGTGTTGCCTTTTACTGGCTCTCACATCATCGGTGGCTGTAGCAGCGATCGCGCTTGCAATCGCTGGCGCAGGCTGGGTTGTCACCTGGACCGGAACCGACGTGTGTGTGCAGTTGGCAAGCCCAAGGTGGGTCGTTGGTCGCACCCTGTCGATCTATTACGCCCTGACCTACGGCGGCATGGCAGCGGGCAGCTGGATCTGGGGTGCTGTCGCGCAGAACTATTCCCTGACGTGGGCTTTGGAAGGTGCTGCAGCGGCGCTGTTGCTGGTTGCAGCTGTGGGAAAGCTATTGCCGGTCCGCCTATGGGAGGAATCGGATCAAGGGGCCTTCGACTTCAGGCCACCAGAACTGGCCCTCGATTTGAAGCCCAGGAGCGGCCCGATCGTGATCAAGGTGGAGTACTCGATACCCGAGGAGAATATCGAGGACTTTCTGAGCTGCATGCGCGAAAGGCGGCGCGTTCAGAGCCGTGCCGGTGCGCGGGACTGGACCCTCCAGCGCGATCTTCAGAACTCGACTCTTTGGACCGAGACATTCCGCACGCCGACATGGACGGACTATCTTCGTCTAAACCATCGGCTAACGGTGACTGACAGGGAAGTAGGCGAGCGCCTTGCCGCTCTGCAGGTCGGTGATTCTCCTCCTCGTCTCTCACTTTCGATTGAGCGGTCGACAAGCCCCGCCCCCGGCAGCCAAGTCCAGCCTGTGCCCTTTGTATCGCGCCCGTAAGGAAACCAGTAACTTTTCTGGGTTCGGACACGGGAATGGCCGAGACCTACTCCTTCTTTCGTCGGGTCTGCCCGGATTGCCATACGTTGTAGCCGGTTAGGCGAGCATGAGGATTTGTGTGGCACGTATGTCCACCACGGGCCCATGTCCAGCCCCACCGCCTCTGCGGCCATCAGATCGGCTTGGGCACGGGTTCAGGTCGCCTGTCCCCCTGCATCGCGGCGAGCAGCGGGAGCAAGGGGGGCGGAAGGGTCTCCCCGGTCTGCAGGGAGCGCAGCGGGCAGACGGAGGAATCCGCCAGCGGCGGCTTGCTGGGAGAGGGCCGCGCGCCTCTTTCCCCTCCCTGACAAAACGTGCCGCCAAGCACGTTCACGTCGGCGCAGCCGTGCCGCAGAGGCGGCCGCAACAAAGAAGGCCTACAAGGCGGAAGCATCGAAATGTTCGCCAGCGGGACCAATTCAGTTCGGTGCTGGAGAAAGCGATTCAACAGGGCGGCCATGGGAGCGCCAGCATAGCGCCGCTGTCAGGCGCGATGCGGACCGACAGCCCCGGCGAAGGGCGCTGATTGATCGACCGAAATTGGATCGGGTCATAATCCATGAATTTTTCACGATGCTTCAGCACGCGCGTGGATTTGTGCATTTAACTGCAGCGTCCAGGTGGTCCGGTGGAAGCGCGCCCGGGGCATCTTGAAACTTATTTGATGCAGCCATCCAGGACTGCTGCATTGCCACAGCAATGGTCACAACCTGCTAGGATCCGGACCCATAAAGGGATTGAACGAAGCCGCTGACGCGTCATTTGGTGCGTGGGTTTGCGGATGACGCTTCTGTTTTGAAGGATTGCGGCTGTTGAAGCGCAATCTTGAGAACAGGAGTTTGAGAGTTTGAGATGGCCGAGTTGAGCCCTCTTCGCCGACGCATGATCGAGGACATGACGATCCGCAATCTGTCGCCGGCCACCCAGCGATCCTACGTGCACGCGGTGGCCAAGTTTTCGCGATATTCGACCGCTCGCCGGACCGGCTCGGCCTGGAGGACGTTCGCGCCTCCCAGGTGCATCTGGTCTCTACCGGAATCTCGTGCCCCTCCCAGGCGCTGCGCCAGTAAAGCGTCGGCGAGCCAGCATCCGACGGTGCGTTCGAAGCGATCTCATTCGGCGGCCATGATCGCGCCGGTCACCATGCCGCAGCGGAAAGCTGCCGAGCTCGTCTGGTCAGGTCGCTGACCGCCTCGTCGTCGCGGGCGACGATCGAAATCTTCCCCACCGCAGCGAGGTTTCTCCCGTTAGAAGATCCTCAGCGGGATGGGCTGCCAGTTCACGCCCGGTCAACAGCATCCGGCCCGCGGGGTCGACCTTGTCTCCCGGTCGTGTGAGCAGAAGAACATCGCGAAGTGCGGCTTCATCCTCGACGCCGCGAGCCTGCTTCGCCGTACCACGGCCGCCGAAAGCCCTAGGCGCTGTCACCAGGCGCCAGCCCACCTCTCTAGCTGGCGGACCATCTCATCGAGCGCGCCGATGGCTGCACGGTCAGTGATTGCAATGTCCTCAATGCGCCGCAACTGTTTGGGTCGGGGGCAGCCCTGTGCAACCAGGCCGGCACCGCCGCGTCGGCGCGGCTTCCGTGGCACCGGGAAGAGTGCCGTGGTGGCGCAGGAGGGTTTTGGCTCAGAATCATGGAACACGATGAATCATCGCGGCGCATTTTGTAGAGCGAACGATAAGTCTTGCACGACCAGCCATTTATCCCTCGCGAGATCAATGCCGCGGGCAATTAGCAGGCGAACTCCGTCCGGACTGAGTACCTGTTTCAACGCGGGCAAAAGAAGTTGTGTAGCCATGTCACGAAATGCTTGGTCCGCTTCTCTGCCGGCCGATGGTCCATGAAATCCCCTCGCCACCCATGACACCAGACACCTCCTTGCCAACAGCCCGATCAAGCACTGGCCTCCATGGTACCAGCGTGAACTCGCGCGCCTTCTCGACTATGACGTACTTGCCGCTGGCAAGGTCGATCGAGCGGCGCAATCGACCCTCTATTCGATCACCAGGCTGCGCTTCGGAATACGAGAGTCCGAGTTCGTCAGACAGTTGACCGGCAACACGGTTCAGCTCACGTTGACGCAGGATCGAAAGCATGTTGGCGCGATAGACGATCCGGTCCTGCTCTTCCCGAGCAAGACCTTGCGCAATCAGCCACTGCCGTCGGCGGCCTTGCGCCTCTCGGACATCGCGGCCGAAACCAGAGCTGTGCAAGGCCTCCGGTGTGTCGGAAACCAGCTCTCGATCGAGCCAGGTGGCGCCGTCGAAGCTGACTTGGCTCTCCAGCAGCATTGATGAGAGCTTGTCGACGACAACCGGCTCGGCCCTCGCTCGCTGACGCTCGTAGTCAGACACACGGTCGAGATGGTCCGGAGCGATAGTCCATGTACCGTCCGGCTCGCGCTCGACACCACCGGTCGCCCGGCGGATCGCCTCCAGTCGCCGCACGTGCGTTTCGGCAAAACGTTCGGTGGCCGACTGGTCATGCTTGAGATGGATATCGATGCTGTAGCGCCCGTCATGGGCCGTGGCGATCTCGGCAATTGTGCGGTCGACTTGCCTTGGCCCGGTGTCCCTCGGCGTGACCCGCACTATGCAGCCCTCTGCCGTCGGTTGGGTTGCCTCGCCTTTGCCGATATCAACATAGTGGCTTTTGCCGTCCACGCCGTCGACGACGAGGTAATGGCGGTCAGTGATTTCGTCGGCCAGGCCGCGCGCAACGATGCGGCCGACGACAGGCTGCATCGGCTCTGCAGATCGATCATGGACAACATAGTCGGCGGCACTGCGGGCGAGCCCCTTGCCGGTCAGTTCGCGGTGCATGGTCTTGATGAGGTCGCCCCGCTCGCCGATGCGGCGCAGCGTCGCTTCAAGCTCGCCATCAAGGCGCCAGCGGCCCGAGCCGACTTCCTCAGCCAGACCCATCCGCTCGAGCTTACGCAGGCGCCCCTGGTGCAGCGTCTGGCGAAACGTGTCTCGGCTGGCCGGTGAGACATGCCCCTCATGGTCGCGCATGCGGAGCAGCTGCCGATCGATGCTGGTGAAGCGTTCCCGCTCCATTTCCTGGCGCAGGCGTTGCTCGATCTCGCGGTCCGTTCTCGGGCCAAGGTCGAGGCTGACCAGCTCGGCCGCCCGTTCACGGATTCCAGACGAGATGTAGTCTCGCGCGATGACAAGATTTTCGCCGCGGTCGTCCTTGCCGCGGACGATAATATGGGTATGCGGATGACCAGTGTTGAAATGATCGACGGCCACCCAGTCGAGCCTGGTGCCGAGGTCTTCTTCCATCTGCGCCATGAGGCGCCGCGTGAGCGGCTTCAGGTCATCATACTCGATGCCGTCTTCAGGGGCGACGATGAAGCGGAACTGATGCCGGTCGCCATCGGCACGATCGATGAAGGCCTTGCCATCGACGCGGTCGCTGTCGGCGCTATAGAGCTCGCCAGGCTCGCCTTCGCGGGTCACGCCGTCGCGCTGGAGGTAGCGAAGGTGTGCACGTGCCCCGTCAACACCCTTGCCGGCCAGCTTGACGATACGGGCCTTGACGACGGCGCGCCGCTGCCGAAACGCCGCGTGGGGGTCGCGCGCTCTGAGAACGGCGGCAGCAGCCCCGCCGCGCCCCGCCCGGCTTCCGATGAAGCGGCCACGGCGACCGCTGCCGCCGCCGGCTCGGTTGATCGCGGCGCGGATCTGGCCGGCGAAACGCTTGCCTGCCTTCGAGCCGCGCGATCCGATTTTGCCCAGGCTCGGCTTGAACTCTTCATCCTGCATTGAGCCTCCTAGTAATCTTGAGCAAAATCAAAGCTTTGTCGGCAGAATCTCTCCTGACGCTGAAGGCAGCCTCCATGAAAAACGATGTGCAGACAAAGACTTCGCCGCCTCCAGGAGGCGATGCCTTTATCTTGCCTTCCGCGGACCTGCCTCCCTGCCCCGCCCGACCCACGGTACCCCTGCCCTCACCTGCGATCCGGCCGGCCTGACCTTGCTCGCTCCGATCCGAGCGGCACCACAATTTGGCCATTCGGATCGGTCGCGGAAACACCGTTTCGCAGGAAAAACAGCGACTGCCCGGACGGGATTTCCGGCGCTTTTCCGGAACGGGATTTGCCGGTGAACGCGTCCATGTCGGCGGCCGAGATCCCCGCAGCCTTGACCTCTTCCAGATACGAAACCGTCTCGCTGGGCAGCGGTCGCCCACGCTGCAAATGCTGTTCGTAGCGGTCCGGCCCAGCGTTATAGGCGGCAAACAGGCCGGGAAAGCCGAAGCGGTCATACATGGCGCGCAGATAGGCAGTGCCTGCCAGAATGTTGTCGCGAGGGTCGTGCGGATCGGCCCCCAGGCCAAGCTCTGCGCGCATCTGCTCATAGGTGCCGGGCATCACCTGCATGAGGCCAATGGCGCCGGCGTGTGACGCGATCGGCCGTCCGTCCACCATTGTCTGCCCCCGGCTTTCGGCATCCATGACGGCATAAATCCAGGGCTGTGGAATGGTGAAACGCCGGCTTGCCTCAGCTACGTAGTGCTGCCATCTTGCCAGCTGCGGACCACGGGAGATGGCGGCCGGCTGAGCGTCGGTCGCGGCGGAACAGGCGCATGGCGCTATCGCGACCATGCCCAGCATCAGGAGGGTTACTCGGTCCATAGCGGCACGAGCCTCCCGGCAATATTTTCGGCCGGCACCGGCCCGAAATAGCGGCTGTCGAAGGAGTGATTTCTATCGTTGCCGAGCAGGAAAAACTCGTCGGCGGCGAGCTTGCGGCAGGCATTCCACCAAGGCAGCGGACGGTGCTGCGTGTCGGTTGCCAGCCGGCGCGCGACAATCTTGCCGCCGATGATGATGGCGTCGCCGAAGGCGCAGACATGCTCGCCAGGCAGCGCGGCAAGGCGCTTGACCAGCGGCACATTGCTGGGCAGATAGAAGCGTTCGGCGGCGAGATCGGCGACCGGTTTTGCCGGGCGGACGAGCACCAGATCGCCACGAGCCGGTGATCCGGACGCGACGCGATAGAGGCCGACCGGCGCACTCTCCGAGGCGTTCCACACCAGCCAGGGCGATGGGTTGTCGAAAGCGGAGAAGCCGATCAGGCCGAGGCCTATTGTGGCCACGGCGATCGTCTTGCGCGCCCGAATGCGCCGCACATGGCTGCCGATCAGACGGATAGTGGGACGCCGGCTCATGAGCGGCCTCCCTCACCGGCCGAGCCGGAATTGTGCCCGCCATCCTCGGGCCTGGTCTCCTGCGCGCGTCCCTTCGACCAGTCGTCGAGCTCGTCGATGTGATAGCGGACATAGCGGCCGTGCTTGCGAAATTGCGGGCCACCGCCCTTGAGCCGCATCTTCTCCAGCGTGCGCTGGGATAGCCCGATATAGAAGGCGGCCTGCGCGGTGTTGAGAAACGGACTGCCCTTCTTGGCGCGGGCCGCGCGTTCGTTGTCGTCGTCCATGATGGTCCTCGTTTCGTTACGGACAAGCGAAGGCGAGGATCGGCGAGCGAGATCGTTTCGGGGACGGGCGAAGAGTGGGGGGCGAGTTTTCGCCGCCCCTTCTTGAGAAGAGCCCCGCGCCGGTTGCGGCGCGGGGCTCGAGGCAGGCGGTTCAGTCGACCGGGTTCCAGATGATGGCGTATGTGTCGTCATCGTCCTGGCCGGCGGCGCGGCCGAGATTGGCGTAGAGCTTGCGCGGACCGAACTCCGGGGCGGCAATCGACAGGCTCACATAGTCCTTGCCGGAGGTCTCGCCGGTGCGGATCCAGCCGGCCCCTACTTCGACCCCTTGCGTCAGCACCCGGAAGTCGGGATGGGTGTCGGCGCTCTTTGCCTGATTGGGCACGATGTCGATGTCGGCGCGGACGCTAAGCGTCTTGAGCTGGCCCTTGTAGCCGCCGTTTTCCTGTTTGGTAACGTATCCGATCGCGGTCATTTTCAGTCTCCTTTGGTGCTCGCAGGGGACCATTCCCCTGCGATGGCGGACCGTGATGGGCGCGTCCGGACCGCCGGAACCGGGACGGCCGCAGCGATAGCGAAGGACCCGAGCGGGCAGCTTTTTTGAAGCGAAGCGGCGCGAGGAAGCCGCCGCAGGCGGCGGGGAAAAAAGCTGCTGGCGAGGGTTTCGGGCGGGCCGGATCCGCCCATAGGTCGTCAAGCCAGCCGCAGGGGAATGGTCCCTGAGACACCATGGAGACAGGTGGCGCGATCGGTGACACAAGGAGCCGGCGGCAATGCAGGGCGCCGGCTGCGCGGGCTCTGTCGGCAACCGGATCGGACAATTGGCCCCATGCGCCTGGCGCCTCAGCAAGCAACCCGGCGCGGTGCAGGGCTGCCGAAACGGGCGCGAATTGGCGTCGGGATTTCTCGCGCGCGGCACTGGCTCGACAAGACGACCAATCGCCAGCCGGCGCGACCCGGAGCGGCGCGCGCGACCTGAGCGGCGGTAATCGAGAGAACCGCCGCTCGGGCCCTGATCGACTATTTGCGGACGAACAGCGGCTGCACTTGTGCCTACTGATCGGCGGTGCGGAAGCCGCCGCGGCTGGTGTAGCTTTCGGCCGGGAATTTCATCCAGCGCGGCAGCCAGGTCTCGATCTTCTGGCGGCCATTCTCGCCCGCCAGGAAGTCGCGGATGATCTTCTTTTGCGTCTTGACCTTCTCGGCGACATTGCCATCCGCGACCAGCTTGCCGCCGACCTCGGCGAGCATCGAATTGGCGATTTCCTTGTCGCGCAAGAGGTCGAAGAACGCATCGTCCGCTTCCCACCATGCGCCCATATCGACGTTCAGATGGTTGCCGAGCGCCTCGATGACGGCGCTGCCGGCTGCAAGCGTCTCGGCCATGACAAGGGTGAGAACGCGCATGACATCGTCGTCGCACAGCGCCAAGAGGCGGGCGAAGACGCCGGCGATAGCAAAGGCGTCGCCATTGCTGCCGGCCACCACTCCATCCTCATCCGGTGATCCGACCAGGGCCAACACCTCGCGCCGCTTTTTGCCGAATGCAGCTTCGGCCTTGCAGCCGGCAAGGCTGGCAGTCACCGTTTCATTGACTGCGCGCTGTGGCTCACGGCGCACCTGCCACAGGCTGGAACCGGTGATGGCGTGCGCCACGACGAGGCGCAGCGCCACGGCGGGATGGTCGAGCATGGCGGCGCGCACGGCGGCATGGCGATGCAGATCGACATAGTTCTGCATCGGGCCGGTGAGTTCGGGGCGCGGCGGCTTGGCGGCTGTTTCTTCTTGCTCACCGCCCTCGCGGGCGCGGCGGGCTTCCTTGTGTGACAGCCAGCCCTCGTGACACCCGACCTCGCCGCGATGCGAGACAGTGATGACGACCTTGCCGCCCTTCTTCTTCGGGGTCTTCTCATGGTCCCATGGGTGGAAATACTGGCCCGGCTCCAGCAGCACCACCTCGCTCCAGCCGTCGTTGAGATAGGTGTCGCGTCTGGCGGCAATCGCTTCGTTCTGCTTTTGCCAGAACAGGTCGGCATCGGCGAAATAGCTGTCCTCGCCGAACAGGTCCGAGGTGATCAGGCCGGTATATTCGTCGATGGCAAACATCGCCACCTTGGTGGAAATCGACTGGCCGCCGAACAGCCATTGCTTCAATTGATAGCCACGCGGCGCGTATTGATCGGGATCGGCACAGAGTGCCAGCCAGTCCTTCTGCTGCGCCTTGGACGCCATGGTGAGATGGCGCACCGTCTCGGTATCGATCTCCTCGCGCCGGTAGGCTTCGCGGATTTTGGGCAAGAGGTCGCCAAGCGCCAGAATGCGTTTGACCTTCAGGTCAGTGATGCCGAAGGTCGCAGCGATATCGGGAACGGTGCGGCCTTGCCTGACGAGCCGCGAAAACGTCTCCCATTGCGATACTTCGTCAGGATCGAGACGGGCGAGGTTTTCGATCAGCGAGGCTTCCAGCGCATCGGCGTCGTCGCCATCCTCCATGATGGCGCAGGGCAAGGGATCGCCTTCGCCGCGCTCGTCGGCAAGCGATTTCGCGGCGAAATAGCGCCGCCTGCCGGCGACGATCTCGAAGGTTTCCGGCTGGCCGTTGGGCCGCACAAGGAGAGGCACCAGCACGCCGCGCGCACGCACGGAGGGCAGGATGTCGGATATGTCGGGCGCGCGTTTTCCATGGCGCATGTTGAGCGCGGAAAAGTTGAGCCGATCCAAGGGGATGTGGGCAAGCTGCACGGTTACTCTCCTTCGCTTTGGTTAAGGTTGTCCCCGCCGCAGAGGCCGAAGGCCGGCGCGGCGGGACGGTTTTTGCGCCTATCGGCGCTGCTATTCCGCCGTGTCGGGCGGAAGCTCGGAATGGGGCTTTGAAAGGGCGTCTGCTGCCTGCCGCAGAGGTCGCTCGGCCTCGGTGATGTGGCCGCAAATGCGAGCGGCTTCGGCATAGACCGAGAGCGGAAAGCGCGCCTGGAAATGCAGGTCGCGCTCGATGCCGAGGCCAAGCGGACCTTTTACGGATGCAAGCTCGGCCAGGCTGACGCTGCCGAGTTCGGGGAAGCCGAAGCCGAGATCGCAAAGACCGAACAGCGTGTCGCCATCGGCGTCGAGTTCGCTCAGAAGCCACGTCGCGGCACCTGTGGGATTAAACAGTTTCACAACGGGAAAATGGTCAATGTCGGCGTCGGCGGCGCCATTGGCGAGCAGTCGTGCGCGCAGTCGATCAGTGATCAGGATCATGGAAAGACTCCTTGTCAGAACAGGTCGAGTTGATTTCTGCTGGCTTCATCGAAGAGGCCGATATCGAGCGGCTTTTGCGCCGCGCGCGGACGCATCGGCGCGTCCATCAGGAGGGTGAGCCGATCGCGCGTGGTGATCGGCCGGACACCGGGAATGAGCATCTGCTCGCCTTGCGGCGTCGGCTCGGTCGCGGTCAGTTGAGGGTCGCGCATCGTCATGCCGCAATCCCTTCCTGCGCCTCGCCTTCGGCATCGGCCTGAAGGCCAAACAGGAAATCGGCGGCCTTGGAGGCAAGACTGGCGGCACGGAAGATGGCGCGGTTGTCCTCGCGCAGCACCTTCAGCCATGAGCCGATGTAATCGGCATGACGCACGGTCGGCTCGATACCGAGATTGCTGCAGACGAAGGCGGCAGTGATTTCGGCGACCAATTCTTCACGCGCGTAAGCCTTGGAGCCGAACGAGCCGGAGAGGTCGCGAGCAAGCCGCGTCCGGTGGCCGGTCCAGTGGCCAAGCTCGTGAAAGCAGGTCCGGTAATAGTCGATCTGGTGATGGAACGCCGGCTGCGGCGGCACCTGAATGTGGTCGCTGCCCGGCATGTAGAAAGCGCGATCGCCGCCGACCCTGAAATCCGCACCGCTGGCGCGAATGAGCGTCTCGGCCTGCGGCACGATCTCGCACTGAGGCAGCGGCTCGGCGGCGGCGTGGAGGTGTTCCGGAAGATTATCGCACTGCGCGACATTGAAGACGGTGAAGCGCTTCAGAAAAGGCACGGCCTGTGGTTCATCGCCCTCGTGGCGTGCGCGCTCCTTCTCGTCCTTGGGGACAAAGCGGTCGGCATGCACGATGGTCGTGCCGCGCTCGCCCTTCCTGACATTGCCGCCAAGGACAAGCGCCTGCCGGAAGGTGAGCCAGTTCTGGCTGGGATAGCTGCGCTCGATGACCGCGCCCCACAGGATGAGGATATTGATGCCGGAATAGGTGCGCCCAGAGGATGCATTCCTCGGCAGGCCAAGGCCTGCCTTTGCCCTGCCCCATGGCTTGACCCATGGCACGGTGCCGCGCTCCAGCTCGGCAATGATGCGGTCGGTGATCTCCTGATAAAGGCTGGCGCCGGGGCGCCCGCCCTTGCCTGCGCCAGCCTCTGTGCTGGCGGAACGCTTGCTGTTTGCATGCATCGTCTCATCCTCCGCTCGCCAATCGCCGCGCCTTTCCCCGGAAGCGGGGTGGGCGGCGAGTCGCGACCGGAAAGGCCCGCCGTGGGAGGCGGACCGCATCCGAAGGACCGGAACGAAGAGGAGGACCCTGAGCGGCACGCGAAGGGTTGCGGGCTGCCGCGGCGGGCCTAG
>NZ_JAMYSV010000030.1:0-42938 GCF_040322115.1 Mesorhizobium sp. M0195 | reverse complement strand
TCCGAAGACCTCGGCATCAAGCTCGAGAATGTCGGCCTCAACATGCTCGGCCGCGCCAAGAAGGTGTCGATCTCCAAGGAGAACACCACCATCGTCGACGGCGCCGGCAAGAAGGAAGAAATCCAGGCCCGCGTCGCCCAGATCAAGCAGCAGATCGAGGAGACCACCTCGGACTACGACAAGGAGAAGCTGCAGGAACGTCTCGCCAAGCTGGCGGGCGGCGTTGCCGTCATCCGCGTCGGCGGTGCGACCGAAGTGGAAGTCAAGGAAAAGAAGGACCGCGTCGATGACGCCCTCAACGCGACCCGCGCGGCCGTCGAAGAAGGCATCGTTCCCGGCGGCGGCGTCGCCCTGCTGCGCGCTTCGCTGGCCATCACCGTCACCGGCGCCAACTCCGACCAGACCGCGGGCATCGCGATCGTGCGTCGCGCGCTGCAGGCTCCGGCCCGTCAGATCGCGGCCAACGCCGGTGCGGAAGCATCGATCGTTGCCGGCAAGATCCTCGAGAACAAGGGCGCGACCTTCGGCTACAACGCCCAGACCGGCGAATATGGCGACATGATCGCCATGGGTATCGTCGATCCGGTCAAGGTTGTGCGCACGGCTCTGCAGGACGCGGCCTCGGTCGCCGGCCTGCTCGTCACCACCGAAGCCATGATCGCGGAGGCTCCGAAGAAGGAGTCGGCTGGCGGCGGCATGCCTGGCGGCATGGGCGGCGGCGGCATGGGCGGCATGGGCGGCATGGACTTCTAAGAAGTCCATAAAGCACGCCCATGAACTCACGTTGCTCAAGCCCGCAAGCGGGCTTGAGTGGCGGCATGGATTTCTAGTCCAGCCCATCTACCTTCAGATACGGAAAGGGCGGCCGAGAGGTCGCCCTTTTTGTTTGCTTTAGCGGTTTGCCCGCTCAGACGGCGGCGTCAATCCGCCGCGAGGGTGAGATTTTGGCAGGCAATGCACCCTCAATCAGCGCCGCGACTTCATCGGCTACTGCCAGCACAGGGGCACGGTCGTGGGTGGCGCGTGCGATCACCATCAACCCTTCCAGCGATGATTCGACCAGCAATGCGAGCGCGTGCGCGCGGCGCTCGGGCACCCCTGCCCTGACGAAGGCGGCCCTGAGCAAGCCTATCCACTGCTCGAAAGCCGAGCGGCACAATTCGGCCAACTCCGGCATGTCTGCCGGCGAGTCCAGCACCACGGGCGCGATCGGGCAACCGAGCGTGAACTGGTTGTCTTCCAGCATGCGGGCGACAGACTGGTAGATGTGGTGGACAGCCACCGCCGGGTCCTTTTCGGCGGCGAGCGCGGCGCCCAGCCTCTGCGTCACCTCGTCGACGCTGTCGCGCGTCACCTCGATGACCAATTGGTCCTTGCCGCCCGGAAAGTGGAAGTAGAGCGAGCCTCTCGGTGCGCCTGAGGCGCTCAAGATGTCGTTGAGCGACGTGCCGTGGTAGCCGCGCTGCCTCAGCAGCCGCGCCGTCGTCTCGATCATACGGGTGCGGGTGTCGTTCGCCATGTCAACCTCTGTCAGGAGTGAACACTATAGGCCTTGCGTCCAATATAGCAATCGGTCTACTTAATATGTAGATCAGTCTACATATTCGGGAAGGAGAGCCGATATGCGCAGTTATCGCCTTGAAGGAACCGGCGGAATCGAACGCCTGGTGAGGCGCGATGAGGCGCAGCTGGCGCCGAAGCAACACGAGATCGCCGTGCGTGTGCGCGCCGCTTCGCTCAACCGCCGCGACACGATGATCCTCAACGGCACCTATCCACTGGCGCCACGCCAGGGCGTTATCCCGCTGAGCGACGGTGCCGGCGAAGTCGTTGCCGTCGGCGATTCCGTCACCCGCTTCGCCGTCGGCGACCGCATCACCGGCAGCTATTTTGCGCGCTGGATCGACGGCCACATCAATGCCGGGCTGATCGACCAGCTCGGTTGCACACTGGACGGGATGCTGACCGAATACGCGGTGCTCGATGAGCAATGGGCGGTGCGGCTTCCCGATCATCTCGACTGGCATCAAGCGGCGACGCTGACCTGCGCCGGCCTGACCGCCTGGAATGCGGTGACGGCAGCCGAAATGCCGAAGCCCGGCCAATGGGTCCTTGTCATCGGTTCAGGTGGCGTCGCGCTGTTTGCGCTGCAATTCGCCAAGCTGCTCGGCTGCCGGGTCGTGGCCGTCAGTTCGCGCAGCGAGAAGCTGGACCGGCTGCGGGCGCTGGGCGCCGACCTCGTCGTCTCGACAGCCGGCATGCCGGAATGGGGTGCTGCGGTGCGTGAGCAGACCGGCGGCGTCGACCTCGTCGTCGAGACCGGCGGCCCGCCGACCTTCGCGCAATCGATGATCGCCTGCGCGCTTTACGGGCGCATCGTGCTTCTCACCATACAGGATGCGAAAGGCGGGACGGTGCAGATCCCCGGCCCGGTCTACCAACGCAGCCTCGCCACCATCAGCCGGCTGTTCGTCGGCAATCGCGCCAACCTCGAAGCCATGCTGCGCGCCATCTCGGTGCATCGGCTTAAGCCTGTCATCGACAAGGTGTTCGCCTTCGACGAGGCCCAAGACGCCTATCGCTATTTCCAGCAAGGCGACGTCTTCGGGAAAGTGGTCGTCGACGGCGCCTGACTGGTTCACCCCCAAAATTCGATCGAGCCTCAAACTAAAAGGAGAGACGCAATGACCATTCGTGAAGCAGAAGCTCAATGGCAGGGATCGTTGAAGGAAGGTTCGGGTCGGCTGAGACTAGGTAGCGGCGTCTTCGAAGGTGCCTACTCCTTCCCGTCGCGTTTCGAGAACGGTCCCGGCACCAACCCGGAGGAATTGATTGCGGCGGCGCATGCCGGCTGCTTCTCGATGGCGCTAAGCGCCATTCTCGGCCGCGAAGGTTACACCCCCGCGCGCATCCACACGATCGCGAAAGCCCATCTCGGCGCCACCGCGGCCGGACCGACGCTGACCCGTATCGAGCTGGAGACCGAGGCAAGCGTCGCCGGGCTGGCGGCGGGGGATTTCGAGCGGCTGGCGCAGACGGCCAAGGAGAGCTGCCTCGTATCGCGGGCGCTGGCCGGCGTCGCCGTGATCACGCTCACGGCCCGCCTCATCGAAACCGCTACTGATCACTGAAGGGAAAGGAATATCCAATGACACAGGAACTCATCATCGACATCGCCGCGGCCAAACGCTCCGCCGAAACGGCCGAGATCATGCGGCGCTACAACGAGGTCTTCCAGCGCCACGACCCATCGGCGCTCGACGATCTGGTGGCGGAAGACTGCGTGATCGAGAACACCACGCCGGCCCCGGACGGCGGCCGCCGCATCGGCAAGGGCGCCTGCGTCGAACTGTGGTCGGCGATCGCGACCGGACCCGGCACGCGCTTCGACATCGAAGAAACCTTCGTCGCCGGAGACCGGGCGACGATCCGCTGGCGCTACTGGATGGCCGACGGCAATTCGCTGCGCGGCGTTAACCTGATGCGCGTGGCGGACGGGCAGATCGTCGAGGCCATGGGCTATGTGAAGGGATAGATTTGCGCTGCCCGCGACCTTCCTGTCTACCGGTCCGCCAGCGCCAGTTTGGCGCCGAGCATGACAAAGGCTCCGGCGAAGGTACGGCGCATCCAGGTCAGCACCTTTGGCCGCGACACGACATGGCTGCGGATTGACGCCGCGAAAACGCCGTAGCCGACAAAGACCGCCAAGGTGAGCAGCATGAAGACGCTGCTGAGCTCCAGCATCTGCGACAGCGCATGCGGTTCGGTGGTGCTGACGAATTGCGGGAGGAAGGCAAAGAAGAAGATCGACAGCTTCGGATTGAGGATGTTGATGAGGATGCCCGAAGTGATCACTTTGCCGGCCGAGCGCGGCGCAACATTTTCTTCGACGCTCAGGCCACCCTTCTCCTTCAGCGTGTTCCAGGCCATGTAGAGCAGGTAGGCGACGCCGAGATATTTCAGCGTCTCGAAGGCGACGGCACTGGTATGCAGCAGAGCCGCGAGGCCGGTGATGGCGGCCGCCATGTGCGGAATGATGCCGAGCGTGCAGCCGAACGCGGCAATGATGCTGGCGCGCGCACCACGCGAAAGCCCGGCGCTCAGCGTATAGAGAACGCCGGTGCCGGGCGAAGCCACGACAATCAGCGACGTCAACAGAAATTCGATGCTCACAGATGGTCTCCCGGTGCTGGCCCCGCCGCCGGCAGCGTAATCAGCGAAACGTGCGGGCACAAGCCAGCCTGAGAGCCTGTCCGCATTCAGATCATGCTATTGGCGTGCAGCTTGCTATCCGCGATGGGCTGCCGAACTTCCCAGTGTTCGACCAGCTTGCTGTCCTTCAGCCTGAAAATGTCGACAATGGCCAAGCCCTCCTCCTCCGGTTCGCGTTTTGCGTGCATGTGCACGATGACGAAATCCCCTTCGGCAAAAATCCGCTTCACCTCTCCCCTCACGAGGGGAAATGACTGTTTGAGCTGCTGCAGATAGGCTTTGAAACCGTCCGCACCATCGGCAATGTTGGGATTGTGTTGGATGTAGCGTTCGCCAAAATGCATCGAAGCAGCTTCGATGTTGCCTTGATTTACTGCTTTGTCGATGAAGTCCAGGACGATCGCCTTGTTGGTCTCGAGCGAATTATGGATCTTGGCTGGAACTGGATTTGATGGTTCGTCACGCATGTTTTTGCTCCTTCAGGTGCCTGCTTCTGCCTGTTGTGGACTGGAGCGTCCGCAGGCTCGGCCGACATTGCCAATATAATCAGCCACGCTTGTGAGATGATCGATATGCTATTCGCCTGGATTCTTATCCAATCGTCTAATATCGTCTGGTTCATTGTCGGAGGATGGTTCTCATGGACGCCTTGTCCGAACTTCTTGCTTCGCTGCGATTTGGCAGCGCCATGATCGGCAGCGCGACCCTGCATCGGCCATGGGGTATTTCGGTGGATCCGACAAGGAATGCCGCCATCCACGTCATACAGAACGGCGAATGCTGGTTGCGGCTGACTGGTCCAAAAGAGCCGATCCGCTTAGGCGAGGGAGATGTCATCCTTGTCGCGAGCGGTATCGGGCATGCCCTTTGCAATCCGGCGGATGCACCGACGGCATCGATATCCGCCGTCCTTTCCGCAAATCGGAGCGGACTGGAACCGAAAAGCGAGAGCGACGCGACAACTCTTCTTTGTGCGAGATATTCACTCGACGGCGTCGGGCCATACCCGATGGTTTCGCTGCTTCCTCCGCTGATCCATTTGACCCGAAATCAGATTGGCACCAGCGAGCCGCTGCGGCTTGCCCTGGAACTTCTGCAGGTCGAAGCGAAAGGCGATCTCGGCGGCCACGACATTGTCGCCCCACGCCTTCTCGACAGCACGTTGATCTTCTTGTTGCGTGCCTGGATCGAACATCAGCCACTCGGAACAGGGGGATGGTTTGGCGCCTTGCGCGACAAAGGCATTGCGCAGGCTTTGCGCCTGATCCACGAGCGGCCGGGCAATCCCTGGACCATCGCTTCCCTTGCCAGCGGCGCAGCACAGTCCCGGGCCACCTTCGCGCGTCGCTTCGCTCAACTGGTAGGACAGCCGCCGCTGTCCTATGTGACCCGGTGGCGGATGAACCTTGCCGCCAAGGCTCTGCGGGAAACGAACCAGAACATTGGCGAGATCGGGCGCGCCGTCGGATATGAATCGGTGCCGTCGTTCTCGCAGGCATTCAAACGATTGACCGGACGATCGCCCGGCCTCTACCGCAGCGACTTTCGCGCATCTGATTGACGAAATTCAAACTGAGACGCCAGCCCGAGGGCCGTCATTACAGCGTCGGCAGACCGTGAGCCCGACGCGCGATCAGGCAGTCGTCATCGCCCGGCATGCAGGCGCGGCAGACGTCGGGGCGGATGTCGTAGATGCCGCAGGCCGTCGACTTGCCGACCTCGCCGCACAGTGCCGAACAGCGCGCGCCGTCGCAGCGCATACCGGCTTCGTCGGCAGCCACGTATTTTTGCGGGATAAGGTCGAGCTGCGCGTCATCCTCGGTGGAGAAGCGCGGCCATCTGGACGAGTAGGCGCAGCAGGCGCCACAGGTCTGGCAATCGAAGGCAATCGGACCGGCGCCCTCTTGTAGCGACGAAAACTCCTCTGCGACCGCCAGGTCAAGCAGCCTTGGCGCAGATTTCCGGTCGGCATTTTGCTGCAAGGGCGCTATTTCTTCTTGGGCTTACGCGGCGGTGCTTCCGCCGGCGACCTGAACAGATCGGTGCCCGCTTCGGCGGCTTCGCCGGTTTTTGGCGCGGCCGCCGGTTTGGCCGGCTTCACGGCGGCAGCAGGCGCTGCCGGCTGGCCCTTGGCGGAAAACTTGATTGCCATATCAATCCTCGTCAGAGAAACGCGATGATGGCGCATTCGGATTGCGAAGGCGGCCGATGAGCGCCGAAACGGCCGTGATATTCATTTCTTCGGGCGACCAGTTCCTGGCTTCCTCGATGTGCCGGGGCGCCAGCTCGCGATGCGTGCTGCCGCTGTAGGCGGCATCCTGAAAGGTCACGCGCTCGCGGGTCTTGGCGTTTTCCCGGACGTATTCGATCAGATAATTGGGGCATTCGGCACGACCGCGCACGCCGAGCCGAACCTGGGCATCGCCGTGGACACGCCTGCAGCGCTCGAGCTTTTCGAGCACGCGCCGGACATATTCGACCGGCTTGTCTAGTTCGCCCACGACATCGGCGATGGTCGAATCTGCGGCGATCGCCTTTTGAGGCACGCGTTTGGTGGCCATCAGCGTTTGCCTGCGCGTTTCGGCGAGGCCGCGAGCGCAACCGCCGCCGCCATGTCGTCGGCTTCCTTCTCCAGGCGCAATTCGCGCAGCCGCGCGGTCTTGGCTTCGCGGGCCTGGCTGACGGCATCCCGTTCGGAATTGATGCGGTCGAGCGACATCGACTGGGTCCGCGTCTTGCTGAAAATGGATTCGGCCTGGTCGCGGGGTTTTTTTGAAGTTGCGGTCAAGGTCTTTCTCCCGGTTCGGAGCACGCCGCCGAAAAGTGGCGAGACTGGTCTTTCGGCCAGGATCCCGCACAAAGCAATACGGCAGCCGGTTTCAAATTGCTGGAACGTCCTTAGCACGTCCGGGCCGTCGAGCAGCGCTCTTTCGGCGATCGAAGCGCAAAAATGAAAAAGGCCAGGCACCGCCTGACCTTCCATGAGAGCGCCCGAGCATCCCGAGAGACGCGCAAGGAAACGTTCTTCTCATGCGCATGAGCGGGGACTTAACATCCCCGCGATCATGCGCTGGAATTTGCCATTCACCGGTGCCAGTACATCCGTGGTCACCGGTGAGGCTTAATTCCGTTTTAGGCCGCCTTCAACTGGTCGGCGGACATCTTGCCCGACTTGTTGTCGCGGACCATCTCGTAGCCAAGCTTCTGGCCCTCGACGATGTCGCGCATTCCGGCGCGCTCGACGGCTGAGATGTGGACGAAAACGTCGGCAGAACCGTCGTCAGGCTGAATAAAACCAAAACCCTTGGTGGCGTTGAACCATTTAACTGTGCCTGTGCTCATAACGAACCCTTTCCATGGCAAATATTCGTTCGCCGTCATGCGGATGCACAACAACGTTTGTCTCGATTTTGATGGGGGAAGTTCGCCAAAGGCGCGCCTAAGCACGCGGATAACAAAAGTCGGTCAAACAAATATCGACAAAATTCTTATAGACTTCTTTGCGCGTTGTGTCAATTTTTTTGATTTTCCACACTCGCGGAGACGCGCGGCGGCGGCCCGCGCCAGCACATCGGACGGCGAAAGCCGGGCTATTGCCCGCCGAAAAAACCACTTAGCCGGGAACCATTTTGGCACCGCGGGCATTCTTTCGGTGTCGAAAGCCGTTCTTGAAAGAGCGATCTTGAGAGAAGCGGACGACAAACAGGACGCCCCCCGCGCAGATAAAAGGCACGAGGGGCGTTCCTGTGATGCGACCATTCGCGCCGCTTCACCCTGCCCCTCACAGCATGGCCCGGCTGAGCCCGCCATCCACCGGCAAAGCCACGCCGGTGATATAGGCGGCGTCGTCGCTGGCCAGGAATGCGGCAACCGCGCCGAATTCGGCGGGGGTGCCGTAGCGCTTTGCCGGGATCTCGGCCTGACTCTCGGCGGCGACCACGGCAACGTCGACACCCCTGTCGGCTGCGTCCACGACGTCGAACTGTTTCGTCCGGTCTGTTGCAAAACGGCCCGGCAGCAACAGGTTGACGGTGACGCCGTCCGCCGCCACTTCGCCGGCCAGGGTCTTGGCCCAGCCGGCGAGCGAGGCACGCAACGCGTTCGAAGCGGTAAGGCCGGGGATCGGTTCGCGGACGGAAGTCGAAGAAACGGCGATGATGCGTCCCCAGCGCCGCGCCCGCATGCCTGGCAGGAAAGAAATGGCGATGCGCATCTGGCTCAGGACCATGCTGGTGAACTGCTTCTCCCAGACGCTCGCATCGAAGACGCTAGCCGCGAAGGGTGGCGGGCCGCCGCCATTGAGCAGGACGATGTCGATCCGCTGATGCTCGCCCTCGACGGCACGGATCAGCCGGGAGACGCTGTCGTTGTCGGAGAGGTCGGCGCTGAAGGTCGAGCAGATGTGGCCTGCGGGCTCGATTGCGCGTCGCGCCGCATCCAGGGTCGCCTCCCCTCGTCCGACCAGGATGATCTCGGCGCCTTTCGCCGCGAGCGCTTCGGCAACGCCGAAACCGAGGCCCTTGCCTCCGCCGAGAACAAGCGCCCTCCGCCTCTCAAGATTTGCACCTATCAAGCCAAGCCTCCTCTGGTTTCACTGCGCACTCCCGGATAAGCGCCGAGTGCATGCTTTGGGGGTGCATCAGCGGACATGCACGATAGCGTCGGCTTCGACCGGAACATTGGCCGGCAAGCCGGCCATGCCGAGCGAGCAGCGGGCGTGCTCGCCACGCCCGCCGAAAACATGGAGCAGAAATTCGGATGCTCCGTTGCCGACCTCCGAATAGGCCGAAAAGCCGGCCGCCGCATTCACATAGACGGTCAGCTTGGCGAATTTCACGACGCGGTCGAGATTGCCGTCCAGTTCCTTGTCCAGCCAATAGACGACGTTGGCCGCGCAAAGCCGGGCGGCGTTGCGCGCAGCAGCCAGATCGATCTCTGCGCCAACCTGGCCGATCGCGGCGATTTCCTGCCCGATTTCGGGGATCTGACCGGAGACATAGACGATGTCGGCAACGCGAACCGTCGGCGAGAACGGCAAAGCGGGCCGGTCGAGCGACGGCCAGGCGACACCGAACTCCTCAAATCTTCTTCTGTAGGACAAGGTGGCTGCTCCTGTTTTCGTTCGTGCGAGCAGACCTTGAATTCAGATCGGGCTTTCGGATAGCCTGATAGTGCTGACACAGCTATCAGGAATTCTTATGACCGGAGATATCGACGTCAGACTGCTGCGTGCCTTCGTCACCGTGGCCGATACCGGGACGGTGAGCCGGGCAGCCGATCGGCTTGCCCGCACCCAGGCGGCGGTGAGCATGCAGCTTCAGCGCCTCGAAGGCGAAGTCGGCGCGGAGCTGCTGCACCGCTCGCCGCGCGGCGTGACGCTGACCGAGCCCGGCGAGATCCTGCTCGCCTTCGCCCGCAAGGCCATCGCGATCGGCGACGATGCCAGGCGTGAGATAGAAGGCCGCAGGCTGGTCGGCCGTGTCCGGCTGGGCATCGTCGAGGATTTGGCGGTAACGCGGCTGCCGTTGATCATCGCCGACTTCCGGCGCCGGCATCCTTTCGTGGAGATCGAACTGACATCGGCCAGCAGCAGCGATCTCAGCAAGTCGCTGGGCGAAGGAAAATGCGACATCGTCATGGCCGATCCGGCGCGCTTCACAATGGCGCCGCGAGGCCATCTGTCGCGACAGCTGGTCTGGGCGGCAAGCCGCATGATCGAGATCGACGACGAGGTCGAGCTGCCGCTGATCATCTTCGAGGGCGCCTGCTCCTGGCAGGACAGGATGCTGGCTTCGCTCGCCAAGGCGGGAATCGGCTGGAAGATCGGCTGCCGCGTGTCGACCTTTGCGACACTGATCTCGGCGCTGAGGGCCGGGCTTGGCATTGGGCTTCTGCTGCATGAAGGACTGCCGCCCGACTGCCAAAGCCTCAACGGACGCTTCAACCTGCCGCCGGCGCCGACGGCGGATTTCGGCGTCTACCTTGCGAGGGACCCGTCGCGGCTGGTCGAGGAATGTGGCGATTTCCTGCGGACGGGATTTGAGGCGTAGTGAAAAGATCCGACGCCGTTCATCGTTCCTGGTCGGTCGGGCGGATGACGATCTCGTTGACGTTGACGTGTGGCGGCTGGCTCACGGCGTAGAGAATGGCCGCGGCGATGTCCTCGGCGGTCAGCGCCTCCATGGCGGCGAGCCGCTTGTCCAGATCAGCCTTGAACGCCGGATTGGTGATGTGGTCGCCGAGCTCGGTGCGCACCAGGCCGGGCTCGATGACGGTGACGCGAACCTTGTCGGCGTAGACTTCGCGGCGCAGCGATTCGGAAAAGCCGACGACACCGAACTTGGTTGCTGCGTAGCCGCTGGCCCCCGGATTGGCGACACGGCCGGCGACCGACGAGACGTTGACGATGTGACCCTTGGCGGCCCTGAGATGCGGCAGCGCCGCCTTGGTGACCCCCATCAGCGCCAGCAGGTTGAGCTCGACCATGCGGCGCCAGTCGTCGAGCACCGCTTCGGCGGCGGGCGACAGAAGCATCACCCCGGCATTGTTGACGAGGATGTCGAGGCGGCCCCATTCGGCGACAACCTTGTCGACCATCTCGGTGACATCATCGTTGCTGGTGACGTCGGCCTCGATGCGGAGCGCCGCGCCGCCGGCCTTTTCGATACGCGCGGCCAGCGCTTCGAGGCGATCGGCGCGGCGTGCGGCAATCGCCACCTTGGCCCCGGCGGCGGCCAAAGCCGCAGCCGTCGCCTCGCCAATGCCCGACGATGCGCCGGTGACCAGCGCGACCTTGCCGGCCAATGCGGAAGGAACAGATATCATTGTGAAGTCTCCGAGGCCCCAGCCCGATCTTCAGATAGGCCGCGGGCGGCGAAGCGGAAGACCAGCTTGCGGGTTGCTCGGCTCTATTCGTCTGGGCCGGGCTCCGGCCAAGGCTCTTTTGCCGCCTCGGCATACCAGTGGCGCATCGCCGGCATCGAAAGCACAGCGTCGACATAGGCGCGGGTATCGGTTGCCAGCGTGCCGCCATAGGTGTCGAAGCGGGTGACGACCGGCGCGTACATGGCGTCGGCCGCGGTGAAATGGCCAAACAGGAACGGGCCGCCTTTTGCCGTATTTTTCGCGGCATTCGCGCCATAGCTCCTCGATGCGCGCCCGTTGTGCCTCACCTTCGGCGTCGAGCGGCTTGTGGCCTTTTGGCCGGCGCAAATTCATCGGCCAGCCGTAGCGGACCTCGCGAAAGCCGGAATGCATCTCTGTCGCCGCCGAGCGGGCCAGCGCGCGGGCGCCGATGTCGGCCGGCCAGAGCTTTTTCCCGGGAAACAGCTCGGCGAGATATTCAAGGATGGCAAGGGTTTCCCAGACGATCCGGACCGCGCCATTCGGCAGCCGATGGTTCAGCACCGGCACCTGGCCTGTCGGCGATATCCTGGCCAGATTGGCCGCGGTCTCGGGCGTGCGCAGGCGCACAAGACCTTCCTCGAACGGGATCTCCAGATACTTCATCGCCAGCCACGGCCTCAGCGACCACGACGAAAAACATTTGTTGCCGATGAAGAGCGTGAATTCAGCCATTGTCCCTCCGGCCCCTGTCTGTTCGGGCGTCCTGGTGCACCCTATCCTGTCGGCTTCGCGACCGGAAGCTATGCCAATCGACGGGCCGAACCCGGAACCTAAGCGATCCGCGACCGTTTCTCCAGGCGAACGGATCAGGAGATGCGAGATGGTGAACAAGGATCAGGTTGCCGGCGTTGCCAAGCAAGCCAAGGGCTCGGTCAAGCAGACCGCCGGCAAGGCCACCGGCAACAGGCGCACCGAAGCCGAAGGCGACGTCGACAAGGCGACCGGCAAGATGCAGAAGGCTTACGGCGACGTGAAGCACAAGGTGAAGAAGGCGCTTTGACGCCGAGCCCTTCGCAAACCAGAAAAAGGCGGCTCGGCCGCCTTTTTGCGCCCTCTCCTGCCCGTCAGAAAGTCAGACTTTTGCTGTAGGCATTGGTGAAGGCGACCTCGCCATGATCTCCGGCGGCTTCGCCCAGCACCACATCCATGCTGCTGCCGGTCACCCGCGCCAACGCAAAGCCGCCCATGAAGGCAGCCTTCGGCTTGAACAAATCGAGCCCGTCACGGTGATAGATCATCGGCGTCGCGTGCTGGTGGCCATGGAAGATGCCGACGATGTTGTAGCCCTTCAGCACAGCCAGCAGCGCCTGCCTGTCGGCTTCGCTCCACCAATGCGGTGGGCCCGTGCCGTTGTCGTCGAAGGTCTTCTCGGCGGCGTCCCATCTTTCGATCGAAAAATTATCCCAGCCATAATGCTGGAACAGGATGACCGGGCGGCCGTCGCCGGCATAGGTCGCCAGGTCCTGCTTCAGCCATGGCAGGCTGCTGGTGGCGCCATGGCCGGTATCGCCGGCAAAACGGTGCGTCTGGACAAGATGCAGACCGCCCCAATCCCATGAATAGCAATCGGTCTCGAGATCGTAGTTGGTCGCCGGCGCGGGCGGCTTGAAGAAAACGCCGGGGCGGTGATTGACCTCGACGTAGTCGCGCATTTCGCGGCGGTACCAGTCGACATGCGAGCGCGGGCCGTTCTGGTCGAGGTCGTGATTGCCGAGGCCGACATAGACCGGCATGTGCACGCGGTCGGGGCCAACGCCCTGCTGGTAGCGCTGGCTGAACTGGAGCAGCTGCGTGCCTTCGCTGGGCTGGGTGATCTGGCCGCCACCATCATCGGTGATGTCGCCGCCAACGACGAGGCCGAGCGGCGTGCCGATATTGCCCGTCGAATGCAGACCGGTGGCGACGCCGTTGATTTCAGCCGGCCATTGTCTGTCGGCGATGCCGTTGAGCGCGGCGACATTGCGCAGCAGGGCGGCGTCGGTCTTGCCTTCCTGCTCGCAGTGCGGGCTCAATCCGTTCGCCATGCGGCAGGCATGGACATCAGCGATAAACAGGAAGGTGGCGTCGATCGGCGGAATGCGCTGCCCGGTCTGGCCGAAGGCCGGGCGCGAAACGGCGCCGGCCGCGGCAACGGCCGCTGCCTTCATCAGGAAACTGCGCCGGGAGACCGGTCGGGCGGAAATACGATGCATCATGCGCTAAAATTCAGCACGACGCGAACCGGCAGTCCAGTTGCTCGCAAAGTGTGTCGACACGTTCTCCCAGGTCTGGCATTGCTTTCGGCATTCAACTTGCGCGGGCAGAGGAGGACGCCATGAAAACTGCATCCAGCGGCATGACAATGGCGATCCTGGCGATGACGAGCGCAGCGCACGCCTCGGCGTGCATCGACGCCAAATCGGCCAAGGCCGGCTTCGTTCTCGAAAGGCCTGGCATCCACAGCGAATTTCGTCCGGCGGCGGGCGGAATGGTGGCGGTTGCCAACAAAATACCAGTCGCAATCGCCGCAGTCGCAGTACCTGTTCGGCGGGCTGATCGAAGTGTTTCGCGACAGCAGCACAGGGGAGATGGCGATGATCCCGTTTTCCGATCTCAGGAAGGTGTTCCCACTGAAGGCGGGGGCCAAGAGCAAGATCGTGTTTGCCCGTCTTGCACCGAACAAGCCGCCGAAGGGCACCGAGACGCTGGAGATCAACGTCAAGGGCAAGGAGACGTTCAGCCTGGGTGATTGCAAATACGCCGTGCTCGCGGTCAAGCAGACGATCAGGAGCGAGGCCGGCGAGACGCGGGACGAGTTCACCGCGCTTTACGCACCCGATCTGCAGGCAGTTGTGGCCAGGCGCTATGACGAGGGCACCAGCGCCGAAAGCGTGGTCGGCTACGAGCTGATCAAGCCGCTAGCGAATTAAGAGCTCGGCCTCCCCGCCTCGGTCATAGTGAGCGACGGTCCTGCGGGCGTCAAAGGGCTCTGTGCAATATACTGCTACGTCGCCTCGTTCCTGTTTTGGACGACATAACTCCCTGCTCCAACGCCATCAGGCAGTCGCGCAGCACGCTTGCGTCCTGTGCGGTCTTGGCCATCGACATGGCGCCCGAATAGCTGGCGACAGCAAGCGCTGCGAAGCGCTGCGGATCAGTGCCCAGCTCCCGTCCCGCCCGCTGGTCGGCGCTGATCTTGTCGGCGATCGCCTGGCGCCAGGCCGAAAAAATGCCGGCAAGGGCAATGCGGAAATCCGGATCGGCAAGCGACAGTTCATGCGCCAGGTTGTTGAGCGGGCAACCGCGCACGAAACCTTGCCGCTCCAGCTCCGCCGCGACGGCCGTGAACACGGAGCGCACGCCCTCGCGCGCTGAGGGAGCCATCCGCACCGGTGCGATCCATGTCTCTTCGACCGCGGCGGCGACCCGCTCCTCGATCACTGCAAGCGCCAGCGCCTTCTTGGTTGGGAAATGGTGGTGCAGCGCGCCGCCGGTGACGTCCGCCGTCGCCATCAGGTCGCCCATGCTGGACGCATGATAGCCGCGTGCCTGAAACGCCTCCTCGGCGACGTCGAGCACTTTCTTGCGCATGCCTTCGGGGTCGTTGGTGCGTTTTTGAGGCCGCGACCTTGGGCGAGCGGATATCTCTGCTGACATCTTCACACGATAGCAGATTGACAAAACAGGACAACCGGTCTGTTTTGCAAAACAGGATGACTGTCCTGTTTTGGAGCTCGCGCGATGAACCTGCCTTTGAACGCCATACCTAATCCCGATCTGCTCGCCTTGCCCGTCTTCGAACTCAGGCAATACACGCTGAAACACGGCCAGCGCGAGACGCTGATCGGCATCTTCGACAATCACCTGATCGAGGGCCAGGAAACCGCGGGAATGACCATCATCGGCCAGTTCCGCGATCTCGACCGACCGGACATGTTCGTCTGGCTGCGCGGCTTCGACGGCATGGAAGCGCGGAAAAACGCTCTGACCGCCTTCTATGACGGGCCGGTCTGGGCAGCCTGGCGCGACGCCGCCAACGCCACGATGATCGATTCCGACGACGTGCTGCTGCTGAGGCCGGCCTGGGCGGGCGCCGGCTTCGATCTCTCGGGATCGCAACGAGCAATCCAGACGGATCTCGAAGAACCAAGCACAAGCAGTGCTTTGCAGACAATTGTTGTCATCAAGATTCATCATTTGCGACCGGGCCTGGAAGCCGGCTTCGCCCGGGACTTCCAGACCGCGGCTCTTCCGGTGCTTGCCGCATTTGGCGCACAGCCGCTGGCCGCCTTCGTCACCGAACATGCCGAAAACAGCTTTCCGCGGCTGCCGGTGCGGGCCAGCGAAAACGTCTTCATCAGCGTCACGGGTTTCGCCAGCGCCGAAGCGTATGCCCGCCATGAGGCAGCCTTGGCTGCCTCCCCGGACTGGCAGGCGCTTCAGCAGACCGTACAAGGGGAATTCGCCAGGCCCGCGGAGGTTTTGCGTCTGTTACCGACGGCGCGATCGCTGCTCGGGCAGCACCCAATTTCGGTATGAACCAACATCGTCGACGCCCCCCTACGTCGCCGGAGCCTCCTGGTTCATGCCTGAAAGTGCCTGGCATGGATCGCCTGGTAACGCGTGGTCCATGCGGTTGCCTGCTCCAGGTCAAGGGAAACGCGAAGCAGCCGGTGGTCCTCGTTCTTGCGGCCAATAAGCTGGATGCCAATCGGCAGGCCGCCTTTCGACTGGAACAGCGGCAGGCTGGCGGCCGGTTGCCCGGTGACGTTGAAGATTTCCGTGAAGGGCGCAAAGCCGTAGGCCCGGCTCGCCCAAGCCTCGTAGTCGAAGACAGCACCATCGCCATGGATGGCGCCAATCCGGGGCGTAAGCTCGGCCGTCGTCGGCGTCATGATCAGGTCGAACGCATCGAATGCCATCGCCATCGCCAGCGAAGCGCTGTGCACATGGTCCTGCGCCTTGAGATAATCGGCGGCCGAGGATCGCCGAAAACAGTCGAGCGCGTGACGAGTCAGGCTTTCGATTTCGCCGGCACCCGGCATCCGCCCGATCTCATCGGCGCGCTCGTCAACCAGCCGCGCGACCTCCGACATCCAGAAGATGCTCCAGTCCGCTTCGGCGCCGGCTTCCCGCGGGAAACGCGCCTCTGTGACCTCGAGCCCCCTGTCCTCGAGGAGGCGCATGGCTTCCTGGAATTTTTCCCCGATCTCGGACGCGACCGGCGTGCCATCCGGCCGGTGCGCCAGGCACGCGACGCGCAGACGCTCGCCGGGCGAAAACAGCGAGTCCAGGTAGGATGGCACCGATTTCGGCACGGAGTAAGGCGCTCCTTGTTCTGGACCGGCAGTCATGTCCAGCATGGCGGCGCTGTCCCGAACGGTGCGGGATAGGACACTGTCGGCGTAGAGCCCGGCGCCGACCTGACCTCGATCAGGGCCGACAGGCGTGAGCCCGCGCGACGGCTTCATGCCGAACACGCCGCAACAGGCAGCCGGCACCCGGATCGAGCCGCCGATGTCGGAACCGTGGGCGACCGGCACCATGCCGCTTGCCACCGCGGCGGCAGCTCCGCCGCTTGAGCCGCCCGCCGTCAGCGAAGGATCCCAGGGGTTCAAGGTGGGGCCGCGAAAGCTGGGTTCGGTGACGAAGTCGTTGGCAAATTCAGGCGTGTTTGTCTTTCCCAGCAAGATCAGACCGGCGGCCCGCCAGCGCCGGACGATCTCGCTGTCGGGCTTCGGCGCGGCATCCTTGAAGTAGAGCGACGAGTGCGTCGTCGGCCACTCCCGTACATTGACGCCGGTGTCCTTGACCAAGAAGGGAATGCCGGCGAGTGCGGCCTGCCGGTTGCAGCTTGCCGCCACGGAAAGCGCCCGGTCCGCATCGATCAGTGTCACGGCATTGATGGCGGGATTGATGCGTTCGATCGCTTCGATAGCCGCCTCAACGACCTCGACAGCCGACAGTTCACCCGAGCGAACATGCCCGGCCAGGGCGACGGCATCCAACGCCACGTATTCGGAAAGGTTCATGACTGCTCTCAGCCCAGATTGCCGGTCGCTTCGAGGTCGGCTTCATTCCAGACCTTGAAATACCGGGCGATGGCTGCCGCAACCAATGCCGGATCCTCCCAGTGCGGGTTGTGTCCGCATCGCACCGCGCTTACAAGCGCGGCGGCGGGGATTTCTTCGAGGAGCCGCCGTTGGTGCGTTTCGTCGAAGAGCAGGTCGCGCCCGCCCGCAATGACAAGCGCCGGCAGGTGCAGCGTGCGCGCCTTGTCGGTCAGATCGACGCGCCGAACCTGCTCCAGGATTGCGCACCAAAGTGCCGCCGGCATGGCTGACGCTTCCTTTGCAGCCATGGTCAGGAAGTCCGCTGGAACCTCGGCCTCGCAGGCATGCCAATATTCGTAGAACGGATCGGCCGGCGATATCGGGTCTCGAAGTGCCCGCACACCAATGGTCATCGGGTGATCCTCACCGATCTGCGGGCGCAGCGTTCCGGCCATCAGCACCAGGCCACCGATCATCTCGGGGTAGCGCGCGGCTGCCTCGATCGCCACCATGCTGCCCAGGGAATGCCCGACCAGAACCGGCCGCTCGAGCCGCAATCGCTCGATCAAACTCGCCACATCTTCCGCGAAATCCGCCGGGGCGAAGCCGCGTGTCCCGGCCGGCGAGGCGCCATGCCCGCGCAGGTCTGGAATGACACGCCGGCGCCCGGCGAGATGCGGCGCCAGCAAGGAGAAGCTGCGGCTCGTGTCGGAGAAGCCGTGCACCAGCACCAGCGCGGGCTCCTGCCCGGCGATTTCGACGCAGGCCGTTTCAGCACCGACCTTGCGCTTGCGGCCGTTCCAGCCCGCCTGATCGGCCGATATCACAGGCCGAGCTGCTGCTTGACTGCGTCGAGCGCGGGCTTGCCATCGAATGTGGTGACACCGGCAAGCCAGGCGCCGAGCCTATCCGGATTCTCCTTGACCGCCTTCAGGCCGGCTTCCTCCGGCTTCATGCCGTCATTGATGAGATAGCCCATGCCGAGATTTTCGAAATCGATGTCGAAGGCGAGATTCTTCAGCAACTGCCCGACATTCGGGCATTGCTGCAGATAGCCCTTGCGCACCTGCGTCGTCACCGTCGCGGCGCCGAAGTTCGGTCCGTAGAACTTGTCGCCGCCGCTCAGATATTTGAAGTCGTACATCGTGTTCATTGGATGCGGCGCCCAGCCCTGGAAGACGATGAAGCGCTTTTCCTTGATCTCGTAGCCGACCTCGGAAAGCATGCCGGCTTCACTCGATTCGACGACCTGCCAGCCATCGAGGCCGAGCGACTTATCAGCGATGGCGTCCATCATCAGCTGGTTCGAGCCCGGCTCGATGCCGTACATCTTCCTGCCGAACTTGTCGGCGAACTTTTGCAGGTCGGCAAAGTCCTTGACGCCGGCCTCCCAGACGTAAGTCGGCACGGCAAAAGTGTATTTGGCGCCGACGAGATTGACGCGCACATCGTCCACCGAGCCGTCCTTCTTATAGGGCTCGTAGTAGGTGATCATCGCCGGATCCCAATAGCCAAGGAACACGTCTAAATCATTGTTCTTCAAGGATTCATAGATGACGTTGATGCCCAGAAGCGAACTTGCCGGCTTATAGCCGAGCGCATCGAGCAAGACGCTGGTGACGCCGGTGGTGAAGGCAAGGTCGTTCCATCCAGGCTCGGCCATGCGCACGACCTTGCATTGCTCGGGTTCAGCCGCAAAGGCCGGCCGGATCGCCACCAGGACGCAGAGCGAGGCTCCTATTCCAAGGCAACGAAGCATTTCGGTTCTCCTCATTTCACCAACGACGTTGACCATTCGGTTTTTAAATTGTCCCAACGGTCAATCATTGATCTCGGCGGACAAAAATGTCAACGTCGGTTTTCGATGCATGGATCCCCGCCCGTGAAACTCAAGCGTCTCAGCGACATACGCCGCAAGGAGCTGCGGCAAGCCGCCTTTGCCGTGCTTCAGCGCGAAGGCATAGCTGGCGCCACCATAGAAAAAGTGGCGGCACAGGCCGGCGCATCAAAGGGCATCGTGCTGCACTATTTCAACAGCAAGCGGGAGCTTTTCGAGCATGCCATGCGCGAATCGAACCTGGTGCTGCGTCATGCGGTGGTGGAGCGGTTGAGGCAGGCGCGTACGCCAATGCAACGGATAGATGCCATCATCGAAGGCAATTTCGAGCCGCATCTCTTCCAGCCGTCCCTCTGCCACGCCTGGCTTTCACTTTGCGCGGAGGTGCCGCGCGACGAAAAGCTTGCCCGCATCCAGAAGGTGATCCATGCGCGCATGCGCTCCAACCTGCTGTCCGGCCTGCGCGGTCTGGCGCCGGGGCGCGATGCTGACGAGATCGCTTTCGGCGTCACCGCCCTGATCGACGGGCTGTGGTTGCGGCTTGGCCTGCAGCCCGGCAGCGTTACGCGTGAACAGGCCATTCATCAGGTCAAGGATTTCGTCGCTACCCGCCTGGCTGTTCGGCGCGGTGCAGCCGCTGCCGAATAGACAGGCGCATCAGCCGAAAGTTCATATTGTAGGATAAGCCGGAGGCTTGACCACAATCGGCAACGGCGCTGCTCTCCTTACCAGACAAGACGGCAAAGCGCGGGCGTGTTGGATGAGACTAGGCGGCAAACGGGCACTGGTCACCGGCGGTTCGGACGGGATCGGGCTGGCAATCGCCGAGGCGTTTTTGCGCGAAGGCGCGGACGTGCTGATCGTCGGCCGCGACGGCAAAAAACTCGACGCCGCCCGCAAGCAGCTCGGGGATAATGTCGAAACGCTTTCGGCCGACCTATCGGCCAGCGCCGGCATCGATGCCGTGGTCGAGCATGCCAGGCGCGGCCCACCTGTCGATATCCTCGTCAACAATGCCGGCGTGGCGTTCCTTGTGCCGTTCGAAACCGTCAGCGAGGATCAGTTCCAGCAGTCCTTCGCGCTCAACGTCACGGCCGTATTCTTCCTCACCCAGCGGCTGTTGCCGCATCTCGCGCCGGGTGCGGCTTCGGTGATCAACATCTCGTCCTATTTCGCGCACAAGATGATCCCGAAGCGGCCGTCCAGCCTCTATTCGCTGTCGAAGGGCGCGCTCAATTCGCTGACCAAGTCGCTCGCCTTCGAGCTTGGGCCGCGCGGCATAAGGGTCAACGCCATCGCGCCCGGCACGGTCGACACAGCGATGCGGCGCAGGTCGATCGAAAACCTGCCTGAGGCCGCGCAAGCCGAGCTCAAGGCCTATGTCGAGCGCAGCTATCCGCTCGGCCGCATCGGCCGAACCAGCGACCTTGCCGGCATCGCCGTCTATCTCGCCAGCGACGAAGCGGCATGGACCAGCGGCGGAATCTTCGCCGTGGATGGAGGATACACGGCGGGGTGAGGTTGCGATCTCCCCCCTCGAGGGGGAGATGGCCGGCAGGGCCAGAGGGGGTCGTCTCGCGTGGAACACCAGCCTGTTCCGTCCGCTATGGGAGTTGCGTCAAGACCTACCGACCCCCTCTGTCGCCTTCGGCGACATCTCCCCCTCAAGTGGGGAGATTGCCAGCACCTTCAACCGATTTGCATTCCCGTCACCCGCAATCTCCGCTTGAAGGCGTTTGTGCAACGCGATACGCCGTTTGCAAATTGCAAACCGGAGAGACTGCGTGAGCGCGCCAGAGACCAGAACCGAAACCGACACGTTCGGTCCCATCGAGGTCGCCGCGGACCGCTATTGGGGCGCGCAGGCGCAGCGTTCGCTGGCCAATTTCAAGATCGGCTGGGAGAGGCAGCCGGCCTCGATCGTGCGGGCGCTGGGCATCGTCAAGCGGGCGGCCGCCGAAGCCAATATGGAGCTGAAGCGGCTCGATCCGGCGATCGGCAAGGCCATTATCGAGGCCTCCCAGGAGGTCATCGACGGCAAGCTGAACGACCATTTCCCGCTGGTCGTCTGGCAAACCGGCTCAGGCACCCAGTCCAACATGAACGCCAATGAGGTGATTTCCAACCGCGCGATCGAGCTTTTGGGCGGCGTCATGGGGTCGAAGAAGCCGGTGCATCCCAATGACCACGTCAACATGAGCCAGTCGTCGAACGACACCTATCCGACGGCCATGCACATCGCCTGCGCAGAGCGCATCATTCACGACCTGCTGCCGGCGCTAAGGCATTTGCATGCGGCACTCGACGCCAAAACCAGGGCTTTCGCCCACATCGTCAAGATCGGCCGCACCCACACGCAGGATGCGACGCCGCTGACGCTCGGCCAGGAATTCTCCGGCTATGCGGCGCAGGTCGCCTCGTCGATCAAGCGCATCGAAATGACCCTTCCCGGCCTGCAGGAATTGGCGCAAGGCGGCACCGCGGTCGGCACCGGTCTCAACGCGCCGGTCGGTTTTGCCGAAAAGGTGGCGGCGCGCATCGCCGCGATCACCGGCATCGATTTCGTCACCGCGCCGAACAAGTTCGAGGCCCTGGCCGCCCATGATTCCATGGTGTTCTCGCACGGCGCCATCAATGCCTGCGCGGCGGCGCTGTTCAAGATTGCCAACGACATCCGCCTGCTCGGCTCCGGCCCGCGTTCGGGCCTCGGCGAATTGTCGCTGCCGGAAAACGAACCGGGCTCGTCGATCATGCCTGGCAAGGTCAATCCGACCCAATGCGAGGCGATGACACAGGTTTGCGTGCAGGTGTTCGGCAACAATGCGGCGATCAGCTTCGCCGGCAGTCAGGGCCATTTCGAGCTCAACGTCTACAATCCGCTGATGGCCTATTGTTTCCTGCAATCGGTACAACTGCTGGCCGACGCTTCGGTGTCCTTCACCGACAATTGCGTCGTCGGCATCGAGGCCCGCGAAGACAACATCAAGGCGGCGCTCGACCGTTCGCTGATGCTGGTGACGGCGCTTGCGCCGACGATCGGCTACGACAACGCCGCCAAGATCGCCAAAGCGGCACATAAGAACGGCACCACGCTGCGCGAGGAAGCGCTGGCCACCGGGCTGGTCAGCGAAGCCGACTATGAGCGGCTGGTGCGGCCGGAGGACATGACGCATCCGGGCTAGGCGGCGTGGACAAATTTGAGCGGCCTGCAAATCGCTCGTTGTGTGATTTTCATGGCTTTGGTTAGATGAGGCATGCAAGCAGCCACACGCTCCTCTTGGAAAACGCTCCCCCTCCCAGCGCAGCAAGATCGGATAGATCTTGCATTGCTGTATTCGGACGCCGAAGGCGAGAAGATCAGGCTTGGGCACGTTCCGCGGGATATGGACGATAAGTGGTTCATATTTTTTGAGAATGGCTGGCTCTATTTTCATCGTTCGTGGACAGGAGCCTGCATCTATGGCGTCCGTCTCGAGGGTTCGCCGAATGGTATTCGTGTGACTGATGCATGGGTCAGCGGGGATAAAGAGTGGTACCAATCGCCCGGCCCTGAGCACGACGCACGTTTGATCCAGCAACTCATCTCCGGCCGCCTGCTGTCGTAAGGTCGACACGCACTGCCAAGCCTTGCGCAGCGGCTATTGACGACGTCGCACTGTATTGATTCAAGGCTGCTTTTGGAGGCGGACTTGAGCAGAGGCGATCTGACAGAGGCGGAATGGCGAATTCTGAAAGGATTGCTGCCGATCAATGGTCCATACCGCCACCGCCAGATACCGGCTAAAATTTGTCCACGCCGCCTAGGGTGTTGATATGCCTGGATCACAACACCCATGTTCATCGCGAAAACGTTACCTGGGTGAACAATCCGTAACCAATCTGGCGTCTTTGGTGAACAGTCGGCCTGCGCTAACTAGGCGGGTATCCCAAGCCGTTTGGCCAAACCCTTCTGGAGAGTTACGCATGTCCACCAACACGTCCACCAACACTTCGTTTGCCGGTTCCGGCACCGCCGCCGGCGCCTCGGGCACGATCCTGCTCGGCCGCATCCTGCTTTCTGTCATCTTCCTGCTTTCCGGTTTCGGCAAGCTGACGGCGATTGCCGGCACCGCCGGCTATTTCGGCAGCCTTGGCCTGCCGCTGCCGATGGTGACCGCCATTGTCGTCGGCCTTATCGAACTGCTTGGCGGCCTGGCCATCCTCGTCGGCTTCCAGACCCGGATCGTCGGCTGGGTAATGGCGATCTTCACCGTCGCCACCGCGCTGGTCGCCCACACCGGCTGGGCCGATCAGATGCAGATGATCAATTTTATGAAGAACCTCGGCATTGCCGGCGGCTTCCTCGTGCTCGCCTCCTCGGGCCCAGGCGCGTATTCGATCGACGCCAAGCGCGGCTGAAGCAGTCCAGCGTTCCTGAACAAAGGGGCGCGGAATTTTCCGCGCCCCTGTTTCGTTGTCGGTTATATCCGCTGGCTGGAACTCTGCTAGGATCGGTCGCCGATATCGGAGGACACCATGCCTCGCAATGCGCTGCTCTTGCTTTCCCGGCTGCTGCTCGCCGCGCTGTTCGTGCCGTCCGGCTTCCATGCGCTTGCCGACATCGCCGGCACATCAGGCTATTTCGCCGGCCTCGGCCTGCCGCTGCCGACGCTGGTGGCTTGGGCGACAGGCCTGTTCGAGCTGATCGCCGGGCTGCTCATCCTCGTCGGCTTCAAGACGCCGGTCGTGGCGCTGCTGCTCGCTGCCTTCTGCATCGCGGCGGGCTTCCTCGGTCATTATGGCCAGGGCGGCGACGATCCGACGCTGACCTTCATGCATTCACAGATGCTGATGAAGGACATCGCCATAGCAGGCGGTTTCCTGGCGCTGGCAATGGCTGGTGCGGGCGCCTGGTCGGCCGACGGGCGGCTGGTTGCAGCGAGCGCCTAAGCTGCCGCCCGGTTTATTCAGTGTCCAGAAAAACGAACTTTGCGAGACGGCTCACATTGACGGGCCCGCGAAGAGGACGAAGATCCCGGCAACCAACAGCTGAAGAACCTGCCTGGATTTCACGGCGTTTCCCTTCTTTCCTCAACGGTCGCGACGCGACAGCGCGGGCGTCTATTTGACAGACATGCTAGGCCCGCCCTCGACCGCCAGCACCAGCCGGCGGTTGGTGACCCTTGCCAGCTGTGCCAGCCGGCCGGCCGGCCGCTCGCCGTAAAGATCGGCCAGCGCTGCCGGCAGCACCAGCGCCAGCACGCCATTGCCGCGGTTTTCCCATTTCAGTCGCGGCATGACGCCGGGCATTGCCGCGCTCAGCAAATAGACGACGCGCAGCAGCGCGGCCAGCACGCGGGCGCGCTCGAGATAGCGCGGTGTCGCCAGCCCGCGGATTTCCGGAGCGGCTTCATTGAACACGCCCTCGTGACGAAACAGGCTGACAAGCGCCAGGAAGGCGCGGCCGGGATGGTCGACGCCAATAAAAGAGGCGTGAGCGATGATGTTGAGCGATTGCTTGCCGCGATATTCGGGATGGGCACGCCAGCCGATATCGGCGAGCAGGCAGGCGGCGTGGCGGTAGCGCGCCTCATCCCTGGTTTCGTCGATGCCGAAGGCGGCGAACGCCTTGCCGGTCCATTCGACAAGCTCATGCGCGTGGTCGACCGAGCGCGAGCGCAGGCGGGCAAGCTCTTCCGCAGCCGAGATCAGCGGATCGGCCTTCTGCTCGGCCTTATCGAGCAGTGAATAGAGAAAGCCCTCGCGCACGCCCAGCGCCGACACGATGATCTTCGACGGCTGCATCGCCGCCATGATCTCCTGCAGCACGATGGCGCCATAGGGCAGCAGCGAGCGGCGGTTCTTGGAGATGCCCTCGATGCCTTTGATCTTATCGATCTCGGCTTTGGCGACCTGCCGGAGGAAGTTCGCGGCGCTTTCGATGCCGATCTCGTAGTGGTGCATGACGCCGAGCGGGTAGTTGGTCATTTCCATGTGCAGCCGGGCGAGGTTTCGCCAGGTGCCGCCGACCGTGTAGAAGGCCCTGCCCTGCCCGCCCTTCAGCAATTTCGCCCGCGCCAGTTGCTCGCGCGTGATCCTTGCCGCCTGGGCCAGCGAGTTCTTCGCCATGTCCTGCAGGCGCAAGCCGCCCAACGGCAGCGTGATGCCGTCACCGATCGTCTCACCGTCGATATCGATCAGTTCGAGGCTGCCGCCGCCAAGGTCGCCGGCGATGCCGTTGGCCGGATGGAAACCGGAGATGACGCCGAGTGCCGAATAATGAGCTTCCTCGCGACCGCTCAGCACCTGGATCTCGGTCCTGAGCACATCCTCGGCGCGGTGGATGAAGTCGGGGCCGTTGACCGCCTCACGAGCGGCGGCGGTCGCCAGCACATACATGCGCTCGGCGCCGGCCTGGTCGGAGAGCGCGCGGAAGCGGCGGAACTCTTCCATCGAACGTGTCACCGCCTCGGGATCGAGCTTTCCGGTCGAAACGATGCCGCGGCCGAGGCCGGCCAGCATCTTTTCGTTGAACAGCAAGGTCGGCGAGCGCGCCAGCCCCTCATAGATCACAAGACGGATCGAGTTCGACCCGATATCGATGATGGACAGCGGTCGGCGGTCCTGGAGCCGGCCCTGGGACGCTGAAATCATCAGCCCGTCGCTGCGTTCTGTTTCTTGCGGCGTTTGAACTGCGCGATGCGCTTGGGCGCATGCGACTTCAACGCATCGCCCCGTCCGGACAGGCTCGGATTGGTCATGAAATATTCCTGCGCGTTGAACGGTTCCTCGCCCTCCTCCAGCACGACGCGCCGGGAGGTTCCATCAGCCAATACGTCGAAACTTTGCTGGTTGTCCATGATGTTGCCGAGCATGATCTGGCCGAGCACCTGCTCATGCACAGTTGGATTGGTGATCGGCACCATGGTCTCGACGCGGCGGTCGAGATTGCGCGGCATCAGATCGGCCGAGGAGATGTAGACGATCGCCCCGTCCGAGGGCAGGCCGTGGCCGTTGCCGAAGCAATAGATGCGGCTGTGCTCGAGGAAGCGGCCGACGATCGACTTCACCCTGATGTTCTCCGATAGGCCGGGCACCTGCGGTCTCAGACAGCAGATGCCGCGCACGACGAGATCGATCTCGACGCCGGCGCGGCTGGCATCGTAGAGCGCATCGATGACGATCGGGTCGACCAAGGCGTTCATCTTCATCCAGATGCGGGCCGGTCTGCCCTCCAGCGCGTGGCTGATCTCATCCGAAATGTGCTGGAGGATGCGGTCGCGCAGCGTGAACGGCGAGATGGCCAGCCGCATCTGCTCGGCCGGCTCGGCATAGCCGGTGATAAAGTTGAACAACTGGGCGACATCGCGCGCGATTGTCGGGTCGGTGGTGAAGAAGGACAGATCGGTGTAGATGCGGGCGGTGACCGGGTGGTAGTTGCCGGTGCCGAGATGCACGTAATTGCGCAGCCTGCCGTCCTCGCGCCGCACGACCAGCGACATCTTTGCGTGGGTCTTCAGTTCGAGAAAGCCAAAGACGACCTGGACGCCGGCGCGCTCGAGGTCGCGCGCCCAGCGGATGTTGGCCTCCTCGTCGAAGCGCGCCTTGAGCTCGACCAGCGCCGTCACCGACTTGCCGGCTTCCGCCGCATCGACCAAAGCCCGTACGATCGGGCTGTCGTTGGAGGTGCGGTAGAGCGTCTGCTTGATCGCCACCACTTCCGGGTCGGCCATTGCCTGGCGCAGAAACTGCACCACCACGTCGAAGGATTCGTAAGGGTGGTGGACGATGATGTCCTTCTCGCGGATCGCGGCAAAACAGTCGCCGCCATGCTCGCGGATGCGCTCGGGAAAGCGCGGATTGTAAGGCGTGAACTTCAGATCGTCGCGGGCGACGGCGACGATCTCCGAGATCTGGCTGAGCGCCAGCGGACCGGTGAGCACGCTGATCCGGCTGGCCGAGACGCCGAGCTCGCCGGCGACGAAATCGCGCAATTCGGCCGGCATCGACCTGTCGAACTCGATGCGGATGACCGAGCCGCGGCGTCGCCGCTTCAGCGCCGTCTCGAACAGCCGCACCAGATCCTCTGATTCTTCCTCGACCTCGATATCGCTGTCGCGGATGATGCGGAACGTGCCGGAGCCCTTGACCTCATAGCCGGGGAACAGCTTGCCGATATAGAGACTGACCGCCTCTTCGAGTGGAATGAAGCGGACATGATGCTTGCGATCCGGCAAACGGATGAAGCGCCTCAGCGCCACAGGCAGGCGCAGAAGCGCGCTCATTTCCTCGCCGTTCTTGCGATGGCGCAATTGCAGCGCCATCGAGAAACCGAGATTGGGAATGAACGGAAACGGATGCGCCGGGTCGATCGACAGCGGGGTCAGGACCGGAAATACCTGCTCCTGGAAATGGTCCTCGAGCCAGGTCTTCTCGTCCTTGGTCAGCGCATCGCGGGTGATGCTTTCGATGCCTTGTCTGTCGAGCAGCAGCATCAGCGCCGAAAGGCTGTTCTGCTGGTCCTCCTGCAGGCGCTCGACCTCGCGCAGCAATTGTTCGAGCTGCTGCTCGGGAGTGCGCCCATCCGGGCTCTTCAGCACGATGCCCTCGCGCACCTGGCCGGCAAGACCGGCGACGCGGACCATGAAGAACTCGTCGAGGTTGGCGGCCGATATCGACAGAAAGCGCACGCGCTCGAGCAGCGGATGATTTGCGTTCAGCGATTCCTCGAGCACGCGCCGGTTGAATTGCAGCCAGGAAAACTCGCGATTGACGAAGCGGTCGGGATTGCCGCCTTCGTGGCTCGCGGCCTCGACGGTGATGAATTCGCTCTGCACCGGCTTCAGTTCGTTCATGGTTTCCGCTCTTCCCACACCGTTCGACGACCACAGCCTTAACCGGCTTAACTTATCCTCTGACAGGCTTTTGCGACAGTTTCATTTCATCGATCTTGCAAAGAGATGGGTTATGATCCAGATGCAATCGACAAGATCAGGAGACGACGATGGCAGGCGGTTCCATTCCCCATTTCCAGAACGATGCGGGCTATCCGGCAATCGACATCGGCGTCAAGGAATTCATGTGCACCGGCGCCAATCCGCCTTTCGACCACCCGCATGTATTTCTCGATATGGGCGACGACAATGAAAAAGTCTGCCCCTATTGCTCGACGCTCTATCGCTATTCGCCCAAGCTGAAGGCATTGGAAACGCAGCCGCCGGGCTGCCTCTATATCGACCAGGCCGCCTGATTCTTCCGCGACAAGCCTGATGCGAGAAACGCAGTCCCGGCAGGTGGTCATCGCCGGGGCGGGCGTCGCCGGACTGACCGTGGCACTGGCCTTCGCCGAGCGCGGCTATCGGACAAAACTGTTCGAACAGGCGCAGCACCTCGAGGCTGCCGGTGCCGGCATCCAGCTTTCACCCAACGCGACATGCATCCTTCGACAATTCGGCCTACTCGATCGGCTGCTGCCGACGGCGGTGCGGCCGGAGGCGGTCGTGCTGAAGGATGCCGTCACGCTGCGCGAGCTGGCGCGCGTACCGCTTGGCCAGGCGGCTGAAACGCGCTGGGGAGCACCCTATCTCGTCGCCCACCGCGCCGACCTGCAGTCAGCGCTGATGGCGCGGATAGCCGAGCGCTCCGAGGTCGAGCTTGTCACTGGTGCCCGCGTCGGCGGCGTCGCAACCGGACCGAATGGCATCACCGCAACAGTCGAGATTGCCGGCACGACCATCGAAGCCGAAGGATCGTTGCTGGTCGGAGCCGATGGCGTCTGGTCGTCGGTGCGAGAAACGCTCGCCCGCAAGGCGGCCGATTTCCGGAGAAGCCGCTTCTCGGGCGAGCTTGCCTGGCGCGCAACGGTGGCCGCGGACAGCCTCGCCGGACAAGCCTTCAGGGTGATCGGAGCGCCCGATTGCGTTACCGCATTCCTCTATCCAGGCTTCCATATGGTCGCCTATCCGGTCAGCCGTGGCGCGGTCTTCAACCTCGCGGCCTTCACCAAGGGCGAGCGCATCGCCGAGAACTGGTCGGGGCATGCCGACCCCGCCATCCTCGCCAACGCCATGCGCGGTACCGCGCCGGCGCTGGTCCGTCTGGCGAGCGAGGCCGCGCCATGGACGGCATGGCCGATCCATACCGTCGAGCAGCGGCGGTGGACGACGCCGGAGGGCATAGCGCTGATTGGCGATGCGGCGCATGCGATGACGCCGTTTGCCGCACAGGGAGCGGCGATGGCGATCGAAGACACGGTAACCCTTGCCGGTTTCGTTGCCAGCTCGCCTGCCGACCTCAGCAGCGCGCTTGTCGCCTGGGAACAGGCGCGGCGGCCGCGCGTATCCCAGGTCGCCCGCCGCGGCGCCCTCAACCGCCTCGCCTGGCATGCGGCCGGGCCGGTGGCGATGGCCCGCAACCTGTTCCTGGCGATGCGCTCACCCGAAAAACTCGCCGCTGATCTGGACTGGCTCTATGGCTGGCGGGCGGACGCTCGGCGGTCCTAAGTCATCGGAGCCTTGTCAATTGTAAAGCCGCATCGACAGGCTAAGCGAGGCCGGCAGCGGGTTCCACCAGCCGGTGCGCAGGCCGGCGGTGCGCAGTGCCGCCGCCGCCCAGGTGTTGCAGCCGACCAGCGCGTTGAAATGGCCATTGGCTTCGAAGAAACGATCGAAACGGGAGTAGGCCGCATCCTCGATCGGCATGGCCCCGTTCGGTCCCTGCTGAAAACTCGCTGCAATGAAATCGAGCAGCGCCGCAAAGCGTTCCTCACTTACGTCGAAGCCGGCGACGTCGGGATGCGGCTCGGCGATTTCGCCTGAAATGTCGACATGCATCACCGAGGCATCGACGGTCAGCGCCTTCATCACCGGCACTGCCTTCAGTTCCGACCAGGTCGGCGTCTCGAGATAGAAGGCGCGGCCGCCCCAGCCGAAGACGATGTAGCGGACCTCCGCCATGTCGGCCGGAATGCCGGCATCGACCAGGAAGTGGAAGCGCCGGCGCACATCGTCGTCGACCGGGATGGCGATGTCGGTGTGGATCGGATTTTTCAGCACCACGATGCGGTGGCTTGCGCCGATCGGATCGGCAGCGGCCGCCGGCCAGAGCGGGCGCGGCAGCAGCGTGCCCAGCGCCACCGCAAGGACTGCTGCAACGACCAGCAGGTCGAGAAAACGAGCAAGCTTCTTCATGGGGAAGGCATAGGCCAAGCAATGTTCAAGGTGAAGCCTCTCCGGAAATTGCACAGCTGACTTAGCGCTTGACGCGTATCCTCCCGGGGAGGATATGCAGAGGCATGTCAGATCACCTCCACGCTTCGCATCCTTCCATCATAAAGCGCCTGAAGCGCGCGCAAGGCCACCTCGCGGCGGTGCTGGCGATGATCGAGGCGCATCGCCCTTGCGTTGATCTGGCGCAGCAGCTTCATGCCGTCGAACGGGCCATCAGCAGCGCCAAGCGCGAGCTGATCAATGATCACATCGAGCATTGCCTGACGGACAGCGTCGAAACCGGCGGCAACTCGCTGGCGGAACTCAAGCAGCTGGCGAAATATCTATGAATGCCATCGTAGCCCGCATTCTGGAATGGCTCGGGTTCGGCTCGCACGCCGCACATCATCACGGCGATCACGGTCCGCACGGCCACAGCCATGGCGTCATCGATGCGACAATTGCCACCACCGATCGGGGCATCTGGGCAATCAAATGGTCGTTCGTGATCCTGGCGATCACCGCAGCATTGCAGATGGTCGTGGTTGTGCTGTCGGGGAGCGTGGCATTGCTGGCCGATACGATCCATAACATCGGCGATGCGACCACGGCGATCCCGCTATGGATTGCGTTCGTGCTGGCGCGGCGCAAGCCGTCGCGGACCTTCACCTATGGCTTGGGCCGGGTCGAGGATCTGGCCGGCATCATCATCGTGCTCATCATCCTGTTCAGCGCTGTAGTCGCCGCCTACCAAGCCATCGACAGGCTGATCAATCCACAAGCGGTGACGCACCTGGGCTGGCTGGCGGCGGCGGGCATTGTCGGCTTCCTCGGCAACGAGGCGGTTGCCGTGTTCCGTATCCGCGTCGGCCGCGAAATCAACAGCGCGGCACTGATTGCCGACGGCTATCACGCCCGCACCGACGGACTTACCAGCCTTGCCGTGGTCATCGGAGCCACCGGCGTCTGGCTTGGCTTTTCCTTGGCCGACCCGATTGTCGGCCTGCTGATCACGATTGCGATCTTCGGTATCGTCTGGCAATCGGCCCGCTCGGTGCTGACCCGCGTGCTGGATGGAATCGAACCCGGTGTGATGGATGAAATCCGACATGCCGCCGAGCACGTTCCGGGCGCACGCATTGTCGATGCCAAGGCGCGCTGGATCGGTCATAGATTGCACGCCGACATCGCAATTGCCGCAGACGAAACCCTGCCGCTGTCGGAAGCGAATAACATCGCGGCGGCGCTGAAGGACGAACTGTCCCAGCATATGCCGGCCTTGGCTACGGCGAATGTGCGGTTTTCAACCGAACGTGGAGAGAACGACCATCCTCACCCTCACGAGACGTGCATGACGAAAACCACGGCCACGAGCACTGAAGGTCCCTTTTAGACGGCTACGGTCAGGTGACATCGATGACGACCATCAGCCCGCCGCCGCCCTTCTCCTCGACATTGTTGTTCGTGGTGTGATGCGGGATGTGGCAATGGATCAGCCATTTGCCCGGACGCTGCGCCTTCCAGATCACGTCGTAGCGCTGACCCGGCCCGACATTGACCGTATCGGCAAGGAAACGACCGGGGGCAGGGATCGTTTCGCCGTCGCGGGCAACGACCTCGAACGGTCCGCCATGGATATGCATCGGATGGATGAAGCCGTTGTTGGTGCCGATGAGCCGCACCTTGAGCGTCTCGCCAACCTTCATTTTGATCGTCTCGGTCGAGGGATAGGCCTTGCCGTTGATGGTGAAGAAATTCGGCATGCCGCCGTCCATCGGCATCGACGGGTAGGTCAGCCCTTCCCGCACCAGCCATTCCTGAAGCTCGATGACGTAATCATGGTCGGCCGCGACCTCATCGGCGGGATTGGCGGGATCGATGATCAGCGCACCGTAGAGGCCGAGCGCCTGGGTCCGGTCCGGCTTGGCATGGGGGTGGTAGAAATAGGTTCCGTGCTGGGTTGCGGTGAATTCGTATGAATAGGATTGGCCGGGCTCGATCGGCGCCTGCGTGATCTCGGCCGGCCCATCCATCTGGTTCGGCAGGATCAAGCCATGCCAATGCACCGTCGTTTCCTCAGGCAGGCCGTTGGTGACGTTGATCCTGACCCGATCGCCCTGGCGAATGTGAATTCGCGGACCAGGAATCTGGCCATTATAGGCATAAGCGTCGACTGCAACATCCGGCAGGATCTGCCAGCGGACCACCGAAGGCCTGAGGTCGAATACCTTGATGCCGTTCTCCATCCGAAACGGCAGGTCCTGGTCACCCCTTGTCGACAGACCATAAGAGGCGGCAACGAGGCGCGGATCGGTAGCGGCCATGTCGCGCATTGCGTCGGCCGGCGTGTCGCGATCCATGATCATGCCCCGCGCCATGATCACCCCGCCGACGTCGCGTGCCGACAGCGTCAGGTTCAGCCAGTTCGCCGGCGCGACCATGCCGATGGCGAGCGCCAGCAGGGAGACGGCACCCAGGGCAGCGACCTGCGGCGTCGTGGCATCTGTCTCCATGTGATGGCCGCCGCCTTTGCCTTTGTGGGAAGCCATATCGTGGCGCTGCCCGCGATGGCCGCTGGCGTCGGCCTGCTGCATTTGCATCTGCGCATGTTGCCTCGTCGCAGGCTGCTCCTGACCATCGATGCCGGCTGCCTGCGCGCGCTGCGTCATCAGCCCATGCTTCAGCCCCCGCGCGACCAGCCAGACATTGGCCGGATAGGCAAGCGCAAAACCGGCGATGACGCCGATCGACATCACGCCCCAGAACAACAGCTCCATCGGTTCCATCGCGCGCATGTCGCGGCCCATCATCAGGAAGCTCATGACCGGCGCCATGCCGGCCATCATGAAGTTCATGGAGATGAACTCGGGCAGGAAGCTCTTGCGCACGTTCTCCCAATAGGTGCCGCCCATCATCGATTTCATGAACAGCGATTGGAAGATGAACAGGCCGAAGGCAAAGCCGGCCAGATATTCGACGATCAGGTCGATCCACATCGGCAGGCCGAGCGCCGCCGTGACGGCGGCGGCAAGAATGATGCCGGTGGCATCGCCGGCGACGCAGTGGATGGTGGAGCCGACGCCCTGCTTCCAGAGCGGGCGGGTGAAGAGTTCATGCTCGCCGGGCCGGGGCTCCTTGTCGGCGAGCACGTAGAGCAGCAAGCCGAGCGGACCCATATAGAGGGTGACCAGAATGAAGCCCCATTTCATCACCACCGGCTCGGGATTGTTGCGATATTGGTCGAAGCCGACATAAAGCGTCGAAGCCAGCGCCAGCGCGAACCAGACGACGAGGAAATAATCGATCGGTTGGATGAGCATCAGGATGAACCCGTGACCTGCCGCCGCACGCGCCCACGCGGCTCGCTATACAACTCCCAATGGCAATGAACGCAGCCGGCGCGCTTATGATCCGCGCCGGCCTTAGTTACCAGGTTGCAACGTGACCACTCGAACGACCTGAAGCGCGCTTGCTATCTTCTCGCGCAGTGCACGGTCAGCGCTCGTCGAATACGCGCGAAGCCAGCAAGACAGAGGCTTGATCCGCCGCTCTTGTCCGAACCGGGGTACAGGATCAGTGCAGGATCTGGGACAGGAACAGCTTCGTGCGCTCATGGCGCGGGTGGTCGAAGAACTCGGCCGGCGTGTTCTGCTCGACGATCTGGCCTTGGTCCATGAAGATCACACGGTTGGCGACTTTACGCGCAAAGCCCATCTCGTGGGTGACGCAGAGCATGGTCATGCCTTCCTCCGCCAGCCCGACCATCGTTTCCAGCACTTCCTTGATCATTTCCGGGTCGAGAGCCGAGGTCGGCTCATCGAACAGCATGATCCGCGGGTTCATGCACAGCGAGCGGGCGATCGCCACGCGCTGTTGCTGGCCGCCGGAAAGCTGGCCGGGATATTTGTTGGCCTGTTCCGGGATCTTGACGCGCTTGAGGAAATGCATGGCGATTTCCTCGGCCTGTTTGCGCGGCATCTTGCGCACCCAGATCGGCGCCAGCGTGCAATTCTCCAGAATGGTCAGATGCGGGAACAGGTTGAAGTGCTGGAACACCATGCCGACCTCGCGGCGCACCTCGTCGATCTTCTTCAGATCGTTGGTCAGTTCCTTGCCGTCGACGATGATCTTGCCCTTCTGGTGTTCCTCCAGCCGGTTGATGCAGCGGATCATCGTCGATTTGCCGGAGCCCGACGGGCCGCAGATGACGATGCGCTCGCCGCGCATCACCTTTAGATTGATGTCCTTCAGCACATGGAATTCGCCGTACCATTTGTGCATGGCGATGATGTCGATGGCGACATCGGTGGTGGAAATGTGCATCTTGGCGGCATTGACCTTGATCTCTTCCGCGCTGACGGCGTTTTCTATGGCCATGACAAGGTCCCCTTTTTAGCGTTTGTGGCCGGTGTCGAGACGGCGTTCCGTGTACATTGAATAGCGCGACATGCCGAAGCAGAACAGCCAGAAGATGAAAGCCGCGAACACCAGGCCGGATCTGGCCGTCTGCGGCGTCGCCCAACTGGCGTCGGAGAAGTTCTGCTTGACGATGCCGAGGAGGTCGAACATCGAGATGACGATGACCAGGCTGGTGTCCTTGAACATGCCGATGAAGGTGTTGACGATGCCGGGAATGACCAGCTTCAGCGCCTGCGGCATGACGACCAGACCTATCTTCTGCCAGTAGCTGAGGCCGAGCGAATCGGCGCCCTCATACTGGCCTTTGGGGATCGCCTGCAGGCCGCCGCGCACCACTTCGGCCATGTAGGCGGCGGCAAACAGCGACACGCCGATCAGCGCGCGCAGGAACTTGTCGAAGCTGACGCCGGCCGGCAGGAACAGCGGCAGCATCACGCTGGCAAAGAACAGCACCGTAATCAGCGGGATGCCGCGTACCGTCTCGATGAAGATCACGCACAGCAGCTTGACGATCGGCATGTTCGAGCGCCGGCCGAGCGCCAGCACGATGCCGACCGGCAGCGACACGGCTATGCCGACGAAGGACAGGCTGAGTGTCACCAGCAGTCCACCCCAGAGCGGGGTTTCGACATAGGGCAGGCCGAACATGCCGCCGACCAGCAGAACGAAGGCGACGACCGGCAGTACGAAAAAGAGAAGAATGGCGTTCAGCCCCTTGCGCGGTACGCGCGGAATGAGCAGCGGCACCAGCAGCGCCACGAACAGGATGGCCACCAGGATCGGGCGCCAACGCTCTTCCAGAGGATAGCGGCCGAACATGAACTGGCCGAACTTGGCGTTGACGAAGGCCCAGCAGGCGCCGGTCCAGCCGTCCGGCTGGATGCCGCCCTGCGCCACGGTGGCGCAGACCGTGCGGTCCGGTCCCGTCCACTGGGCGTTGATGAAAGCCCAATTGACGATCTGCGGCAGGATCATGGCAACCAGCACGATGCCGATGATGGTCAGGATGGCGTCGCCGGTCGATGCGATCAGATTCTTGCGGACCCAGGCGGTGAGGCCACGCTCGCTCGATGGCGCCGGTTGGGCCAGCGCCATCTCCGTCCGCACCCAGGACATGTCGTGTTCCTGCATGTCCCTACCTCTCCACCAGCGCCATCCTGGCGTTCACGACGTTCATAATCGCCGACGTGATCAGGCTGAGCGCGAGATAGACAGCCATCATGATCACCACGCCTTCAACCGCCTGCCCGGTCTGGTTCAAGACCGTGCCGGCAGTCGCTGTCAGGTCCGGATAGCCGATGGCGATGGCGAGCGAGGAATTCTTGGTCAGGTTGAGATACTGGCTAGTCAGCGGCGGAATAACGATGCGCATCGCCTGCGGCACGACGACAAGCCTGAGGATCGATCCCGAGCGCAGCCCGAGTGCCGCGGCCGCCTCGGTCTGGCCTGCGCTGACGCCCCTGATGCCGGCGCGCACGATTTCGGCGATAAAGGCGGCCGTATAGCAGGACAACGCCAGACAGAGGGACAGGAACTCGGGCCTGACCTGAAAACCACCGACGAGATTGAAGGTCGACTGCTTTGGAAATTCGAAGCTCAGCGGAAAGCCGCTCAGCGCGTAGGCCAGCAGCGGCAGGCCGACAATCAACGCTATGGATGTCCAGAACACCGGGAATGGCTGTCCCGTCGCCATCTGCCGCTGCCGCGCCTTGCGGGCCACGAACCAGGCCATGGCGATGCCGAGGAGCAGTGCGACCAGGATCAGCCAGGAGCCCTCGCCCCATATAGCGCGGGGAAAATAGAAGCCGCGCTGGTTGAGGAAGGAGCCGAACGGCAGATTGATGCTCTCGCGCGGCGGCGGCAGCACGGCGAGCACGCCGGAATACCAGAAGAAGATGACCAGCAGCGGGGGGATGTTGCGGAACACCTCGACATAAACGGTGCAGATCTTCCTGATCAGCCAGTTATGCGACAGCCGGCCGATGCCGACGATGAAACCGATGATGGTGGCGGTGATGATGCCGACGACGGCCACGATCACGGTGTTGATAAAGCCGACCAGGATGGCACGGAAATAGGTCGAATCCGATGAATAAGCGATGGCGCTTTCGCTGATGTCGAAACCGGCGCGGCCCTTGAGAAAGCCGAAGCCGGAAGCGATGTGCAGCCGCGTCAAATTGGCGATGACGTTGTGGGTAACCCACCAGACACCCGCTACCAGCAGGACGAGGACCAGCGCTTGAAAGAATATGCCGCGGACGCGCGGATCATTGATGAAGGAACCGCGGCTTGGCTCCTCGCGAAGAACTTCCTGCGATGCCATTCGACAGTCCCCTGGAAAGAGAGACCGGAAGGCAGACGATCTGCCTTCCGGATCCATTTTCGATCAGCGGATCGGCGGAGCGTACTGCAGGCCACCCTTGGTCCACAGCGCGTTGATGCCGCGGGCGATCTTCAGCGGGCTGCCGGAGCCGACATTGCGTTCGAACATCTCGCCGTAATTGCCGACGGCTTTGACGATGTTGACGACCCAGTCATTGGAGACGCCGAGATCGGTGCCGATCTTGGTGTCGGCTTCCTGGCCGAGCACGCGCTTGATCTCGGGATTGTCCGAGTTCTTCATCTCGTCGACATTGGCCTGGGTGATGCCCAGTTCCTCGGCGTTGAGCAGCGCGAAATAGGTCCACTTGACGATGTGGTACCACTGGTCGTCACCCTGGCGCACGGCCGGCCCAAGCGGTTCCTTGGAGATGATCTCGGGCAGCACGACGTGGTCGGCCGGCGAGCTGAGCGTCAGGCGAATGCCGTAGAGACCCGACTGGTCGGTGGTGTAGACGTCGCAGCGGCCGGCGTCATAGGCGGCGTTAACCTCATCCAGCTTTTCGAAGACGACGGGGTTGTACTCCATCTTGTTCGACTTGAAATAGTCGGCAAGGTTGAGCTCGGTCGTGGTGCCGCTCTGCACACACACCGCCGCGCCCGAAAGCTGCAGTGCCGAATTCACGCCCGGAAGCTTCTTGGCGTTGATCATGAAGCCCTGACCGTCATAATAGGTGACGCCGACGAAGTTCAGGCCAAGCGCCGTGTCGCGGTTGATGGTCCAGGTGGTGTTGCGCGACAGGATGTCGACCTCGCCCGACTGCAGCGCGGTGAACCGCTCCTTGGCACTGAGCGGCGTGAACTTGACTTTGCTGCCATCGCCGAAGACGGCGGCCGCCACGGCGCGGCAGAAATCCACATCGATGCCTTTCCATTCACCCTTGTCGTCAGGCGCCGCGAAGCCAGCAAGACCCGTATTGGTGCCGCACTGGATGAAGCCTTTCGCCTTGACGTCGTCGAGCGTGCTCGCCGACGCAGCCGAAGCCGCGAATCCAAACGCGGCGGCGCCCAAAACGCCGATTGCAATGTGTTTCATGACCCACAGACCCTTTTCTGTTTTTTCCAGGCGAACCTGACTTTTTCCCGTGTGAACGCAGCTATGTAATCCCGGCCCATCACCGGAATCGCGCATCGTAACCGACGCGCTGCCTCCCATTCACGAACAACATCGAAGGCGATTATTCCTGTGAGGTCAAGGGAAATGACCAAATCCGAAAGACTTTGAAAACCAACCGCCTGAAATGCCTCAATTGCAGACAAACGCGCTCGCAAATTGGTCAGCGCGCCAATTAAGCCGGCAAAGTCCGACCGTGACTTGCCAAGCGCACCTGGCAGCCGTTCAGAGGATCTACGGCGCATTGCTGAATTGGCATATTCAAGACCTTGGCCTGGCGAGTGCGGTGCGGTTGCGCGGCCAATGCCGCCGCACTATGGCTAACGACCAACCCATGGGACGAAAAGCAATGGCAAAAGACGGCAGCGAGATGGGCGTCAACACGCGGCTCGCCCATTCCGGCAACAACCCGCATGACTATTTCGGCTTCGTCAATCCGCCGGTGGTGCATGCCTCGACCGTGCTCTATCCCAATGCGGCGGCGATGGCTTCACGCAGCCAGAGATACACCTACGGCACGCGCGGCACGCCGACCACCGATGCGCTGAACAGCGCGATCGATGCGCTGGAAGGTTCGGCAGGCACGGTCGCGGTACCGTCCGGCCTTGCGGCGGTGACGCTGCCGCTGCTCGCCTTCCTGTCGGCCGGCGATCATCTGCTGATCGTCGATTCCGTTTATCATCCGACCCGCAACTTCGCCGACACGATGCTGAAGCGGCTGGGCATCGAGGTCGAGTATTACGAACCGCGCATCGGCGCCGGCATCGCGGCGCTGATCAAGCCCAACACCAAGGTGGTGTTCACGGAATCGCCGGCCTCCAACACTTTCGAGGTGCAGGACATACCGGCCATCGCCAAGGCAGCACATGCCGCCGGCGCCATCGTCATGATGGACAACACCTGGGCGACGCCGCTCTACTTCCGCCCGCTCGACCACGGCGTCGACATCTCCATCCACGCGGCGACGAAATACCCGGCCGGCCATTCCGACGTGCTGCTCGGCACGGTGTCGGCCAATGCAGCTTACTGGAATCAGCTTTGCGAGACGTTCAACACGATGGGCTGCTGCGCTGGACCGGACGACGTCTACCAGGTGCTGCGCGGCCTGCGCACGATGGGCGTGCGGCTGGAGCATCATCAAAAGACCGCGCTTTCCCTCGCCGGCTGGCTGGAGGGTCAGCCCGGCGTAGCGCAGGTGCTGCATCCGGGGCTGCCCAGTCATCCCGACCACGCTATGTGGAAGCGCGATTTTTGCGGATCGAGCGGCATCTTCTCGATCGTTCTCGCGGGCGGCGGACAGAAGCAGCAGCACGCCTTCCTCGACGCGTTGAAGTTTTTCGGCCTCGGCTATTCCTGGGGCGGCTATGAGAGCCTTGCCGTGCCGGTATTCCTGGGCGACCGTACTGTCGCCAAGGGCCCGTATGACGGGCCGCTGGTGCGCCTGCAGATCGGGCTCGAGGATGTCGAGGATTTGAAGGCCGACCTGGCGCGCGGGCTGGCGGCGGCCGCTGATGCCTGAGCCAGCACCATTCCAGACTGAGTCAGAAAATCGGCGTAACAGCCTGGAAAAATTGCGATCCTGAGCGATATCACGGCGACCGATCGGTCGACTCTACAAAACAGGGGCGGCAGTGTGGTGAAGGCGGTAGAATAGTCTCTGCCAGTCCTTGAAACGGATCGAGGTTGGCCGGCGGGATCGGTCGGGAACCTTTTGTCGGCCGATGCATCCAATGTCGCGATGAGAAGCCTATCAGGAGATCGGCCATGCCTGCTGCGTTGACGGCAACGCCCGCCGCTTCCCGCGATATGCAGCTTGTCGGCCGCGCGCTGGCACGTGATGGCGATGCATTCCGCACCATCATCAAGACGCACAACCAAAGGCTCTACCGCATCGCCCGCGGCGTTGTGCGGAACGACAGCGAGGCCGAAGACATCGTCCAGGAGGCCTATGTCAGCGCCTTTGCCCATCTCGAGGCCTTTCGCGGCGATGCCTCGCTCGCCACATGGCTGTCGCGTATCGTCATCAACGAAGCCCTCGGCCGCTTGCGCAAAAGGCGGCGAATGGTAGCGATGCCTGAAAACCCGCAAGCCGAAATCATCCGGTTTCCCTTCAACCCGAGCGACGATCCGGAGCGGACGATGGCCCAACGGCAGATCCTTGAGCTTGTCGAACGGGCAACCGACAGTCTTCCCGATGTCTATCGGATCGTGTTCGTGGCGCGCGTCATCGAGGGATTGAGCATCGAGGAGACCGCCGAACTGCTTGGCGTGCGACCAGAAACCATCAAGACGCGGCTGCACCGCGCCCGCGCGCTGGTGCGCAAGGCGCTGGACGACCAGATCGGCCCGGTGCTGCTCGACGCCTTTCCGTTCGCGGGCCGGCGCTGCGAACGGCTGACCAATGCCGTGATGCAGCGGCTTGGTCTTTCCGGATAGGCCGCGGCGATTTTCGCGGGAACGTTTTCCCGTGTCCTGCATCCAATGAGCATCACTGAAAACGAAGCCCGATGCAGTTCCGCGTCGGGGCGAAGGAGAGCATCATGTTTATTCGATCGACCACGGCACTGGCCGCAATTTTCCTGCTTGGCGCAGCGCCCTCGTCGCAAGCTGCCGACAAACCGACCGATCCGCAGATCGCACATATCGCCTACACAGCGGGCGTGCTTGACGTCGAGGCGGCCAAGCAGGCGCTGAAGAAATCCAAGAACAAGGAAGTCGTGGATTTCGCCAAGGACATGGTGCGAGATCACGAGGCGGTCAACAAACAGGCTCTCGACCTAGTCAAGAAGCTCAAGGTCACGCCTGAGGACAATCCGACGAGCAAGGCGCTGACCAAGGCGGCGGCCGAGGAACGTGCCAAGCTTGCCAAGCTCAAGGGTGCGGCTTTCGACAAGGCCTATGTCGCCAGCGAGGTGGCCTACCACAAGCAGGTCAATGGCGCGCTCGAAACTCTGCTGATCCCGTCCGCCAGCAACGCCGAGCTGAAGAGCCTGCTGGAAACCGGCCTGAAAATATTCCAGGGCCACGAACAGCACGCCGAACACGTCGCCGGCATGCTGAAGTGAGGATCGAGCCAATGATGTCGCGGCGGCATCTGTGGGTTGCTCTGGCATTGGCCATGGGTGCCGCGCCGGCCAAGGTCGAAACCATCGAGGTGACGATCGAGAAGCTTGTGTTTTCGCCGGCGAAGATCGAGGCGAAGGTCGGCGACACGATCAGGTGGGTAAACAAGGACGTGTTCGCCCACACGGCAACCGTCAACGGCGCCTGGGAAGTGATGATCCCGCCGAAGAAGGCGGCGAGCCTGACGGTGAAGAAGGCGGAATCGGTCGATTATTTCTGCCGCTTCCATCCCAACATGAAAGGCCATCTGACGGTGACATCGCCCTGACCGGCTAATGCATGCCGCGCAAAAGTGTGCAGCGGTTTTGCGACAACGACATGATGAAAAAGAGCCTAATGCGCGCCGCATGAGGTCGGTCGAATGCGACGCGCTTCTAGGCCGCCAGCCATGCCGTCCCGGCAAGAAGGGTGACCAGCGTCAACGGCAGGCCGACCTTGAAGAAGGCGATGAAGCCCAGCGGTTTGCCGGAGACCCGCGCGTGCTCGGCAACGATCAGATTGGCGACCGAGCCGAGCAACGTGAAATTGCCGGCCAGCGTCGAGCTCATGGCGACGACCAGCCAGGCCCGCTCGGGGTTTTCCAGTCCGGGCACGAACGGCTTCAGCGCCAGCACGGCCGGGACATTGCTCATGATGTTGGACAGCACCGCGGTGAAGCCGGACAGCCGCCACACATCATTCAGCCCAAGGTCTTTTGCCGAAGCGACGATGTCGGGCGTAAGCAGCGTCTTCTCGGCTCCGGCGACGACGATGAACAGCCCGGCGAACATGAACAGCAGCGGCCCATCGATCTCGCGATAGATGCGCTCAGGTTTGATGGCGCGGGTCAGCAACAGAATCGCGCCGCCGATCAGCGCCGCCTTGGCAACCGGAACGCCGGCAAAGAAGGCGATGGCCAAACCGATACAGACGACCACCGCCTTCAGCACCTGTCCCGGCAGCATGCGGCCTCGGTAGACTTCGGGGCTGAGCTCGGCCTTGCGCGAAAATTCGGCATGGTAAACGATACGGACGATGACGATGACGGCGACGAGGCCGAACAGGGCCACCGGCGCAAGCGCCGCCGAGAAGGCCGGATAGGAAATCCCCGACAGGGCGCCGATGACCATGTTCTGCGGATTGCCGGTGATGGTCGCGACACTGCCGCAATTGGATGCGGTCGCCGTGGCGATCAGATAGGGAACCGGGTTGCGGTTGATGACGCGGGTGACATGGACGACGATCGGCGCCATGACCAGGCAGATAGCGTCGTTGACGAGGAATGCCGACAGGACGCCGGTCAACAGCGTCACCATCACCAGCAGCATGAATGGCGCATGCGCATGCTCGATGGCGAACCCGCCGAGCGCGCGAAAGGCGCCCGACACTTTCAGATGCGCCACGACGATCATCATGCCGAGCAGAAGCGTGATGGTGTCGAAGCTGATGGCGCGGTAGGCGTCTTCCATGTCCAGCGCGCCGATGGCGATCATCGCCGCACCGCCGAGCAGTGCTATCCCTGCCCGGTCGAGGCGCAGCCCGGGTATTCTGCCGACGGCAACGCCGGCATAAGTCAGGACAAGGATCAGCAGCGCCGCCGCGCCCATCGCTGTCATGTGTCGGAAATCCTATGCGACTGGCGAGTGAACCTGTCCCGAATGGACCTGTGTGAGCGGCCCGAGACATAGGTGACGATTTGTACCGGACACATAGGTAACACTTTTCGGTTTTTGCCGGGAGGTGTTGATGCC